>CAIPMW010000084.1 GCA_903866255.1 uncultured Chlorobiaceae bacterium | reverse complement strand
CACTTTTCTACAAATTTTGAGTGTCAGTGTATTTGAACAAGTCGATATTTTACAATTAGTTACGAATTCTGCTGGCACAATCCCAGAGACCCGTGCCTGTAACCAATTGAATTTATTTGACTTATAGTTGGACAGTAGTGAAACTCCCCATCAAAGTCGAATGTATTGATTTTTCCAATCTCACCATTATTGGCTGTTTGCGAGCTGTATACGGGAAAATCTCCAGCGTTCTCAACTAAATATTCTTTTGACATTACTCGTCCTCGTCTTAACTCCGCTACTTTATTTTTCCCCTGCGCTAAAGGCTTCCATTCCACCTCAACGCCATCCAGCAGCTTTTCCATAAAGTTCATATCACTCATGGCTGCCGCCTTTTTTCCCCATTACTTTGATCGCTTTATCAAAATCGCTTTCCAACTGCTGTGCGGCCAGTTGTTTTGCGTTCAACTTACTGACTACCGGTTTGCCCGTGCTCCTTTCCAATTGCTGGCGCGCAGCCTTGGCGGTCTTGGCGCCTTCTTTCGCGACTTGCGCGCTTTCAGCAAGACCTTCGGGGTTACGCACTTGCGAAATATCCGTAGTGGCAACTTCGGCCAGCATGTTGAGCACCAGTTCGGTGTTGGTCATGTTGTCGCGCAGGTTTTCTTTTTTCAGCCCCTTGTGCTGCTTGTATTCGCGGGTGCTTATGCCGCTCCATACGCGGCTCATCAGGTCGGTAAGCGCGGCATATTCTTGGCCTTGCTGAACCCCCGCCTTGTCCCATTCGTCGGTCAGACGCATTTTTCCGTCGTGGGCTTGCATTTTCAACTGACTACAAACTGTAGTCGGTTCAGCCCCCTCTTGTTTTAGGCGTGTTTTCATCACGCTCCAATACTTGCGGGCGCGCTCATGGCTGGGTTGGTCACTCAAAATGGCAATAACATCAACGACCGAGAACCACCATTTTTCGGCTTCATCCTCCCATAATTGGCGCACTTCCCTGTTATCAAACAAGGTTATTTTGTTTTTCGGTTCATTCATGGTCTTTCTCCCAGTGGATTGCACTGCATGGTGGTCATCCAGTAGTTTTTCCATAAAACTTATCGCGCTCGCCTTCTGTTTGAATTGTCATCTGATGGTTGACAGTTGCTTTCTCATTCAGCTCTTGGTCGTCAAAAATGGCCTGAATGTGCTTGCTGATATTTTGCTTGGTGGTTTGAAAAAGCTCGACAATTTCTGATTGAGATAACCAAACCGTGCCGTTTTCCAGACGTAAATCAATTTTGGTCGTGCCGTCTTCGGTGGTGTAAATAATGACATCGCTCATGTTTTAAGCCTCCTCGCCTTCAATCTCAGACACAATCGCATCAATCTCCTTGCGCAACTGGTCAATTTTCGCAACCGTGATTTTCAGCTCGGCATTGAGCTGAGTAATATCAACCACTTCACGGTTATCTTTGGCTTCGACATAGCTGCTGACCGACAGGTTGTAATCATTGGCAGCGAGGGCATCAAAGCTCACCGATTTGGCAAAATGCTCAATATTCGTTTTGCTATCGAATGCCTGCATGATCTGTTCGATGTGCTTGTCAGTGAGCGTGTTGGTATTGGTTTCCTTTTTAAACAGTGCACTGGCATCAATGAACTGGGTGGTGGTGTCGATTTTGTGTTTGGACAGCACCAAAATGGTGACCGCGATGGTGGTGCCAAAAAACAGGTTAGGCGCGAGTGAGATCACGGTTTCGACATAATTGTTGTCCACCAGATATTGGCGGATTTTCTGCTCGGCACCGCCTCGGTAAAAAATACCGGGGAAGCAGACAATGGCCGCGCGACCTTTGCTGGACAGGTAACTGAGAGCATGGAGTACAAAAGCAAAGTCGGCTTTGGATTTAGGTGCTAACACACCGGCAGGGGCAAAGCGTTCATCATTAATCAGGGTTGGGTCGTCACTGCCTATCCATTTCACCGAGTAAGGCGGGTTGGAGACAATGGCATCAAAGGGTTTGTCATAACCAAAATGCGGATTTCGCAGCGTATCACCCAGTTGAATGTTGAACTTGTCGTAGTTGATGTTGTGCAAGAACATGTTCATCCGCGCCAGGTTGTAGGTGGTGTGGTTGATCTCCTGGCCCCAAAAACCGTCTTCAATAATGTGCTCGTTAAAGTGCTTTTTGGCTTGCAGCAGCAGGGAGCCAGAACCACACGCAGGGTCATAAATTTTATTGACGCTGGTTTGCTTGTGCATGGCCAGTTGTGCAATCAGCCTGGAAACATGTTGCGGGGTGAAAAACTCGCCACCGGATTTACCGGCATTGGCGGCGTAGTTAGAGATCAAAAACTCGTAGGCATCGCCAAACAGGTCGATGTGGCTACCGTCAAAGTCGCCAAAGTCCAGCCTCTCCACCCCTTTGAGCACAGCGGCCAAACGGCTGTTTTTGTCGGCAACGGTATTACCGAGGCGGTTACTGGTGGTATCGAAATCGGCAAACAGCCCTTTAATATCCTGCTCCGATGGATAGCCGTTGGCGGAGCTTTCGATGGCGGCAAATATGGCGGCCAGGTCGGTATTCAAGCTTTCGTTGGTGTTGGCACTGGCGGCAATGCTGGCAAACAGTTGGCTGGGGTAGATGAAGTAGCCCTTGGTTTTAATGGCATCATCTTTGATTTCCGGGGTGATGACCTTATCGCCGAGTTGCGCATAGTTGATGCTGTCATCACCGCCTTCAATGTAACTGGCAAAGTTTTCACTGATAAAGCGATAGAACAAGGTGCCAAGTACATATTGCTTGAAATCCCAGCCATCGACTGCGCCTCGTACATCATTGGCAATTTGCCAGATTTGGCGTTGCAGTTCGGCGCGTTGTTGGGTGCTTGTCATTATGTCTTTCTGTTTAAAATAACCATCAGCTCAATCAGCTTGGTATTATACGATTTAAGCCATTCCAATATAGTCACTTGTTGGCATTGGAGTGCTTCATATTTTGCAGGCACCGCTCAAGAGTCGGAGTGGGAGAGATCTAACTGGGCATAACGCAAAGTTCCGCAGGCTGCGCAATAGCGAAGCTCCGCTGGAACGTCGGGTCAGGCAATACTGAGCATTTTATTTGCATAGTCTTTACCCGCTGTTGGTGGTGGCAAAGAATGCTTATCTTTTTTATAGAGCTGGATAGTTTCTTCAACTATTTGGCATAACTCAGCAAAGACCTGTTTTTCATCACTTCCATGACAGCCGCCATAAAAAAGACCAGGGCAACTACCAACAAAACATGAATCTTCTTCAGACCACTCAACAATTTTTACATAACGGATACTTTCGCTCATTTTTTTGATTCCTCTATTGCTACTTTGACTGCTTTTTCTTGATAACGCTGAGCGTCATCTCCTGGCTGCCCGGAAATAACAATTGATTTGCTTACGTCAGGATGCACAAAGTTTCTGTGACTACCTTTTCCGCCGCGATTGATGAAACCAGCTTGTTCAAGTTCTTTTATCAATTCTCTAACTTTCTTTGGCATTGATCTTGGTAAAACAAAAGATTTAATTTCTCATGATTTTCTAACCCCTTAAAACCATTGGCAACTAAATTTCAGACAAAAATGACAAGTAATTCGGCGCTGTTATCTTGATCTTAAATTATCTTTGTCTAGCCTCATGCAATAATTCAACAATTTCATTTCTTGATAAATTTAAATCGATGCCTTTAACATCAAGTGGAGAATCGTTTTTTGGAATCGGTTTGATGACAAAGATTGTCCCATCTTTACGTTTTATTAACACTTCGCCAATTTTCCCTGCTTTGTCAAGAACAGATGCAAAATTTTGTCTTGCTTCAGAATATGTATATATGGTCATTTTAAACCTCTATAGATTTAATACCAATTTTAGATGCAGCTTCGATTAGTCCATGATCCAACGAAAACAACGGTGATTTATAGGATTGAGCGCACTCGATAAAATAAGCGTCATATGCATATATTCCCAAGAGTTGAGCTAATTCCACAGATTTGTTCAGGTTGACATCACAAAGCTGAACAGGAATTTTTTCGAAGGCCTCAAGTGCATAAAGTGCTTGAGCCAGAGATATGCGATTTCTTTTAAACATTGCCGAGATGGCGTTGCCAATCTCAAAAGGAAGCGAAGAGGGAGCAAGCAAATGAGCTGCCCTGGTTTTATTAATTAAAACTGGCTTATGCTTTTCATTTGTAATAACTGCTATTACAATGGATGTATCAATTACAATTTTCATATCAATCTAAAATCATGTACAATTGTACAATGTTAAGAAATTTCTTTTGAAAATGCAATAAATTTTTGGACGACCAACGTGGAGTTGAGGTGCCTGCGCGGCTTTTCGCACTGTTCCGATTGACCGTAATTTTGGTTTTCCTCATGCTGGCCTCCTTCCTTGTCACCACATTAGAGATACTGTTCGATCTTCAGTGCAGTATGAAAAAAACCCAAAATATCAATCTGCTGATAGGATTTGACGAGATACGCAATCCGATAATGTCCATACAACAAGATCCGGATGTCATCCTCGGATTCAGGATCATACCGAGAGCCAAGATAGGGAAATGTCTTCAACAAGTCCACTTTGCTGTAAATCGCCTCTACTACTTTGACGGTTGTTGCAGGAATCTCCCGGAAAATATACGTATAAATCTCATTAAGCCATCGTTCACCTTCCGCTGCCCAGTTTATGCTTGCCATCCCGCGATCAATCATGAGCGCAAAGGCCAATTCTTTCAGAATTTCCTCATAGGAGCTGTCTTCTGGTTGGTCTTGAATAATATTGGACATCTGTTCTTTTTCCCCGTCAGGGGGGCTGTGAGGACGAATATCACTGCCAGGCACCCAAAGTACAAGAATGTGTTTACCGTTTACCATTTCGGGCGAAAAGACAGGCTGATATTCAGGATCAATGTGATTGCAATTTCCACGTATCCATTTTTGGATAGTATCAATTTTTTCCGGGGCAATTCCACAGGGAGGCAAGACGGCACACCCTTTATTTTCATTGACACCAATGATGATATAGCCGCCATTAAGGTTTTGCAGGTCGTAGGCAAAGGCTGCAATAGTTTTTAAAACCTGCGGAGCTGTCGTCTTTTCATCCCAACGGCCCTTGAACTCTATACGTGCCGATTCAACACCACTGCAAGAGAGAAGGTTTTCAATGTTGATGGGAAGGATGAAGCTCATCGGTTACAGGCCATTAGCACATGTTGAATAAACATCAAGGGTCCACCTCAAAAATCTTCCCGATTGCCTGTGGAATCGCGTCAACGACCATGCCCGACGACACGAGGCTGGCGACATCGCTGGCCAGGTCGCCGGCGCGGCCATGGAACCATGCGCCGGCGGCGGCGGCATTGACGAGGTCGGCACCTTTGGCGGCAAGGGCGGCAATCATGCCGGAGAGCGCGTCGCCGGATCCTGCGGTGGCCAGCGCTTCGGTACCGCTGGTGTTGAGTAGTGTCGGGCCGTCTGCGGAGGCAATGACGGTGGGGTTGCCTTTCAGCAGCACGGTTACTCCATGCTGACGGGCAAAGAGTTGGGCGGTTTCAATCGGGTCTGAAGCGATCACTTCAGCGGGAATGTTGGTGAGACGGCTGAACTCTCCATAATGCGGGGTAAGCAGCACGTTGTTGCATGAGGCGAGGGCATCCGGGAGTCCGATGGCTGAAAGGGCGTAGAGTGCATCGGCATCCAGAATCAGCGTTTTTTCGGCGATGTCCGAACTGACGAGAAGCTCTTTCAGCAGCGAAATAGTCTCCTCGTCGCGCCCGAGGCCGCATCCAATCAGGATAACATCCGCCCAGCGGGCTTTTTCGAGCATGGCAGCGACATCTCTGCCGATGACCACCGCTTCCGGCACGGCCAGATGCATGGTGTTGGCCAGCGAAATCGGCACAGAGAGGCAGACGTATCCGGTGCCGGTTTTTACAGCAGCTTTGGCGGCAAGGATTGCAGCTCCTGCCATCGAAGAGTGGGCGGTTTGCGATCCGGCAATGATCAGCAGCTTGCCATTGGTATGTTTGGCGCTTGATGGTTCGCGCAAAATAAACTGTTCGGCGGCAAACTCCTGGTCAATCAGCAGGCATGAGGATGGCTCAACCAGAAAACGGGGAATGGAGATCTCCGCCACGCGAACCTCACCACAGCAGTTTGGCCCCTCATTCAGATAAAAGCCCCGCTTCAAAAAGGCCATGGTGATGGTCACATCAGCCTGAATGGCGGGAGTGGATGTGCTGCCGGTAGAGGCATCAAGGCCCGAGGGAATATCGAGGGCGATGGTCATGGCACCTCTCTCGTCACGAAGTGTATTGAGCAGTTCAATGCCGTCGCACAGGGGAGAGGCAAGCTCCATGCCGGGTTTGCCAAGGCGAAGGCCGGTGCCGGTCATGGCATCAACCAGGATATCGTAGTGGCTCTCCTCAATAAATGGCAGAGCTTGATCAAGGCTGGCAAAAATGCGCAGATTGGTCAGATGCTCTTCATAAGCCTGCAAAATGGCCAGCCCCTCGCGATTCACCCCTTGCAGAACACTCTCCGGGTAGAGCAGCACAAGATCAACCGAAGCCTCATGATTAAGCAGATGACGGGCAAGCACAAAACCATCTCCGCCGTTGTTGCCTTTGCCGCAGAGGATAAGAGAGGTGGTATCGGCAATATTTTTGTCGATGCTCTCGTTGAGTATCCGAAAAGCTTCGCCTCCAGCCAGCTCCATCAGACGGGTTTCGCCCATAAGGAGCTGCTCAATCGCCGCCTTGTCGGCTCTTTGCATCTCTGGAGCAGTGACAACAGGCAACATAATTGTTCTCCTCTCTTTTTTTATCAGGAAAGCTTACAGTTCGTCAAGGTGCAGAGCGTGTTCCAGTGAATGGTAGTAGGCCTCCGCAAGCTCATCGATGGTGAAGTTCACAATCTCCTTGCCATTAATGGAGATTGATGCAGCCCGTTCCATGACGGTGCCGATAGCCTGAAGAGGGATGTTGTTTTCAGCCGCCGTAGCAGCAAGTGCCTTAATCTTGTCGGGCGAAACGCTCAGGAGCACCCGACCTTGTGCTTCAGAAAAGAGCTGCTGCTGCATACGGATGGGAGAACTCTCTGTATCCTCCAGAGTAACGATGAAGCCAAGCGGAGCCTCGGCATTCATGATCCCCTTTTCAGCCAATGCGACAAAAAGACCTCCATCAGAGATGTCGTGGGCAGAATGGAGAAGCTTTTGTTCAGCAACTGAGACCAGAAATCGCTGGAGATTGGTTTCGTGCTCAAGATCGACAGAAGGGGAGTCCTGGCCGGGGGTGCCATACTGCATGACAAGGTACTCCGAACCGTCAAGCGTCAGCTCGGGATCGCCAGCCAACAGAATAAGATCACCGGACGTGGTGAAGGTTGAGCCGACAAGATTATCGATATCGTCAAGCAGCCCGATCATACCGATGGTCGGGGTTGGATAGATGGCGGTACGAACGCCGCCGATGAAGGTTTCGTTGTAGAAGCTGACGTTGCCGCCGGTAACCGGAGTGTTGAAGGCCCGGCACGCTTCGCCCATGCCTCTGACCGACTCTTTGAACTGAAAATATACCTCCGGTTTGAGGGGGTTGCCAAAATTGAGGCAGTTGGTGATGGCCAGCGGTTTTGCGCCGGAGCAGGCGATGTTTCGGGCGCATTCGGCCACCGCAATTTTGCCCCCCGCCAGCGGGTTGAGATAGACGTAACGGGCATTGCAGTCGGTTTTCATGGCAAGCCCTTTTTTCGTCCCCTTGATGCGGATGACGGCGGCATCGGTGTGGCCGGTTGGCGTTACCGTGTTGGTCTGCACCATTGAATCATACTGATGGTAGACCCACTGTTTGCTGGCAATATTGGGGCGTGAGAGCAGGTCGAGCGCGAGGGTGTTGAAGTCGAGGGTGTCGTCGTCAACAAGCTCTGCCACTGGGGTAACAGGCTTTTTTTCTATCGCTTCACGGATATAGACCGGTGCTCCACCACCAAGCACGAGCGATTCTGCCGGAATTTCGGCAACAACGGCACCATGGTGCAGCACTCGCAGGCAGTTGTCGTCGGTGACGCGTCCGATGGTGACCGCCAGGACGTCCCATTTTTCGTACACCTCAATAATTTTTCCCTCAAATCCCTTTTTGGCGACAATAAGCATCCGTTCCTGCGATTCGGAGAGCATGATCTCATAGGCGCTCATGCCCGCTTCACGAATCGGCACCAGATCAAGGTCAATCTCTATGCCGCCCGAGCCGGTTTTCTCAATGCCTCTGGCGCTCATTTCGGAGGTTGAGCTGGTGATGCCAGCGGCGCCCATATCCTGCAGGCCGACCACATAGCCGGTGGCAATGGCCTCAAGGGTGGCCTCAAGCAGCAGCTTTTCGGCAAAGGGATCGCCAACCTGAACGCTGGGGCGTTTGTCCTCCGAGGCTTCGCTGAGATCCTCCGAAGCGAATGTCGCGCCGTGAATGCCGTCCCGTCCCGTGGAGGAACCGACAATCAGCACAGGATTGCCTTTACCGAGCGCGGTGGCGCTGACAGTTTTGTGGTGTTCGACAATGCCGACGGACATGGCGTTGACCAGCGGGTTGCCGGTATATCCCTCTTCAAAATAGATTTCGCCACCAACCGTGGGGACACCGAAGGAGTTACCATAATCGCCTATACCACGCACCACGCCATCAACCAGATAGCGGACACGGGGATCTTTCGGCGAACCAAATCGAAGCGAGTTGAGCGAGGCAACCGGACGGGCACCCATGGTGAAGATATCGCGGTGAATACCGCCAACTCCGGTTGCCGCACCCTGATAGGGCTCAACGGCAGAGGGGTGGTTGTGTGATTCAATCTTGAAAGCCACGGCAAGGTTGTCGCCAATATCGACCAAGCCTGCGTTCTCCTCGCCTGCCGAGGTGAGCAGGGCGGCCCCTTCGCGAGGAAGGGTTTTAAGCACGGCAATGGAATTTTTATAACTGCAGTGCTCAGACCACATGACGGAGAAGACACCGATCTCGGTAAATGAGGGGGTTCTTCCGAGAATGTCGCATATCCTGCCGTACTCTTCAGCGCTCAGACCATGCTCTGCCGCAAGGGCTGGTGTCACTTCAACTTCTTTATGTTTCATTATCTACCGGTAAACATTTCAGTGATTCATTCGATGGCTCAGAGTTGCTGTCCACAACAGTTTTTATACTTCTTCCCGCTTCCACAGGAACAAAGGTCATTACGTCCAGGCTTTTTTTCAGCAATAATTGGTTGTTGCGGGGGTTCTTGACTCTCCTCCTCCTCTTCGACGATAGAGTAAACACTGCTGACGGGGGCGTGCTGAGCTACCAGCCTCTCTTGCCGAACAGCGGCTTTCCGTTGCCGCTCTTCCATCTCATCCGCCTCTTCGGCATCGACAGGAAAAAGCTTGAAGGCAAGAGAGAGTGTTTCGAGTTCAATGTCGCGCAATAGATCAATAAAAAGGCGGAAAGCCTCCTGTTTGTACTCAAGCAGGGGATCTTTCTGGCCATAAGCACGCAGGTTGATGCCTTCACGAAGTGAGTCTATTTCGCGGAGGTGCTCTCTCCAGCGAAGGTCAATAATGCTCAGGACGGCATATTTTTCAATCTGCGCCATTATCTCCTCCGGCACAGCAGCCTCTTTTCGGCGATAGAAAGCAAGGGCAGTGTCGTAGAGTTTCTCCGCTGTAACATCAACTCCTTCACGTTCAAAAGTCGGGCGATCAGGTTTGAATTCGATGGAGAGCTCACGCATCACCTGCTCCTCTATACCATCAACATCAAACTCCTTGTGGAATTTTTTGATCACCGTGTCGCTGTAATCTTTCAGAAGGTCGAGAATGTCGCTGGTGAGGCGCTCCTTGATGAGACCGTTTCGGCGGCGGGAGTAGATCACCTCGCGTTGCTGGTTCAGCACATCGTCATATTCAAGCAATCGTTTACGGATTGAAAAGTTCTGTTCTTCAACTTTTTTCTGTGCCCGTTCGATCGACTTGGTAATCATGGAGTGCTCAATCACATCACCCTCCTCGTGGCCGAGACGATCCATAACCGAGATAACACGGTCAGAGCCGAAGAGGCGCATCAGCTCATCTTCGAGAGAGACAAAAAATACCGATTCACCGGGATCACCCTGACGACCCGCACGACCACGAAGCTGGCGGTCAATACGGCGTGACTCGTGGCGTTCAGACCCAAGAATAAAGAGTCCTCCCAGTTCGCGCACACCAGGGCCAAGCTTGATATCCGTGCCGCGTCCCGCCATGTTGGTGGCAATGGTCACCGCCCCTTTCTGGCCTGCTTCAGCCACAATTTCAGCTTCACGGTCGTTCTGTTTGGCGTTCAGCACATTGTGGGCAATCTTTCTTGCCCGAAGCATTCTCGACAGAGTTTCCGAGACCTCGACACTTGTTGTGCCGACCAGCACTGGCTGCCCCTTTTTCTGCAGCTCCTCAACCTTCAAGGCAACGGCATTGTACTTTTCACGGCGAGTCTTGTAGACAAGATCTTCTCTGTCATTGCGAACAATGCTGGCGTTCGTGGGAATGACAACGACGTCAAGTTTGTAAATTTCATAAAACTCCGAGGCCTCTGTTTCAGCAGTGCCTGTCATTCCAGCGAGCTTTTTGTAGAGGCGGAAAAAGTTCTGGATGGTGACGGTTGCCATGGTCTGCGTTTCACCCTCAATCTTGACGTTCTCCTTGGCTTCGATAGCCTGGTGCAGGCCGTCACTGTAACGGCGACCCGGAAGAATCCGGCCCGTAAATTCATCGACAATCATCACTTGACCGTTCTGTACAACATATTCATCGTCGCGCTCAAAAAGGGAGTATGCTTTCAGAAGTTGACTGATATTGTGCAGTCGCTCGGAACGGTCGGCAAAGAGGCGATAGACAGCATCTTTTTTCTGAACCTTGTCGGCCACTGCAACTGATGTGTCACTTTCAATAATGGCCACTTCGGAGCCAACATCGGGGAGCATAAAGATATCGCTGTCCTGGTGGCTCAGTTTGCTGAGGAACTCGCGCCCCTTGTCGGTCAAATCAATGGTGGCCCCCTTTTCGTCAACGGCGTAGTAGAGCGCATCGTCAACCTCGTGCATCTGGCTGGAGTTATCTTTGAGGTACTCGTGTTCAGTGCTTTGTACCAGTTTTGCAACTCCTTGCTGGGAGAGCATTTTGATGTAGCGTGTATTTTTTGGCTGTCCCCGTTTGACACGGAGCAGGGCAAGGCCTGCCACGGCATCACCGGGCTTCGTTTTCATCAGTTTTTCCGCCTCAGTGAGGTACGATGCAACCAGTTGTTGCTGGGCGCGTACCAACTGCTCAATCCAGGGTTTGATCTCCTGGAATTTGCTGTTGTCGGCATTGGGCACCGGTCCTGAAATAATCAGTGGAGTTCTTGCTTCATCAATCAGTACACTATCCACCTCATCAACAATGGCGTAATAGAAATTTCGTTGCACCATCTCTTCCGGGGTGTTGGCCATATTGTCGCGCAGATAGTCGAAGCCCAGCTCATTGTTGGTGCCATACGTGACATCGCATTGGTACTCCTCGCGACGTTCCTCTGGTATCATGCTGTTGAGAATAACACCTACGGAGACATTGTGAAATTCAAAGACGGGGTTCATCCACTCTTTGTCTCTCTGTGCAAGGTAGTCATTAACGGTGACGACATGGACACCTCTTCCGGTCAGAGCATTGAGAAATACCGGCAGGGTAGAGACAAGGGTCTTTCCCTCACCGGTGGCCATTTCGGAAATTTTTCCTGAGTGGAGAACCATCCCGCCGATAAGCTGAACATCATAAGGCACCATGTTCCATACCATCTCTCTTCCCATGACCTGGTAGGTGTGCCCTTTCAGACGAACGCATGTCTCTTTGACCAGTGCAAATGTTTCGGGGAGAAGGTCGTCAAGTACACTGCGTGTTGTTGCTTCATACTCTTCAGCCAGAGCATCAAGTCTTGTATTTATGGTTTCAACCTCATCAAGATTGATATCAGGATTATCAAGTTTGAGCAGGAGACTTTTTTTCTCTTGCTCAAGAGGCTCCAGAACATTGCGGACTTTTTGTTTTAACTCCTGGCCCTTTAGCCTCAACTGATCGTTACTGAGCGATAACAAGGCACCCTGTAACTCGTTGATGCGCTGGATAACGGGCTGGATTTTCTTGATATCCTTGTCGTGCTTTGATCCGAAGATCTTTTCAAAAATTTTCAACATGGAAACTGTAAACGCTAAAATTTCAGTTTATTGAAAAAGAGCGAAGTCCTCTCTCTCTTCGCTCTTTCCAATCGATTCCCAAGGTATTGAATTAGATAGTTAGAAAAAAGCGGTAAACGCTTAAAAAAAGAGAGGAGGGCGAGCTGCGTAACCTCTCTCTGGTGAATGATGCCATGACAGTTTTGGCTGTCAGTGAGTTTTTGTGGCAAGTTCAGCAAAAAAATCTTTCAGATGTCTTGTGCCATGAGCAGGGGCAATATGGTCGAATTTGAGCGCTTCAATGGCAAATGAGAAGAGATCGGCCAGATTCCGGTTGAAAATGGCTGTGACATTGAGGCCACCTTCGGCCAGCCAGAAGGGGAGCGATGTTATCCACGGCGTTTTGCCGCAGGCATGGAAGGCCAACTCCATAGTCTCTCTGAAAGTGTAGACATCCGGGCCTCCGACAGGAATTTCACGGGATTCGCCCTCCACAGCATCGACGCAGACTTTTGCGAGATCAGCGCCATGAACCGGATTGATTTTTTTCTCCCCTTCACCGATCATGAAGATATGACCACTTTGAGCCATTGAGAAAAAACGTCCCATGTCAGAAAAATATCCATTGGGTCGTATAACCGCCCATGAGATGCCCGATTGTTTCAGATCAGCAGCAAAACGCTCATGTGCCTTGATTGATGGAATCTCCGCCATTTTATCCTGGTTGAAGACGGAGACATAGATAAACCGTGAGACTTTTTCGCTGACTGCCTGATCAAGTATTCGTTTGTTACCAAGGTAATCCACATCATTGCTGGTGAATGTTGGGTGAGGAGCTGTCAGACCAAGCGCCGAAAAGACAATATCAACGCCTTTGCATATCCCCTTGATGCTTTCTGGTGCGGTCACATCGCCAATGACAAATTCATCAATGATGTTATGAACTGCCGGTTCTCCGTGCGCACCAACTGTTTTCACTTTTTCAGGATCACGCACAAGAGCTCTGACATGGTAGCCCCTCTCCTTGAATTCCCTGACGGCATATCTGCCGAGATATCCTGATGCTCCGGCAATCAGCACTGTTTTTGTTGAGGTCATACATGCTCCTTATTGTTTTTTTGTATTGTGGTTTATGCCCGAAGAATGTTCCCGCGTCTCTTGTTTTAAGGCCAAGCCGGACGTAACCATCAAAGCCTCGCACCTCCCGAAATCTCCAGAATCTGGCCGGTAATAAAGGCGGCATCATCGGAGGCAAGAAAAAGGGCGCAGCGGGCAACATCCTCCGGCGTTGCGACCCGGCCAAGCGGGTAGCGTTGTGAGCACTCCTTGCGGAGCATCTCCCACCGTTCAGCACCCAATGCTGCCACAAAGGCTGGTACCTCAACCAGTGCTGGAGCAAGGGCATTGGCGGTGATACCGTAGCGACCGAGCGAAAGGGCAAGGGATCGGGTAAAGGCGTAAATCCCCCCTTTGGCGGCTGAGTATGAAAACTGGTTGGGACTCCCGCGATAGACCAGCGAGCTCATGTTGACAATTTTGCCAAAACCTTGTGGCTTCATCAACCGTGCAGCTTCCCGGCAGGAGATGATACAGGATTTGAGATTCAGATCAAGATTGGCGCTCATGTTCAAATAATCAATCTCCTCAACTTCGGCAGAGGGTTCACAGTCGCCACCGGCAATGTTCACCACAATATCAAGCCTCCCGTATCGTTCCCTGATGTGGCGGTAGAGCTCCCGAATCTCCACCTCTTTGGTGACATCAACCGGCACCGAGATGCCACTCCCCCCGCTTTGCTCAAGAAGCACCAGAGTTTCAGCGCATCCAGTTCCATTGATGTCGCTGGCTATCACTGTGGCTCCCTCCCCAGCAAAACAGAGTGCCACAGCCCTTCCAATTCCTCCCGCCGCTCCGGTGATGAGCGCTGTTTTCTCAAAAAGCCGCATGGTTGTTGATGGTTATTGGTTACGGAATGACTTACCCTCTTTTCAATTCCCGGAAATATATTGCTGTTGACTGCACATTTCTTACCCGCAAGCTGCGCTTGGTCACAGAGGGGCAGAACTTCTTGGGCCACAGCCAAACAGCGCTCACCCTCATTAATTTTATGCAAAATATTCGAGATTTCTGCATAGTGGCTGTTGGGGGGGATGATTGATACCCTTTGGGATCTATTTGGAAAATCGGTCGTACAGTCGTTCAACTATTCTCTAATAAATAATTGCTTCAGTATACATCGAATGACGGTATCTCTCAAGGTATATCATTGATACCCCGGTACCTCCATCAGCTCCATTCTCCCTTTTTTCCCCAATATCATCAACCTTTGCTTATGGTTTGTTACTTTGTGTTCATAAAAATAAAGCTTTGTATTAAAAAAACAGGTCAAGATACGGTGAAACCAGCCACGATTGTTCCGCGTGAGATCCCTTTTAACTATACCTCTGCTGGCGACAGGCAGGCAATATCGTTTCTGCTTGGAGCCGATATTGTGCAGATGCTTGAAGAGCTTCGCGAGTTGCGGGTTACCGGAAGGTCATCGCGGCTGCTTATGGGAATTATCGGTGAGATTCTCATTCATCGCCGGAACCCTTATCTTTTTCAGGAGCTGGTGAACTCTTTCGCCCGACGACGTCGCCTGTTTGAGAGGGCTTTTCATGAGCTTGACACTATTGCTGAAACGGCTAATGGCGAAACGAGGGTCTCGACCATTGTTGGCGCTGTGCGTGAGCAGCTCGAGCGATTTCGGTCAGCAGTCGAAAAGACACCAGAACTTCGCCGTCGCTTGAAGCGTGAACTTGGTGCGGTGGTCGGCGCCAAAAATGTGCTTTTTGATCCCTTTTCTCTTGCGGCACACGCCACTGATGCTACGGACTGGAGACTTCATCTCCCATCGGCGGTGGTGACACCCGATGAGGAGTGTCAGGTTGCGCCGCTGATTACCGCAATAGCTGCGCTCGGGCTGCATGTTATTCCTCGTGGCGCTGGCACCGGGTTGACTGGCGGGGCGGTGCCTCTGAGGTCTAAGTGTGTGATTATCAATATGGAGAAGCTGAACCGCAGTCGTGGTATTTCGGTGCGTGAATTTCAGCTCGACAATGGGCAGATAGCGCAGGCCTCAGTGATTGCTGTTGAGGCGGGTGTGGTGACGGAGAGCGCGATGGAGGAGGCTGATGAGCATGGGCTTGTGTTTGCTACTGATCCGACAAGTGAGTGGTCTTGCACGGTTGGGGGCAATATTGCTGAAAATGCCGGTGGAAAGATGGCCGTGCGCTGGGGAACCTGCATCGACAACCTGCTTGAGTGGCGCATGGCGATGCCCTCCGGGGAGAACTGGATTGTGAAGCGGGTTGATCACCGGTTGCGTAAAATTCTGCATGAGGATACGGTCACCTTTGAGGTGTGGAGTGAGTCGGGCAAGAGGATTGATCGCATTGAGCTGCTTGGCACCGATATTCGGAAAAAAGGGCTCTGGAAGGATATTACCAATAAAGCGCTCGGGGGAGTGCCGGGTCTTCAGAAGGAGGGGACTGACGGAGTCATAACTTCAGCCACTTTTGTGCTCTATCCGAAGTATCCTGAAAAGAGTACCCTCTGTCTTGAGTTTTTTGGGCCCGATATGGACGAGGCAAGTCGGGTGATTCTTGAGCTTTCAAAAATTTTCCCGCTCCTTTCTGAAAATCGCGAGGCGCTGCTGGCGCTTGAGCATTTTGATGATGAGTATATACGGGCTATTGATTATAAGGTGAAGGCACCCCGTGCCCAGACGCCGAAAGCGGTGCTGCTGATTGATATTGCTGGCCACAGTGTGGCGGAGGTGCAGAGTGGTGTGGAGCGAGTGGAGCGTCTGCTTGAGCCGCATCCGAATACGCTGATGTTTCTGGCCAGGGATAATGCGGAGGGAGTCCGCTTTTGGGCTGACCGTAAAAAGCTTGGCGCGATTGCCCGCAGAACCAATGCCTTCAAGCTGAACGAGGATATTGTCATTCCGCTTGAGGCTCTTGCCGAGTTTGCCCGTTTTATCGACAAGCTGAATATTGATGAGGAGCGCTATGCTCAGCGTCGATTTGTGCATCGTGCAGGGGATATTCTTTCGACAGCAAAAGTGAAAGGGGATGGCGGCCAGTTTACCTCCAAGATTCCTGCCGGGCTTGAACTTTGCCATAAGTTTGAAGAGAGAATTGTAGCGGAGCCGTACGACTCTCTTCGTTCTCTCGCTGTGGTGCAGGAGCTGGCCAGAGAGCTGGGTGAACTGGTGCAGGGCTATCCCGAGATGGAGGCAGCACTGGAGGGCGCTTATCATTATGTTCGCGACCGGCGCATTGTGCTGGCGACGCACATGCATGCGGGTGATGGCAACGTGCATGTCAACGTGCCGGTTCTCTCGAATGACCGTCCGATGCTTGAGCGTGCCGACAAGGTGATCGACCATGTTATGGAGAAGGTTGTCACTCTTGGCGGAGTGGTGTCTGGCGAGCATGGGATCGGTGTCACCAAGCTGAAATATCTTGATCCGGCCATTGTTGAAGAGCTTTCCCGCTATCGGCGCAAAGTTGATCCGAAGGGGATCATGAATCCCGGCAAGCTTGATGATTATGATGCGCTTAATCATATTTTTACACCATCATTCAATCTGCTTGAACTTGAGGCGCATATTCTCAAGCGAGCCCAGATTGAGGTGCTCTCGAAAAAGGTTGACTACTGTATCCGGTGCGGCAAATGCAAGACCGATTGCTGCGTTTATTATCCAGCGAGAGGAATGTTTTACCATCCACGGAACAAGAATCTTGCCATCGGATCGCTGATTGAGGCGCTTCTTTTTGATGCCCAGCGCGAGCGTACCACCGATTTTGCCCTCCTGCAGTGGCTTGAAGAGGTGGCCGACCACTGCACGATCTGCCATAAATGTCTCAAACCTTGCCCGGTTGATATTGATACCGGTGAGGTTTCGGTGCTTGAGCGTGAAATCCTTTCGGAGTGGGGCTTCAAGCACTCGTCGCCAGTCACGGAATTGACATTGCGCTATCTCGACAGTCGTTCGCCTGCCTTCAATGCGCTTTTCCGAAAGGCAGTGCTCAGGATGGGCGGTGCTGCCCAGCGGGCAGGCAACAAGCTTTCGTCTCCGTTGCAGCCTGAAAATGATCCATCGCGATTCTATCCGCTTCGCCTGCTGCGCTCCCCGGTGCCGCCGGTGCCTGAAGAGACGCTTCGCGATCTGCTGCCGGAGTGTGGCCCGGATCAGGTACTGGTGTTCGAACCTTCCCGAGAGGTGACAGGCAATGTTTTCTATTTTCCGGGATGTGGTTCCGAGCGGATGAACTCGACTATTTCGATGGCGGCACTTCATGTTCTGCTTGAGCTTGGCACGAGAGTAGTGCTTCCACCCCCGTTCCTTTGCTGCGGCTTTCCGGCGCATGTCAATGCCAAAACTGATCAGTATTCGAGCATTGTACTGCTTAATACCGTGCTTTTCAGCCAGATCAGGGAGATGTTCTCCTACCTCGATTTTGAAGGCTGTGTGGTGAGCTGTGGTACCTGTATGGAGGGGCTCGATGCTATTGAGACCGGCAAGCTGTTTGGCGGAAAGATCACGGATATTTCAGCTTATGCTCTTGAAAAAGGGCTGAAACTCAATGGCGATGGTGATTATCTCTACCACGCTCCCTGTCACGATTCTCTTTCGGGCAAGGCTCGGGAGACACTTCACCATATTGGCGGGTTTGGACGGGTGACCGCAGTGTTACACTGCTGTTCGGAGGCAGGAACGCTGGCGCTTTCGCGACCGGACATAACCGATTCCATGCTTCACCGCAAACGGGATGCGATAACAGAGGCGATGCAGGGAAGGAGTGGGGCGGTCATCTTGACGAACTGTCCTTCGTGTGTGCAGGGGCTTGGAAGAAATCCTGATCTTGCCGTTGTGCCACAGCATGTTGTGGTTGCGCTGGCGGAAAAAATTTCTGGTGCTGGTTGGATGGAGCTGATGCGGAAGCAAGTTACAAGGGCAAGTGCGGTGAGTTTTTAACGTTTTCCGCCGGATATAAAAAAGCTGAAACCGAAAGCTATAAGCCGAATTCTGTGGATTACCCGAAAAACCGGGTAAAGCTGCAGCCATTTATCTAATGCGGCTTACCCGAAAACTCTCCTTGCGGAATTGAACGGGCCGCTCTTTTCCCCCGGGAGGGAAAGCTTTCCTATTTAGCCTTGCTTCGGGGAGGTTTGCCAAGCACAGTGCATTGCTGCACTGTCTGGTGGTCTCTTACACCGCCGTTTCACCCTTACTCCGCTTTACCATTGGTAATTCGGGGCGGTCTGTTTTCTGTTGCACTCTCTGTGATAACCGGCTTGCGCCGTCATCCCCGGGCTTGAGCCTTGCAGCTCTCGACCGGCACCCTGCCCTGTGAAGTTCGGACTTTCCTCTGCGCAACCTTGACGCTGCACGGCGACTGCACACTTGCGATTTCAGCTTTACAAAGAACGGGTGTAACGTATTTACAATCAGCCTTCGGCCTCTTCAAAAAGCCGCTCATGAACAACAATGCGTCCGCACGACTCGCAGAGGTAAAAGCCGCCCTGCACAATCATGGTGTGACGATTGGTTGGAACTCGTGTGTTGCAACCAGAGCAGGCGTTCCGGTTAAGCTTTACGACGGCGTTGCGCAAGGTGCCGCTTCTGAGATGGTCATACTTGTCGAGCAGTCGTTTGGCCTCTGTTTCAATATGGGTGCGCTGTCTTTCCACTTTCAGCTTCAGTGAATCAACATCCTCGGCGGTTTCAATAACAATGCTCTCCAGCTCCTCCCTTTTCTGATCAACCTGTTTTTTCAGGTCTTCGAGTTGCTGGCGCAATACGTCATCTGGCATCATCTCCTCGGAAATCTCGTCATAGCGATTTTCGGTAATCAACTGCTGCCCCTTTTTCTGGATCTCCTGAGCTTTCTGAACGGAATGCACAATATCCTGAAGCTGAATTTCAGCTTGGGCGATCTCCTTCTCTTCATATTCGATCTGCTTTGAGAGTGCGTCATACTCCTTGTTGTTGCGGGCGAGCGTCTGCTTCTCCTTGAAGTTCAGGATCTTTATTTTGCAATCGTTGATGGTATCGTGGAGTCGCGATCGCTGCGTCAACTGTTCGTCTGCAATTTTTTTTCGAGACTCAATCTGGCGGATTGTAAAGAGAAGATCTTCGTCAAGGGCATCAATCTCTTCAGGCAGCCCTTTTTGAAGGCTGACTATGCTTTCTATCTGATTATCAAGGTGCTGAAGCTTGACAAGGAGGTTTATTTTGGTATGATCCACTTCGGCAGAAATTTTGGATTATTAAAGCATAAAAAAAGCACCTTCTTCAGAAGAGGTGCATACCTGTGTGTTGGATGTGAATAACCTGGTCTGAGTTGAACTAACTACTGCTGCTCTTGTGTTGTCAAGCTTCATCCCATGCATCTCGCTCTTGAATATTATTTGTGCCCGAAAGGAGACTCGAACTCCTACACCTTGCGGCGCGCGTCCCTGAAACGCGTGCGTCTACCAATTCCGCCATTCGGGCATTACCTTATGCCTGTACAAGATATAAAGTGCCTACTTGATCTCCTTGTGCAGGGTATGGCGCTGCATGTTTGGATTGTATTTTTTCAGGATCAGGCGCTCTGTGGTGTTCTTTTTGTTTTTTGTTGTTGTATACCTTGATACAGTTTTGCCCTCTTTTTTCGCTTCAGTGCACTCAAGTGTGATAACGATTCTATTCTCTTTGCCTTTTGCCATGATAACATTCAATCAGGTGTGAAAATTGTAAACAGCTCTGAATATAAGTTCAAGAAGCTGATTTTGCAAGCTGTGGCTTATTCTTTCTCTCTTAACAGGAGAAAAGCTGTTTCCGAGCGGTTTCATTTTCCCGTTTTATCTCTTGTCACAGATGATGATCGGGCTGATTTTTATTGGCAATCGCTTTGAACAATCAACTTTTTTTATTTTTCATTATTTAAAGTACATTGGAAGGTAAAGCTGAATCAGAATGAAAAGGAGTTGGTTTAGGCGGGGCGGTATTATGTCAGATAAAGGGGGATAAGAATCAGTTGGTGGCTCTTTTTAAAAAAAATAGATATTCCCTGACCATGACAAACCGGAATCTTGAATAATCTCACTTCAACCGGAATTTATGCTTTACGTTCTTTGATGGGGGAGGTGCCAACGCAAGATTTCCTTGTGTTGTTATAACCGAACAAATTGTGGAGGGGTTATGTCGATTGAACAAGCAAAAAAAGTGATCGCAGAAATGCTTCAGTCTGACGGGGGTTTTCGGGATCGTGTGGCAAATTACATCTTGTACCGGGGACTTTTATCAACTTTTGACAATCTGAAGGATGTCTCGGATGAGGTATACACACAACACTGTAATCGAAATGTGAATCTCAATCAAACAGATGGTTTTTGCTCGCATTTATCCAAGCAGGACGGGCAAGAATGTCCGTTTAAAGGTGCACTGCATGGATATGAGTATTGGGTTGGATAACGCGTTTTTGAAGGCAAAAATACTGTGTATTTCTGTTTTAAACAGCGAAAAATTCTCAACACACCAAAAGCCTCGCTTGTCACGGGGCTTTTGGGTTGGACTCCCGGTTTATGCCCCAAGAAAACAAGCGAGGCTCTCCTTGTAACTTATCAAGGCATGGTGACCTTTCTGCGTTATACGGTACATGGATTGTGGCTTGCCTGCCTGGATATCCCTGTTGCAACTGATATAATCTGCAGACTCAAGCATTCGCAGGTGAACGCTTAAATTCCCGTCGGTTGTCTTGATCTGCTTTTTGATTTCGACAAAACTTGCCTGCTCAACAGTGTAAAGGTAAGAGAGAGCGGCGAACCGTATCCTCGAATGAACAACTTTATCCAGCAACTGATGGTTAAAGCTGCGAAAAGCGCTACCACCCGGCCGGTCGAGTGACTCTGTCTTTCTGGTCTGAATCAATCGGGCAAGAAGCGCATTATTCTCGCGTTCGATCTGCTTTTGCATACTGATGTCCGACAAGACTACCTGGCACTCCTGGCCATCATTGCTGACGACAGTATCAATGCGAACCGTGCGGCTTTGCAATACTGCTCCATTGCTGGATAAAAAAGGATCTGCTGCTGCTTCATCGAGCTGGAGTACAGCCTCGCAGGAACCATGCTCTCTGGTGCTTAACACTCGAACCAGCATCGTATTAAACGCAGTAAGAGATTCCTCTGCAATAAATCGAGCTAAACGATCGCCCTTCAAACGGGAGCGATTAACACAAAGCAGCCTTGAACCAGCAAGATTTGCTTTGCGTATTGTTCCCTCCCGGTCAAGCGTCAGGTAACCAAGTGGAGCAAAGTCATAAAGTGCGGTGTAGCAATCCAGACTCTCCTCCAGTTCAGCCCTTGCCTTAAGCAGTTCATCTTGCTGCATTTCAAGCTCAATCTGGTAAACCGCCAGCTCGTGGATAATCCTCTGCATCTCAGCAGGAGATGTAGAAAAAGCTGGATGTTTCTCCGGGGTTGCACCGAGATGTTTTTCAGCCTGGTGGCGTAATAAAGCAAAATCGGCTGAAGATGTTCTTTTCTTTGTCATAAAGGGTTATTCTGCGCTATACTATTGCCAGAATGAGCCCGGAAAGATTGGGTAGCAACAAAGGTCATGCAGACCTGAGAAGGAGTCTCCATTCCGGGTCGGAACCACGGCTTGGCACTGATCTTGAGCCATCTGCAGCAGTTATACCCAGGTTGAAAAACACCTATCACAACATCTTTGACGGGTTGGTCTGTACGCAATGCAAGAAACGCAGGATGTTCTTCAAACGAAAAATCGGAACCATCTTCCCAAACGGTTTTCCAACGAAGTTCAGTCGATGTTTTGCCCTGCATCTCTTCCCGGGAAAACCCCAGAATACGTTCTGCCGCCTGATTTGCCATAAGAATTTTTCCTTCCACCGCCAAAAGCAAAGCCCCACAGGGTATTGCCTCAAACAAAAAACTGAAACGATCGTCACTCTCTTGCAGAGCCATCTCTGCCTTTTTGCGCTCAGTGCTGTCAACTGCAACCGTGATCACACCGACAATCTCATCCGAGGCATTTCGCTGCGGTTTTGCAACAAGATCATACATGCGAAGAGAACCGTTTGAACAGGAAGCTGTCATATTTCTGTGTACCGTCTCCCCGGTTGTAATAACTGTTTTCTTGATCGCCACAAGCTCGGCAGCATTCTGACTGTCAGGAAGCTCATCATCCCGTTTTCCGATAGAAACCGACGTATTGAACTCATGATGAGAATCGTAGAACCAGGTATAGCGGAGTTTCTTGTCAACCGCAGCGACATTGATATCCGAACATTCAATTGCAGCTCGAAAACGCTCTTCACTTTCCCGCAGACTCTCTTCAAGCTTTTTTGCAACAGTGATATCGGTGAACGTTATCACCAGTCCGACAATCCTGTTTTCATTGGTACGGTATGGCATGATCTTGACAGTAAACCAGCGCCCCTCAGTTGCTGATACATCTTTTTCACTGAATACCAAAGAACGAAGGACCTCCCTGGCATCATCAGCCAAAGCGCGATAGTGTAAATCGGTCACAATATCGGTTATGGGGCGACCTACATCATTGGCTATCAATTTGAAAATGGTTGTGGTCTGAGTGGTGAAGCGACGGATGTTGAGCGCATCATCAAGAAAAATGGTGGCGATATTGGTACTGTTCAGCAGGTTTTTCATATCGTTGTTGACCTGCGACAGGTCACTCACCTTCGACTGCAGTTCGTGGTTAATCGTCTGCAGCTCCTCGTTCATGGACTGCATCTCCTCCTTGGAGGTGGTGAGCTCCTCGTTGGTGCTCTGCAGCTCTTCGTTAGCCGACTGCATCTCTTCATTGGTGGATTTAAGCTCCTCATGTGAAGTCTGCATCTCTTCACGAATACTCAGAATCTCATCCCGCTTTTTGCTCAACTCCTGCTCAAGTGATGTCTGCTGGTCTCCACCATTCTTTGCAACTGGTGGTTGACCCTCTCCCGAACCATATAAAACCTTTTCAGCATCGGTAAAAACAATCAAAACAAAACCCCGCAAGGCATCAGGCTTTTCAAGCAACTCAAGTGTCAGATTACATCTATGGATGGCTCCATCCAAATCGATCTCCACTCCACGTTTAGTAACAACTCCTTTTTGTTGGAGTACATTACCGAGCAGAAGATTCAGCTCATGACGAAGCCCCTCACGAGCCATGGCAAAAATATTCAAGTTGGCTTTTCCAGCAGCAGGTTCAAGGTACTTGCCTGTATGACCGCTGATATAGACGATATCTCCCTGGTCATTAGTTAGCACCGCTGCAGGAGTGTAATGCTGCAGGAGAAGATCCTCAGTTATTGTCTGCAGGTTGATGGTCGTCGTTTGTGATTTTAGTTGATCGTTCCCAATAGTCTGAAGAGCGGGAAGTGTGTGAGCAAACGAAAAAGGTAGCGCGACAGGCTCCCGAATGCTGCAGTAAAGCTTGGTGAAAAGCCGAAGTTGAGCATCAATCGGCTTAAAAAGCTTGGTCAATGAGCCTATACTTTCAGCACTCCCGAGAAAAAGAACTCCTTCGGGATTTAAGCTGTAATGGAAAAGCGGCAGAAGCTTTTTCTGCAACTCAGGTTCCAGATAGATGAGCAGGTTTCGACAAACAATAATGTCGAGTCTGGTGAAGGGTGGATCCATGATCACATTCTGGGGCGCAAAAACCACCGTTTCACGAATCTCCCTTGATATTCTATAACCATGATCATCCCGTTCAAAAAATCGCTGGAGCCGTTCCTGCGAAACGTCAGCAGCGATATTCAAGGGAAAACATCCTGAACGTGCCCTGTCGATAGAATCTGAATCAAGGTCTGTTGCAAATATCTGCAGTCTGAAAATTCCGGCGGGTTTAACCGTTTCGATCACCTCTTTGAAAACAATGGCAAGAGAATAGGCCTCCTCACCCGTAGAACAGCCAGCCAACCAGGCTCGCAGAACCCCTCCGATCCGTTGAACGGCCAAAAGTGACGGGATCACCCTGAGTTTCAAAGCATCCCACGCCGCCGGATCGCGAAAAAAACTTGTTACTCCTATCAGAAGTTCTTTGAACAGCAACACTGTTTCATGCGGATTCTCCTGCAGAAAGTGGACATAGTCAGCAATCCTTTCAATCTGATGGATACCCATACGTCGTTGAATCCGGCGGTAGATGGTACTTTTTTTATAGAACGAAAAATCATGACCGGTCTGGATTCGCAAAAGAACGATCACTTTTTCCAAACCGCTCAGCAGTCTCTCTTCCAGTGGAGGTTCCTGTGTTAAAACCAAAGGAATATGTCTCAGCCAGGCAAGGATTTTTCCTGGAAGCTCCTCAACAGGAGCAATGATATCAAGCGGACAGAGGTCAATGGCGCTTCGAGGCATACCATCAAATTTGGCTGATGAGGGCTCCTGCACAAAAGTACCACCACCTTTCTCTTTGATAGCACGCAAGCCAAGGCTGCCGTCGGAACCCATACCTGAGAGAATAACACCAATGCTATGCTGTTGCAGGTCGTCGGCCAGCGAGCGGAAAAAGAGATCAATGGGCAGCCGCAGCCCTCGAGGTTCTACAGGATCAAGCAGATGCAAAATTCCGTGCAGCAGCGTCATGTCCTTGTTTGGAGGAATGACATAAACGTGACCCGGTCGAATTTTCAGGCGATCGGTGACCTGAACAATCGGTATGAGGGTAATCCGCTGAAGCAATTCAACCATCATATCCTTGTAGGTCGGGTCAAGATGCTGAACAATCACAAAGGCAACCCCACATCCAGACGGAACATTTTTCAGGAAAGTCTCTAGTGCTTCTAACCCTCCGGCTGAAGCGCCGATACCAACAACAGGGAAAGAGCGATCCGCTGCATGCAAGGCACCGATATACTCTGGTTTTTTTGTATTACGGGTGCTGGATGGCTCTCTTTTCATAAGACAAATTTTTCAGGTAACACAATCTCTCACTTTATGTGTTCAAAGCGTGATCCCTTTCAAGCACTTCACGAACCTTGCATATCTCCGATACTGTCGCCCGGCATTCCTGACCATCACAACTGACGACAGCATCAATGCGAACCATTCGATCAGGCAAGGCGCATCTCTTCTGGAAAAGAGGGTTGTCGGTCCGAAGGTGAGATACTTCATTATTGTGAAGCTTAACCTCGCAGGAAACATGACCATCGCTTTTGAACACACTCTCAAGCAGTGCGTTAAGATAAGGAAGATCTTCAGTTGCAACAAACCTTTCGAAGCGATCGCCCACCAGCAACGAGCGCTCCACACCAAGCAGTTTTGTGGCGGTCAGATTTGCCTGGAGTATCGTGCCATCTCGTGCAAGCGTCAGATAACCAAGCGGAGCAAAGTCATAAAGCTCAGTGAATCGTTCAAGCGCCTCCTCCAGCTCCTCCCGCGCCTGAAGCAGCTCCTCCTGCTGCATTTCAAGTTCGATTTGGTGAATCGCCAGTTCGTGGACAAGTCGTTGCATCTCTTCAGGTGATGCGGTGAATTTGAGAGCACTCTTCACCCCTCTCTTGAGATGTTCTTCAGCTTGCTGGCGCATCTCTGTGAAATTATCTGAAGTATTTCTGCTCTTCTTCATGACAGGTCTGTTAATTTATTATTTGCTGATGTACGTAATCAGAGGAAATACTGAGGGATAGCGCACAAGATTATTAATTCAGATTTTTACTGAACACAACCCACTGATAAAATATTACCATTACGAATAGCCTGCAACCAATCTTTACTCAGGAGAAAAGTAACTAAATTATTCATTTCCTTGAAAAATAAAGCTTCTTCGTATAAAAAAGGGTTTTACAGAGAAATTTTTATTGTTTCAAACAAAACGATTCTCTATCTTTGTTCCTATATATTTATATTTAAAGAACATAAGGGTTGGTTCTCTCTTTAGGGTCATTATTGAATTGTAAAAGTTAATGTCGATGTAAATCGTTTCAGGTTGATGTAACTTCTATTTTTGTAATAAGATATTCTCTCATTATTTGAAAAAGAGAGGAGAAAGGCTATTTTTTCCATCTTTAAAACAGTTTAAATGTTTACGGAATCGTGCTTGACAGTAACTATTTCCATTATACCGACAAGAGGCTTATCTGCGAAGAGGTTCGTCTTGAAGAGCTTGCAAGCACTTTTGGGACTCCTCTCTATGTGACCTCTGCAAAAAGCCTTATCGATAGCTACAGGGCTTTTGAACATGCGTTTGAGGCGTTACCCCATTTTACCTGCTATTCCGTCAAGGCCAACTTTAATCTCAATGTTATCAGAACCTTTGCTGAGCTTGGGTGCGGATGCGATGTCAATTCCGCTGGTGAGCTTTATCGGGCACTACAGGCAGGCGTTGCCCCTGAGAAAATTATTTTTGCGGGAGTTGGTAAAAAACATGAAGAAATTGCGTATTCTCTTGAGTGTGGAGTGCTTATGCTCAAAGCTGAATCGTTGTCTGAGCTTCGGGCTATTGACCGGGTTGCAGGCGAGATGGGTAAAATTGCCTCTGTTGCGTTACGAATCAATCCGAATGTGACTGCTGAAACCCATCCCTACATTACAACAGGTGACAGCAAGGAGAAATTCGGAATTGATGAAGCGGAGCTTCCCGAGGTTTTTGCGCTGTTTGCTCAGTTCGCGAACCTTCGGCTTATTGGTCTGGACATGCACATCGGGTCGCAGATCTTTGATCCTGAATATTATGTGGCAGCAACGGTAAAGCTGCTTGCTCTTTTCAAGTTGTCGAAAACCCTGGGATTTGCGATCAAGTTTCTTGATATCGGCGGTGGTTTTCCAGTGACCTATGACCCGCTTAAACCGGCAACTCCGATTGAGTCTTTTGCCGGGAAGCTTATACCGATGTTGCTGCCTGCAGGGGTGACGGTAATTTTTGAGCCCGGACGCTATCTTGTTGCCAATGCTTCAGTGCTGCTGACCAAGGTTCTTTACAGGAAGCGTAACCATGTTGGCAAGGAGTTTTTTGTGGTTGATGCGGGTATGACTGAGCTGATTCGTCCTGCCCTCTATCAGTCGCACCATGAAGTTCAGGCTGTGACCCGACATGGTGAAACCGTTGTTGCCGATATTGTTGGGCCGATATGTGAGTCGAGCGACTTTTTCGCCCGCCATCGGGAGATTGATGCTGTTGCAGAGGGTGAGCTGCTGGCGGTGATGTCGTGCGGCGCTTATGCGGCTGTCATGAGCAGCAACTACAATGGCAGGCTGCGCCCGGCTGAGGTTATGGTGAACGGATGCGAGGTGAAACTTGTTCGCAAACGAGAAACCTTTGAACAGCTTGTCCAGAATGAGTTATTCTGACAGGTGGTAAGGCTTATGGGTGCAGGTTCCTGAAGATTTTGAGTGTTGCATCGGCCATGTTCAGGGTGTAGAAGTGAACCCCCTTGATATGATGGTCAATCAGATCTTGAACTTGCGCTGTTGCCCACTCAATGCCGATTGAGGCCACCTCCGCATCGTTTGCTGCCGCCAACACCTTTCGCAAAAGTGGAGCGGGAATTCTCGCTCCAAGTGCAAGTTCCGACATTCTGATGATCCCTTTTTTTGTGTTGATGGGCATGACCCCCGCAATAATGGGTACGGTAATACCAGCAATCTGGCAGCGCTCTGCAAAGTCGAAGTAGTCGCGATTATCAAAAAAGAGCTGTGTAACGATATAGTCAGCTCCGGCATCGACCTTCTCTTTCAGGTACTCAATCTCCTTCATTCTGTTCGGAGTCTCGGGATGCCCTTCCGGAAATCCGGCCACCCCTACGCCGATGTCGGGGTAGTTGGTTTTAATAAAGCGGACAAGATCAATGGCGTGTGGAAAATCCTTGATGGCATCTTCAATTGAGGCCATTCCGGCAGGTTTGTCGCCCCTCAATGCAAGGACGTTGTTGATGCCGTTTTCCCGGTAGTTCTGCAAAATGGTTCCAGTCTCGTCGGTGTCGGAACTTATGCAGGTGAGGTGCGACACAACGGTGAGTCCTGTCTCCTGCTGAATCTTTGTGACCAGATCATGGGTTCTCGAACGGGTTGATCCGCCTGCCCCATAGGTTACACTGACGTAGGAGGGGTTGAGTGGAGAGAGTGCCGTGATTGTTTTGAACAGCAGCTCCCACTCTTCATCTTTTTTCGGGGGAAAGAACTCGAAACTGAAGACAGGTTTGGCAGCAGAGCCCAGAATTTCTTTGACAAGCATGCAGAGAGTGACGGTTAGCGTTTGGAGGCTTGAGATAAAAAAAAGGGAATATACAAAAACAATGGTGTGCCTAACGTAAAAAATATAAAGGAGCTGCGGCTGCCCGAGCAGTTTTTGATGGCACCTTATCCAGCGGTGCGGCTGCTTGTTGTGGTTGTTCCGGGGATTGTGGCCGGGGTAAACCTCTCTGTTCCGCTGGAAATGTGGATGTTTTTATCGGCTTTTGCCCTTGCAGCGCTTCTTGCCACTCTTCTCTTTGAACACACCAGGCATCGCGGCTCCTCTTTTCCTCTTTTTTTCAGTGCTCTCAGCTACACTCTTTTCGTGTTTTTTTGTTTTGCCACCTTTAGTGCTTACCGGCAAGACTATGCTCCTCGTGATGGACTATTGCCTTTTTGTGGTAAAAACGTGTTGATTTACGGATGTATTGACGGACGTCCAAATTTCTCCGAATCTGGCGCCGGGTGGATTATGGAGGTCGAAGAGGTTTTTGATAATGGCAGGACGGTGAAGCTGCATGACCGGGCGAAGGTTTTCATGCGCAATGGAGGGCAGACTGGCACCAGCAGGGTTCAGAGTGGGGATATGGTGCGGGTGAAGGGGAAGCTCGACCTTATTCCGGAGTCTTCCAACAGGGGAGAGTATGATCCTCGCAAGGCTGCACGTATGAAACAGATCTCGGTTCAGCTCTATTGTTCTGGCCCCTGGCAGGTGCTGGCAGATGGCACGTCGAGGCTCAATTGGTTTGAGCGGTTCATTGTGCAACCCACCTACAATTATATTATGAAGAGCCTTGAGGAGCTGATTCCAGAGGGGCAGGAGCGAAAGCTCTCATCCGGTGTGCTTACAGGAGAGCGCGAGACGATGTCTGATGAGGTGTTTGAAGCTTTCAAGACGACGGGTACGGCTCATATCCTTGCGGTCTCGGGTATGAACGTAGGGTTACTTGCCCTTGTTATCCAGATTCTCCTCCAGCGAATGAAAATCACCACCATCGGACGGTGGCTTTCATTTTTGCTTTTTGTCTTTCTCCTTCTGGTCTACTGTTACGTGACTGGCAACTCAGCCTCAGTAAAACGTGCTGCTTTTATGGCCTTGGTGTTGATTGGCGGGGAGGTACTCGGAAGGAAAATGTACCCCGTCAATTCCCTTGCCCTTGCCGATATTCTGATTCTTCTCTCTAATCCTCTTGACCTCTTGAATCCAGGATTTTTAATGACCAATGGTGCCGTGCTGGCAATATTTCTGATTTATCCCATTTTTGTCCCTTCGCCGCAAAAAGGGGGAGGGATTCTGAAGGGTGTTGCAGGAGCGTTGCTCAGCAGCGTCATGATTACCCTGGCGGCCATTGTCGGGGTGTCGCCTGTCATCGCCTACTATTTTGGCACCTTTTCGGTGATCAGCATTCTTGCCAATATTCCCGTTGTGCTCTTTTCTACCCTGCTGATGTACGCCCTTGTGCCGATGTTGCTGGTGAACCTTGTCTCCGGTTATGCAGCATCATTTTTTGCCGCGAGCTCATTTTTTCTTGCAGAGCTTACCCTTCAGTCAGCCCTTTGGTTCAGCCGGATACCCTATGCATCCATCACGATCAAACTTGATGCTGCAGAGGTCTGGATCTACTATACAATGCTTGGTATTACTCTCTATTTCATCAATCGAAAAGTGTGGGGCAAGGTTGCGGTGACAATCCTCATTGGAGCAAACCTGCTTTTCTGGTACTCCTTTTTCCTGCAACCCCAGTCTGTTGCTCCCTCTATGCTGACCGTCAATCTCGGCAAGAATCTTGCCACACTTTTTTCTTCAGGTACCGAAACCGTGCTGATTGATGCCGGCAAGGCGACTCGCGACCAGAAGCGTCTTGTCCAGCAGATGGAGGAATACGGCCTCAATGCCCCAACCGCCGTTGTGCAGTTTTATACTCCGGACTCCCTTATTGCGCAGGTGCCCGCTCGCAAACATCTTCTTCAGTCCGATACGACGCTCACTCTTCCCTCTATGGTCATTGTTCGTCCCGAAGAGAAGGTGGTAAAAATCTGGAGCCGCAATCGCTCCCTGCTCATGGTATCGGGCACAAGCCGCCTGAAGGAGGTGGAACTCTTCAAAGCTGATATTGCAGTTCTCTGGCTCTATCGTTTCGGTGACAAACAGCAGCAACAGATTATTTCATGGCTTCACTACGCAATGCCAAAACGCTGTATTCTTGTGCCGGGGTCATTTCTTTCGCATGACCAGCTTGTGGCGTTGCATCGGTTTGCTGCGGTGAATCCCGGAGTTGAGGTGCGCAGCAAAACGAGACAGGTGGTGGTGCTGTAGGTGGGTGCGGTAGAGTTTTGTCATTCAAAACCATTGTAATTGGGGGAGAATGTTCGTTTATGTTAACCAGGCAAAACTCTCTTATATTAGCTCTCTTTTTTATTTTTCAGGAACAAGTTATCAACGAACCAGTTATTTCATCATTGTCAATCATGGTCGAAGTGCTCTCTTTTTCGATTCTTCTCGCTCTTTTTCTCTTGCTTGCTTTTGTGGCATATCGCATGGTTCGTGATGCTCCCTTGAAGGCTGAGCTTCAGCGTCTCCAGCGTGTTGAGGAGGAGGCCAACTCTCTCTCAATTCGGCTGGAATCGAAATTTCGGGAACTTGAAGATCTTAAAATTTATCAGGCCCGGCTTGAGGCTGACCTTAGTAACGAGCAGCGCAATGCAGCCGAAAAAATTGCATTGATGCAGGAGTCGGAATCGCGATTAAAAAAAGAGTTTGAAAACCTCTCCAACAGGATTTTTGTGGAGCGTGGGAGGGCGCTGGGGCAGGAGAACCGCGAACGGATGGACTCTCTTTTGCAGCCTTTCCGCGAGCAGCTTGAGGCTTACCGGAAGAGAATTGAGGAGGTGCATTATACAGACACGGCGCTGTCGGGCCAGCTCATTGAAGAGGTGCGTCAATTGCAGAAGCTGAGCGGCAGGGTGAGTGACGAGGCAAATACCCTTGCCCGTGCCATCAAGGGTGACTCGAAAAAGCAGGGCGACTGGGGTGAGATGATTATTGAGAGAATTTTTGAGGCTTCGGGGCTTGAAAAAGGGCGTGAATATACCGCTCAGGAGAGTTTTCGGGAGGATGATGGTTTCCTGAAGCGCCCTGACTTTATGGTGATGTTGCCGGGTAACAAGGCAGTTATTGTTGATTCCAAGGTGTCGCTGACCGCTTATGAACGCTTTTGCAGCCTTGATGAGGATGCAGAGCGCACTCTTGCCCTCAAGGAGCATGTGCAGTCAGTGCGTCGCCATATCGCAGGATTGCAGTCGAAGGAGTACAGCAGCATCGGAGGTAACAGTACCCTTGATTTTGTTATTCTCTGCATTCCTCTTGAATCTGCCTGGCAGGCTGTGATGCAGGCTGATCCCGATATCATGTACAATCTTGCCGGTAAAAACGTTGTTCTGTGCGGTCCGACGACGTTGATGATTACCCTAAAGCTCATTGCCCAGATTTGGCGGCGTGAGAACGAGAACCGCAATGCCGAGCTGATTGCGGAAAAAGCGGGCAAGATTTACGATCAGGTTCTGCTCATTTTCGATGCCATGATGGAGGCTCGTAAACGACTTGCCGGCGCGTCTGATTCGTTTGATGTAGCGCTGAAACGTATCAAGGAGGGAAGGGGAAACCTTATCGGCAGAGTTGAAGATATCCGAAAGCTTGGCGCCAAGGTGAGTCGCCAGCTTCCTCCAGAAGTTGTTGCTGAAGCGGCAGCAGGTGATGACACCCCGGTCGCCGAGTAGCACTTCGATACGGCCTGTGGCCAACTCAGCGACCGATCATGGGTACTCCGGTCGCCGAGTAGCGCGCAGCGCGTATCGAGGCGTAGAACTTTCTCTCGCCCCCAATAATAAATTTTGTTTTTGCCCCTAACTGATACTATATTTATATCAATTAAGAAAAGCTATGAAAGTACTGACAAAAAAAACGGATTACGCGATACGGGCTCTCTTGATGCTCGGAGCTAAACGGGGCAGTTATGTTTCAGTCAGGTCTATTGCCGTTGAGCAGGATATGCCCTACCAATTTCTCCGGGGTGTGTTGCAGGAGATGATTCGTCACGGTTTGATTGTGTCGAAGGAGGGTGTTCAGGGTGGGTTTATGCTGGCAAAAGAGCCTGATGAGATTGGTGTCAAGCAGTTGATTGAGATTTTTCAGGGGACGGTCCAAGTGTCGGAGTGCATGTTTCGTAAGCAGCTTTGTGCCAATCGTTCACGATGTGTGCTTCGTCACGAAATCATGCGGATTGAGCAGGTGGTCAGTGACGAATTTGAGCAGGTAACGATAGGGAAGCTTCTTCGGAAGCTCAATGCGGCAAGTAATCTGATGCCAGCGTTGACTGACGGAGAAAAGCCTGACTCTACAATACTAAAAGAGGAGTAATGAAAAATGAAACGAGAGATTATTACAATAGATGAGAAACGATGCACAGGTTGTGGAGATTGTATTCCGGGATGTCCCGAGGGTGCGTTGCAGGTTATTGATGGAAAGGCCCGGTTGATAAGCGATTTGTTTTGTGATGGCCTTGGGGCATGCCTTGGTCATTGTCCGACTGGAGCGATGACGATAGAGAGTCGTGAAGCTGAGCCTTATGATGAAAAAAGGGTGATGCAGGAGAGTATTGTTCCTGGTGGCACCAATGTTATTGCCGCGCATCTGCGCCATCTTGCCGATCATGGCCAAAGTGATTTTTTGCAGCAGGCGCTGGAATATCTTGAAGAGAACTCCATTGCCAATCCTCTGAAACAGGAGGGAGGTGCACAATCTGTCGCCCAAAATGCGCATCCCCGTCACCTCCATCATGAGGGGGGATGCCCGGGGAGCCGGATGATGGATTTTGGTGAAAAGGGAATCAGTAGTGCTGCGCCTTCTGTGGGTGCTGAGAGTGCTCTTCGTCATTGGCCGATTCAGCTTCATCTCGTTTCACCGCAAGCACCATATTTCCAGGGTTCCGATCTGTTGCTTGCTGCCGATTGCACCGCTTTTGCAGTCGGGGATTTCCATGGGTCATTTATGCGCGGCAAAAGTCTGGCGATTGCCTGCCCCAAACTTGATTCCGATATGGAGATGTATGTTGAGAAGCTTAAAGCCATGATTGATATGGCTCGTCTCAATACTATTACGGTGGCCATTATGGAGGTTCCCTGTTGTGGCGGGTTGATGTCTATTGTGGCAGAGGCGCTTCGCAATGCGCAGCGCAAGGTGCCGGTGAAAAAGGTGGTTGTCAGCCTGCAGGGCGCGATTTTGTCGGAGGAGTGGGTTTAAATGCTGTATAATTGAAGTAAATAATGACGATATGCTGAAGGATGCGATGGGTGGTTATCGGGGTACAGCTTGTGAGATAAGCAGGATTATTCTGGAGCATCCAGAGAATGCGGAGGCTTGGTATAACAGGGGCAATGATCGAGCAAGTTGCGGGGAGTTTGATGAAGCGGTCAGTGATTATACGATGGCGCTTCAACTTGGTCTTCGATTTCGTGAAGCGGTTAATGCCTACGGTAATCGTGGTATGGCAAGAGTTGAAACCGGTGACCTGGATGGCGCAATTGAGGATTTCACTGAGATCATTGAACGGAAACCAAAAAACCTGTGGATGTTACGCACAGCATATCTGAACAGGGCTTTATTGAGGGGGAAAAAAGGCGATAGTGTGGGTGCTCTTGAGGATAGAAGATTGGCAATCCGACTGTTGCCGAATATAAAACATAACAATCAATAATGGAGGAGAAAACGATGGGAATGTCTTGTAACCAATGTCAGGAGAGCATTTATGGCACCGGATGCAGAGCAAGAGGGGTGTGCGGAAAGGATGAATTGACCGCAAAACTTCAGGATGTACTTGTCTATGCAACTGAAGGGCTTGCGCTTTCGGCTGTACAACTGCCTGATGGCGTATCAAGAAAAGTTGGCCAGCTTATCAGTGAGTCGCTTTTTGTCACTGTTACCAATACCAACTTTGATGAAGATGCTATTGTTGTGCAGATACTGAAAACCCTTGCCTTGCGTGATGAGCTGAATTCTGCACAGGATCAGAAACCTGCCCATGATGCCGCTCAGTGGAGTGGCAGCTCGAAAGAGGATTTTCTTTCTAAAGCACTCTCTGTGGGTCTCGACAGCCTCAGTGAAAACGAAGACCTTCGCTCCCTGAAAAGCCTTGTGCTCTTCGGTATCAAGGGACTCGCAGCCTATACCGATCATGCCGCCGTACTCGGCTATCACGATGACGACATCTATGCCTTTTACGTTAAAGGGCTTGCCGCTCTCACCAAAGATCTTTCGGTTGACGAGCTGACCGCCCTTGTACTGGAAACGGGAGGTGTTGCTGTCAAGGCAATGGCGCTGCTCGACAAGGCTAACACTGAAACCTATGGGCACCCGGAGATTACCATGGTAAAAACCGGTGTCGGAAAGAATCCCGGTATCCTGATTTCAGGTCACGATCTGCGTGATCTGGAGGATCTTCTGAAACAGACAGAGGGAACAGGTGTTGATGTCTATACCCACTGCGAAATGCTTCCGGCGCACTACTATCCTGCTTTCAAGAAATATTCACATTTCGTTGGCAATTATGGTGGTTCATGGTGGTCGCAGGACAAGGAGTTTGAATCTTTCAATGGGCCGATTCTCATGACAACCAACTGTATTGTGCCTGTTCGTGAAGCGTATCGCAACAGAATGTTTACCACAGGCATGGCGGGTTATCCGGGGTTGAAACATATTCCCGCTCGTTCTGAAGGTGGACAGAAAGATTTTTCAGCGCTTGTTGCTCTTGCCAAAACCTGTACATCACCGGTGGAGCTTGAAAATGGAGAGATAGTCGGGGGCTTTGCTCACCATCAGGTGCTTGCGCTTGCCGACAAGGTTGTGGATGCGGTGAAATCTGGAGCTGTCAAGCGTTTTATCGTGATGGCCGGTTGTGATGGGCGACATGCTTCACGCCGTTACTATACCGATGTTGCAGCGGCATTGCCCAATGATACCATTATTCTGACTGCTGGTTGCGCCAAGTACCGCTATAACAAGCTTGGGCTTGGCGATATCGGAGGCATTCCCCGTGTGCTTGATGCCGGTCAGTGTAATGACTCTTACTCGCTTGCCGTGATTGCCCTGAAACTCAAAGAGGTTTTTGCTCTTGAAGACATCAACGATCTGCCAATCTCTTTTGACATTGCCTGGTATGAGCAGAAGGCTGTGACGGTACTGCTTGCCTTGCTCTATCTTGGAGTAAAAGGTATTCGCCTTGGGCCGACACTTCCCGAATTTCTTACACCAAATGTCGCCGCAGCACTGGTCGAGAAGTTTGGAATCAAGCCTGTTGGAACTGTTGCGGCTGATGTTGAAGCCATGATGGCTGGTGCGTAATTTTATTCAATAGTGTACCACGACGTAGAAGAGATTTTTTTTGATCTCACTGATGACAAACTGGTAGCTTTTCTCATTTCTCCACCACAAAATCTGGTGCCACCATTTTGGCTCTGTTGGTACCAGAATAAACTGTTTTGACGATCCATGAAACGCCCTGCTCCATGTCTGATGAAGACGGAGCAGGTGCGGAGGGTCGCTTACGATAATCGCACTTTTCCATCCTTTTTTCTCCATTGTGTTTGATGTGTTGACAGCCTCTTCCCAGCTTGTACCTGATTTGGCATCAACCATGATAACTCCTTTTGGGACTCCCAGGTCCCTCATGCGGCGTTCCCGCCAGTTTGGGTGATTTGGACGGTAAAACCGTTCATCAATACCTGTCAAGATGATGTGACCGGCAAAACCTGCCTTGTACAGCTCAGCGCCCTTGTACACTCGAAGTCCATTATCGCCTCCCAGCACAATAATGACATCAGATTTTACTGGTGTATCGGCATAGTGGGAAACCAGAATGCCGAGACTTAAATAAGAGAGAGCAACGGCGACACTGACCCATATCAGAAAAATAAAAGCTCGTTTAAACAAGAATTTCATAGATACTATTGGTGTATTGGCATCTTGTAATACCCATGTTTGGTGTGTCAGTCGCTGAAAATACTCAATTCATCACAAGATTTTGGAGCAGAAAATTCAAGTACGGCAAGATAAGCCATCATTATTCTTTTCTACAAGTAATTTTATGGAGGTTATGAGCCATCTTTCGGTTCATTATCTGCATAACCTTGATATGTTAATGAAAAAATACATCCGTTTTATCGTTTTAATATGTACATTAGCATTGGTAGTTGTTTAATGAAAACGAAATTCTTATGCCTGATACCAAAAGGAACATGGAATATGAAGGGGTTTTCGGCAAGGCCATTATTGAAAGCATTCCTGGTTCATTCTCAATCTGTGATGTCCATGGCCGACTGGTGTGCTGGAACGATTATTTTCGGGATAACATCATCGGCAAACCGGAAAGTGAGATGCTCAATGCCGATGCGATGGATATTTTTCATCCGGACGATAAGGCATTTGCTGTCGACTCAATGCGTAATATTTTTGATCTTGGTATTGAAGTAACTGCTGAAGGGAGAGTTTTTTTGTGCGGCGGACCAAAGTATCAATGGAGGATGATTACTGGTCGACGGATAATGATTGACAACTGTCCGTATATGATCGCTGTCGGAATTGATATTACAGAACGAAAGCGGTTTGAAGCTCTTAATGCCTTTCGTCTGCGTCTTCTCAATATGGGTGATACATACTCTGTGGAGGAGTTGCTGAGAGCAACACTTGACGAAGCACAGTGTCAGACAGGGAGCCCCAGGGGATTTTGTCAATTAGTTTCTGATGATAATATTTCACTTTCATTACGTTGTTTATCCGGTTTGCAAGGAAAGGAGGAGAGAGTGTACGCAATGGTCAGTGACCTGTTGTTACCCGAAGGAGAGCAATATGGCGGCGAACCGTATAGTGTATTAACCTATAATGATTACGAAGCTTATGGTTTGTCGGACAGTTGCAGGGATATGAGGCGTGCGCTGGTTGTTCCTTTAATGCAGGGTACCTCTGCTGCTGCTATTCTCTGTCTTGGGGATAAGTCTTTTGATTACGATGATGATGATTCCAGAATGGTTAGTGCTCTGGGCACTATTGTGTCAGATACTGTTGCACGCAAGTGTGCGGAACTTTCAGAACAGAAAATGCAGGAAGCTTTGTTGCAGGCACAGAAAATGGAGCTGGTTGGTCAGCTTGCTGGTGGAATTGCTCACGATTTCAATAATATGCTGGGAGTGATTCTTGGTAATGTTGAACTGGCTCTTACCAGAAAAGTAGCAGATGAGTCGTTGATCAGGAACTTGCAGGCAATTCTCAGAGCGGCGGAACACTCTGCAGGGCTTACTACCCAGCTTCTTGCCTTTTCTCGAAAACAGACGGTTTTGCCGGTGGTGCTTGAGCTGAACCTGATCATTGAAAGGATGCTTGCCATTCTGAGGCAGTTGATCGGAGAAAATATCTCACTGGTATGGATTCCTGAGAGCCAGCGCACTCTGGTAAAGATTGATCCAACACAAATCGAGTTGATTCTGGGTAACCTTTGTGTCAATTCCCGGGATTCCATACATGGTTCAGGCAGAATTACCATCGAAACTTCTCGTGTGTTCATTGACAAGGTGGAGTGCAATGCTGGTCATCCGTGCAAGGAACCGGGCGACTATGTTATGCTGGCGGTCAGCGATAATGGCTGTGGTATTGAAAAAAAGGATTTACCGCACATCTATGAACCATTTTTTACCACAAAGGCGGTAGGCAAAGGCACAGGTATGGGGCTTTCGACTATCTATGGCATTATCAAACAGAACAAGGCTGGTATTCAATGCCAAAGTGAAAAGGGGAAGGGAACAACATTCCGAATCTGGCTGCCCCGGCACTCAGGTTATGCTGAGCCGGATAAGGGACAGCAATCGGAATCTCCTTCATTTCATGGGAAAGAAAAAATACTGCTTGTTGAAGATGAGCCGGATATTCTGAATATCTGCAAGCTGATGCTTGAAAATAATGGATATGAGGTTCTTACAGCCGCTACGCCAGGTGATGCAATCCATATTTCCAGTAGCCATAGTGGTGAAATTCATCTGCTGTTGACCGACGTTGTCCTTCCGGAGATGAATGGGTGCGACCTCTCCATGAAGCTTTCATCGGCAAGGCCACAGATGAAAACACTCTTCATGTCTGGCTATACGGCCGACACCATGCCGTGCAGGCGGGCGACTGAGGGTAGAGCAAACTTTATCCAGAAACCCTTTTCAATCAACACACTCCTATCCGTTGTGCAGAAGATGTTTCCGCATCAGGATTGATTCAGAAGCCCTCAAGGTCTATTACAAAAGACAAAGGAGCTTCTGATATGCAGGGATAAGCAGTTGTTGATCAGAATGAAAAATTCAGCGAGGCATTAATCTGAACTTCTTGTGGCAGTTCCCTGCCATCAATCTTGAAGGTATTGGTAGCAAAAGCGCCATCAACATCGAGCAAGAAAACCTTGAACCCTGCGGTTAATACACCACCTCCGTTTGAGGCGGAGAGGTTTTTGTATGCGCCTCCGCGCACTTTAAGCCATGACACAGGATGTATTTCGACTCCACCGCCAAAGTTTTTGCTTTTGATCGAGCTTCCAATGAGGGTCCCGGGAGCAATGGTTTCATTTTCAGTTAAATCAAGATCCGCAGCGACATTTACCCAGCTCAAGACATCTGCGGCTATACCGGCGCGAACCTGGGGCTTTAACTCAACACTTTCACCGGGGGTCCATTGAGTTACTTCAACTTTGTTTGTTAAGTTATTGTACTGGGGTTTAAAATAGTCAGGCCCGGTAAACTTTGGCGAATTAATGTTTTTGGCAACAAGACCTAACCCAAGCCAGTTGTCATACCTGTACAATGCTCCCAGATCCACACCAAAACCGCTTGAGCGCTTTTGGTTATTGGTGATCTCATCAAGCAAATCATTTGCATTGAGATTATTGTCGCTTCTGTTAGCCAGCAGCACCTGATTCTGGTACACTGTTCCCGAGATCAATTTAGCGGTGATACCGACACCCAATGTGCCTTTGGTGCCGACTTTTATCGGATACCCGTAAGAAAATGGAACTTCAATGTACTGTATTGCCTTGATTAATACGGATGTAGTGTTTTTGTTAAATGTTGCTGTACCACTGTTTTTCAGGATCGGGAGTGCGGTATCTTTCAAGGCGGAAAGGGCCTGATCTGCAGGAATAGAGCTGTTGAGTAACTGGTTGTCAATGGCATTAGCCAGGTTTTGGGATTGTGCAGGAGTAAGTGGCGCCAAAGGGTTAGAGTTGCTTTGGATTGCTGTTGCGAGAGTCGCTAACTGAGCTGTTGTAAAATATCCTGAAGGAGCATACGCAGCACCTGCAAGTGCAGTAAACAGAGCATTTGTATCAATAATCGCATTGGTGACAGTGGCCTGTGGCAGGATATTTGTCATGTCTGCTACTGGCAGAATATAGCCTGATATATTTCCGAAGATGCCAAAAGAAAAACTGTTGATGGCAACGCCAACAGGTACTTCTCCTGTAATTGAAATATTGCCACTACGTTTGCTGATATCATCAATGATTGATATTGTTTTGGCAAAGTTACCAACATCAGCAACCGATGTCGTATGGAAGCTTTTTATGTTGCCAAAATCAACATTGGACAACCGGTCCACATTTTCTGCCAATCCATCACTGCCTTTTATGCCACCACCCGCTCCTGCACCCACTGCAAGCGGAGAGTTTTTGAACGCTCCCGCTGCCGGGTTCCAATATGACGTCAAGCCACCATTGTTTCGTGCTACTCCTGCTCCACCGATCCCTAATGCCGTGCCTGGAGTGCGAAATTCTACTGCCTGGGAACTGAGTGGTATAGACAAGCCAATCAATGCAAGCATAACTGTTCTTTTCATTTGAAAGTATATCAATGGTTAGCTCAGACGATAAAAAATTTGATGAAGATAACTGTAATCAGGATGGTTTTGTCGCCCCTTTTGTTGCATCCTGCTGTGCTGGAGGGTTTTGTGGTGTTTCGCCGGGAATATCAAGCAGCCTGACCGCTCCAGCAAATCGCTTTTCGTAATACTGATGTTTCAGTTGGTCTTCTGTGATGCCCTTTGTAAGGGAAGAGTGGACAAATGTGTCGTTTCCTATAAATATTCCTACATGGTTTATACGCTTGTTCCGGGAGTGGAAAAAGACCAAATCCCCGGGTCGAAGGTCATTCTTGCTGACTTGTGACCCAATGGACGACATCTCCTTCGATGATCGGGGAAGGTTCATGTTGAATGCCTTGTCGAACATGAAACGCACAAAACCTGAGCAGTCGAATCCGGCAGGAGTTTGCCCGCCTGAGCGGTATCGTGTTCCGAAATATTGGGAGACCTCACTAAAAAAATCACGCATATGCGTAAAGGATTTTTCCCGAGAGGTAACAGAAGGCGATGCGCTCTGGAGCATTGATGGTTGCCCGAGGTTACTGCTTGATGACGTGGATGCCGGTAGTCCAAATTGAAAAACTGATACGGTCAAACAGTGCGCTGGTGTGGGTTGAGCAAGTTGAACGGTTGACACTGCGAGGAAGAAGAGTGCGGCACGACTGAGAGATACGATTTTTTTCAGCGGCAGAGTCATGCTGGCAAATGAGGAAAAGCTGGGGTGAAAAAGCATAATCATTCTTTTAGGAAATTAACAGTTCCTGCTTTTTTCTTGGGAGTCGTCGCTCTGATTATAAGAACATACAGGGAATAATCCCAATTGTACACGAAAAAAACCTCTTTTATCCATGTTGAGTCCGATTTATTTCTTTCAAAATCCTGTCGTTCCAGACTCTCTCCCGATTTATGTTTTTAATTGGGAAGAGTTTTTCATAAATTGACACTCTGGAAAGCTGCCGTGTTATAAACAGGTTTTAGTTAAACAATCTCTTTTCCGTTGATGAAATTTCTGGTCTCTGCGTTGTTTTGCTCTCTGCTTATTTTTACAGGCTGTTCAGGGCAAAGAGGAGAACAAAAAGACAACGGGCAATCTTTGAAGACACATTTGCAGGTTGGTCTTGTTTTTTCCGTTGGAGGCAGGGGAGATAAGTCGTTCAATGATTCCGCATATAATGGTCTGGAGCTTGCCAGGAAAAAACATGGAATCAAGTACACTTATCTTGAGCCGCAAGGAGAGGGCGGCGATCGGGAGTCGGCGCTACGACAGATGGCAACAGACCCTGATGTTGCTCTTGTTATAGGAGTTGGTCTGTTGTTCAGTGATGATATTTCCCGTATTGCAGCAGAGTTTCCCGACAAGAAATTTGTCTGTATTGATTACGCAGCTCAACCAAACGTCACTATCCCGTCAAATCTGCAGGGAATTGTGTTTGAAGAGAAGAAGGGATCGTATCTTGCCGGGGCTCTTGCCGGGCTTGTAACCAAAACAAAAACGGTTGGTTTCATCGGAGGGATGGAGTCGAGCGTTATCAAGAAATTTGAGACCGGCTTTATCAAGGGAGTGCACGCCATAGATCCCGATATCAGAGTTATTTCTGGCTACATCGGCATGACTGGAAGCGCATTTTCCAACCCTTCAAGGGGGCGGGAACTGGCTCTCGGGCAGTATGGAAGGGGTGCGGACATTGTCTACGAAGCAGCAGGAGCAAGCGGGCTGGGGGTTATTGAGGCAGCGAGGGAGCGTAAAGCTCTGGTTATATGTACTGATCGGGACCAGGAGCCGGATGCGCCAGGCTTTGTTCTTTCCAGTATGACGAAAGCCGTTGACAGGGCAGTGCTGAAAACTGTGGAGAATGTGCTTGATGGAGGTTTCAAGGGGGGGCGTGTTGCTGTTTTTGGTCTTGCTGATCGTTATACAGACTATGTGTATAATGAAAAAAACGCATCGCTTGTCGGGATTAAAAACCATGATCAGCTTGAGAGTATTCGCAAAAAGATAATTGCCGGAGAAATTGTTGTGGATGATAGTACTATTGGGCAATAGTGGTTACAGGATGAGTAAGTGAGCACTGGCACTTTTTTTTTGTTCGGCGTTTAATGGTGGTTTGTTAATTGATTCAAGAATAATATTGGTGAATAAAAAAATCCTTGTAACTGGTGCGACCGGTTTTATTGGTTCGAGTCTTGTAAGGCGACTTGCTTCTGGTGAAGATGAAGTTTTCATTCTTGTGCGAAAAAGCTCAGATTTAACTCCACTATCCGATGTTCTGCCGAAGGTTAACCTTGTTTATGGAGATATTACCGACAGCGCATCTCTTGATGCGGCATTACGGGGTATAGATCTGGTGTATCATTCGGCGGGTCTTACCTATATGGGTGATAAAAAGAACGCCCTGCTGTATAAAATCAATGTAGATGGCACTCGCAATATTCTCCGGGCATCATTATCCGCAGGGGTCAAGCGGTTTGTGCATGTCAGCTCCATAACAGCCGTTGGTATTGCCTTCGACAAAAAACCGGTGAATGAATCTGTTATCTGGAATTTTGAGTCGATCAGTCTTGAGTATGCGAGGACGAAACACCTTTCTGAAGTAGAGGTTGCTGAGGCTGTAAAAAAAGGGCTTGATTGTGTTATTGTCAATCCTGCTTTTGTGTTTGGCGCTGGAGACATCAATTTCAATGCCGGACGGATTATCAAGGATATCTATAATAAAAGGCTTCCATTTTACCCCCTTGGCGGGATTTGTGTGGTCGATGTAGAGATTGTTTCGCAGGCCATCATTTCAGCCATGGAGAGAGGAAAAACAGGTGAGCGCTATATTCTTGGTGGTGAAAATGTCTCTTACAAACAACTTGCCGATACTATATCAAGGATTACAGGGGCACCAAAGGTCAATTTCCCCCTTCCTTTCTGGACTGCAAAAATACTCAAATCGGCACTTGACCTCTACAAAAACAAGAACCGTATCTCCAAACTCTTCAATATGTCCATGTTCAGGGTAGCTTCGCATTTCCTCTACTTTGACTCAGCCAAAGCAGTTCGTGAGTTGAATATGCGGTATGAATCCCATGAACACAGCATTACGAACGCTTACGAGTGGTATCGTGACCGCAATATGCTTTAAATGATTGGTCTGTGCGTCATTCGCTCGATAGTTGGTGATGCTCCATTTACACTTTTTGGCAAAAAATCATCAATCGGGGTGACTTTTCTTCTATGAATCGGTCGCCGGCATAGTTGCCGACGATAGTTGCTACAGTAAAACCCTCTTTTTGAAGCATGGCAGTAATTACCTGCCTGCTGTAAAGCCTCACTGATTCATTGAACGAGATGGGTTGACCATCAGGAGGGATAATGTTTATGGTTTTGGTAATTCTCTCTTCAGTTAATATCCGATCTTCAATAATGGCAAGCTCTCCGGAAGTTCGACTGGAGTGAGTAATCAGATTGCGCTGCAGATGGAGAGGGTTAATCAGATCAAGAACATACCACCCACCGTATTGAAGGGCTTTGTACGCTTTGTTTAGTACCAGTTGATCATCCTCTATCAGGTCGAAATAGCCGAAACTGGTAAAAAGCTGGACTAAAAGATTGTACGCACTCTCGAACGGAATCTTTCTCATATCACAACAGCTTAGTTGGAGTGGCAGGTTGCGTTTCTGCGCCGCTTTTTTTGCCTCTTCGAGCAAAAATGGTGACAGGTCGTTACCAGTTACCCTGTAGCCAAGTCTGGCCAGCTCCAGGGCGTGCCGACCCGCTCCACAAGCAATATCAAGGACTGCTAACGAATCCGGTTTTTTCAAGTCCAGAGCTGAGAGAGAGAGAATGGTTTGAATGCACTGTGCAGCCTCACTATGGTCACGGTGGCTATACGCTTGAAGGTAGAGTGGATGGTTAAACCACTCCTCAAACCAGTTTACAGATGTCTCTGCTCCTGAAGAGTTTTCATGCACTGCCATACGAGCAAAGAAACAGAGGTGACAAAGCAGGTGTGAGATTCAGGGCATCGTACGATGCCCCGAGACCGTATCCTGTGTGCTTATTTTATGTAGTCGGTAATCGCTTTTGCAAGAATGGTCTGCTCATTCTCTCCATTCGGGATCCGAACGTTTTTTTCAACGAATTTCCATGCATTGGTTTTTTCTGATTTTACAGAAAAAACAAGCTTTGCACACTTGAAATCACTGGTGCCGGTTTTTTTGCCTTTATCTGCAAACGTTTGTTTCTTTGCCATGACTTGTGATGTATTTCTTTTGGATTAAGTCGCTCTGCCTTTTCTTCGTATCAGTCAATAAAAAAGCAGGGCAATGTAATAAAAATAAAACCGATAACCAAGCGCTCATCCTACCGGATGGAAGAGATGGTTTTTACAGGCTTCCGGCTTCAATAAATTTCCCGTTATGAAATATTCCAGTTGCTTTTCCTTTCAGGGAGCGATTGAGAAACGGTGTGTTAGCTGATCTTGATTTTAAGGAATTTACAGTGACGTTCCACAGTAAATTTGGATCAATAATTGAAAAATTTGCCTTTTCTCCTACAGCAAAACGAACAGGTTTCAGCTTCATGATTTTCCTTGGATTGACTGACAACAATTCAATGGCACGACTCATTGAGATAACACTTTTGTCAACCAACTCCGTTATGGTGAGTCCCAGAGAGGTTTCAAGGCCGATAATACCGAATGAAGCCTGATCGGGAGGGCACTCTTTTTCGTGAGGCGCATGAGGCGCATGGTCAGAGGCTATGGCGTCGATAGTTCCGTCAGCAATTCCTTCAAGCAGAGCCTCCCTGTTTTCCTGCGAGCAGAGAGGCGGTTTCATGATGTAGTTGCTTTTCTGCTCAGCAAGAAAGAGATCTTCATCACAGAGGGTGAAGTGGTGAGGTGTCACTTCGCAGGTCACCTGCAATCCATCCCGTTTTGCTTTGCGTACCAGATCAAGCGATGCTTTGGTGCTGATATGCGCGACATGGTATCGCGGTCTGATGAGTGTGTCGTGCAGTTTGTGCTTCTCGAGATAGTGCATCAGCAGCAGATCCCTGCTGAGTGTTATTGCTTCAGAGATGTCAGGAATGCCCTTCAGACCAAGTTTGGTCGAAAAGAGCCCTTCGTTCATGACTGCGCCAATCGTCAACGAACGCTCTTCGCAGTGCTGAATGATGAGCAGGTCAAAGTTTGATGCGTACTCAAAGGCGAGGCGCATAATCTGGCTGTTCTGAATAGCCGAACCATCATCCGACACAGCAGTGACTCCGTAAGAGCTGAATTTTCCATAAGGCGCCAAATGTTCTCCTTTGCTTCCAACCGTCATCGCCCCGATCACTTCAAGATCGACAGGAAGTGTTGCTGAGTGATGGCGTATATAGGCAACACCGAGCGGGCTGTCAATAACTGGTTTCGTATTTGGCATGAGTGCAACACCGGTAAAACCACTGGCGGCTGCAGCTCTTGCTCCACTTTCAAGAGTCTCCTTGTACTCCTGTCCAGGCTCCCTGAAGTGGCAGTGCATATCGAACAGTCCGGGAGCAATTATCTGTCCCTGAAGATCAATAACTCTGTCATCCGGGTACGCTTCAAGAACTTCGTTGCCGTAAACAACAGCTTCGATGATACCGTCGTTGTTGACTTTCAGAGACCCGGCAAGATCAAGATGTCCAAGTGGATTGAGGATGTGTGCCTTCTGAAATATAAAGCTCATGGCTCTGGTACGATTAGGATGGTTTAAAATGCTGACCTGCAGTTGATCAGGGTCGCCGCAATGTAATCTCCGAAGATACGACAAAAAATGAATAAGCCGGGGAGAGGAGTTCATGTTCTTTGATCAAACAGAGCTTTGGGAGGAATTGACAGGATTGCGATGATTTATCGACTGTAAAGAGAGCATGGATATGGAGAAAACGCTCTATTTTACTATTTTGGACTGGATAATCTGTTGGATTAAGAGTTTTGCTGTTTCTGTATGGATCACGATGTTGAGAGAGTTAATGCAAAAGCAGGCCTGAGAGCGATGATGGTTGCCCGGAGGTGTTCTATCTCTGCACCTTCGCGTATAAAGATGGATTTGGCTATTACAAGCTCTCTTGCCTTGTTGCCCGAGGTACTTTCTGCTCATCATATTCATCTCTATCTCTCGATTTCAGCTCTTGCTGAGGTGAATACTGCACCTGTCATTGATGTTCTTGCTGCAAAGCAGACGCAACTTTCGGTTCCGGTTGTACAAAACGGCGATCTTTTTTCCGCACTCTACCACAAGGGAGATGTGCTTCGGGCGGCACAGTTTGGCCAGCCTGAACCTGAGGTTTACTTTGCCGTTGATGAGTCAGATATTGATCTTGTGCTGCTGCCGCTTCTTGCTTTCGATGGAAGGGGATACCGGCTTGGGTATGGGAAAGGGTTCTATGACCGTTTTTTGCAGCGCCTGGGTAATCGGGGAGTCAAGCCCTTTCGAATAGGACTCTCTTACCTCCAGCAGAGGCTTGACGAACTTCCCGTTGATCTCTGGGACGAACCCCTTGATGCCGTTGTCCATGAAAATGGTTGTATTCGATTTACCTGATGTAGAGGCTTATGTTAAAAAAATGGTGTGAGTATAGTGAAAATGAAGTCTTTCAGCCAGATTTTATTGATCAGTCGCTATACGTTAATCGGGAGCTGAGCTGGATTAATTTCAATCAGCGAGTTCTTGAAGAGGCTTTCAGTCCAGCAACCCATCCACTGCTGGAAAGGGTGAAATTCATCTCGATTTTCAGTTCAAATCTGGATGAATACTTCATGATCCGCGTCGCTGGTATTGAGGATCAATATGCGGCAGGAATTCTGGATCGCACAATAGATGGACATACTCCTGCTGAACAGCTCGACAAGATACGCATGCTGGTCCAACAGCAGCTTCGCCAGCGCAATAAGTGCTTTTATGAGGATCTGGTTCCAGCAATGCAACGGGCCGGGATTGAGTTTCTTCGGGTTGCCGAACTCTCTGTGGATCGTCAACGTTCACTGAGTTACTATTTCCGTCGTGAGATTTTTCCCGTACTTACCCCGTTGGCTTTTGATACCGGCCACCCATTTCCCTTTATGTCGAATTTATCGCTGAATCTTGCCATAGAGTTGCAGGATGAGGAGAGCAAGGAGCTGAAGTTTGCCCGTGTAAAAGTTCCGAGTATTCTTCCCCGACTTCTCCGACTCAACAATATCAAGGGTTTTCATGATGATGACGGGATCATACGGTTTATCTGGATTGAAGATCTTATTGAGAACAATCTGGCACACCTCTTTCCGAAGATGAGGATTATACAGTCGCATCTTTTCCGGTTGATTCGCGATGCGGATATCGAAATTGAAGAGGATGAAGCGGGTGATCTGCTCAAGACCATTGAACAAGGGCTTCGCTCAAGCCGTTACGGAAAGGTTGTCCGTCTCGATATCACACCGGCAATGCCGATGTCAGTCCGAAAGCTGCTTATAAAGAATCTTGAGGTTACAGAGAGAAATGTCTACGAAATAGACGGCGCACTTGGACTCGGCTGCCTGATTGATCTGTTGAAGATAGATCGGCCAGAGTTGAAAGATGAGCCCTTTATTCCCAGCAACCGGATTGAAGAGGAGTTTGGACAGGATATATTCAGCGCAATACGGTTGAAAGACCGCCTCCTTTACCACCCTTATGACTCTTTTCAGCCGGTGGTTGATTTTATTTACAAGGCAGCACTCGATCCTGATGTTCTTTCAATCAAACAGACCCTTTACAGAGTGGGGAGCAATTCACCTATTGTTGAGGCATTGATGAATGCCGCTGAAGAGGGCAAGCAGGTAGCTGTTCTTGTGGAACTCAAGGCAAGATTTGACGAAGAGAATAATATCGTCTGGGCACGGGCGCTTGAGGATGTAGGGGTACATGTTGTGTATGGATTGCCGGGCCTCAAGACACATGCGAAGCTTACCCTGATTGTGCGACGTGAACAGCAGAAGCTGAAACGGTATCTCCATCTGGGCACAGGCAACTATAATCCGGCAACAGGAAAAATTTATACCGATTACAGTCTCTTTACCGCCAACGAACAGCTTGCCAATGATGTTGCAGAACTTTTCAATGCCTTGACCGGCTATTCCAAACATACTGCCTACAGAAAATTGCTTGTATCCCCGATCAATACCCGAAAAAAGATCATTGATATGATCGAAAGGGAGATAGGGTGGAGTTACAGTGAGAACAAGGGAAGGATCATCATGAAAATGAATGCGCTGGTGGATCCCCAAACCATACAGTCCCTTTACAAAGCCTCCTGTGCCGGAGTACAGATTGATCTTGTTGTAAGGGGAATTTGCTGTCTGAAACCCGGTATTCCAGGAGTGAGTGAGCACATCAGGGTCATCAGTGTGATCGGGCGTTTTCTGGAGCATAGCCGGGCATATTACTTTCATAACGGCGGGAAGGAAGAGCTCTATCTTGGCAGCGCCGATATCATGCCGAGAAACCTTGACGATAGAGTTGAAACCCTTTTTCCGGTTTTTGATAAAGCGCTTGTCAAGGTTGTCATCTCTGATCTTGAGTTGATTCTGAGTGATAATGTCAAGGCCTGGCAGATGAATACTGATGGCACCTACTTCCGGTTTTTTAATGATGCTCTTCCGGTCAACAGTCAGAAACTCTTTTTAACCAGTTCTACCCAGAGAAAATCTTTGTCAAAATTTAATGTTACTGAATTATGAAAATTGCAGTTGGAAGCGATCATGCCGGGTTTGAATACAAAAAAACAGTACTCTCCTGGCTTGAACGCAACGGTTATGAGATCAATGATATGGGTCCTTATAATGAAGAGTCTGTTGACTATCCTGATTACGCCCGTAAAGTTGCCATTGCTGTTGCCGAAGGGCAATGTGATTCAGGTGTGTTGCTCTGTGGAACTGGTATTGGTGTTTCAATTGCGGCAAACAAGATCAAGGGTATTCGTGCGGCTCTTGCTTGCAGTCCCGAATTTGCATCACTTGCCCGCCAGCACAATAATGCCAATATTATCTGTCTTCCTGCGCGATTTACTGATGCATCAATTATCGAACAGACCCTTCACAACTGGTTTATGACCGATTTTGAAGGAGGCAGGCATGAAAAAAGGGTGAATAAAATAGAGCCATGCTGTTAAACGAATACGCAGAGCATAATCTTGACACTACATTTCGGGTGTTTACAGATGAAGAGTTTGTCGTGGAGGTTATCAAGCTCATGGAGGAGGATGCGCTTGATTGTGCCCCCGTGCTGCGCGAGGGGAAAGTAATTGCTGTTGTGACGCTTCTTGATCTTCTCCCTGAACAGCGGTCAAAAAAACGTCTGAAGGATCTGAAACTTGACAATGCCGAGAGCATTGGACTGCACGAACATCTCTTTGATATTGTTGCTCGTATCGATTTATATCCATACATCCTTATTCCTGTGGCGGAGATCGATGGGCGCTATGTTGGTGTTATAGAAAAAAGGATTTTACTTGACCAAATTACTTCTGTTTTTCATCTTGGCGAGGATGGCGTGACTCTTGAACTTGATGTGCCCACTTATGATCTCAAACTCTCGGAGGTTATTGCCACCCTTGAAAAAAATGCAGCCACAGTATTGAGCTGCGGTATCTACCCTGCTGCACCGGAGGGCGCAGGAATGGTTGTCTCTTTCAGGCTTCAGACGCATGATTTTTTTCGAGTAGTCACTAATCTTGAAAAATACGGTTACATGATCCGCTATACGTCGCCCGTTTTAATGGAAAAAGAGGAGTCGATGAGAGAAAAGGCGCTTGAGGTTATGCGGTTTATGGAGATGTAATGATTTGAACAATAACGATGAGGTGAGTATGAACACAGCACATGCCGCAGTGATAGCCGAACAGATTCGGGGTCGGGCAGCGGAAATTTTTTCGGAGGTTGTCGCTCTCAGGAGAGATATTCATGCTCATCCAGAACTCTCTTATGAAGAGGTGAGAACCACCGGGCTGATAAACAACTATCTGCTTGATCTTGGCATTACTCCAGAAAAACCGCTGCTGGAAACTGGTGTTGTTGCTCTTGTCAGGGGAGGCCGTCCATCAACTTCAGGTAAAGTTGTGGCATTGCGGGCAGATATTGATGCTTTGCCACTGAATGAAGAGAATATGCACGGGTTTTGTTCAGTGGAATCAGGAAAAATGCACGCTTGCGGTCATGACATGCACACAGCGATGCTTCTTGGGGCAGCAAACATTCTTTCCGGGATGAGAGAGCAACTTCCTGGTGACGTGCTTCTTGTGTTTCAGCCAGCCGAGGAGAAAGCGCCCGGAGGAGCCAAACCTTTTCTTGATGCTGGTCTTTTCGAAATGTTTCATCCATCGGTCATTTTAGGTCAGCACTGCTTTCCCAACATTGAGAGTGGTAAGGTGGCCCTTTGCAGGGGGAGTTTCATGGCGGCAGCAGATGAGCTTTATTTCACCGTAACAGGGCAGGGAGGTCACGCTTCAGCACCACATAAAGCCGCAGATCCGGTGCTTGCTTCGGCACATATTATTACAGCGCTTCAGCATCTTGTCAGTCGGGTTGCCCCTCCTTATGAGCCTGCGGTTGTTTCAATAGCGTCAATTCATGGTGGCAATGCGACCAATGTCATCCCGAGGCAGGTGATCATGTCCGGCACGATGAGAACCATGAATGAGGAGTTACGATTACAGCTTCAGGAGCGGTTACGCCAGACGGTTACCCATGTGGCTGTGGGGTTGGGCGTTGAGGTAGAACTTGAGATCAGGCAGGGGTACCCTGTTCTCTATAATAATCCGGCAGTTACAGAGCAGGCAGAGAGTATTTGTGCAGAGTATCTGGGCAGAGAAAATGTGCTTAAGTGTGATCCAATCATGACAGCAGAGGATTTTTCCCACTATCTCCAGGTTTGTTCGGGGACGTTCTGGCAGATAGGAACGGGTATGGCCGATAACGATAAAAGTAATACTCTTCATTCTCCAACCTTCAATCCCGAAGAGCGTGCGCTTGAAACAGGGTGCGGGTTGCTGGCTTACGCTGCGCTGCGGTTTTTGGGTGGCTGAGTAATATTAACTAACCTTTATACACTACAATTTTCTTGAGAGCTGGTAAAAAAAATGAAAAAGTTGAGTTTTTCCATGCAAAATAAGTATAATACGGAGAGGGAAAGGAGCGGTATTTTCATTGCCGCTGTGTTTTATTGATTCCTGAACTTTTTCTGTTGATACCCCATCATGCCATTAGATCAGCTAGAACAATGGAAGCCTTTACTGAAGAAAGACAGTGCTCTCTATCACAGGGTGAAGGTACTCGTGTTATTGCTGACAGCTCTTGCCTTTGCTGTGCTGCTCTTTTTTTCTGTCAATCTCGCTTTTCTGTTTTATTCAAGCAATGATGATATAAACACCAGAGCAATTAAGGCCGCTGCTGCTGATTCCCATAAAATCGACAATATGGCCAGAAATATTGAGCGAACGGTCAGGGATATCACTCTTGCAGCCAGCGAGAAGGAGTTTAATGAGAATAACCTGATTGGCATTCTCTCTGAAAAGCGCTCCAGTGTTCCATTGCGGTATTCGATAAGCTTTTTATCTGATGCCGACTCCTCATCAGTATCCCAAAGACTGTCTGTCTCTGGTAGAACCCGTATTCATGGTATCGTGGATATGAGGGTTTCCGGCAAGTCCGATGCTCGTGGTGGATTACCGCCTGCGGAGCTGGTCGACATGAAGGATGGGTGGCAAAAGGCAGCCTGGAATAAAAGCGACAAGGCTGTTATGCTGAAGTATCAACAGCGGCTTTATACTACCACGAATTCAGGCGAAAAAAAACTTATTGGAGCTGTTTCGGCGAGCACCTCAATTGATGATTTTCAGAAATCGCTTGGCTATCAGAATTTGGGGCAGTATGGCTATCGTTTCATTGTTGATGGCGCTGGAGTGGTGCTGGATCATCCTGACAAAAATCTTGTTGTCAACAATTTCAAATTGCTGGATTATGCGAAAAATACTTATGAGGCAGGCAACAGCAAAAACCTGCTGAACGCATTTAAGGCTAAAGCTGGTGTCAGCATCTTTGAAAAAAGCATCATTACCGGTCAGAAATCCATATTCCGGTTTGAACCCGTCACATCAACAGGATGGTTTGTGGGCCTCGCGCTGCTTGTCGATGAACTGACTGTGTCGGATGGATTTCTGAAACAGCAAATGATGTTGTTGCTGACAGCATTTATTGTTTTCCTGCTTCTTTCAGGGCTCTACTTTATCCTGTTGTCTTTATCATCTGACGTTTTCCTCAAGCAGCTCAAGCGATATTCATGGGTAGCCAGTCTTATATTTCTGGCGGGTCTGATCTGTATATGGGCGCTCCAGATTACAAGAGGCGCAACGTCTCCTTATGAAGATAAATGTATTACGACATTTACTCAAATTGAGCAGTACAAGAAAGAGCAGACAGACAAGGCCATGCGCACTCAGTCTTTGCCACCACAATTTATCCAGACGGGTATTACAGTCAATTCTCTTTCTGTTTCAGAGCCAAATGAGATGGCCGAGGTGTATGGGACGATGTGGCAAAGGATTCCTGCAGGTATGGATGCAAAGCAAGTTGGGGGTATACTGTTTCCTGATCAGATTGAAACCAAGATGTACGAAAGTTACCGAATGGAAGAAAATGGCTTTCTGGTTATTGGATGGAATTTCTGTACTCGACTCCAGCAGGATTTAAAGAGTTCGCTTTACCCTTTTGACAGGTACAATATTAAAATCAGGATGTGTCAACCCAAAAAGTTCGAATCCATTATTTTTGTTCCTGATATCGCATCGTATAAAATTACCTCCCCGATAGCCAAACCTATGGTGGCGGATGGATTTGCTATTTCCGGATGGAATGTCAATAGTACCTATTTTAATTTTTCAGAACAACCAGATAATATTGATTATGGACGACGCACGCTTTTGGAGCGACCGGTCGTCAAAGATCTTAGTTTGAATATCACTATTGAGCGTGGCTGGCTCAACAGCTTTATTTCCATGATGATTCCAATATTCATCATTATGGTAATACTGTTTTCCGGTGTCTATATGATCACTCACGAAGACGATGCAGAATCATTCAGCTTTGATGCCAAAGAGGCAACAGCTATTGGAACCGCCTTTACGATGTTCCTGGTGGTAACAATACAGAGTGTCAGGATACAGGTAATACCTCAGGGTATTCTCTATATCGAAAAAATCTATTTCATGATTTATTTCGCAATGCTGATTAATGTGTTTTTTGTAGTTGCCATTACCAAGAAGAGCGGATATTTTTTTACTTACAGGCATGGCATTTTTTACAGGTATCTGTACTGGCCATTATATACCGGCATTTTTTATATTCTTACCCTGGTCAGCTTTTATTGATTAGGTCAGAATTCCTGCAGATATTCAAGGGATTGAATTATTGTTGTAAGTTCATTTTTTAAACCTGGTAATCATAAAATACGTGAAACAGATAAGAGGTATGATCGAGCGTGTGTTTGAATATACACTGTTTAATTTTCGATTTATTGTGATGATTGCGGTTGTTGGTTCTCTTGTGTCCTCCGTTATTATGTTCGTCAAAGGAACACTTTTGATTGCTGATGGGGGATATTTATTTCTTGAACAATTAAACAGACTTGGTCAAGCTCCCGAGCTACATCATGTTGACCGAATTGTTCCGTTATTGATTAACTCGGTTGATAATTACCTTTTTGCAACAGTGCTGCTCATTTTCAGTATGGGTCTTTATGAATTATTCATCAGCAAAATCGATCCGGCAAGTCGAACGGCAGATTCTCGACCAAACTGGTTGAATATTCAAACTCTTGACGATCTCAAAGGTAATATCGGTAAAGTTATTCTTATGATCCTGATTGTTACTTTTTTAGAAAAATCCTTATCCACAAACTACGCGACCCCTTTAGATCTTTTATATCTGTGTATTGGAATTATTCTTGTTGCCGGAGCGCTGTGGGTGACTTACTTGAGAGAAGAACATAAAGAGCATTGATTATTTTCAAGAACGATTTGTTGGCAATAACCGTTGCCCTGAATTAATGTCGGCTGTTTTCAACTGTTTAGCCGTTTGTGAGTTTCATCGGGCAGTAGCTGTTATTGTAAACATATTTTTAGTTTAACACGATGTACAGTTCTTATGAAGTACGTCAGTTTCTCATAAAGCGTGAAGGCAGGTTGTTGGTGAAAATAGTAACACGAGTGTCGAGACTGCTTGCAATTTTGTGTCTGCTTTCTGCCTCTTCGCTTCATGCGCAGACCGTTCCAGATGCTGGCAGCATTCTTCGAGATCAAAAGCCCGTTCCGGAGCAGTTGCGGCAACTGCCACTTCCTGAAGAAAAACAGAGAGTCCTTGCTACAGTTGATGAAGGTCTCCGGGTTGAGATCAAAGGTTTTATCTTCAGTGGTTACGAGGGCGTAGCAACCGAAGCACAACTCAGGGAAAGAGTTGCTTCCGCAGTAGGCAAAACCCTTTCGTTCAGAGAGTTGCAGCTTCTTGCCGATAACATTACGGCGCTTTTTAAAGAAAAGGGTTTCTATCAGGCAAGAGCCTGGGTTCCGTCTCAGGATATTACTCCAGGCATCATCCATATCGCGGTCACACTGGTCAAGAGTGATGGTCGCATTGTTATCAAGCGAGACAACAGTGTGAGGATCGCCGACAAAACTCTTATAAATATTGGTAGTCCGGCCGTTAAAAAAGGTGAGCCTGTCAACGAGCACCAGCTTGAGCGCTCACTCCTGCTTATGAATGATCTGCCGGGGATTAGCGCGAGAGCCTCTCTTGTTTCCGGAACAGAATCTGGTACCAGTGGAGTTGAGATAGCTGTTGCTGAAGGATCAATTTTTTCAGGGGCTGTGTGGGGCGACAATCAGGGCAGCTTTTATACTGGCGTATGCCGAGGCAATGCTACGCTCTCTGTCAACGACCCGCTCCGTTATGGAGACCAGCTTAACCTGTTGCTGACCGAATCTTCAGCTCTTGTACAGGGTCGAATCGGTTACAGTGTTCCCCTCATGTTCAATGGCATCAGGGCAAACCTTGCTTACACTGGCATGCGCTATGAACTTGGAGGGGAGTTGGCCTCTCTGCAAATGAAAGGAGAGAGCAGCAGCATTGATGCTGGCTTGAGCTACCCGCTTCTCCGCAGCCGTACCACCAACATGACGACAAGCCTCTCCTGTGGATACAGGTCGCTAACCGACAGCAGTTCCGATATCAATATCTCTGACAAGCAGCTCAGCAACGCCACGTTCAGTGTCAGTGGTGACCGGTACGACCAGTTTTTCGGCGGCGGTTACACAACATACACGCTTGCTGCCACCATCGGAACTCTTCATGAATCCATTGCCGACATAACCCTCACCGGCACGGAGGGAGGGTATAGCCGCTTTAACTTCGCTCTTGCGCGATTCCAGCGTCTCTCCGAACAGGTCAGCATCAATATCTCGGCTACAACCCAGGCAGCAACCAGCAATCTGAGTTCCAGTGAAAAGATGTCGCTTGGTGGCCCCGGCAGTATTCGGGCCTACCCGGTCAGCGAGGCATCTGGTGACGATGGGCAGCTTTTTAGTGCCGATCTTCGCTACATGCTCCCTTTTCCCGCCAAATGGGGCAGCGTCCAGCTCGGCGCATTTTATGATGCAGGTCATATCACGCTTAATCATGAGCGATATGTGGGCGACGTTTCTAATGCGACTGGCCGCAATGATTACTGGCTGCAGGGTGGCGGGATTGGGTTGATAAGCAGCCTGGCGGGTGGGGGATCTCTGCGTGCAAGCTGGGCTTATGTGATTGGCGACAACCCCGGACGAGACGCTTACGGCAAAAACTCGGATGGCAGGAGTGACCGTAATCGCTTCTGGCTGCAGGCCATGTTCACTTTTTGAAGCATGACGGGTCATGCAGGAGCCTCAATATGGTATCTGCTTTTTTCCATATTTCAAGAATTCGCTCTATGAACAGGCTATTCAACTTCATCTGGTCCAACACAAAGGAGAGGTGGATTGTTGTTTCAGAAAAGGTAACGGGTAACGGAAAGGTTCCCTCATCGCCGCTACGGTGCCTGGCTGTTCTTGCTTCGATGTTTGCCTCTGGAGGGCCAGTTTATGCTCTAGATCCTGCTTCTCTTCCAGTTGGAGGCCAGATAACCGCAGGCATTGCCACTATTGCCACTACTGGTACCCGGATGACGGTGAACCAGTTCAGCCAGAAAATGATCGCCAACTGGCAGAGTTTCAATATTGGAGAAAATGCATCAGTCCATTTCAATCAGCCCAACAGTGTCGCCGCATCACTGAACCGAATCAACGACCAGAATCCTTCGCAGATCATGGGTTCGCTTTCGGCCAACGGTCAGGTGTTTTTGCTCAATCAGGCCGGAATTATTTTCGGCAAAACAGCAACGGTTAATGTTGGCGGGCTTGTCGCCTCGTCGCTCAACATGTTCGACAGTGACTTTCTTGCTGCGAAATACAGGTTCACAAACGAGGGAAGTGCAGGTTCCATCCTCAATCAGGGAATAATCGCTATCGCTGACGGTGGAGTGGTTGCCCTCATGGCTCCCAGGGTCACGAATGCGGGGAGCATTACAGCCAACAGCGGCAATGCTCTCTTTGCCGCTGCGGACCAGGTTTCGCTCGACTTCAAAGGTGACGGGCTCATCAGCTACACAGTCGATCGGGGAGCTGTAGATGCCCTTGTGGAGAACAAGGGGCTTATCAAGGCCGATGGTGGAGTGGTTGTGATGACCGCAAAAGCCGCCGATGCCCTGCGGATGGCAACTGCCAGCAATACCGGTGTCATTGAGGCCCGCACCATCCAGAAAAAGGGTGGGCGCATCATGCTTGTCTCCGATATGGATACTGGTAAGACAACTGTCAATGGCACTCTTGATGCTTCAGCTCCTTACGGAGGCAATGGCGGTTTTATTGAAACCTCCGGTAGAGAACTCACCGTTTTCGATGGAGCCACAATCACCACTCTGGCGCCCTTTGGTAATGCAGGCACATGGCTTATTGACCCGGTTGATTTCACGGTCAGCGCAGGCTCAGGAGCACAGACTGTCAACGGCATCGGAGCCACGACACTTTCCAATAGTTTATCAACCACAAACGTCACTATTGCCACGGATCCTTCAACTGACGGAAATGGGGATATTCTGGTCAACAGCCCCGTCAATATATCCTTTCAAACTCTTTCACTTCTGGCTGATGGCGCGGTGACAATCAATGCCGGTATTTCGGGTACCGGGGGTTCCGGGCAGCTTGTACTTCAAAGCGGCACAAATGGTGCTGTCAACAAGGCTGTTACCATCAACAGCCCTATTTCACTTGGTGGCGGAAAACTGAAAATCACAAGTACCGGAGGAGTTCAATCTCATGCGAAAATTGAGGCTTACGGTTTGCTCGAATTATACGGAACAGGTGACTTTAATCTTGATTATAAAGGTGATATCGCTGATCCTCGTGATATCAGTGATTTTGATGATTTCACAGCAAATGTTGTTGGTTCGATAAATCTCTATGAAAATAAAGATCATATTTATATTACGCCAGAAGGGGTAACTGCTACAGGTGATATTACCCTGAGAGTTAAAGATAGATTTACTGTAAATGGTCCAATCTCCATAACAGGTTCGGGCAATCTTGCGCTTAAAATCTCGGGAACCAGTACTGCTGTTTATAACTATATCAGCGTTACGTCGCCGATTACGTTGAACAGTGGCTCTGTTTCGTTTGTCACCGAAGCAGGTACTGGAGCTTATACCATTGCCAGTGCCATCACTGCCACCGGTGCAGGTCTTGTCTTCGATCAGCCGCTAACTCTCAGCGGCAGCCCGTCGATCTCCTGTAACGGACTGTTGACGTTCGGCAGTCCAATAACTCCGGCAGCCAGTTCTAACATCATTCTTCAGGCCAGCGACTTTTTGTTTACCGGTAATGTAACAGGAAACGGCACCCAGCAGATCACGCTGAAGCCGTACAGCGTTTCCAGTAACATGACTATCGGTACAGGCGGGAACATTGATACTGCACTTTCTCAAATCACAGGGTTCTCCTCCGTCACTTTTGGAAGTGCGGATGGTACCGGAAAGGTAACTTTTGGTGGGTTATTGCCAGAAACGCCGAGATCATTTACAAGTTCAATCATTCTGCAGGCTGGCGGGACAGGTGGATCCGTAATTATTGACAAGGCAATGTCCACAACCGGCGCACAATTAACTTTTAATGCCGGTGGTCTTCTGTCAATCAACCAGAGTGCCGGAACTCAAACCGGAGCGGTTTCGCTGACGGGAGATGCCATAACCCTTGCCGATACCAAATCGGTTTTCAGCTCTTCAGGCGGTGCCATTACAATCTCAGCCAATACACTTACACTCTCTGGTACAGCTACCCTGTCCAGCGCCGGATCGCTTGCCATAACTCCTGCAACTTCAGGTATGACGATTGGTCTTGCAGGAGGGAGTGGAACATTGGCATTGCCCTCAGGCTATTTTTCGTCCAATTTCGCTCGCGGATTTTCCGATATTACCCTCGGCAATGCCACAGCAGGTAATGTAACCATCGGTGGCAATATCACACTCAGGGATAATTTCTCATTGATCAGCGGTGGCTCTATCACCGTCAATGGTGCATTGACAGGAGGTGCAAATACAATCACGCTGACTGCAGCCGGTGACATATCCATATCCGGAAACATCACCAATACGAATACCACCAGCAGCGCTATAAGAATAAATTCGACGGGGGGGAATATTGTCATCAGCAATCCGGCACCGACCATCACTACGGGAGAAGGCGGCTTTGCGACACTCTATACCGGAACCGTCAGCGGCAGCACCAATTTGACTTCATTAAGCGGACTGAGCCCGGGTTCCGGACGATTTCGTTACAGCAGCACGGCAACATCGACTCATTACACCTCTTCTCTCACCGCCGGTCTGAACGCAGTTTATCGCGAGCAGCCATCGCTGGAAGTCAAGGCTGAAAGTCAGACGATCACCTACGGAGACGTAACTCCGACCTTTACACCGACGATGGTGACTGGTTATAAAAACGGCGACACTTTTTCGGGAACAACAGTTACTGGAACGGCAACGTGGTTGATAAATGGAAATACACCAGCAACTCTTTACTCAGCAGGAAGTTATGATGTAACCTATAGCAGCGGACTTGCAAGCAGCCTTGGGTATGGCTTTACTGATAATATTTCAATTTCAAAAGAGCTTACGGTCAGCCAGCGTCCGATAACCATCACAGCAGAACCGAAGGTCAAGACGTACGGTGATTTGGATCCCGTGTTGACCTGCACGATAGAACCTCCGGGTTCAGGGCGAGGTCTGGTGAGTGGTGACCTCTTTACCGGCAGCTTGAGTCGTGCATCGGGCGAAACAGTTCAGGGTGGCCCTTACGCCATAAATTTGGGTACGGTCGGCAACAGCAACTATAGTATCAACTATATGGCATCGAACCTGACGGTCAATGCGCGTCCGATAACCCTGAGCGCGACAGCAGGCAGCAAGGTATACGGAGCAGCAGATCCATCATTATCGGTGAGCGTGAGTAGCGGGACGCTGGGCAGTGCGACAGTAAATGATGCGTTGAGTGATGTAACCGGCATGTTGAGCCGCCAGGCAGGATCAACTGTTGGAACCTATGATATTGCTCTCGGCAATGGCAGTAAGGCGAGCAACTATTTGATTACCTTCACCAGCGACAATAATGTTTTTTCGATTACCCCAAAGACGGTGAGGCTCTCAGCAAGTAAGTCCTATGATGGCACAACGGGTCTGGCCGGTGCGGTGACGGTTGTGACTGGGGTTGGCAGTGAGACGCTAACTTACACCAATGCTTTTGCAAGCGATGCCAATGTTGCCACAGCGAACAAATTCATCAGTTCAATAACGCTTGCTGATGGTTCAGGACAGGCAGGCAACTACCAGTTGCCTGTGCTGGGCAGTGTTGCTGCGCCTGTGACTATATCCCCGAAAACAGTGACGCTCTCGGCAAATAAAACCTATGACAGCACAAAAGAGTTGACCGGTGCGGTGACGATTGAGACTGGCGTTGGTAGTGAGACCCTGAGTTACAGCCATGCCGCTGCGAGTGATGCCAATGTTGCCACAGCGAACAAATTCATCAGCACGATAACGCTTGCTGATGGAACTCATGGTGGTGTGGCAAGCAACTACCAACTTCCGAAGCTGAGCGTTGCCACCGCTCCTGTGATTATTACCCCGAAGGTGGTAACGCTATCAGCAAAAAAAAATTATGATGGCACAACAAGTCTGGAGGGTGCGGTGACCATTGTGACCGGTGTTGGCAGTGAGACCTTGACATACACGAATGCGCAGGCGACTGATGCCAATGCTGCCACAGTGAATACATTCATCAGTACAATCACACTTGCTGATGGTTCAGGCCTGGCGAGCAATTACCAATTGCCTGCACTGAACAGCAGTAACGTTCCTGTGATAATCAAGCCTCTCCCAATGGCGGCTACGACAGTTCCACTTGCAGTGACAGTTCCACTGGAGGTGACGGCAATAAAACAAAGTGCTCCTGATGGTGCAGCTAATTCCAGCGCCCCCCAAACCAGTGCCGGTACTGTCAACGGAGAGAGCAGTTCGACAACAGCAACAACAGGAGCCGCCGAGAGCAGCTCGGCCACCACCTCAACGGCAGGATCGGGAGAGAGCCCGGCGGCCAGCAGTTCGACAACAACTGCAGCAGCAGGAGAGGGCAGCCCTGCAAGCACAGCAACAACTGCGGGTACCCCTTCTGGTACTGGTAGTAAAGCAGGTTTAAATGCCGCAGCCAACAGAGCGAGAATGGCTGCCGGATCAGCGAAACCTGGTTTGCAAGGTGCGATGTCAGGCTCAGGACTCAATTTCAGACCGCCCGATCAGGTAATGGATAATGCCATTGCGGCTGGAAGTTTTGCGGCGAACAGCCTTACTACAGGCACAAGTTTCACCGAAAGCAGCATTGCGGAAGTCGTTTCCAGCCCCGATAAAGTTTCATTCTCAAGTGGAACTCCGGTCTCTGGGAGACAGCCGCGCAATGGCGTTTCAAAGAAAACAAAGAAAACGAATAGAAGCGATGCGCCTCCTGACCCCATCGCCTTTGGTACCTTTGGAACGTTGGGGTATTTAACCATATATCTGTTCTCCATGTATAAAAAGAGCTAACCCGATAACCGATAGGCCCTCGTGCATATCGACCTCACACTTAACAATCAGTTTCAGGACAACAGAGATACCTGTTCAATGAATCCGGGTCAGGTTGATGCCAGTAGGAGTATTTGTCAAGAATGGAATATTGCAGGGAGATGCCTTGGCACCTCCCTGGTAAAATCATGCCTTCCCGTCAGATCCGAGCACGTTGATGATCTTGTGGGCATAGAGCTTTTTCAGAGCATCACGGGCTGGACCAAGATATTTTCTTGGATCAAACTCTTCAGGTTTGTCGTCAAAGACTTTGCGGATTGCGGCGGTCATTGCGAGGCGACCATCGGAATCAATATTGATTTTACAAACAGCAGACTTGGCGGCAAGACGAAGCTGATCTTCACTGATTCCTATAGCATCTTTCAATTTTCCACCATGTTCATTGATCATCTTTACCAGCTCTTGGGGTACGGAAGATGAGCCGTGCAGCACAATAGGAAATCCGGGGATGCGCTTTTCAATTTCGGTCAGAATATCAAGGCGGATTTTTGGATCTTCGCCGGGTTTGAACTTGAAGGCACCATGCGAGGTGCCAATGGAGATGGCAAGGCTGTCGACACCTGTTTTAGCGACAAAATCCTCAACCTCTTCAGGCTGTGTGTAGGTGTGGTGGGCGGCAGAAACTTCATCTTCAATCCCGGCAAGCACACCGAGCTCTCCCTCAACGGTGACATCAAATTGGTGGGCATACTCTACAACTTTTTTGGTCAGAGCAATGTTCTCTTCGTAAGGGAGATGAGAACCATCGATCATCACTGAGGAGAAGCCAGACTCAATGCAGTCGACACAGAGTTCGAAACTGTCGCCGTGGTCAAGGTGAAGGACAATCGGGATTGGTGAACCGAGTTCAGCGGCGTAAGCAACAGCGCCCTGGGCAAGAAAGCGGAGCAGGGTTTCGTTGGCATAGCTTCTTGCTCCTTTTGAAACCTGGAGAATAACGGGAGATTTGGTCTCAACACAAGCTTGTACGATTGCCTGCATCTGCTCAAGATTATTGAAATTGTAAGCAGGAATAGCATAACCCCCCGAGACAGCTTTACTGAAAAGTTCGCGGCTGTTGACAAGGCCGAGTTCTTTATAATCGATTTTTTTCTTTGGCATTGAAAAGCTCTCCGTTTATTGTTATTATTCGACCTGATTTTTCAGGAATACCAGACACCTTTTGAATTATCATCTATCCGCCAAATATAGTATTATTTGTTTTCTCGTTCAAGAACAGCGTTCAATATCAGCGTTTAAAACCTCCTATGTATATAAAAAGTCTGCTTTTCATTGTCGTGCTCATGGGCAGCACTGTTTTGGTGTATGCCAAAAACGCAGAAAAATCTTCTCAACCGGAGGCAGTGGTAACGCTTGTGCCAACGGCACTTCAGGAGGAAGCGGGGAAGTACATAACTCAGTCGCTCCGGCAGAACCACTACAGAAAGATATCGGTGAATGACTCACTTTCCCAGCAGATACTTAATCGCTACATCGACAATCTTGATGCTACCAAAAGCTATTTTGTAGCCAGTGAGGTGGAAAGTCTTCGCAAAATTTATGGAAATCGTCTTGATGATGAGTTTCTGGCAGGTAAATCAACGTCCGGTTTTGCCATTTACAACTTCTTTTTGAAACGGGCAAAGGAAAAAATGCGCTTTATGAAAGCGACCGTCGATACTGTGCAGTTTAATTTTGCAACGCAAGAGGTTCTTGATCTTGATCGCAAGTCCGATCCCTGGCCTGCAGACAGGCATCAGCTCAGTGATCTCTGGAGAAAAGAGCTGAAATACCAATGGCTGAATCTCAAATATTCTGGAGAAAAGAGGAAAACGATAAGGGAATCGCTTGCGAAAAGCTTCACGAACAGGCTGAATCTTCTGAATCGACAGAAATCGGATGATGCTTTTCAGGCATATACTTATGCCTTGACCACATCGTTTGATCCTCACACCAGTTATTTTTCTCCTGCGGAGTTTCAAAACTTTCAGATCGATATGAGTCGTTCGCTTGAGGGAATTGGCGCCAAACTTCAGACGGAAGGTGAGTTCACTGTGGTTAATGAGATTATTCCCGGAGGTCCTGCCTTCAAGAGTAGCTTGCTGAAGAAAGGGGATAAAATAATCGCTGTTGGTCAGGGCAAAACTACTGAAATGGTTGATGTTTCAGGGCTAAGGATCAATGATGTGGTAAAACTTATTCGTGGCAAGAAGGGCACTATTGTTCGCCTTAAAATTTATCCTGCCAGCCAGAGTGGCAGGGGGCCGGCAAAAATAGTTCAGCTTCAGCGCGAAAAAATTGATCTTGAGGAGCAGGCAGCGAAGAAAAGTATTATCCAGCAGAATGGTCAGAAAATTGGTGTTATCACCATTCCCTCATTTTATCTTGATTTTGAGGGGCAACAGCAGAATACGGGTAATTATACCAGTACCACTCGGGACGTTACCAGGATTCTGAACGAACTGAATGCTGACCGTGTTGATGGTATTGTTATTGATCTTCGCGACAATGGTGGGGGATCGCTTGAAGAGGCGGTTAATGTCACCGGACTTTTTATTTCATCAGGTCCGGTTGTACAGATAAGCGATGCATCAGGTGGTAAAGTGGTACTGAGAGACGAGGATCGGCAGGTACTGTACAGTGGTCCCCTTGCTGTGCTCGTCAATCGGTACAGTGCATCAGCCTCTGAAATTTTTGCAGCGGCAATCCAGGATTTTGGACGTGGGGTGATCATGGGGGAGAGAACGTTTGGCAAAGGGACTGTTCAAAGTATTATTAAACTTGACAGACCGTTTTCTTTTTTTGGGAAAAAACCGGAGTTTGGTCAGTTGAAGCTTACTATTGCCAAGTTTTACCGGATTTCTGGCGGAAGTACCCAACATAAAGGGGTGATGCCGGATATTGTCATGCCCTCAATGATTGACACCTCTGCAGTCGGTGAGGATACCTATACCAGCAGTCTTCCATGGAGCACCATATCCCGGTCGTTTTATCGCCCCACGGCCGAGGTGAGTCCAGAAGATATTGCCCTGCTTCGCCAGAAACAGCAGGAAAGATCGTCAAAGAATCGGCAATACCAATCCTATCTTGCTGATCTGAATACCCTTAACCAGATTCGCAAGAAGAAAGTGGTATTGCTTCAGGACTCCTCCTTCAAATCTGAAATGGAGACAATAAAAAAGATTGAGGGGTTGTGGGTGCAAGATCAGGACTCCACAAAAAATATTAACAAAGACGTACTTCTCCACCAGACGGCTGCAGTTGTTTCTGATCTGGCAGAGATCAAAACGGTACAACGGCAAACGATCACCAGACTGTTGCCCTCGTTGAACTAAAAACTTAATTATTCAGACAAGTAGATGCGTAAAAAGATTCTTTTTTTAAAAAAATATTTACAAGACCCTCAAAGTATCGGTTCCGTCATACCCTCTTCGGAGTTTCTGGCCAAGGCGATGTTTACTTCAATTAAAGAGCTTGATAAAGTCAATATTATTGAGATCGGAGCAGGAACCGGCGCAATAACCAAGCATATCTCAAGCCTTAACCCTCTGTTGGTGGAAATTGACAAGGAATTTTGTGCTCTTCTCCGCCAGAATTATCCGCATTTGACCACGATTAATGGTTGTGCGCTTGAGCAGTTGGAGCGGGTTCACGAGCGGTTTGGGCTTGTGCTGTCAATTCCGCTTATCAACAATCCATTCAAAACATCATTTATTCCCATTATTGAATCCCTTTACAGCAGAGGTCTTCTGCAATGGTGTGTCATGTACACCTACGGCTTCAATGATCCGCTTGGGGAGGTTAATTTTCAGAGTAAGGCGCGCAAAAGGTTTGTGGTGAAAAATATTCCTCCAGCCTCTGTCTGGGTCTATTCCTGAACTCTCCAGGAAAAAATGAGCACAGTCTACTATGCTGAGGGTGGGATGAACACCAGGGTGCAGTACAGGACTATTCTTGTCGTTGGTGCGGGTGCGGCAGGCATGTCGGCGGCCATCGCTGCCGGACGAAGTGCAGCGTGTTCAGGTAGGAGTTGCTCAATAACCCTGCTGGAGCGGAATGCTCGTCCTGGCACGAAAATCAGAATTTCCGGTGGCGGGAAATGCAATGTGACTCATCGGGGTACGCCGTCGGAACTCCTTGAAAAAGGGTTTTTTCGGTTGAATGAACGGAGGTTTCTGCGTCACGCTCTTTATGTTTTTTCAAACAGCGATCTTCTTACCCTGCTTCTCTCACAAGGAGTTGAGACTCTTGAAAGGGCCGACGGAAAGATTTTTCCCTTGAGTGGTGATGCTTCCTCAGTTGCTGTTGCTTTTGAAGCACTGTTGCGAGCTTCGTCGGTGCAGCAGCTCTTTTCCGGACGGGTTCGGCGTGTTGAGCGAAAGGGGAAGCTGTTTTATGTTACAACAGATGAGGCATCTTTCACCGCAGATGTTGTTATTCTTGCTACCGGTGGTGTTTCGTACTCCCGAACTGGCACAACAGGTGATGGTCTGGCGATTGCTCGTTCCTTTGGTCACTCACTCAAAGACTCTTCGGCAGCGTTGTCTCCGGTGTACACCGTAAAGGCTCCTCCAGCCCCCCTTTCAGGTCTCTCCCTCCGCTCAGCAGGATTTGCAGCAGTTGCCGAGGGAAATCGTGTTGACCGTCGGGGGGATATTCTTTTCACCCACAGAGGCTATAGTGGCCCTGCGGTACTCTCACTGTCGCGTGATATTGCCGAGCTTTGTTCCCGGTTTGGCAGCGCTCTGCTTTTTGCTGATCTCTTTCCGGAGCATGGGGTGGCTGAGCTTGAGGAGCACCTTCTGCGGCATGGGCGCAAAAACGGTGCCCAGATGGTACGAAAGTTTTTGCAGAGTTGCCCCATGGCACCTCTGCACGGCGGTTTTGCTCTGGCTGCTTATGGCACCATTCCGACAGCTCTTGTTCCATTTCTCATGCGGGAAGCTGCCCTTGAGCCAGATGTCACCTGGAGCACTCTTGCCAGAGAGAAAAGGCAGTCACTGCTTGCTGTGCTCAAAGGATTTCCGCTTGGGCGTGTTCGGGAAGTGCCTCTTGATCAGGGTGAAGTATCCGCAGGTGGGGTGGCGCTCAGCGAGGTAAACCCCAAAAGTATGGAATCGAGGATTGTGCCAGGACTCTTTCTCTGCGGTGAACTCCTCGACTACGCCGGTGAAATTGGCGGCTTTAACTTGCAGGCAGCATTTTCCACCGGCTGGCTGGCTGGTAGTCATGCGCTCTACTCTGCGCAGGAGTAGAGCGGTTCTTTTGTTGTCTTATCCATTTTCATCACGGCAAACCGGTAATGCTCCATGTCGAAAGAGAACTTCGGGTTATCGTGAAACATTACCACTCTTTTGTCGAAGCGTACCTTCATCGGGACGCTCACCTTGCGCTCATCGCCACAGACGTTATTTTTAACTCCCGGACGGAAAAGCTCACTATTCGCCCCTGATAATGATACCTCCACAGCATGGTCGACGGTACTGAGCGCTTCGATGGAGCCATCTTCCGAAAGCTGGACAGAGTTGATGTCGCCGTGAATGCCATTCGGTTCGTTATCGTAAGAGGTTATGGTGCCTAAAGGGGTCTGGATATCAATTTTTGTAAGAGGCTCAAATGATCTTATGGCACCGGACTCATAGAATGCCAACCCTTTGCGTATTGAAATTTCACCCATTGGTGTCGGTATGGTAAGTGTCTGGCCAGGCCACAATGTTATGCTTTTCAGCGCACCGCTTTCATAAAACTGAAGGCCAATCACCTTGGCGCTCATTGTTCCAAGAGGCGACTGGAAGGTGAGTTCGGTAGCAAGGGCAAACTCGTTTTTCCAGCCCCAGAAGCCACTGAGTTTACCATCAAGGGGAAATACCCGTTTGATGGATCCGCTTTTATGGAAGGTGACCAGTTCGGCAGGCACAGAGCCAACCGGTGTATCAAGCATGGTTTGCGACTGCAGCGCAATGGATTTGAGCGAACCATCCTTGTAAAAGTAGATCGGCTTGACAGTGCGTCGTCCCATATCCTCTGCTTCGTATTGTGGCACAAGGGAGCCATAAGGGGTGGTCAGGGTATTGGGTTGTGTAACAAGACATCCATCCATCTTGCCGTTTGAAAAGAGTGAGCGAAATTCAACACCCGAAAGATCGCCGTAGAGTGTGCTGGTGTTTGTCATGATTATGGGCTTTACAACCTAATTTCCCGAGCAAATTATGACGATGCCATGTCCGGCAGCTCAATTTTGAGCTCCTTGAGAATCTCTCTTTGTGCTTTGGTAAGCTCGGTGAGAATGTGTCCATACTTGCCAGTATAGGTCACCTTGGTAAGTGTCT
>CAIPMW010000083.1 GCA_903866255.1 uncultured Chlorobiaceae bacterium | reverse complement strand
GAGCTTTTGACAAACGCCGCTTACGGTGGTTTGCATCCTGCTCCTGCAAGCCGAATGCGAGGGGCCGACCCTCATCTCTTGCACTGCTTATCTACAGCGCACATCGCTCAGTTTAGGTAGTTATGAAATGATGAATGATAACATTTAATTTCAAATCGATTACGATCAAAAAGGCATCATAAACTGTTACATTATAAGCTTTTAAGTCGTATTTGATTTTTCAACAACCGGACAGTAGTGCTTACAGTCATAATCTCAAAAATAATTTGGCGCTGTACAAAATTCCATAAGGATAACGTTTTACCAACGAACGATTTATTTCGGGATAAAGTTCAGCACAGAGTAAAGGCCATGCTTCAGGATAAGCCCTTATCCTGTTGATTGTTGCAAAACCCTCTGAGGCAAAATATCAATGCCTGACCCATTTCCCTTCGCTTCATCATAGTCAACAGCATCATCAAGCCCGGATGCTGCTTCCTGATGAAATTCGATGTTCATTGATGAAGCCGTTTCCTCAGATTGTTGAGAACTACATCTCCAGGAATAGCCTGAACTTTTCCGGAACGCAGCTCTTCAAGCCAGCGTTGTGCCTCTTCTGCTCAAGTTTTCTCAATAGCAGGTTCACCATAATTGAGGCTTTTAAGCAGGTAATCTGCTATCAGCGCCCGATCTTCAACAGGCAGTGAAATTACTTGAGTTGTCAGTTCTTGAGTGTTCATCTCTTCTTATCTCTTTCTTTGTTAAGTGTATACAATTCGAAACCATTACTTCACTCAACGTGAACAGCCCGTATCCAGAATCGAATTATCATTAAATAAATACTGCGAGACACTATATTATTCATGACCTTGCCGCCATCAATATCCATTTTTGGTGACCAAGAATTGTATGCAAAAAGGAGAGAGTCACAAAATTATTTTTGCCTGAAAGTAACTTTTATGTTACCTTTAAACCATGAGCTACAAAGTCGAAGAATACCTCCGCGAAGACGGAACAAGCCCTTATGAAGAGTGGTTCATGAGTCTGGATTCTGTTGCGGCAGCAAAGATTACGACCGTCAAGCTTAAAATGGAACAGGGCAACCTTTCCAATGTCGAATGGTTTCGGGGCATTGGTGAATACAAGCTTGATTGGGGGCCCGGCTATCGAGTTTACATTGGTCGGGATGGTGATACACTGATCCTGTTGCTCTGTGGTGGAACAAAAAAACGACAGTCAAAAGATATTGAGCAAGCTCTTGAGCTTTGGCAAGAGTACAAAAACAGAAAAGCTGGGCTGAAAAAGAAACAAGGTTTGGTTAAATAGATATCGCTTTACAAATATGGCACTTACGAGAGATTTCAAGGATACGGTAAAAAGGCGGGCAAAAAGTGACCCTGATTTCAGCAAGGCGCTACTCCATGAGGCAATTGACCTTCTGCTTGATGGCGATTCAGCAACCGCCAAACTTATCCTGCGCGACCTGATAAACGCCACCGTCGGATTCGAACGACTGGCTGAAGAGATTCATAAACCAAGCAAAAGCCTCCATCGGATGCTTTCAGTATCCGGAAATCCAACAATGGACAATCTGTCGGCAATTTTGGCTACAATTAAAAAGGCACTGCACGTAAGAATCGACACAACCGTCACTGCGTTATAAAACTCCCTTTTCCGACAATAGAAAAGTTCCAGAATAAGGATTCGTATATTTTTAAAACCGATACCGTCAGTTCATGCTTTTCACACAGCATGGTATTTCAAATCAAACCTATTGTCAATTTTGCACCAAACTCTTATATATTCGTAGAGATGAGAGTTCTATGATCATTACAGAGAGGCATGAGCACTATGGAAAATCAACTTGAATTGCTTGAAGCTGAAGCGCTGAAACTTTCAGCCGCTGAACGCGCAGCTTTTGCCCAGCTTTTGCTCGCCAGTCTTGACGAAGATGCCGAAATTGAGGACGCATGGGCACTCGAAACCGAACGAAGGATGGCCGAGATTGAAAATGGCACAACCCAGGTTATTCCTTTGGCTGATGCACTTGCACAGGTTCGCGCAGTACTGACATGAAACTTGTCAGGTTTTATTCAAGGGATTCACCATCTTTGAAACTCAGGCACACCTTGAAGTTTGTTGCATTAGCAGAAAAAACAGCGCAATGAGGGTACGTTTCGATAAAAATAATTTAAACTCTATGTTATGCAAAACACCATAGAAATTACGCATCTTTCCAGAGAGGAAAAATTGAGGGTCATGGAAGCTATATGGGAAGATCTGACGCACGAAATGGAATCGTTGAAATCTCCCGACTGGCACAACCAAGCACTACAGGAAACAGAACATAGACTGGCGACAGGACAAGAACAGATTGTAGACTGGCAAGTGGCGAAAACCGAACTCCGAAAACGATTCGAATGAAAATCAGACTACTGTCATATCACGCTTCAATTGTCGGATAAAGGTGTAACAACTTGATTCTCGCATTTTCGGCTGTAAAACGCCAATTGATCTTGGAATTTATATTGTTTCGCTCCTTCTCCCATGCTGCAACTTCCGACATGACTTCTGTAATCGTGTCAATGCGACGGTTCAAGCACTGAGTTGTCAAAACTCTCAATTCTATCTCTGCCATATTAAGCCAGCTTCCGTGTTTTGGCGTATACACAAATTCAAACCTATCCAATAACTCCTTTGCTTTTTGTGGGTTAAATGCATGATATAATGAGCCTGGCTCATGCGTATTGAGGTTGTCCATCACCAGCGTAATCCGTTCTGCATGCTTGTACTGATTGGCTATTTCTTCAAGGAATCTTGCCCAGTCAGGTCTTTTTCTGTTTGTGGTTATTTGAACCATCCGTTTTCCGACCAACGGTTCATTAGCCATGAAAATATTACACGTACCCTTCCTGCTGTATTCATAATCATATCTGGCCAACTGTCCAGCTCTTGCTGGTATCGGTGTTCTTGTTTCAGCAATCAACTGCTTTGGTGATTCATCCATGCAGACAACAGGGTACAGTGGATCATAGGGTTGCTTATAAACGTCAAGCACCATCTCCATGTGTGCCACAAAATTCCCATCACTGAGCGGCGGAATTATCCACCCCTCCCTCTTCCAAGGCTTAATGACGTTTTTTTTAAAACCCTTCGGACGGTCTCATAGGAAATATTGTCCACATAGTTCAGTTCGACTACCTTATCTGCCAATAATCTAAGGGTCCACCGTTTACGCCCTTCAGGTGCGGCTGAGCAGCTCAGGGCTACCAAATGAGCTTCAAAGTCCCCATCTGCTTTCCGGCGGTACACTCGTGTTGTAGGTTTGCCTGTGAGGGCCACATCAAAACCCTCCTCTACAAATCGCTTTTTTACCCGGTCTATCGTTTTCATGCTGATATTCAGAACGCGAGCAATTGTTTCATTTATTGAACGTTCGGTCTGGTATTCGCCTTCATCACAAGCCAGCAAAATCAAGGCATTCAGCATGGTTTGAGCCGCACGCTTTCCTTTGTTGCTAAGTGCATCCAGATCCTTTCGCTCTTCTTGGGTCAGGGTCACTTTGTATTTCTTCATAGTCAAATCTTGGTTGGGTGATTATGAAGAATAAGATAACACTTTTATGCGACTTTATACGCCTGACATGACAGTAGGTTGGCTGACTGTTTTCGCAGCCGAAGGTGCGGTAGGTGTCGAGCAGCAAACGACGCTCGGCTTCTCGCGGATCTTTTGCTTCGCTTTTGGCGCCCTCAAACCGTTTGAGGTAGTCGCGTGGCGTGGCAGTCAGGCCAAGTTTATAGCCGATAAAGTAGTCGAAAACAGCACGGGCGTTGCCACCGATGGAGCGATGGGCCTCGTCGGAGATGACCAGATCGAAGTCGGTCGGCGAAAAGAGGAGCCGGTACTTGTTGTTGAAAAGCAGTGACTGCACGGTAGTAACCACAATTTCAGCCCGTCGCCAGTCGTCACGATTCTCTTTGTAGATAACCGTTTTATAATCGTTGGCAAGCGCGGCCTGGAATGATTTCCTTGCCTGATCTTCCAGTTCAAGGCGGTCAACGAGAAAAAGAACGCGACGGGCGTTGCCTGTTCTGAGAAAAAGCTTGATCAATGCTGCGGCCACAAGGGTTTTGCCGGTACCGGTTGCCATCTCAAACAGAAAACGATCTTTGCCCTCTTTGACAGTTTGCTGCAGGGCTACAATAGCCTGCAACTGGTAGGGGCGCAGAAAACGGAGCTTGTTGGCCTTGATGTAGTCGTGGCGCTCGGCTTCATTCAGCCAACCCGCTTCGGCGGCATAGTTCGGACGCTGGGTCAGAGCAATATAGTCAGCACCGACCTGCTCATTGAAGAGGGCTCGGGGATCACTGGTCACCTTCTGGTAGCCAGTAACTGAGTCTGGAGTAGGGAAAGAGGTTATCAGGGAGGGGTTGCCCCGTTCGAGATCCCAGAAGTAATGGAGGTTACCGTTTGAGAGAATGATAAAGCGGCAGTTCTGTGACCGGGCATACTTCCTGGCCTGCTCTTTGCCAACCAGTGGATTTTTGGCCTCTGATTTTGCTTCGAGAACGATGAAGGAAAAGCCTTTGTCGTTGAGGAGCAGAAAGTCGATAAACCCTTTGGTTACTTTTTCATAGTTCTCACCAAGGGTATCAAGATCCTGCGTCGTTATGGCAACCTTCGCCTCAAGCTGGATGTTCGCCGGGCGCTTCCCCTCTGCAAAGAATCGCCAGCCAGCCTCTTCGAGCAGCTTGTTGATTTTGATGCGGGCGGTGGCTTCCTTGTGTTGCATTGGTGTTTTGTCTCGTGGTTGGAGTCCACTTCAATCGTTAAGCCTTCTTCCATTTTCAGTGAAGTCTATGCTGAACTCACCCAATTCTCAATCTGTAAAGCAGGAACCCTGATAAACTCCTTGACATTGTTGGTGACCAGAATCAGCCCTTCACTGCGGGCATGAGCAGCGATATGAATATCATTGACACCGATTGGCTGACCCGCTTTTGCAAGAGTTGCCCGGATGGCACCGTAATGCTGCGAAGCTTTTGTCCCATAAGACAAAACCTCAAGCCTGCTGCTGAAATCTTCAATTACTGAAAGGTTTGCACTCACGTTGCTGCTCTTTTCTGCGCCATAATACAATTCAGACAAGGTTATCGAGGAGATGGCCATTCGATCTGCGTTTTTGTTAAAAACCTCCCATACCTCGATTGGGCGACGCTTCAAGGTATAGATAACAATATTGGTATCAAGAAGATAGCGCAGCATTACAATGCCTCCCGCTCTGGCTGCTCCCCTGCGTCACGCTCTTCCATAAAATCATCCGTCACCTTTTGCTGCCCGAGAAAAAAGCTGTCCCACGTCTGGCCGACGGGCGATATTATCCGCTCATTACCTTTTACCCGAATGCTTACTTTTTTAACGCTCTCCGGCAAACGGGTATCAACAGGCAATCTTACTGCCTGCGAGCGATTATTGATAAATACAGTGCTGATAGTCATCACTCTCTCCTGAAAGAATGGATACTTTATAAGTATATAGCAAATATTCGCTGTGGAAGCAATCTCTTTTGCTGTTTGGGGGAAAGGCATACTCGGCTTTGGTGCTCCCCAGCGATTGGCCGGGTTTACATGATCTGTTATAACGGGTTATTTGTCGTTATAATGGCCTTTGGCGGAAAGGAGAAAACCACCTGTGCCTGTGGTGGGGTGCTGTTCCAGTTCATGTAAAATCTTTTCAATTTTTCGATGGATTGCCTTGTTGCCGACTTTCATCCAGTGAGTGAGTAGGTGTCGAATTCCTCGGTAAGCTCTACGGTATACCTTCCCAAAACTGCTTGACAGTGGTAAATATGTGCGAACTCTGCCAGCTTTTACATCTTCACGTGCGCGAAGAATGGACTGCTGTACTTCGGGCTGGTCAAGATATGCCTCTTATTCGGTTTTCTTCGCAATTCGCTTGCAGTGCCTGGTGTCTATTGCAGGAGTAATCGTAAAAGTCCCCCGATTCCTGAGACGTACAATAACCTGTTCCTTTTTCTCCACAGCAAGATCGAAGTACTTGATCATGTTCCTGCGTAATTCTGTACTGGTAATCTCTATCATAGCTCAAATGTTCATAGTTTGCCTGCAAGTTACAAAAAGAGCAAGCCCATATTATCCCGGTAGGGACGAGGGTTTCCCCTCGCCCCCCGGACAGATCCGGACTGGCGGAATTCCCGCATCCGGCTCCTAACTTGAGTATTTAAAGCGAAACCGTTGTTCCGGCCATGGGTGAAGAATCTTTGGCCTCGGGAGATATCGGTCGATATATTCCTGCATCCGCTTCCATGTCATACGATGTCGCTGGCTTCGACGCCTCAGGCATCTTATACAGCGCACTATAATATGGTGACGAAATGCCGATAGGGCCGCACTATTGGTTGGTACTGCGAAATAGGCAATATGGCCTCTCAGTACACTGTTTAACCACTCCCCCTGCTCCTCTATTGAAGCATGCGTGTGCCGTCTCAACTCTTCCTTGACCACCTTTATCTTTGCTTTCAGTTTCTCGCGCTTCGTCTTGCGCCAGAGTTGAGAACCTTTTCCTCCAAATTTCTCTCCACAGATGTGGGTAAACCCAAGAAAATCAAAGGCCTCCGGCTTTCCTTCTCCTCGTTTCCTGCGTCGCTCAGCAGCAAATTTGCCAAACTCAATCAGACGGGTTTTCTCTGGATGCAACTTTAGCTCAAACTTTTCCAGCCGCACCTTCAGATCTGCCAGAAATCGTTCGCCATCTTCTCTGTGCTGGAATCCTGCGACAGTATCGTCCGCAAAACGCACGACGATCATGTCACCTTGGCTATACTTCTCTCGCCACTGCTTTGCCCACAGGTCATAGGCATAGTGAAGATAAATGTTCGCAAGGAGCGGTGAAATCACCGACCCCTGCGGTGTTCCTTCTTCTGCCTCAATCCTCAGACCATCTTCCAGCACCCCAGCCTTGAGCCACTTGATAATCAATCGGACGATACGTTTGTCACCAATCCGATGTTCGATAAATCGAATCAGCCATTCATGACTGATTGTGTCAAAAAACCGGGAAATATCGGCATCTAAAATCCAGCAGATTTTCTTCACCTTGATTCCATAGGCCAGTGCGTCCAGTGCATTGTGCTGGCTGCGTCCCGGTCGGAATCCATAGCTAAACCCCAGAAACTCCGCTTCATAGATCGGCGTGAGGATCGCCACCACTGCTTGCTGAACAATCTTGTCTTCCAGCGCAGCTATGCTGAGCGGTCGCTGTTTACCATCCGCCTTTGGTATGTACTTCCGGCGTGATGGCTGTGCCCGGTACGCTCCAGTATGGACTCGTCGGTTCAGGTCTGCAAGTTTGTCCTCCAGTCCTACCTCATAATCCTTCCATGTCACTCCATCTATACCTGTTGCGGCGTTCTTCCTTAGTTGGAAAAACGACCAGCGCAGGCTGTCTATCGTAACATGATGCAAAAGCGCTGTTAGCTTCTCCCCTCGTTTGCTGGTTACTGCTTCGCGTATGCGGGCCTGCGCTTGGGACACGGCAACCCGACTCTGCGTCCGGGCCGTGTTTTGCTCTTCCGCATTCCTCTTGTTCCCACCGCTTCCCTCCACAGACTCCTCAGCGAGAACTCCCGCTTTGTTCGCCTGCTTCTCAGGTACTATCAGCAGGTCTGACTTCTCCTTACCGTACATCATCGGCTTCG
>CAIPMW010000082.1 GCA_903866255.1 uncultured Chlorobiaceae bacterium | reverse complement strand
GCTGGAGCTCGGCGTTCCCGGGTATAAGCTCAAAGATTGCAATACATCCTTACCGAATAACCTATAATTCATGGAATTAGAAACATTGCTGTGCTGTTTGGTGCTTCCTCGTTATAATATTATCGGGAAATCAGGTTGTATACCAGCCGGGGACTGCTTTATTATTCTTTGAAGCGAAACAAACGAAGAGAGACGATGACAACTATCCTCGATAAAGTTGAGCATGAGGCATTGAGCTTGCCGGAAGCGGAACGAGCCTTCCTGGCCGACCGTTTACTCAACTCACTTGGCGGAAATGCCCTCAGCGACATTGATGCTGCATGGGTGGCGGAAGCGGAGCGACGCTACGCTGAACACAAGGCAGGAAAACGCCACTCTCTACCAGCCTCGGAAGTTTTCGCTGAAGCGGATAGCTTGACCCAGTGATCAGCACAGGTTTCGATCCAGATGCCCGGGCGGAATTCCTGGCAGCCGTCACCTACTACGAACAAGTCAGAAAGGGGCTCGGTCACCATTTCCGACAAGCAGTTGAAGCGGAATTAGTACACATTCAACAGATGCCGTTTCGATTTCGGGTACTCCATCCACCATTCAGGCGTTGCCTTATCTCACAATTTCCGTATTCTATCATATTCGCTATAGAGCCCGAATCGATCATGGTCATTGCAATTGCACATGTGAAGAGGAAACCAGGATATTGGTACGAACGTATTGGCATGCGAAAATAGTGGATGCGCCTTACTGTTCTTCTTTCCCTGAAACAAGCATACTACCCGCAATCATCTTGCAGTAATGGTGAACCTGTTCAAGCAAATCGAGGAGTTCTGTATGAACATCGTGGGTCACTTCGGCTTCAGGCATCACGAACACTCTTTTCAGATGAGCAGTTTCGGCCTGTGCCACCAACTGTTTAAACCGCACATCACCATCAAGAAGCGTTGCTGCCCTGCCAGCGTCCATCTCCTTCAGCGCTTCTGCAAGTTCATCCATTTCCTGGCAAACCACCTTGTGTATTTCTACAAGCTCATACTTCCCCTTTTCACTCAGATCACTTGTAAGCACTCGTCTCTTTTCAACAAGTTTTGAAGCAAAACTTTCGACCATATCCCCAATGGATTCGAGACTATTGACAATATTCATCAAGGCAAAAACCTCTCTTGAATCTCGTTCATTCAGTTCACTTCGCCTTATTTTAATGAGATAATCCGAAATGGTCGATTCCAGAAAATCCAGTTTTTCCTCTCTCATACTCATCCCGCTGATAACTGAAAGTTTCGGAAAAACAAGATCGTGACCAGGAATATTGCTCTCAAGCGGGTAAAGCGATGCCCGCACCATTTTGCCCGCAATGCTGCCCATTCTTGCCACCTCTGCCTTTGCATACTGGAGAGCCAGAACAGGCGTCGAGAGCGCCGACTCATTCAGATACCAGACCGCAGGAATCAACCTTGTCTCTTCTGGATCATCAGGAAAGAGCCTGTATAGCAACCGGTCAAAAGAGGATAGAAGGGGAAAAAAACAGAGCACCATAAATAAATTGATCAACAAATGGGCATTGGCAATCTGTCGTGGCACATCCTGAGAAAGTTTTTGGACACCGGAACCAGCCGCTGATGGCGAGAGAAAACGGATCACCTCAGCAAAAGCGGGAATAATCGGAAAAAAAAAGAGCACTCCAGCCACATTAAAAAGCACCTGGGCCAACGCCACCCGTTTGGCGCTTCGCTGCATTCCTGCACTGGCCAGCACTCCCGTGATGCAGGTACCGATATTTGCGCCAAGCATCAAGGCAATTCCAGTCTCAAGCCTCAATGACCCCTGCAGGGAAAGCGTCACCAGAATACCCACAAAAGCCCCGCTGCTGTGCATCAATGCAGTAAGGAGCATTCCTGCGAGAACACAGAATAACTGGTTATCGAGATAACCAAGCAGGGAAAGAAAAGGGGGGTAGCTTTCAAGGGGAATTATCGCCTCTGACATCAATTTCAGACCAAAAAACAGCAGACCAAACCCCGACACGGCCTCACCGGTAAAGCGCAGGGATTCTGATTTTGCAAGAGCTGTCAGCAGAAAACCGGCAGCAAAAATCACCAGTGCATAATCGTGTAATCGAAAAGCAACGAGTTGCGCCATGGTTGTTGTCCCTATTTCAGCACCGAGCATAACGGCAAGCGCCTGGCTGGAGGTCATAAGGCGAGACTGAACCAGACCGACAAGAATAGCAATAATAGTGCTGCTGCTCTGAACAATGACCGTTGCAAATGCACCGGCAAGCACCGCATAGAAACGGTTGGCAGATATTTTGGATATCAACTTCCGAAGCCGCAAGCCCGAGGCCTTCTTCAGCCCGCTGCTCATCATCCTCATACCGAAAAGAAACAGCGAAAGACCACCACCAAAGAGAACAGCTATACCAGGCAGCGAAAGTGTTCCTTGCATCATTTCAATACTCCCTTTAACACCACGGCATCAAACCTTCAGGCTACAAGCCATACTTTGATAATGGCAAAAATTTTGGGCATTACCGCCTCTTCTGAAAAAAACTCTGCTTGCATTCCTTGAACATCTCGCTTACTTTAAGTGAACCTGTAAAGCTCTCTTTATGCCGAAAGCAACCGTAGCCGCCATCATCACTCCAGAAAATGGCAATCCTGAATGTATTCTGCTTACGAAGCGATTTGTTCCCCCTTTCAAGGGAGCATGGTGCCTGCCGGGTGGCCATATTGATGATTATGAAACTGCGGAAGATGCCGTTGTTCGCGAGGTTATGGAAGAGACCGCTCTTCGCTATACGGTACCAACCTTCCTCGCCTTCTTCGATGAAATTTTTCCAGAACACAACTTTCATGCCGTGGCGCTCGCCTTTTACGGCACAGGAAGAGGCGCGACAGCATTGATGCCCGACGAGGTAGAGGAGATTGCCTGGTTTAGCCTGGATGAGGCCCTTTCCATGCCACTTGCGTTCAATCATTTGCAGATACTTCAACGATATGCAGAACAGCGTGCGCTTTAGAACTTTTGTGCCATTGTTGCTCTCTTTTCTGTTACTGATTGCGTCAGGATGCACACAAAAACGGGTAGATAACATCGGAAATGCACCACAAAAGCCGCGCATTGTGAGCCTTGCGCCAAGTCTTACCGAGATGATTTTTGCCATCGGGGCCAGCGATCAGCTTGTCGGCAGAACCAACGCCTGCGACTGGCCTGCGGCGGCAGCAAAGGTTCCTGTTGTCGGAGCATTTGGACTCCCCTCGCTGGAAATACTGGCTTCAATCCATCCGGATTTGGTGGTGGATGTTGATTTGGCCGACGAAGAGATGGGAAAAAAGATATCGGCTCTTGGCATTCACCGTGAGAGCATCACCTGCAAATCGCCGGAAGATGTTCCCGCTGCCTTGCAGAAACTCGGCAAACTGACAGGCCATAGACGAGAGGCCGACAGCTTGGCGCTTACCATCAGCAACGGCCTGGCAACATTCAAAAAAAGGGCGGAAAGTCAGAGCAAAAAGAAAACAGTCTATCTCGAAATCTGGGATGATCCCTTCTGGACAGGCGGAAAAGGAAGTTACACCTCCGAGCTTGTAGCTTACGCTGGCGGCCAGAATATCGGAGATGTGGTCAATAAAGAATATTTCGAGATCTCCGAGGAGTGGATTATTCAACAAAATCCAGATGTGATTGCCTGCATGTATATGGCACGCGCTTCATCAGCAGTTGACAAGGTAATGAACCGTCCCGGGTGGAACTTCATTACGGCTTTAAAAAAGCATCAAGTCTATGACCGGTTCGACAATAACCTCTTTCTGCGCCCAGGCCCCAGAGTTCTTGAAGGAATCAGCCGTCTGAACGACGTAATTTATCCTGAAGGGAGCGCCCTACGCTGAATTATTGGCCTGGCCCTGTCAAAATCGGTGTTAATTTTTTTATCTTTGTCGCTTTAGCAGAACAAAACGGCATGCAGGCATGAAGCGCTCCCCTCTGGTCATTTTACTTTTGACGGTTTTACTCGATCTGATCGGATTCGGCATTGTGCTTCCGCTTCTGCCTACCTACGCAAAAGATCTTGGTGCAAGCCCATTCATGATAGGGCTTATTGCTGCGATCTTTTCAATCATGCAGTTTATCTTTTCACCTCTCTGGGGAAAATTGTCCGACAAGATCGGACGCCGCCCGGTTATGCTGATCAGTATTTTTATCACTGGTGTCTCTTATCTGTTTTTTGCACATGCGGCTACCGTACCTCTGCTTATTTTTGCCCGCGGTCTTTCAGGTATCGGGTCGGCCAACATTGCCGCAGCCCAAGCCTATATCACCGATGTAACCGACAGCAAAAGCCGCTCTGGCGCTATGGGAATGATGGGAGCCGCTTTTGGCATCGGCTTTATCATCGGACCACTCATTGGCGGAATCCTCAAACATAGTTATGGTATTGAGATGGTGGGATATGTCTCTGCATCACTGATCTTTCTGGATTTTTTTCTTGCCATCTTTCTGCTCCCCGAATCAAACAAAAGTGCCGAGAAAATATCGCTCCGCTTTCTGAAAAAACGGTCGGAGAGTGAAAAGCCCCGACAATCATTCATGCTCTTTCTATGTGAAAAAACAAAAGAGTATGGCGAAGGGCTCAAGCTTGTCTTCAGCTCCCGCCCACTCACACTGCTTATGATTGCCAACTACATTTACACTTTTGCCATCGTCAACATGCAGGTTGCCTCAATCCTGCTCTGGAAAGAGTATTTCATGGCCACCGACAAGCAGATAGGCTATCTTTTTGCCTACGTGGGTATCTGGTCAGTTATTGTACAGGGCGGCCTTATCAGGGAGCTTATCAAAAAACTGGGGGAACACAAGCTCTTTCTCTGGGGCCACATTTTTACCTTTATCGGTGTCTTTTTTGTCCCGTTCGCGCCACAGAGTTCACTCTTTTCACTTGGCCTCATCATTCTTTTCTTTTTTGCCATCGGCACCAGCCTTGTTGCGCCGATAAACCTCTCCATGATTTCGCTCTTCAGCTACAAACAGCAACAGGGGCAGATTCTCGGCCTGTCACAGTCGGTCAACTCTTTCGCCCGTATCATGGGGCCATTCAGCGGCAGCATCCTTTACGGTATGAATTTTCACGCGCCCTATATTGTCGCAGGAGTTCTCACCATCGTGGGCGCGGTCATAGCTGTTGACCTCTTCAAATATAAAATAGAGGCACTTGACTCAGCAAAACACTGATTTATCCACAGGAATAGATACCGGAGAAAAAGATGAAGATCGGGGTAATCGGAGCAGGAAAACTGGGAGAGTTTCACACGAAACTCATCGCGGAAATAGCAAGCGAATGGCCTGATATTCATTGTGCAGGTCTCTTTGACCTTGATACAGCCCGGGCCAAAGAGATGGCAGCAAAATACAGTGTCCCCCTTCTCACTTCACTTGAGCAGCTTGAAGAGGAGTGTGATGCCGCCATAATTGCCACAACAACAAGCTCGCATTTTGCCATTGCCAGGCGATTGCTTGGCGAAGGGTTGCATCTTTTCATCGAAAAGCCGATTACCACAACGGTTGATGAGGCCGATGAGTTGATTCGACTCGAAGCCGAAAAGAAAGTTCGCATACAGGTGGGCCATATCGAACGCTTCAACCCGGCATTACGCGCCGTTGAAGCCAAAATCGGTCGTCCTGTGTATATCCAGGCTGAGCGGCTGACCGGATTTTCAAAACGAGTCACTGATGTCTCTGTTGTGCTCGACCTGATGATCCACGACATCGATCTGGTGCTATCCCTGATCCAGTCCGATATCAAACATATTGCCGCTTCGGGAGTAAAGGTCTTCTCCAACGAACTTGACATGGCAACAGCCAGAATCGATTTTGTCAACGGTGCCACGGCTAACGTGACGGCAAGCCGACTCAGCCGCAGCCGGATGCGAAAGCTTCGCTTCTTTTGCAACAATCCAAAAAGCTATGCTTCGCTCGATTTAACCACGGGCAAATCGGAGGTCTTCCGGCTTGTCAGGCAGGAGGAGCTTTCATCAAAAAATCCCCTGAAATCTTTTGCTGCACGAAAAATTCTGGAACAGTTCGGCGAAATTCATGAGACGATGGAGGGGATGGTGCTCGACTACATCCATCCGGAAGTGCCAAAGGTTAATGCGCTACGCGACGAACTTGAACATTTTATTACTTCAATCAGGGATAACACCTCAACGGCTGTCACCTCATCCGACGGGCGCAGGGCACTGATGGTTGCAGGCAAAATTGCGGAGGAGATTGCCGCCAACACCGCTTCACAAGAGTGACTGACCATTGCATAGCTAACTTGTCATGACACGACACCCACTACCCGCCATACCCGAGCTGCTTTACCGGATAGGCGATCTTGCCGACAAGAGCGGTATCGCCTGCTACCTGGTCGGTGGTTACGTGCGCGACATGCTCATGGAGCGGCCTTGTACCGATATCGATATAATGGTGATCGGCGATCCTGTCCCTTTTGCAAAAATTTTACACGATGAGTTGCATGGCAGAAATTTTGTGCTGTTTGAACGATTCCGCACGGCACAGCTTGAGCTCAGTGACCCCTTCCATGGCAGTTTCAAGGTTGAGCTGGTCGGTGCCCGCAAAGAGTCCTATAACAGCGAGTCAAGAAAACCGCTCACTCTCATCGGAACGCTCGACGACGATCTTTCGCGACGGGATTTCACCATCAACGCGCTAGCTCTCACGCTCAACCTGGAGGGACGCAACCAGATTATCGACCATTTTCACGGAGTTGAGGATATTGAGGCCAGAATCCTGAGAACGCCGCTTGACCCCGAACAGACCTTTTCCGATGACCCGCTCCGCATGATGCGAACCGCACGGTTTGCGGCACAGCTTGACTTTCGGCCACTCCCTGACGTGCTGGAAGCAATGCGCTCAATGTGCGATCGGATAACGATTGTTTCGATGGAGAGAGTGAGTCAAGAGTTTCTGAAAATCATGCTCTCCCCTCGCCCCTCAATCGGCCTGATCATTCTCTATGAAACAGGGTTACTGAAGGTGTTGATGCCTGAGGTGGCAGCCATGGCCGGCATCGAGCAGGTAGACGGGATGGGACACAAGGATACCCTTTTCCACACCTTTCAGGTTATTGACAATGTTGCCGCACACTCCTCGAACCTCTGGCTCAGGGTCGCCGCGCTCCTGCACGATATTGCCAAACCGGTCACAAAACGGTTTACCAAAAGCGCGGGGTGGACCTTTCACGGCCATGACGCGGTCGGTATAAAATTTGTCTCAAAAATTTTCAGATACATGCGTTGGCCGCACGATCCGCTCGACTATGTCCAGAAAATGGTACGCCTTCACCATCGCCCCATTCCCCTGTCGAAAGATGAAATCAGTGACTCGGCTATCCGGCGCCTCATGTTTGATGCCGGAGAGGATCTGCGAGATCTTATGAGCCTTTGCAAGGCCGACGTGACCAGCAAAAATCCAAAAAAGGTCTCGCGGATTATGAGCAATTTCAACCTTGTTGAGGCTAAAATTGCCGAGGTTGGTGAAAAAGATCAGCTTGCCAAATGGCGCCCCCCGGTCAGTGGTGAAGATATCATGGAACTCCTCAAGCTGCCGGAAGGAAAAACGGTAGGCATCATCAAAAAAAGGATGGAAAATGCCGTGATTGATGGGCTTATCCCCTATGATCGCGATGCCGCTCTCGACTACATCCGGCAGATATATCAGGAGATGACAAATTCCGAAAAGCTGTAGGCAACTCCTGCCTGGAACTGTGGTTTTTCATGGTTCTGGTCGTTATATTGAGCATACTTTTGACAACACACTAAACAGAACAAGGAAGTGATACCACGTTATTCACCCAAAGATATCTCGGCAATCTGGACCGACGAAGCGAAATTCGAACGTTGGCTACAGCTTGAAATTGCCGCTGTAGAGGCACGCATGGAGGCGGGAATTGTGCCTGCTGAGGCGTGTGCGGTCATCAAAGCAAAAGCCACCTTCAACGTTGCCGAAATTCTTGAAATTGAGAAGGAGACAAAACACGATGTCATCGCCTTTTTGACCAACGTGGCCAATAACGTTGGACCAGAATCTCGCTACATTCATGAAGGGCTCACCTCGTCGGATGTAGGCGATACTTCGCTTGCCATGCAGATGCGCGATGCCGGTAAAATTCTTGTGGCCGATATTCAGCGTCTTATTGAGGTGCTTGCAAAGCGGGCGGTAGAGTTTAAATACACCATTGAGATGGGCAGAACCCATGGTATTCATGCCGAGCCAACCACCTTCGGCCTGAAGCTGCTGCTCTGGCATCAGGAGATGCTCCGTAACCTTGAACGGATGAAAAAGGCTGTCGCCATAATCTCTGTCGGTAAAATCTCCGGAGCGGTCGGCACCTATCAGCACCTTTCGCCCGAAATCGAAGCCGCTGTATGCCAGAAACTTGGCCTGACCCCATCATCCATTTCGACCCAGATTCTCCAGCGCGACCGCCACGCAGAATATGCCACAACGCTTGCCATCATCGCCTCATCCATCGAAAAGTTCTCGGTTGAACTGCGCCACCTGCAAAGGACAGAGGTTCGTGAAGCCGAGGAGTTTTTCAGCAAGGGGCAGAAAGGAAGTTCAGCCATGCCGCACAAGCGCAACCCGATCACCTTCGAGCGCCTTACCGGCCTTGCCCGCGTCGTCCGCTCCAACTCCATCGCGGCAATGGAAAATGTGGCGCTCTGGCATGAACGGGATATCTCCCACTCCTCGGTTGAACGCATTATCATGCCCGACTCCACAACCGCCCTCTGCTACATGTTGCGCACCTTCAGCGAAGCTGTTGATACCCTGCTTGTCTATCCGGAAAGAATGGAGGAAAACTTTAACTCCTCTTATGGACTGACCACATCACAGACGGTACTGCTCGCTCTGACGGCAAAAGGGCTGACCCGTGAAGTGGCTTACAAGCTGGTGCAGCGCAACGCCATGGAGAGCTGGTCAAGCAAAGTACACCTGCGAGAGCTGCTTCTGAAAGATGAAGAGCTGCTGCACTATCTCAATGCTGATGATATAACGCGACTCTTCAGCGCAGAAACAATTCTTGGGAAGTTGAAAAACAGTGTGGATATTATCTTCAAACGCAACGGGCTATGAGTGAAGAAAAGAGACATCGTCTTATTGGAAAGATCGGGATTGCCCTGCTTCTCCTTGGACGATATCTTTTTGCAGCGTTTTTTCTCTACGGCTTCTGGCACAAGCTGGTGAAGGGATGGTTGTGGAGTGACCTCATGGAGCGGTTTTTCATCAAGAGACTTGGCGAACTTTCTGCTGGCTCATTTCAGGCGGGGTACCTGGAGCACTTTGCCATTCCCTGGGCGATGCCGATTGCCTGGGTTGTTACCGTTGGTGAGCTTATCATAGGCATCTCTCTTGTGCTTGGTCTGGCCGTCAGGGCAAATGCGGCATTTGCCCTGTTTCTGGTACTCAATTTTGCGGCTGGGGGTTATTATAACCTCACACTGCCCCCCTTCATGTTCTTCGCTATACTGATGATGCTGTTCCCGTCAGGCCACTGGCTCGGGATGGACAAGCAACTCCACCGAAAGTACCCCGACTCAATCTGGTTCAGGTGATCGCTCTTCTCATTCAGCAAGAGCAAGCACAGCCCTGACTCCGAGATGGTAGCTGTTGGCGCCGAAGCCGCTGATAACTCCCATACAGACTGCGGAGATCACGGACTTGTGGCGGAACTCCTCCCGTGCGTAGATATTGGAGAGATGTACCTCTACCACGGGAATGGTTATGGCACTGATGGCATCACGAAGGGCTATGGAGTAATGGGTAAGCGCACCAGCGTTCAACACTACACCTCCGTATCCGCCCTTATCTTCGATATGAAAAAGTTTTTCCAGCAGAGCCCCCTCATCTTCCGACTGAAAAAACTCAAACAGAATATCAGGAAAAGCTTCAGCAAGTTCACGATTGATATCGTCAAGGGTGCGGCTACCGTAGACCTCCGGTTCGCGTTTGCCAAGCCGGGAGAGGTTTGGCCCATTGAGAACAAGTATTGACATCTGGGTTTTCATCTCTTTGAGTATTTCTAATTCCGTGAATTCAGGTTATTCGGTAAGGATGTGGGAACGCCGGGCTGGAGTTCAGCATTTTATTTCCCTTTGCCGAGCTGGAGCTCGGCGTTCCCAGGGGGGCTTTTGCCTGGAAGAGAGTTATAATGACGACTCGCATTATAGAATATACTGGCTGAGATCGCGATCTGCCACCACATGGTTCAGCTTCTCCTTCACCATGATCTCATCAATCTCCACCTGATCATCAGAAAAATTCTCGGGAATATTGAACATCAGCTCCTCAAGAAGATTGGTCATGATGGTATGCAGTCTCCTGGCTCCAATATTTTCAACACTCTCATTAACCCTGGCAGCAATCCGGGCAATTTCGCGGATCGCCCCCTCACTGAAAGTCAAAGCAACCCCTTCTGTAGCCAGAAGCGCAGAATATTGCTTTATAAGAGCATTATCAGGCTGCGTAAGAATCAGATAAAAATCCTCCTCAGTAAGGCTCTTCAGCTCAACCCTGATAGGAAACCGCCCCTGCAGTTCAGGAATCAGATCTGAAGGCTTTGCTACGTGGAAAGCGCCTGAAGCGATAAAAAGCACATGGTCAGTCTTCACCATGCCATGCTTGGTGGCAACATTTGACCCCTCAACAATCGGCAGAAGATCACGCTGCACCCCCTCCCGACTCACATCAGGCCCTTTTCCTCCTGCGCCTGTAGAGGGCGAAGCAATTTTATCGATCTCATCAATAAAGACAATGCCGGACTGCTCAACTTTGTTGATAGCCTCCTTGACAACACTCTCCATATCGATCAGTTTCTGTACCTCCTCCTGTTCCAGAAGCTTGCGAGCCTCTGCAATAGAAACCCTTCTCTTCTTCCGTTTGCGTGGCAATCCGCTCATCAGATCCTGCATGATGCCACCAATCTCCTCCATCTGCCCAAGGGGACCAAAAACCTGCATCATGCCACCGGGCGAATCACCGGAGATATCCATCTCAATCTGACGATCTTCAAGCTTTCCATTACGAAGACGCTCCAGCATCTTTTTGCGACTGCGCCGATTCACCTCAAGCGATTTATCCTGGCCATCATTGGCTGGAGTCTCCCGTTCCTCTTCATCACTACTCTCATCATCCGAAGCATCATTCGACGAAGCGACAGGAGGAAGAAGAATATCAAGCAGTCGATCTTCAACAAGCCGGGCAGCCTTTTCCCGAACCTCTTCCGAGCGCTCACTTCTTACCATGGCAACCGATTGATCAACAAGGTCACGGATCATCGACTCCACGTCACGGCCCACATAACCAACTTCAGTAAACTTGGAAGCCTCAACTTTAACAAAAGGTGCCCGGGCAAGTTTCGCCAGCCGGCGGGCAATCTCGGTTTTGCCAACGCCGGTAGGCCCGATCATGATAATGTTGTTAGGCATAATCTCATCGCGCAAGTCATCACTCACACTTTGACGGCGAAGCCTGTTGCGCAGGGCAATTGCAACCGATTTTTTTGCATCCTTCTGACCGATAATATATTTGTCGAGCTGGGAGACAATCTGGTTCGGTGTCAGATTACTCGATGCAATAGCGCTTTGCCTCCCCTGTATTGCTTCGGGCAATGCAACAACATCACCCTCACTTTTTGTACTCATATCCATGCACATTGTTAATTTCAAAAAACTGACCCTGCCAGCAAACTCTGGCGACAACTCACCGCTCAAACCTCTTCAACAACTATATGGTCGTTGGTGTAAATACAGATATCCGACGCTATCTTCAAACTTTCATACACTATCTCTTTTGCGGAAAGTGTGGTGTGCTGCATCAGCGAACGAGCAGCAGCGAGCGCATACATACTCCCGCTGCCAATGGCGACTATTCCATCCTCAGGCTCAATCACATCACCGGTTCCCGAAATAATCAGCGCCTTGTCGTTACTGACAATAGCAAGCATCGCCTCAAGACGGCGAAGGTACTTGTCTGTTCTCCAGTCTCTGGCAAGCTCAACGGCGGCACGCTCAAGCTTTCCATTATAAGCCTCAAGCTTCGTCTCAAACCGATCCAGCAGAGTCAGAGCATCTGCTGTTGCCCCGGCAAAACCAGCAACAAGCTTGCCCTGGTAAAGCCTCCTTATTTTACGGGTTGAATGCTTGACCACGGTATTGCCAAGGGTCATCTGGCCATCGCTTCCAAGCGCAGCCTTCCCATCTCGTATCACACCAATAACCGTCGTTGAACGGATCTGAGGCCTTTCACTATGCTTCATCAATCAAAATATTTTTTTTCTTAATCTTGCCACTGGAATTTGCATTTGTTCACGGTATTTTGCAACCGTTCTTCGCGCAATATGCACTCCCCTGTTAACCAGCATCTCAGCCAGACGATCATCACTCAACGGGTGCGCTGGCTCCTCACCCTTCACCATCTCTCCAATATACTGTCGAATTATTTTACTCGAAAGATCTTCGCCCTCCTCCATCGAAAGTCCGATTCCAAAAAAATACTTCAGTTCAAACAAGCCAAACCGGGTCTGAACATATTTGCCATTGACTGCCCGACTGATGGTCGAAATATCAAGCCCGGTCTCAGCCGCAATAGTTTTCATGCCCAGCGGCATCATCTGCTCGGGCCCGGAGATAAAAAAGGCATACTGATGTTTCATCAACGCCTCAATCACCTTGAGCAGCGTTTGCCTTCGAGTCGCCAGTGCTGTGGTGAACTCCTGCGCCCTCTGCATATTTTTTCGGATAAACTGCTTCTCCTCTTTCGGGCCTTTTCGGTTTTTCAGCAGCTCCTGATATCGATCAGTCACCTTGACGGAAAGTGAGCTGCGATCATTAAGTGCAGCAGTCAACTCGCCATTGTCGTAAGTGACCACAAAGTCAGGAGTAATGTAGTGCCCTCCCTCATCCTGAAAAATGCCGGGATGCGGATCGAGGGTGATAATGGCTAAAACTGCAGCTTCGACTCTCTCCCTGGGCACTCCAAGCTTTTTAATCAGCAGTTCAAAGCGGCGGTGAAAAAAATCATCAAAATAGTCGTGAAGAATTTTTGTCGCAAGCTCACCGGTTCTCGCGTCATACCCGCTGGCGGCAACCCGCAGTTGCACAAGAAGTCGTTCACGAAGATCACGGACAGCCACACCTGGTGGATCAAGAACATGGATTTTACGAAGTATCCGTTCCAGATCGACTTCGTCTGCTTCAATACCCTGAAAGTGAAGACTATCAATAATGACATCATACCCTTCGGTGAAGTAACCATCACCATCAAGATTTCCGAGAATCTCAATGGCAATCTTCACCTCCTGTTCCCCGACATCCTCATGCAATGCCAGTTGCTTCAGCAGCGTCTCATGAAAGCTGTCGTGCTGAACCGCCTGAAAAAAACGCTCTTTCGAGGGGCTTTCATGGGTAAAATTGAGCCGTCCTTCAGAGGTTTCGCCAGATGGGGGAGCTTCGGAGCGCTCCTTGAGAGAGCTTTTGCTGAACCTCTCAACGGCATCGAACATATCGTCACCTGCTGATCGATCAATCCCGGCTGCCGCATCGCCAGAGTTTTCTTGCGACTCTTCAACCAGTTCAAGAAGAGGATTCTCCTGCACCTCTTCATAAATCCGCTGTTCTAGATTCTGCATCGGCAGTTGAAGAAGCTGGCTGCTGAGTATCTGTTGTACCGAGAGCTGTTGCTGCTGTTTTTGCTGAAGCCTTATTTCAGCCATTATCGGGAGAATGACGCATCGACGTAAGCTTTCAGATCCGCAACCCAGTCACATCCATACCGTAACTCAAGAGCGGGAGAGAGATAATCAATAAGTTGTACCTTGCGCTCACGGCCCGCCTTCCTGGCAGTGCGACACATTGAGTGCTGCTCGTAGACAAGATAATCCAAACCAAACTTTTTTCTTACCCTTATTGGAAACAATCGGCAGGATATTGGTTTATCGTACTCCAGAATACCTTCGCGACGGGCAATCTCAATGGCGCAGAAGGTGATGCCGTCACGAATACAGGTAAAGACGCACTCAGCATTCTCGACTGTTCTTGTGTACTGAACCCCTTGATATACTTCAACCGGGCCATGTCGCCGGAGATAGCGCAACCCTTTTTCCGGGAGCATCCTGAGCAGCTCTTGGGGCACATTCTGGAGCTGTTCCGCCTCGGCAGGTGATAATGGTGCGCCAAGCTCCCCCTCAACACAACAGGCTCCCCGACATTCATGGAGATCGCAGGAAAAAAAGGCATTTAACACCTCTTTTTCTATCAGAACACTACCAATGGAAACCAGCAACATAACGAGCTATCATTTCAAAAAAATTTGCAAGAAGATCAAATAGTTTCACACCCCGTCACTATCATTTTTCTGTGTTGAGATAACTGTTGCAAGCCATTACCAGCCGTACCATGAGATTGTAGGAGAGGCTACGTTTCCTTATCTGGTTGACAGTTCCTGAAATGTAGAGGTCAAGTTTTGGGACGTAGTAAAGCAGAGCGCCTGAGGCTCCTGAATGGCCAATCATCGGAGGCATCTTCATAAAAAGTGTATAATAGCGAGGAAGTAAAAAGCGCATCAGACCAACGCCATATTCCAGAGGAGGAAAAACGGGATTCCAGATACGCTGCATCTCTTCGAGATAGTGTGCCGGAAAAAGCTTCCCGGTCATAAAAGCCTGCAGAAAGGTAATACCATCATCAGCCGTTGAAATCATACCTCCATCAGCCCTGAACGAGGCCATCGCACGGGGAATGGTCATTGGCTTTTTCCCGAAGAGCATTGGAGCTATTTCACTATAGCAGGTTACGATGTCATTGGTAAAAGAAAATGTTTGAGCAAGGCCAAGCGGCTGAATGATGCGTCGAAACAGCGCCTGTTCGCAGGCAACGCCCTCAATACTCTCAATAATGGCCCCAAGCAGTTGGTAGTTGGTATCGGAGTAGAATGCCTTCCCTGGGCTTCCCGGAACGAACCTCGGTGTGAGTTGCTCTTTGGTGATACGCAGGACATCGTCAAAGCTCCAGCCGAAGTCGTGGCGGATGCACTCGCGATACTGGCTGATGCCGTCGTCACGGCATTGTTCGAAGTAGTCCGCAATACCGGAAGTGTGGCTGAGAAGATGCCGTACCGTGATGGAGCGAGACGAATCAACTCCCCGGAGCAAATGAATACCAGCCATGATTGATGGTTCGAGGTAGCAAGCTGCAGAAGCGTCGAGGTCAAGACGCCCCTCGTGACGAAGCTGCATGATAAGGGCAGTGACATAGAGCTTGGTAGCGCTTGCGATGAAATAACGACGGACGGAACCTGAGGCTGATGATGACCACCTCCAGTTCCAGTTGCGGCTGGGTATAGCGAGCGAAAAATGAAGCTCGCCTGTGTCGGGGCGAGCTTCATACTTTCCGACCAACGCACCCAGACCTCCCTCAAGTTTCAACAGGTTAAACGGGGCGTTCTTCATGGCAACTCATGTCTGCGGCGCACATCCTCCCCCTATTTCAATATGTATACGAAACTACTGCCGCCACAAAATAGTCACGCCACCCGTAAATGTCAAGCAATCGGCAAAAGACGCAATTTATTAACGTGGTGCCCAGGTATAATCCAGAACCTCACGAACATTTTTGGCTTGAAGACCTTTCCCTGTATCAATCAGTTCGAATTCAACCTCCGCACTCTGCTTCAGAAACTTGAACTCCTGCTCAGAACTGATGTTTGAATAATGGACAAAGATATCCTCCCCTCCATCCTGATTCACAATAAAACCATACCCCTTTTTGCCGTTAAACCATCGTACCCTGCTTTTCACCATGTCTCACAATTTTTTTTGGAATCCGGTTGCGATGACGTACCTTGCAACTGGCAGCGCCTCGGCGAGGAATTTGTTGGATCCTCTGCGTTGCATTCTATGAAAATAGTTTACCGTGTGAAATACCATATATACGGTATATGTTTACAACCTGAGTGCGGCATTAATCATCAGTATCCGCATTTTTGACTCTTCTCTTAAAACATCTCCAGACATGGCATACATAGCAAAAAAGCTTACCGATCTGATCGGCTGCACCCCATTGCTTGAAATTGACAATTTCAGGCAACGGCATCACGCCCTTGCAACAATCATCGCCAAACTTGAATACTTTAACCCTGGTGGCAGTGTCAAGGATCGCATCGGCTTTTCCATGATTGATGATGCTGAAAAAAGGGGGGTACTTGACAAAGAGACCATCATCATTGAACCGACAAGTGGCAATACGGGCATAGCCCTGGCATTTATCGCCGCAGCCAAAGGGTACCGCCTCATCCTTGCCATGCCTGAAACCATGAGTACTGAACGCAGGAACCTGCTTCTTGCGCTGGGTGCAGAGCTGGTACTGACCTCAGGAGCTGAGGGAATGCCTGGCGCTATAAAAAAAGCTGATGAACTACATGAGGAATACCCCAACTCATTTATTCTTCAGCAGTTTAATAACCCAGCAAACCCTGAGGCACACCGAACCACAACTGCCGAGGAGATATGGAATGATACCGACGGAAATGTTGACATCTTTGTTTGCGGCGTCGGAACAGGCGGCACCATCACTGGAGTTGGTGAGGTGCTCAAACAACGCAACCCTGAGGTAAAGATAGTAGCTGTTGAACCTTTCGATTCACAGGTTATTGCCGGAGGCAAGCCAGGTCCTCACAAAATACAGGGAATCGGTGCTGGCTTTGTGCCAGAAATCCTGAATATGGATGTCATTGATGAAATTATCCCGGTAAAAAATGAGGATGCCCTTCGCACAGGGCGTGAACTGGCCAAAACAGAGGGGCTCATTGTCGGCATATCATCAGGAGCTGCAGTCTATGCCGCGCTGCAACTTGCCCAGCGGGAAGAGAACAGGGACAAACGCATAGTGGTTATCCTGCCGGATACCGGCGAACGGTACTTGTCTACCCTGCTCTACCATTTTGAACATGAACCTGTCGTTTATTAAGAGAGTGGCCTGTTTCAGGACTCAACACCAATTGTTCACCGATCACCTTTAACCTATCGAAAGACCATGTCAAACGCATCACAGGAACAAAGTAGTCTGTTACAGCGCAGTGTAACAACCAATGTGGCGAGAAATCTGGCGAATACGACCAAAACTCCTCCCCAGATGATGTCCATTACCCCGAGATGGATTCTTAAACTCCTCCCGTGGGTTCATGTCTCTTCGGGCACCTACCGTGTCAATCGCACCAAAATTGAACTCCAGAAACCAGAGCGCATCAACGTCGATTTTCACAGTGGCACAGCATCATTCAAGCCTGAATCCCTGAAAAGCATTCCTCTTTTCGCATCGTTTGATGATGAGATCATTGCCCGCATAGCCAAAAAGTTTGTCCTTGAAGAGGCCGAACTTGGCAACACTCTTATTCTGGAGGGCGAAGACCGTCACAAAATTTTCATCATTGCACATGGTCAGGTTGAGATTTTAAGCAAGGGACTTCATGGAGAGGAACTTCGTATCGCTCTGCTTTCAGAGGGAGAATATTTCGGTGAAGAGGAGTTGGTTTCCGGCAAACCATCGACAGTGACTATCCGAACCATTACCCCTGGCTCCTATTTTTCTCTCTCAAGCCTTGATATTGAAAAGCTTTTTCAGGAATCCCCATCACTGAAACAATCCTTTCAGACATCAGTCGAAGAGTACCTCAAAATACGCTCGACCGTCAACAAGCATGGTGAAAAACACATCGATCTTGTTGCCGGATTTGCTGAAAATATCGAGATCCCGGAGACATACGTCGATTACTCGAACAAACCCCGCGAATATTCGCTGCAAGCCATTCAGACGGTTGTCCGTGTTCATACCCGTGTTTCCGACCTCTATAATGAGCCTTATAACCAGATAGAACAGCAGATGCGCCTGACTATTGAGGGTATAAAAGAGCGTCAGGAGTGGGAATTCATCAACAACAGGGAGTTCGGACTGCTTCACTCTGCCGACCCCGGTCAGCGCATCAGCACCCGCTATGGCACACCAACACCTGATGACCTTGACGATCTTCTCTCCAAGGTATGGAAAAAACCGGCCTTCTTTATCGCTCACCCCAAGGCTATCGCGGCTTTCGAACGCGAATGCACCTGGCGCGGCGTGCCTCCTCCAACCATCAATCTCTTCGGTACACCGGTGCTGACCTGGCGTGGCGTGCCACTTGTGCCATGTGACAAACTTGAAATCAACAAGAACAACAAATCAGGGCAGGCCACAACCAACATCCTTCTGCTGCGTGTCGGTGAAAATGAGCAGGGTGTGGTTGGACTGCACCAGGCAGGAATTCCGGGTGAGATCAGCCCGAGCCTCTCGGCAAGATTGATGGGTCTCGACAAACTGGGTGTCGCGTCCTACCTGCTGACCCTCTACTCATCGCTGGCGGTGCTGACCGATGACGCGCTTGCCGTGCTTGAAAATGTTGAGGTAGGTTACTATCACGATTACGAGCATCGGCAGTTAGGCACAAAAATAATAAAATAGAAGAGCGACGATAAACCACCTGAGAGAGATAATCATCATTCAGATTGTCTCTCTATAGAATAATCTTGTACTTATGCCAAACGAACATGAGCAACCGACCATTTCGGGGTTCGATAATGAAACATTGAACCCCACGTTCATTGCGCAGATGGCAAGCCGACTGTTCAATGAACTGCCCGAGGCGGGAAGTGCTCCGGGAAGCGAAAGTGATGCATCAGGAGCACCCACCTTTTTTGCTACATCACTCAGTGATAAAACCGCCTATGCCGGTGAGCAGGATGCCGAGCAACTCCCTTTCCTTAAAGCACTTGCACCACCAGAACAGGATTTCTACTTTCTGCCGGTGACTCCAGTGAAAAGGGAGGAACCTCTGGGGCACCATGCCAATAAACTGACTGAGCAACAGAACTATTCAGAGCGTGAAAAAGGTTCAAATGGCCTCGACCAGCTCCTTCGTCCTTCACTGCCTGCGGCTCCCCTCAATGAGTGTTATGCGGAAAAACTTTACAGGGAGTTCACTGCACAACAGGGAAGTCCCGTTCTGGAGGTGGTTTTTCAGGCTCTTCGGGGTGATGTCGGGTCGCCCGCCGGGCTTGACTTCGGCCGCCCATTGGGTGCTCAACCGGTACTTCCAGGCAAGGCGCCTGCTCCATTATGGCCGATCAGTGCTGAGAGCGCCCAGCTCCCTTTCACCATTCCAGACTCTCCCACTGAGCCCTACTATTTTTTGCGGGAACCACAACAGCCAATCCATCAGCCTGAAGGGTTTGATGTTGCTACCATTCGCAAGGATTTTCCGGTGCTGCATCAGAAAATTCACGGGAAGCCGCTTGCCTGGTTCGACAACGCTGCCACAACCCAGAAGCCGCTGAGCGTCATCAATGCTGTCGCCCGCTTTTATGCCACCGACAACTCGAATATCCATCGGGGAGCGCACACCCTTGCGGCACGTGCCACCGATGCTTATGAAGGGGCACGTGAAAAGATCCGCCAGTTTATCGGCGCAGGGTCAACCTCAGAAATTATCTACGTCAGGGGCACCACCGAGGGAATCAACCTTGTAGCTCAGACTTGGGGAAGAAAGTTCCTCCAGCCGGGCGATGAAATCATTCTCTCGATTCTTGAGCATCACGCCAACATTGTGCCATGGCAGATGGTTGCGCAGGAGAAAGGGGCACGCATCAAGGTGGTGCCGGTCAACGATCGGGGCGAAATCATTCTTGAAGAGTACACCAAACTGCTCGGGCCACGGACCCGCCTGGTGTCACTGACGCAGGCATCGAACGGCCTTGGAACCATTCTGCCGGTCAAGGAGATGATTCAACTGGCGAAACGCTATGATGCCAGAGTGCTTGTTGATGGTGCCCAGTCTGTTGCCCACATACCGGTCAATGTGCAGGATCTTGATGCCGACTTTTTTGTTTTTTCAGGCCATAAAATTTTTGCTCCAACGGGCATCGGTGTAGTCTATGGCAAAAAGGAGCTGCTTGAGGTCATGCCACCATGGCAAGGCGGTGGAAACATGATCAAGGATGTTCGTTTTGAAGAGACCATTTACAACGAAGCACCAGCAAAATTTGAGGCAGGAACGCCCTCAATCGGTGATGCCATCGGCCTTGGTGCTGCGCTCGACTATGTACGCAAAATTGGCCTTGAAAACATTGCCCAGTACGAGCATGAACTGACCGAGTACGGCACCGAAAAGCTGATTCGCATTCCCGGCCTGCGTCTGATTGGCACGGCAAGAAACAAGGTGGGCGTGCTCTCCTTTGTGCTGAACAATCTGCCCAACGAAGAGGTTGGCAAGCTGCTCGACCGCGAAGGCATTGCTGTCCGCGCCGGGCACCACTGCACCCAGCCATCATTGCGACGATTTGGCGTTGAGGGAACCGTGCGGCCATCGCTGGCGTTCTACAACACTAAAGAAGAGATCGACCGGCTTGCCGATGTTATTAACCATATTCAGCGGAGATGAAAAGAAAGCAGGACTTTGCAAATAAATCAGAGGTCATTGAGCGGACCCCCGACAAAGCAGTCAGAGAGATGCTCATCCATGCAGAGAAAGCAGGCATTGAGACGACATTCGACCGTTTTGATGCACAGAAGCCTCTGTGCGGGTTCGGGCTTGATGGTACATGCTGCAAGAACTGCCATATCGGCCCTTGCAAAATCACCCCAAAAAGCCCGAGAGGAACTTGCGGAGCAGATGCGCACCTTATTGTTGCCCGCAACATTCTCCGCTGGACAGCCGCAGGTGTAGCCGCCCATGGCGCAAGAGGACGCGAGGTGATGCTGGCTCTCAAACGTGCCGCAGACGGCTCGGAAACATTTCCCATTCTTGGCCCTGAAAAAGTGATTGCCACTGCGCGGACTTTCGGCATATTTAATGAAGAGAAAACAATAGAGCAACTTGCCGGTGAGATAGCCATGATCCTGCTTGAAGATCTCTGCCGGACAATACCTGGCCCGTTCACAACACTGGAAACTCTTGCTCCGCCCGACAGGCTTGCTGTCTGGAAAGAGCTTGATATCCTTCCCATTGGAGCGTATCACGAAGTCTTTGAAGCGCTGCACCGCACTTCAACAGGCACCGATGGCGACTGGCGAAACGTCTCCCAACAAATGCTCCGCTGCGGACTTGCTTTTGCATGGAGCAGCGTTGTTGGATCATCCATTGCCATGGACTGCCTTTTTGGTCTGCCAAAACGAAGCCGGATTACCACCAACCTCGGCTCAATACAAGTGAAAAGTGTCAATATAGCCGTCCACGGACATTCACCTCTGCTCGTGGCTTCTATCGTTAAGGCGGCCCGAAGTGAACAGCTCATTGCAGAAGCACAAGAGATTGGTGCTGATAGTATTCGTCTTTACGGAATCTGCTGTTCAGGACACTCGGCACTGGCAAAGTTCGGAGATATCCATCCGCTGACCAATGCCGCAGGAGCGGAACTTGCACTGGCAACCGGCGCACTTGATCTCTGGGTCGCCGATGTGCAGGATGTTTTCCCCGGTATCATGGATGTTGCGGCATGTTTCCACACCAGAGTTATCACAACAAGCGACTCTGCCCGTCTGCCGGGAGCTGAGCACATTGCCTTCGATCATCATCACTCCAACCTTGACCAGGCTGATGTCATGGCTGAGCTCATCATTCGCCGGGGCATTCATGCTTTCAGTGAACGGGTGCAAGGCAAAGTATTCATCCCCCAGGCCCGGATGGATGCGGAGGTTGGTTTTTCCGTCGAGAACATCACCGCCACCTTCAGCGGCATGGAGATACTGGTTGAACACCTTAAATCGGGCCGTATACGGGGTATTGTCAATCTTGTCGGCTGTAACAACCCCAAAATTGTCTACGAAGAGGCTATCGTCAAGGTTGCCGATGAACTGATTGCCCATGACGTTCTGGCGCTGACCAACGGCTGCGCTGCTTATGCCCTGCTCAAACTTGGCTTTTGCCTTCCCGAAGGTCTACGTAGCGCCGGGCCCGGACTGAATGAAGCTCTTGATCCTCTTCAGCTTCCGCCGGTCTGGCACATGGGAGAGTGCCTCGACAACGCCCGTGCATCAGCGCTCTTCAGAAACATTGCAACAACATCCGGCATCCCCCTTCCCTCTTTGCCACTGGCTTTTTCAAGCCCGGAATGGTCAAACGAAAAAGGGATCGGTGCCTCTTTGGGATTCAGGCTGCTCGGTCTGAACTCATACCACTGCATTGCTCCTCCCATCGAAGGTTCTGAAGAGGTCTCCCGTTTTTTCTATGAGGAGACTGCCAGTCTGCTGGGTGCCGTCATGGTTGTTGACCCTGACCCAGTTGCTCTGGCAAAAAAGATCATCGATGATTTCGATGGTCGCCGCGCAAGCATCGGATGGAACAACGCTGGCACCCCGACACACAAAAGATTATCACTGGAGCAACATTCCCATAATCATCAAACAGAAGAACATCATCATGAATAGACGAAACTTTCTGCTGAAAACCGGCGCGGCGCTGCTGGCTGCCCAAATTCCCGGAGTTCTCACTGGTGCTGGCAATTTCGCTACAGCCATCGCCGGGGCAAGCAAGGTGACTCTTAAAATCGGTTACCTTCCTATTACCGATCACTTGCTGCTGATTGCTGCTTTCCGCGAAAAGTTCAAAAATCTGGTCATTCAACCAGTAAAATTTTCATCGTGGCCGGAAAATGCCGAGGCGCTCAAGGCAGGTGCTGTTGATGGCTCATTTCTGCTGACACCAATGAGCCTCACACTCCGAGAGAAGGGTGCGCCTGTAAAGGTTGTGCTTCTTGGTCACAGAAACGGGAGCGCCATCACCGTAAAAAACAACGGCGAAATCAACACCATCAAAGATCTCAAGGGAAAGACCATTGCTGTACCCAGCCAATTTTCTACACATAATATCCTGCTACGTAAAATAGTGGCAGAAAACGGTCTTGATGCTGCCCGTGATGTAAAAATTATTGATATGCCACCACCCGAGATGGTCGTTGCGCTTGCAACAGGCAGAATAAACGGTTACATTGTTGCAGAACCTTTCGGCTTCCAGGCAGAAAGCCAGAAAATCGGCAAAGTACTGATGCTTTCAAAAGATATCTGGCCAAACCATATCTGCTGTGTTTTGAATCTCAGGGAGAGCGTCATCAGCAAATACCCTGAGGTAGTTCAGGAGTTGGTCTCCGGACTTTCAAGAACGGCAAAGTTCATTGAGGCAAATCCACTTCAGGCAGCCAAAGAGTCCGTCAGCCTGCTTGGGCAAAAACAGGAGATTATTGAAAAAGTGCTTACCACACCTGCTGATCGCCTGACCTTCAACAACCTTTTGCCTGATCTGGCCGATTTCAGTGCAACCCAGCGGTATATGAAGAGCTATGGCCTTCCCGGTTCCGGGGTTGACCTGAAAGCGTATCTCGATAACTCATTTGCAAAAAGGGCTCTGCATGGCTGAAAAGATCCAGAAGTTTTTTTTGCCAACTCTTGCAGTCGTCGTATTCCTGATGATCTGGCAGTACGCAGCATCGCACTATACTCCAGATCTCTTCCCCGGTCCAAGAGATGTTTTCCTGGCCATTCTGGAACTCATCAAGGTGGGACGGCTGTGGAAAGATATCACCATCAGTCTGACGCGCTTCAGCATCGCATACTCTCTTGCCGTCACTTGCGCCATACCATTAGGACTATTTCTTGGACGATGCCGCCCCTGCCACCGGGCAATTGACCCTGTTGTGCAGCTCTTGCGCCCGATTTCACCGATCGCCTGGTTTCCGCTGGCGGTACTCTGGTTCGGCATTGGCAACACACCTGCAATATTCATTATTTTTATGGCCGCTTTTTTCCCCATGTTGCTGGCAACTATCAGCGCAGTGCGCTCTATCCCTGCCATCAACTACAAAGTGGCAAACAACTTTGGAGCAAAACCCGCACTGGTTTTTCTCGGCATTATCATTCCGGCTGCATTTCCAGGTATCATGACGGGCCTGCACATCGCCCTTGGCACCGCATGGATACATCTTGTTGCCGGTGAGATGCTCGGCGCTGACTCAGGGCTCGGATACCTGATTATTGATGCAAGAAACTTCCTGCGGACCGATCAAATCATGGCTGGTATGTTACTGGTCGGCATACTGGGACTGCTGCTCAACAAGCTGATCACCGCTGGCGAACAGTTCATCAACAAAAAGTGGGGAATAAACGCTCAACAGTAACAAAAAAATGGTCAACGGACGAACACCTAAAATCAGGCTGCTGAATGCAGGGAAATCTTTTCATACCTCCTCCGAAGCTGCTCATGTTGCCCTTGCAGCAGGCAATCTTGATATTTATGAAGGGGAGTTTGTCTGCCTTGTCGGACCAAGCGGCTGCGGAAAATCAACCGTCATCAACCTTATGGCCGGGTTTGAACAACCAACCGAAGGCTCGGTAATGATTGATGGAAAACCTGTCCTGAAACCAGATCCTGACAGAATCATGATCTTTCAGGACTATGGGCTCTTTCCCTGGAAAACAGCGCTTGATAACATTCTTTTCGGTCTGAAATGCCGGGGCATCAGCAAGGCTGAAGCAAAAAAACGAGCGCTTGCCGCACTTTCGGGTGTTGGACTCAGTGCTTGGGCTCAACGCCATCCCCACGAACTCTCGGGTGGAATGAAACAGCGCGTTGCTCTTGCCCGCGCCCTGGCTGTTGAGCCAAGCGTCCTCTTCATGGATGAACCTTTTGCCGCCCTTGATGCATTCACAAGGCTTCACCTGCAGGACGAGCTTCTCGAATTACGAAAAAAAAGAAAAATAACGATTATCTTTGTTACCCATGATCTTGACGAAGCAGTGTATCTGGGTGAGAGGATTGTGTTGATGGCGCCAAATCCCGGGAGATTTGAAAACAACATCACCATCGATCTGCCCTATCCGAGAGACCGTACCGACAAACATTTTGATCGTTACAGAAAAGAGCTTTTTGAAGCATTCGATCTGGTTCACAAAGAGGCTGGCCGGATCAGAAAAGAGGCAGAAGGGATTCAGGAAGAGGGAAGCGGCATCTGATGAACAAGAGGTAATCAGGTAGCGACTCCCATGCGTCAGGGAATTGCTGTCAAGTACAACAACGAGTATCCATGCAATGTTCAGCTCATTCCAACAGCAATTTTTTAAAGCTTTTGTCTTTTCGACTCTTCATCGTGCTTGCCTACCAGATGATGGCCATTGTGGTGGGGTGGCACATTTATGAGCTGACGCACGACACCCTTGCGCTTGGTTTAATCGGGCTGGCTGAGGTTATCCCCTACTTTTCGTTTGCGCTCTTTGCCGGTTATGCCGTTGATCACTATTCGCGGAGAATGTTTGGCGTGCTCTCCGGGTTTATGGTCTCTCTGAGCGCCCTGACGCTGACTGCAGTGGCCATGGGCTGGATATATGGAAGTACCCTATGGTGGCTCTATGGCGCCATTGCCTTTAATGGAGTGGCTCGCGCATTTATGAGCCCGACCTACAGTTCACTGTTTGCCATCATTATGCCCCGTGAAGAGTATGCCCGCGCCTCCAGTATCGGTAGCTCCGTTTTTCAGCTTGGCCTGGTGGTTGGCCCGGCATTAGGAGGGCTGCTTGTTGGATGGGCTGGCAAGAGCGCTGGCTATGGCGCTGCCACCCTCCTGAGCCTTGCCGCTGCCGCATCACTGCTGTCACTCCGCGTCAAAGAGCCACCACCTGCGGAAAGTACCCCTATTTTTACCAGCATCGCAGGCGGACTCCGATTTGTTTTCAGCAACCAGATTATGCTCGGTGCACTCTCGCTCGATATGTTTGCCGTCCTCTTCGGTGGCGCGGTGGCTTTACTACCTGCCTTTATTCAGGATGTTTTTCATTATGGACCAGAGGGTCTCGGGATTCTTCGAGCTGCTCCGGCAATCGGAGCGGTGGCAACCGGGCTCTTTTTGGCACGCCATCCGATCAATCTTCATGCCGGACGCTGGCTGCTGGGAGCAGTTGCCGGCTTCGGCCTCTGCATCATCTCCTTCGCCTTGTCAGGAAATATCTGGCTTGCAGGAACACTCTTGATACTCTCTGGTATTTGCGACGGTGTCTCGGTGGTGATGCGCACCACCATCATGCAGTTGGTGACCCCCGACGAGATGCGTGGCCGTGTGTCGGCCATCAACGGCATTTTTATTGGCTCATCCAACGAACTGGGGGCTCTGGAATCGGGTATTGCAGCTCGCTTGATGGGGCTGATACCTTCGGTGATTTTTGGAGGAGTGATGACGCTCGTTGTGGTTACGGCAACAACAAAACTGGCACCAAAGCTGAGACGACTGGAGCTGCATCAATTGTACTAATGGCAAAATCGGCGCTTGCAGGAATGAGCCGGTGGAATCCGCTCAGGCTTTCCTGACAAATTCAGACTTTAATTGGGGCCTGCTGAAAAAGTCTTAAAGCTATATTTTATATTTGATTAAGTCAATATTTTTCGTATATTAGCGTAAGGAAAACTAAGGAAATGGCCTAAAACCCTTGCACCTGAAAAATAATGTATAAGCGCAAATTCAAGCAGCTCACGTTAGTTGATGATTTTTACCTGCCATTTGGTGGAAAGCTGGATGCCGAAAATCGTTGGGTAAAGTTGTCCAATGCCGTTCCATGGTTTGCTGCAGAAGAGATTTATGCCAATAATTTTACTGCGGCGAATGGCTCGCCTTCGTTGAGTGTTCGTTCCGCACTGGGCTCATTGATCATCAAGGAGACCTTAAGCATTACGGATGAAGAAACTGTTTTTCAAATCCAGGAAAACCCTTATCTGCAATTTTTTATAGCGATTTAAAAGTTTTCAAAATGAAGCGCCATTCGACTCTTCGTTGATGACTCATTTCCGTAAACGCATCACTTCGATTGATATTGCAAATGTGAGCGAGAATCTTCGCAAACAATATCGCAAAATACTTGAGGAGCGTGAGCAATTGGTTAAAAAAAAAGAAGATAGCAGTAAAGCATCTACCACCAAGAGTTCAGCTTCAGAAGAACCTCAAGGCGTAGAGATATCTCCAGAGACACTGCTGCTCGAAGCAGGGCCAGAACCGCTGCCAGTGATCACTGAGGCGGTATCTGATGAACCAAACCCCAGAACTGTCAGAACAATCATTACAGCCAGCTCCACGGTGTGCTGAACCAACTCCTGAAGAGCCTCTGGTGAATGAAGCAGCAGCAACTTGTTCACTCCCGATTGCGCCACCGGCAAACAAAGGCAAACTGATTCTTGATGCCACGAGTGCTGGCTTCCGTTCGTACATGAACCGGTCTGATTTCAAGATGACTTTGTTTAAACGTCCGAAAAGCATGCTCTACTTTTGCAAGATCTTTGTATCGGTCATGAACTTCCTTGGTCGAAAGAATCTCTTTCTTCACATCTGTTTTGATCACATAACATCCGTCCAGCAGAGCTGTTTCTTTCACCAGTTCCTCATTGACCGTGACCTTGAATACCCGATCCTGATTGGTCAGTTCCAAGACATCGGTCAATTTGTACTGGTTAATCTTTTTCTGGAGAAACCGTAAAGCCACATCTTTGTCACGCTTGACAGAACCTGCCAAATAGCTGTTTTTTTCCTCAACAAAACGCTGGATTTTTTTTACCCGTTCTTGTCGATTTTTTGCCATCTTTTTTTTTCAGCAATTTTTCCCCTTGTTTGATAAGCATTCTTCATCACACTTCATAGTATCGTAATTCTCGTCGAATAAAAAAAGAGTATTATGGTCTCCCTGCTGTTTCATTCGCCCTTCAACACTCTCTAATATGAGATCTTTGCTGCCTTCAATCTGATCCTGCACATCAAACATGTGATGCCTTTTGCCATCACGTTTTTTTTCAAGTTCCTTGGAATCTGCTTTATTTTAAAACGTCGGGCCGCCTGCGGCGACCGTTTCTGTTGTCGCTGGTTCCCGCCAAATTGTGTTCAACGCTTCACTCTACGGGGAGTTGAAAAGCTTTTCCATGAACGCGTCGAACACCCCTGCATCAACCGAGGCGATAAAAAAGCGGAGCGGGCTCCGTCCACCAGTCCTCTCCAAAATGGGTCACAAGCGTGTGAAGCTGCTCGTAAGGGCGATCTTCCTTGAGCTGAACTCCGGCAAGGTGTTCACGGAATGATTTGTGCCGGAAGAGGTACTCCTTGTCCCCCGAATCAACCAGCAGACCGGCACGTTTGACCAGAAAATCGCAAAAGGCCGGGGCATCAGGAGGAGTGGCCTGGGTATTGAGCGTATCGAGCCACTTCTGCATGGCGGTGTGCATCTCTGTCCTGGGAGCTTCATCTTTTTGGAGTGTTGCCTGCATCCAGAGGGAGACAGGAGCAAGCACCTGACGGGCATGCGGCGCCGAGAGAAGCGGTTTGATACTGCGCCGTTTGTCGCGGAATTCGAGGAGGTAGTCGAGTGATGCCTCATAAAGCTTCAGACGGTTTTCGGGCATGTAGTCCCGATCCTTCCAGAGAATGGCCATGATTTGCAACATCATGGGTATAACGGCAAGCTGGCGCAACCCCTTGTGCTTTTCTTCATTAAGGTGGGCAACCATGGTGGTGGTTCGCTCTTCAGCTTCGGCCCTCTTCCTCCGTTCCCACTCTGCTTCCTCACTCCCCGCTGTAGAGGGCTTACCCAAAAATGCTGCGGTGAACCAGCTCCTTAAAAACCGCTCCTGCTGCTGCGGAGTAAAGTCCTGCACATCAGCCCGTTCATGGTCAGCTTCAAGCTCTATCCCCTCCTCTTTTCGATATCCTGTTGCACGGGAGGTGACTACAAAGCGCGCCTTGCTGAAGCCGCTCCATGCACCGTCAATCCATCGGCAGACCTCTTTTCGCTCCTCTGTGTTGCTGATTTCATCGAGCCCGTCAAGCAGTACCAGAGAGATGCCGCTCCGGAGCCAGTTCTCAAACAATTCGGCGGCAATGGTTTGATGGTGTTTCCGTGCCCAGTGAGCAAGGTTTGCGGGCAGTAAATCGAAGTTTATGCCTCTTTTATCACGGACAAGTTCGCGGAGTGGCAGATAAAAGACTTTCGGGGGAGTAGCAAATCCAAGCTTCGGGCTTTGGTTCAAGGGCACACAAGGCATAATACTTGAGAAGTGTGGTTTTGCCTGCCCCAGGGTCACCGATAACGAGAAGCATTCTGCGCTTCCTGAATGCCCGCTTCATGATTTCGTCGGGGTAGAGAATATGTCCATCCCCTTCATGCAGCTCAAGAGCATCCTGCCTTGTTGACCGGGCACCTCTCTAATAGCTGTCGGAGAGACGCAGCGGCACAAAGGTCTCCTCATTGAGATTGACCCTCTTTCAGGGTTGAGTGGTAGCAACGCAACATTTCATCGGCTGGAATCGGCTCCTTGGTCACCACAGTTCCGGGGGTGCAGAACCACTCGCGAATTTGTATATCGAGGTGGCGGGACAGAGATGTGCGAAATTCATCTTTGGTATCATATTCCCAGACCAGACCATCTGACTTCATGAATCCCTTGAACTCATCAAGTTTTTCTACCTGCGCCTTGTCAAGCTCTTTTCGCGCTATCGGTACATTGGAAAAATAGACCATAACAGGTCTCTTGAGAATGGTCATCATCCGCTGAACCTCCTCAACAGCCCCTCCGGCAGCCCTCGGTGTGGGTGTTCCTATTTGATTCCAGAAAATATCGATGGCACAATCACAGTCATCAACAATCTGGCGAGTAATCGGCTCCTGGGGCCCCTCACCCTTCCCCCGGCTTTCAGGGGTAGCATGTGTTTCCCAAAGCACCGCTTCCAGCACCATCTTTCGCTCATCACCATTGCGGATATTCCACTCTTCAATGACCTCCTCAACAATCTTGCGCTCTTCGTTAACATCGCCCGGCGAGGCAACAAGAATCTTCACCTTTAGTATTCCGGTCAGGGGCATGGCGCTTGTCGGTTGAAGTTGAAATTGTGTGCATTAACCACAATAAAATGTGCTTATAATATAGTGTAAACTGCCTTCGCGGTCAAAGTGGTGATAGAGCAAAAAAGAACGGTACAAGATATTGCTTACCAGTATTGTTGCAATCAATTCCATGGAGAACAAGAGCAGGAATCTCTGCAAGAGGAGTTCTGTCACCATTCACAGGCATTCATTGTTGTGGCGATCGCATCAAGCCAAGGCAATAAACCGAAAATTACTATTTTGGGGGCAGATTCTCTCTCACCACATCTGATATTTTTATGAGCACCAATACAAAGGAGTTACTCTGGCAGAGCCGATTTTCACTGCCTTTTGATCGCGATGCGCTTCTCTTTTCATCATCGGTTCATGTCGACAAGAAGCTCTATCGTGAAGATATTCAGGGATCGATTGCCCATGTCACCATGCTTGCCGAAGTGGGTGTTGTCAGTGTTGCGGAGGCTGAAGAGATTATTGCCGGGCTCAGGGAGATTGAGTTGGAGTTGTCGAGCGGCGCACTGCTCCCCCACTGGGAGGATGAGGATATTCACACGGTTATTGAGAATCGGCTGAAGGAAAAAATTGGCGCAACTGCGGGCAAACTGCACTCCGGCAGAAGCCGTAATGACCAGGTTGCCACGGATACCCGACTCTATTTGCGTCGCCAGATTACCGAACTTCAGGAGACGCTCGGGGTGATGTTGAAAGTGCTTGTTGACAAAGCGGAAAACTACCAGAAAACCATCATTTTTGGTTATACCCACCTGCAGCGGGCGCAGCCCATATCTGCAGGCCACTACTATATGGCCTATTTCAATATGTTCAGCCGCGACCGTCAGCGCCTGCACGACCTCATGAAACGGGTGAACATCTCTCCTCTTGGCGCCGCCGCCTTTGCGGGCAGTACACTCCCCCTTAACCCCGAACGTTCGGCGGTGCTCCTCGGTTTTGACGATATGTTTGCCAACAGCATTGATGCCGTCAGCGATCGTGATATCGTTATTGAGTTTATCTCGGCCTGTTCGGTCATTATGATGCACCTCTCGCGTTTTGCCGAGGATCTGATTCTCTGGAGCTCCTACGAATTTGGCTATCTTGAGATTAGCGATGCTTTTGCCACAGGCTCTTCACTTATGCCGCAAAAGAAAAATGCCGATATTGCCGAGCTGGTGAGGGGAAAAACCGGCAGGGTGTACGGCAACCTGATGGCCATGCTCACCATCATGAAGGGGCTTCCGCTCTCCTATAACCGAGACATGCAGGAGGACAAACAGCCGCTGTTTGACAGCGCAGAGACAACCATCGGCAGCGTCACCATCTTTGCAAAACTGCTTGAGCATACCAAGCTGAAGGAGGAGCGGCTGGCCAAACTGACGGCAGAGGATCTCAGCCTCGCCACAGAGATAGCCGAATATCTTGTCCGCAAGCAGATTCCATTCCGTGATGCGCACCGCATTACCGGAAAAATAGTCACCTGGAGTATCGCTTCGGAGACCACTCTGCCACATATTCCTGTAGAAAAGTTCAGGGAGTTTTCGGAGGCGATTGATACCGATATTTATGATTGCCTCAAAGCAGATGCCAGTGTGAACTCAAAAAAAACACACGGTAGTTGCTCATTCGAGTCAGTGGCACACCAGATTGGTGAGGCGAAAAAACAGCTTTAGGCCCACCAAATTTTATCAACTCTACTCAACAGTGGGGATTGATAGGGGTGATCTCTTTTTGGATGCATTGGTATGCACAAAAAAAGGAGCCGCATTGACGCGACTCCCTTGTAGAAAACATACACTCGTTATCAACCGGCTTCACTATTTATCCACTTTTATCCTCATGGAGAAGAAAGAGCGATGTATAAAGACCAGTGAGAGTGCAAAGAAAACAGCGGCCAGCGTCAGTGCCAACTGCGGAGCAAGTTCAATGGCAAGTTCAATGGCAAGCAGGCCAAAGAGTGTGGTAAACTTGATAATCGGGTTCAGTGCCACCGAAGAGGTATCCTTGAACGGGTCACCAACGGTATCGCCAACAATGGATGCGTCATGAAGCAAAGTACCCTTGGCATGGAGTTCGGTTTCAACAATCTTCTTTGCATTGTCCCAGGCACCACCAGTGTTGGCCATAAAGATGGCCTGGTACAATCCGAACAGCGCAATGGAGATGAGGTAGCCAATAAAGAAGAATGAATCAAGACAGGCAAAAGCAAGGGTTGTAAAGAAAATGGTGAGGAAAAGATTAACCATACCCTTCTGCGCAAACTTCGTACAGATCTCAACAACCTTTTTGCTGTCCTCGGCCGAAGCTCTTTCTGCCCCACTATCAAGCTTGATGTTGTTCTTGATAAACTCAACCGCATAGTAAGCGCCGGTAGTCACCGCGTTCATTGATGCGCCGGTAAACCAATAAATTACGGCACCGCCCATCATCAAACCAAGCAGGAACGGAGGTGAAAGAATCGATAATTTTGCAATTGCTCCCGCATCGGCAAGTCCGTTCGTCAGAATCATGATAATCGAGAAGATCATCGTTGTGGAACCAACAACAGCCGTACCGATAAGCACCGGTTTGGAGGTTGCCTTGAAGGTGTTACCAGCTCCATCATTGGCTTCAAGATAATCTTTGGCATGGTCAAAATCTGGCTGAAAGCCGAATTCCTTCTGAATCTCGTTTTTGATGTTTGGCAGCGTTTCAATGAGTGAAAGCTCATAGACTGATTGCGCGTTATCGGTAACCGGGCCGTAAGAGTCAACAGCTATAGTCACCGGGCCCATACTCAGAAAGCCGAAAGCAACAAGACCAAAGGCAAAGACCGAAGGAGCAAGCATGACCACCTTGTCAACCCCGATCGTCGCGATACCCTGCATGGCCAGCATTTCAGGAGTCATACCCAACATGCTCAGTCCAAGAGTACTGATACCATAAGCTCCCGCCATCAATGAAACAATGGCAAGTCCCAACCAATAGGCGCTGAAATTTCCGGCAACCAGACCAGCAAGAATGTTCAGGGCTGCGCCACCCTCTTTGGAGCACTGTACGACATTTCGGACGTGAGCACACTTTGTTGAAGTAAAGTGGTTCACCAGTTCAGGAATAAGAGCGCCCGCAAGTGTTCCAAGGGCATTGATCGAAGCAAGTTTCCACCACATGGTACCATCGCCAAGTGTACCGATCATGTACCAGGATACAATGTAGGTAAGCACGATGGTAAGAATTGAGGTAAGCCACACCAAGGTGAGCAGTGGCTGTTCAAAGTTCATCTCATCAGCATTGGCATACCGCATTTTTGACCAGGCCGCGTTCAGCCAGTAGGAGATAGAACTTGCACAAATCATCAAAAGTTGCAGGACAAAGAGCCAGACAAGCAGCTTGATCTGTACCACAGGATCCTTGATGGCAATCAAGATAAAGGAGATAAGGGCAACGCCGGTAACACCGTAGGTTTCAAACCCGTCAGCCGTCGGCCCCACAGAGTCGCCAGCATTGTCACCAGCGCAGTCTGCAATAACTCCAGGGTTACGGGCATCATCTTCCTTGATCTTAAAGACAATCTTCATAAGATCGGAACCAATGTCAGCAATTTTGGTAAAAATACCGCCTGCAATACGGAGCACCGAAGCGCCGAGCGACTCGCCTATGGCAAACCCGATAAAACATGGCCCGGCGAAGTCCGCTGGCACAAAGAGAAGAATGCAGAGCATGACAAAAAGCTCGACACTGATAAGCAGCATGCCAATACTCATCCCTGCCCTCAGTGGTATGGCATAGGTAGGAAAAGGCTTGCCACCAAGGCTGGCGAATGCCGTTCGGGAGTTGGCGAAGGTGTTGATCCTCATGCCGAACCAGGCAACAGAATAACTGCCGAGAATACCGAAAAGACTGGCAGCAAGAATTGAGGCAACCTTGATGTTATCGAGGTGGCGAAGTCCTCCAAAATAGGCAAGAATAATGGAACCAATAAGCACCCAGAGAACAAGAATGAATTTACCCTGCGTTATCAGGTAGGTCTTGCAGGTTGCGTAGATCAGCTCGCTGATCTCAAGCATGGCGTTGTGAACAGGTAGTTTTCGTATACCCATGTACTGCACTATACCAAAAACCATACCGAAAAGGCATATAACAAGACCCCACATCAAGAGCGTGTCGCCGGGTATGCCTCCGACAAAAGTTACCGAATGTAAATTCGGCAATACCAAATCAGCCTCGCTGGCCAGTGCATTTGGCCCCTGCAACAAAACCCCAAGGCCACCCAGAACTGATGCTGCTCTGGCCCACCATGATACGTTGAACGGTTTTTTCATTGTTCTTTTTTTTCACTGTTTTTTTCCAGAATCAAGAAAGAATACTTGCCAACAGAGCCTGTGACAAGAAACAATCCTTTCAACCAACTTAGGAGATAATTTGCAATTTTTTTATGAATACTCAATAGCTTTCTACACTCTATCCCACTATTTACTTATAAGTTGTTTGTTTTTTTTGAAAAATAATATCAGCGTATCTTTCTGGTTTTGCCATGCCAGACTGTATATTCATACCATTATCAGTTGCGCTCTCACCAAAAAGCCATAACAGCAGATGAAACTTATTGTCGGTCTTGGAAATCCTGAATCGATCCATATCGGCACTCGGCACAATGTGGGATTCTCTGCTGTTGAACACATTGCAGGCTCTTATAACGCAGGATTCACCAAAGGAAAGGGGAAATTTCTCGCAGCAAAGATATCGCATCGAAGAGAACCTGTCATCATTATCAAACCCATGACCTACATGAACCTCTCCGGTCATGCAGTGGTTGCCGCCATGAACTTTCATAAAATTGTGCGCAGCGAGATTCTTGTGCTGTGTGATGACCTGAACTTACCCCTTGGCACCATACGCTTGCGCTCAAAAGGGTCAGCCGGCGGACAAAACGGGTTGAAGCATATCATCGAATGTCTCGGAAGCGATGAGTTCCCAAGACTGCGGATAGGTATCAGGCCCGATGAACAGACGCTGAACTCCTTTTCATCGTTTGTGCTCGGGAAATTCAGTGCGGATGAGAAAACAGTGATCGACAAGGTGCTCCCTGTCTGCTGTGATGCGGCTCTCGATTTCACCATAAACGGTATCGATCATGCCATGAACAATTACAACAAACCGATCATTTAGGTGGATGCTAACTGCAGAACAGCTTTGCTTTGCGAGTGAACGGCGGAGATTTTTGTTAAAAACTGTATTGCCCGGGTATTAAATTCTCTTGGTTGATCCACATTACAGACATGCCCTGAATTCTCAATCACCTCCAACCACGAATTGGTATGTTTTGTAACGATGTATCGAACAGCAGGAAGAAACATGTGATCTTCATCACCCATGAGGTAAAGCGTCGGGATCGCAGTATCCTTCTCCTCGAAATATTTCAGTAACGGAGTAATTTCGTACGTAAGGGTAAACCAGCGCATAAACTCCTTCTGCGCAACCTTTTTGGCCTCATTGACAAAAAGCAGCCTCGATTTTTTGTGACGTTCACTTGGCATAATAATCCAGGCAAAAAAAGTGTAAAGCCACATATAGGGCACAACACTCTTAAAAATGTTTCCCAAGGCTACCAGGACCTTTGCGCGAATGTTGAGTCGGATAATTGCCCCACCCATAATCATGGAACTCACCCTTTCCGGAGCAAGTTCGCTGAGATTACGAATCAGAATAGTGCCGAGTGAGATTCCAATAAAATGAGCATGCTGAATCTTGAGAGAGTCAAGTACTTCGAGAATGTCGCGTGTAATGTCTTCGAAATCATAGTGGTATACACCCTTGGTAGCAGGGAGACCCTTTGACTTGCCATGCCCCCGGAGATCAACAAGAAGCACATTGAAATGCTTGATAAACTCCTTGATTTGCAAAAACCATATTGAAGAGCTCCCCCCTGCTCCGTGTACAAACACAACCCAGGGAGCCTCCGAATCATCTAATTCGTATGTCTTGTAATGAAGCATGGAAGAACACCGTTTGACTTTTAACCCTCAAGTAAGCAAAACAAAATGAAAAACCAAAAAAATACCCGTGTCAACATGACAATACCTGTCTGTTCCAACAACACGACTACCTCATAAACAGCAACATTGAGTGAATGTCAGCCCTGCTACGTAATTTTCTGAACTATTGCTCTGACTTTGCTGCGTATTAAAGAGAACTGAGCTTTTCAATAAGTCGCTGATTTTCTTCAACCAGACCAACGTTGAATCTCAAACAGTTTTCCATGAGATGATACCCCGAAACATTACGAACCAGAATACCAGCACTGCGAAGGCTTTGAAAGACTGATTCAGCGTTGTTTACCCTGATGATCAAAAAATTGGTATCACTTTCAAAAAGCGTTACACCAGCAATGGACTCAAGAGCCGCTGAGAGCCTTTTCCGTTCTTTGAGAATGCAGGAAACAGCATAGGTAACCAGGGAGTAGTTCTCTAACACTTTTGTGATCGTTATCTCCGCAAGTCTACTGGATGAAAAAGGTATTTTTGGCTTGGCAAGCTCACCCATCAACACGGGGTTGGCAATCGCAAAACCAATCCTGATCCCCGCAAGGGCAAGCGCTTTGGACATAGTACGAAGAACGATCACATTGGGCAGTGTGTCGATTAGCTCAAGAATTGAGCGCTGCTTTGAAAATTCAATATAGGCTTCGTCAACCAGCACAAGAGCATCAGAAGATTCAGCAATCAGGCGAACTTCCTCAAACGTGAGAGATTTTGATGTGGGGTTATTCGGGGTAGATATTACAATAAAGTCAACCGCCTCATCATGCGCCGTGCGAATAATTGCCTCCGTATCAAAATCAAGGCCTGGAAGCATCGGTACACCAACAATCTGTGATTGCAACAACAAGGCTATTTTTGCATAGAGCGAAAATGAGGGGGCTGGAATCAGGACTTTTCGGCCCGGACCAAGAGAAGCAAGAAAAATTGTATAAAGCATCTCATTGGAGCCGTTGCTCATCATCACAGAATCAGAAGAAATGCCAAGAAATTTGGCATAAGCCTCCATTCCCCGGTAAGGCAGAATGTCGGGATAGCGGTTCCACGGCTCCTTGATAAACTCACCAACGATCTCCTCCTTCAGCCACATTGGCACATCAAAGGGACTCTCATTCTGGTTGAGTTTTACCTCAGCCTGCTGCCCCCCCTCGACACTGTAGGTTGCAATATTTTTTAAAGCCGGATTAAGGAGACTATTAATATCTTTTTTCATAAAGTATTTATATTGTAATTTTAGGGCAATAAAACAACAACAAAGTATCTGCTCTTCGATTTCTTAAAAAAACATCTTTTTATAACAATTCATTAAAAAAATCTGGATAATCCTCATTTTTTTTATACCTTAAAATAGGACATAAATAATCCAATATCAGGGGTGCAACATGAATAACGTAAAAAAAACACCGGTCGATCTTCTTGATGATGTCTATACTCTCGCCTGTTGGATGACTGGTAATCAGCAGTTATCTCAAGACCTTGTCAAGAAAACTTACCTCTATGCATCTCCAAACTTTGAGGAGAATACTCTGTTGCGAATATTCAGGGATTGCTATGTTGAGCAATTTGGTCAAGAAGCAGATTTCTGGTTCACTGAAAAAAGTAGCATGGAGAATAGCCGGATGACGGAATCTCTTAAACAATGGGCAACAGATATCAAGTTCTCAGTTCTCTTGAGTGAGATTTCGGGACTTCCCGAGCAACAGATTGCCGAAGTTCTCAGAAAACCCCTCGAAACCATAAGAGTCTGGTTGTTTTGGGGACGAAAATGTTTTGTGAATTACTATCTCAGCAGTGCATTTGCAGATGCATGAATAATTTTTGGCAACAAAAGGCCACAAGAATTAAATAAATGTGGCCTTTTGTTTTTCTGCCAGCCTCTTTATATTAGCCCTCTTTCCTCATGGAGTCAACGCTTTTTTATTCATGATTATTATTACAGGTGGAGCTGGATTTATTGGGAGTGCCATGCTTTGGGAACTCAACTGCATGGGTGAGGATGATGTAATCATTGTGGACAATCCGGGCTCAACAACCACTGAAAAATGGCGTAACCTCTCTTCGCTTCAATTTGCTGATATCATCCCGATAGAGCTGTTTCCTGATATGCTCGATAGAGGTGCCTTCAAAGGTATTTCGGCCATTTTTCACATGGGGGCAAACAGTTCAACGACGGAAACAGATGCTGATCATCTCCTGGCCAACAACTTTGGCTATTCCAAGAAAATTGCCTCCTTTTGCATGGCTCGGAATGTAAGGCTGATCTATGCCTCAAGCGCTGCTACCTATGGAGATGGATCAAATGGTTATAGTGACGATATTAATGGGCTTGGCACGCTTCGTCCACTTAACATGTACGGCTATTCGAAACATCTTTTTGATCAGTGGGCGCTCAGAAATAAAGTGCTCAACCATGCTGCGGGGCTGAAATTTTTCAATGTTTACGGACCTAATGAGTATCACAAGCAGGATATGAGCAGCGTTGTGTTCAAGGCTTATCACCAGATACGCGAAATGGGGTTTGTCAAACTTTTTAAGTCGCATAGGCCCGACTATGAGGATGGAGAGCAGTTAAGAGATTTTGTCTACATCAGCGATTGTACCCGAATCATGGCATGGTTGGTTGAAAACCCCGTTGCCGGGCTTTTCAATGTCGGCAGCGGAACTCCGAGGAGCTTCAAGGATTTGGCAAATGCAACATTCTCGGCTCTTGGTCAAAAGCCGGTCATCAACTACATACCCATGCCGGAAACTCTTCGTGACAAGTACCAGTATTACACTTGTGCCGATATTACAAAGCTTCGCATGGCGGGATACACCAAACAGTTCACATCAATTGAAGATGGAATACAGGAGTATGTGCGGCACTATCTCTCTTCCGAAACTCCACATTTTGAGTGCCATAAATAATATCGGGGTATCAACACAACATCCATTGAAAATAAAGCATTTGACCGTCGCGAGATTGCCCGGGAAATAAGCAATGCCTTCGAAATCGATGAACTACACTGAGAATTACCCCTCAGGATAAAATAGAAAGATTTTTTTTGAGCTGAATAAATCTTATCTTTCCACAGTTTGACCGCAATCGTTCTTATCTGTACCTTTCTATCTTTTCTACAAATCTTTAAGCAAGGGAATTACTATGGCACTCTTTATTACCGAAGAATGTACCTACTGTGGAGCTTGTGAACCAGAATGTCCAGTCACTGCAATTTCTGCTGGCGATGACGTTTATGTCATCAATGCCAGTGCCTGCACCGAATGTGTCGGGTATGCTGACTCACCAAACTGCTCAGCCGTTTGCCCGGCTGAGTGCATCGTTCAGGGATAATCAGCACTATCAGCATTTAAAAGCGGATAGTGAAAACCGTCCGCTTTTTTTGTTTTATGTCAGATCTGCTCGAAATTGACGTACCTCTCGCGTCATCAACAAGCCTCTGCCTCCTTGATGCCCAACCAGTTGAGAACTGTAAAAATTAAGAAAGGTCCACTCTCTTTTTCGTCTTCTTGACCGATTTCGATGCAAGAAGCTGACGCCTCTTCAACTTGCTCTTTGATTCAGCAATTGCTTGATTTTTTCCCTTTTTACTGCTTTTCAGTTCAGCAATAACTTTTCTATTGGATGAATGAACTGGCTTCATTCGGGCAGTAATCAGCTTTTTCGAGTTTTTTCCGTTCTTCAGCTTTGCAATAGAAGATCCCTTCTTTACAACAAGCAACCTGTTTTTATGGCTACCTGTTTCTGTAGAAACAATGATCCTCTTCTTTTGTTTTTCAGCATCTCTGACGATCAGACGTTTGGAGGGAACTGAACCACTCAGGGATTCTGTATTGACCAAAACCGGATTTGAAGTGTTGGCAGCAAAAGCTGTATCAAACATATCTGATGCTCTATCCCATCGGTTCCGGGCGTTAAGCATAACCAGAAGCATATCCTTGTTCCCCTTGATAGCTCTGGCAATAAGACAACCTCCAGCCTTGCTGGTATAACCTGTCTTGATACCAACAGCGTAGGGATACTTGTCAAGAAGCTTGTTGTGCGTTCTCAGCCAGTAGACTCTGTGGCTCGACTGCTCTGGAACCACAACCTTTTCCAGTTGGGCAATTTGATTGAAAAGTGGATTCCGTACGGAATATTCTGTCAGACGCATCAAATCACCTGCAGTTGAGATATTGCCTTCATAGATACCTTTGTCGAACCCGGCAGGATTGGTAAAAAAGGAGTTTTTCATGCCAATCATTTTTGCCTTGTTGTTCATTGAGGCAACAAAAGATTCAATATTGCCTGAGAGATATATGGCAATTGCAAAAGCGGCATCATTGCTTGAACTCACCATTGCTGCCCTGACAAGATCGATCAGCTTGATGTTATCTCCCTCCCTGAAACCCGCTTTCGAAGGTTCAACCATCGTTGACTCTTTTGAAATAAGTACTTCCCGGTCAAGCTTGCCACTTTCAATAGCCATAATGCAGGTCAGTATTTTGGTGAGGCTGGCTGGTGAAACGGGATGATCAACATCTTTGGCCATCAAAGCAGTTTGATTTCCTGCCTCTTTTACAATATAGGAGTCAACAGAAAACTGCAACGATGAGGAATCCACAGTACCCTTCGCCAAAACTGATCGTGGATAAAGCAATGTTGATACGACGATGGTCGCAAGCACTGAAAAATACTTCAGGGCGAAAAGCATCCTCTGCGCACAGGAGGCCTGTTTCCGTGAACTGCTCATCGCGGATCTCAGGGTAGTCAATTGCATGTTCAAGATATACTGTTCTGTAGTTTTTAACGGAGGGGAAACCGAACTATCTCAATAACGTAATTGAGAGACACAAACTCAACACTCTGATGAATTTTTTATAAAAAAAATGCTCATTTCACTACTTACTTGCACCAAAACGACTTCAATTCCAAAAAATGCTCCCCCTTTAACGCTCCGATAGCGCCAGTTTAAACGCAAGTCCGATAAAGAGCGCTGCCGCAATACGATTGATGCTCTTCCCGGCCAATGACGAATTACGAAACCTGTCGCCAAATCCACCCGCAAGAATACTGACAAGAACGAAGACAATCAGAGTCGCAACAATAAAAAGAGCCCCAAGCTGAAAAAACTGAATCATCATGGAGCCATTGCGCGGATCGGCAAATTGCGGGAGAAATGCCATAAAAAAAAGCGTGACCTTTGGATTGGTAAGGTTCATAATAATTCCCCTGCGATAGAGATAGCTCTGTGAGTGCGCAGGAATCTGCAGCGCCATCCCATTTGCAGCAGCAGCCCTGAAGGCCTTCCACGCAAGGCAGATCAGATATGCCGCACCAATATATTTCAGGATGCTGAACGCAAGCGCCGAAGAGTGAATGAGAGCCGCAAGACCTAAAGCAACGGCAACCGTATGTACTGCCAGTCCAGTTGCAAGGCCAAAGGTTACAGAGAGCCCTGCCCTCCGTCCATTCTGGGCAGATTGCGCCATGACAAAAAGATTGTCGGGCCCTGGAGAGAGTGCGAGGATAACTGACGTTAAAAAAAATGTCAGCAATAGAGTGCTGTCGATCATCAAAGATTGTTTATGTAAATCATCAACACTGTTTCAGTGCCTTTTTGCTGGAGTAATGTTTACCTCCAGCCCTTCGTGCAAACTTTTGTCGGGGGAGAGAGCGATCTTGTCTCCTTTTTTAAGTCCCTGAAGCACTTCAACAAAGGTCATATCACTCTCACCCTGCTGAACGAGCTGTTTTTTTAATCGGCCTTTTTCAATTTTCCATACATAACTCTGGCGGTTATCTTCGAATAAAGAGCTTTTCTTGACGAGAAGTGCATTTGGCTTGACATTATAAATAATATTGGCTGTAGCAGTCATGCCTGCCTGAATATTTCCGGGCGGCTGATCAAGGGTGAGGTAAATCCTTGATGTCTTCGTTATCTGATCCGTCTGGGGGACAATACGAGCGACAACTGCTGAAAATCGTTTTTCTGGATATGCATCAAAAGCAACTGTAGCCATCTGACCATGACGCATCCTTGGAACATCAAGCTCGTCAACCTCAACACTGATCATAAATCGTGAGGTATCAACCACCCGGGCAACAAGAGTATTAATGGTAACATAATCACCCTTCTTCACATTCTGCAAGGTCACGATACCTGAAAATGGGGCCGTAACGGTCAACTTTTTCAGATCATCTTCACGCATCTTCAACTGAAACGACCGCTGCTGGAGGAGCTCTTCAGACTGTACACTGTTTTTTTCAGCATCTTCAAGCTCCTGATGCGATATCGCACCCTCACTGAACAGATTCTTCTTTCTGACACTACGACGCCTGCTGTCCCGCAAAAGCGCCTGCTGTTCGGCAAGGGCCGATTGTGCTTCTTGAACAGCGAGCTGAGGCTGAGGACTATTGAACTGAAAAAGTTTCTGACCGGCAATGACATGCTGACCCTCAAGTGCGCCGACATAACTCACCGTGCCGGAACACTCTGCATTAAGATTGGCAACGGCTTCAGCTTCCACAAAACCGGTGGCATAGACCGCCTGAACCAGCTCTGCATGGGTCACCTCTACTGCTTCAATATCAACAGAGTTGCCTTTCGTCATCAAAAAAAATAGCGTGGCAAGAAAAAGAAGAGCAAGTGCAATAGAATATTTGGGAAGAAATTTCTGCAGGGACTTCATGAGGTACCTTGGTTATGGATTCAGCTTGGGGAAGTTACAAGTTTTTAACTTTTTATCCATTCCGACCTTGAATTTTCAATAATTTTATCAATATTCAGGGGGATTTTTTTCTCTCTGGTCAGCAGTGCCTGATAATCCATCAAAAAAATCTAATCTACACCAATCAATGGGTGAAAACAAAGATATCAATAATAGCTTTCTTGAAACGGTAAAGTTCGATGAAACAGGGCTTGTTCCGGTAATTGTTCAAGATCATGAAACAGGAAAAGTGCTTATGATGGCTTGGATGAATCGCGAAAGCCTTCAAATGACACTCAAAAACAAGAGAGCCTGTTACTGGAGCCGCAGTCGCAAAAAGCTATGGTTGAAGGGAGAGTCCTCCGGCAATATGCAAGTAGTGCACGATATTCTGATTGACTGCGATGGCGATACCCTGCTCCTGAAGGTCTCCCAAACCGGCGGAGCCTGCCACGCGGGCTATCACTCCTGCTTTTACCGAAAAGCAACCGATGATCTCACCATGGATATATGTGATACTCTGATGTTTAATCCGGATGAGGTATATGGCAAAAAAAGCTGAAACAAAATCCCTTCTGAGGACAAAGACGAGAGGATCAATACGGACAATGTTTGATGAGGTTGCCCCTACCTACGATTTCCTCAACCATCTCCTCAGCCTGGGCATAGACAATTATTGGCGTGCCAAAACTGCCAACAAAGCGAAACAACTGCTTGGCAATAACACTGCACCCAGAATTCTTGATGTCGCGACCGGCACAGGTGATCTGGCAGCCTCAATGGCAAAAATTTCAGGCGCCAGGGTGACCGCTCTTGACCTCTCTCCCGAAATGCTCGCAATTGCAAAAAAAAAATATCCCCATATCACCTTTCATGAGGGATATGCGGAGAAACTTCCCTTTGGTAATGCCACGTATAATGTAGTCAGTGCTGGCTTCGGTGTAAGAAATTTCGAAAATCTTGATGCGGGAATGCGCGAGTTCCACCGGGTTTTGAAACCAGGTGGCCATGCTCTCATTATTGAACCGATGATTCCTCGCAATGGTACCATGAAATCGCTCTACCTGATTTATTTCAAGAAGGTGCTGCCTAAAATTGCAGGGCTGTTCAGTAAATCCTCATTTGCCTACGACTATCTGCCGAACTCCGTCGAGCAGTTTCCGCAGGCAGACGCCTTTACCTCCATCCTTAAAAAAAATGGATTCAAGAGCGCTGAATATTTTCCCATGACCTTCGAAACATCTATTCTGTACGTGGCTAAAAAATAGGCATCAGCGGTAATATAACTCCTATGGAAAAAACATCCTCATCCTCCTTGTCACCTTCCAGAATCCATGTGGATCCACATATCTCCTCCTCCTGATCTGACTCCGTAATGAGTCGTAGGCTGGTGGTGTAATCATTGTTTTGCCGCTTACAACATTCCCTCAAACTCACCCTCTGACAGCACCTTTACACCCAGCTTCAGCGCCTTGTCGAGCTTGCTTCCGGCATCGTGACCGGCAACGACAAGGCCTGTTTTTTTACTGACTGATTCCACTATTCTGCCTCCCCGCTCAATCACCAGCTCAGAGGCTTGATTGCGAGTATAGCGATCAAGAGCGCCGGTAAAAAGCACCGTAAGCCCTTCGAAATTGGAATTGATCAATACGGTCGATGCTGATGTGCCAAGTTGCAACCCTGCATCCCCAAGCTTTTGAAAGAGAGACTGCGCCGATGGTTTTGCAACATAGCCGATAACACTGCGGGCAACCACTGGCCCAATATCCGCAATATTCGAGAGCTGCTCTTCAGTTGCCAGTATCAGGGCATCAAGTGATGGACAGGCTTGCGAAAGCTGACGAGCAGTCGCACGCCCGACGTGGCGTATACCAAGAGAGTAAAGCAGGCGTTCATAATTTTGTGCACGGCTCTCATCAAGAGCTCGCAAAAGATTCTGTGCAGACTTTCGCCCCATCCGTTCCAAGCTCTCAAGCTGCGGTTCCTGAAGAAAATAGAGGTCGCCAACATCCTTTACCAGTTTGATGGCAACAAGCTGATCGACCAGCGCCTTGCCCAGGCTCTTGATGTCCATGGCATTGCGGGAGGCAAAATGCAGTACTCTTCCCCTGATCTGTGCCGGACACTCCTCTTCATTGGGGCAGTGGTAACCCACCTCACTTTCCCGTTTTGCAAGAGGAGTGCCACACTCCGGGCAATGGGAGGGAACAACTACTGGCAGAACATCTGACGGCCTCGCCTCAAGCACGACACTGATCACTTTTGGAATCACCTCACCTGATTTTTCGATGATGACCCGATCATGAATCATGAGGCCAAGACGCTCTATTTCATCAAAATTGTGAAGCGTCGAGCGAGAGACGGTTGAACCGGCAAGCTGTACCGGTTCAAGCTCGGCGACCGGGGTAATGGAGCCGAGCCGACCAACCTGGAATATCACATCATGCAGTACCGTCTGTGCCTGTTGTGCTGGATATTTGTAGGCAATAGCCCAACGAGGGCTCTTTGCCGTTGCGCCCAGTTTATCCCGGAGAGTCACGGCATTCAGCTTCAGGACGACACCATCAGTCTCATAAGGGAGCATCCAGCGTTGTTCTGACCACTCGGCAATAAACTCATTGATATCTTTCAGCTCACGGCATAACCGATAATGGCGGCCGGTAGAAAAACCAAATTTTTCGAGATAATCAAGTCGGGTGAAGTGCGTTATTGATTCATCACTGAGCCCCTTGAGATAGTAGGCAATAAAACTCATTTTACGGCGGGCAACCTCAGCGGAATCCTGCAATTTGAGTGCGCCTGCTGTAGCATTGCGGGGATTGGCAAACCGATCCTCTTCAGGACGACTCTCATTCAGTTGATCAAAATCCTCCTTGCGCATGAAGACTTCCCCCCGCACCTCAACCTCTCCATCAGCGCCACCACGCAGTTTCAAAGGTATAGTCGGAATGGTTCGGATGTTGACTGTAATATCATCACCCTGCATACCGTCACCTCGTGTAGCGCCACGAACCAGCAGACCGTCGCGGTAGAGCAGACTTATTGCCACCCCATCAAATTTCAGCTCGGCCACCATCTCCTGCTCTCCCACCCCTTCGAGTGCAAGCAGCTTTTTCAAGCGGTTATAAAACTCCTCCACCTCGCCAAGAGAGTATGTGTTGGAGAGACTTAGCATCGGTTCTCGATGGATAACCGATACGAACTCCTTTGTAATCGCGCCGCCAACCCGCTGAGAAGGGCTTTCGGGTGTTACAAGGTCGGGGAACTGCCGCTCAATGTCAACAAGCTGCTGGAGCAGCTTGTCGAACTCATAATCGGAAAGCTCAGGTTTTGCATCGATATAGTAAAGATGGTTATGGCACTCAATCTCTTTGCGAAGCTCTGCTATCCTCTCTGCCGCCTGAATGATGTCCATCGTCGCATAAAAAAGTTTATCTGACTGGTGAAAATGCCCATCCAAGAATATTCTTGAGAAAACCGAGAGAGCCATGAATACCAAGCTTCTCCCATGTTGCCATCAGCACTTTGGGATAGCGCCATCCAACCCGCAGCATCACTATTGCAAGCTCTTCAATCTTCATTTCATCACGAAACATGGCCTGACGGTAGTGCTGAGGAAGATCGTCAAGAACAATCATCACCTCATTCATCAGATCGTTGACAAAATTCGGCTCATCGGTTGCCACGTTAAAACACATGTACTTCATGAGATTAGCCATGGAGGCAACATTGGGCTCATAGGCACTGATCATTTCAAGATGCTTTTTCGACAGTTTGTTGTCGCAGAGAGCCCGGTCCAGATCGCCAGTAAGACGCTCAAGATTGCGAACCATCGAGCCAAAACCGCAAAAGGTAAGAGGAGAGGCAAGTGAAGCCGCATCGCCGAAGAGAATGATGTTGTTATCGGCAATCTCCCTGGTGCGATCGAAGCCGTCATGGAAATAGGCCGGAATAATCCCGTAGACAGGCCGGTGGACAACAAAATCTTTTCCCGGTTTTTTATACCCGGAAAGTATTCTGAAGTAGGTGTCGAACAGCGCCAGCAACGAGTTGTCATTGGTGGAATCCGCTTCGTCATAAAAGAACAGGTAGGTGATGTACTTTGTGCCTTCAGCGGGAAAACCCTCCCAGATAAGTTGTCGCCCTTTCCCTGGGGCTTTATCGGCAGGAGCTGTTGTGACGAGAATTTCACCAGTATCAAAATCAACATCCTCAAAACCGCTCGCTATGGTGCCAACCGTCGGGCAAACATGGGTTTGCGGCTTTCCTCCATTAAGCTGCATGGCAATGGGAGAGAGTACACCCATAACATCAATCAACACCCGTGCCTTGTAATAAAAGAGGCTCCCCTGAGAATCCTCGATCTTTACAACGATATGGTCATCACACTGATAGCAACAAAGAAAGGTACTCCCTGCAATAATCGCGCTTCCTGGCACAGCCTGAACCTTCTCTTTTGCAAGGCCAAGAAGCTTGTCGGCATCAACAGCACAATCAAGCACATCGTCAATCACAAGCCTCTTCTGACTCCCGTCAGACTGGTAAAATTCAACCCAGCCGTTTTTGTACTGACGAACAATAACTGAGTCAATCTCATGTTCGGAAAAAAGAGCGATAGCAGAAAGCTTCAGCAACTCTTTTCGGGAAATATTCCAGTCCCGGGTCGATTTTGCCGGTTGCCGGCGATCAAAAATCATCACCTTGCGACCATACCTCCCTGCCATCACAGCCGCATGAAGCAAGCCAAGCGTCCCTCCCGCATAGATCAAATCGTACTCGCCGCTGATAACCACATCTTTCGGGAGATCACTGGAGGGCAAAATCACCTTCCGCACAGGCTTTTTCAACTGTTCCCAGTAACTATCAAACTCAATGATTCGTTGAAGATGCTGATCACCATCCTCAATCAACGAAAACGCCCGGTAAAGATGGGGTTTAGTCTGCTTGATGCTTTCGAGTAACAAAGACATATCTGTATAAAATAGTGGTAATACTGTTGTTCTGTCAAAGGGGCTTTTTTTCCTTTACCCGCAACGATCGATCACTCTCAACCTGCCCGTCAACAAGATGAATTCTCCGCCCTGCACGGTTGGCAAACTCCTCATCGTGAGTAACAACAATAATCGTCTGATTCATCTCCCTGTTCAGGCGGTCAAAAAGCTGATAAACATTGTTGGCCGAGCGCGAATCAAGGTTGCCTGTCGGTTCATCACCGAGCAGCACTTTCGGCTCATTGGCAAGAGCTCGCGCAATAGCCACCCTCTGCTGCTGGCCACCTGACAACTGACTTGGTTTATTGGTATACTTGTTCTGCATATCAACCATGTCGAGCAGCTTCATGGCCCGTACTTTAATCTCCTTTCGAGTGCGTCGACCATTGATCATCATAGGCATACTGACATTTTCAACAGCGTTAAACTCAGGCAGCAAAAAGTGAAACTGATAGATAAACCCTATTTTTTCATTTCTTATACGGTTCATCTCCGTCTCATTTTTCTCGGAAATCTCGTCTCCATCAAGCCATACCTTGCCGGAAGTTGGTTTGTCGAGCCCACCCATAAGATAGAGTAATGTAGATTTACCAGAACCCGAAGGTCCCGTAATGGCAACAAACTCACCAGCGGCTACCTCCAGTGAAAGGTTTGGAATGATGGTCTGGCGAATAGCCCTGGAGAGACCAAGCTCCTTGCGAATATGTTCAAGCCTGAGAATAGTTTCAGCCATCTGTCGCCACACCTCTTCGTTCTGGTTTTTTCCTGTTGTGCCATTGCTGTCAATGGCACAATGTAGGTTATTATAAGAAAAAAGGGATGAAAGAGGGAGAGGTTTGTTTGTGGACGGCAGTGTTGTTATTTTGATTCGCATTGCTGAATCAAATCAGGGAGTATCAATTATGCATATAGCAGACGCTTTATTATCACCTGTGGTCGGAGGATCATTCTGGGCGGTAAGCGCTGCACTTATTGGATATTCAGCAAAAAAAGTATCACTGGAGGCGGATGGCTCTAAAACACCACTTATGGGTGTTCTTGGAGCTTTTGTTTTTGCTGCTCAAATGATCAACTTCTCGATCCCCGGCACAGGCTCCAGTGGACATCTCAGCGGCGGGCTTCTCCTGACACTCTTGCTTGGCCCATACCGGGCATTTATTGCTCTTGCCTCAGTACTTGTCATTCAATCTCTATTTTTTGCGGATGGGGGGCTCCTGGCGCTTGGCTGCAACATTTTCAACCTTGCCTTTTTCCCGGCATTTGTTGCGTTTCCATTCATCTATCGAATTATTGCCGGAAATTCTGTATCTCCGGGCAAACGTGCTGCAGGCAGCATGACAGCAGCTATAGCCAGCCTTTTGATGGGAGCATATTGTGTTGTTCTGGAAACCACCTTGTCAGGCATAAGCGAATTGCCCTTCAGCACATTTCTGCTCTTCATGTTGCCGATTCATCTGGTGATCGGTATTGTTGAAGGACTGGTTACCCTGGCCGTGGTATCGTTTATCATGAAAACAGAACCAACTCTTCTTGCTCCCCAACTTGCGGCATCATCAAAACCCCGTCTTACACTTGCACTTTTTACAATTGCAGCACTGACTTTGGGGGGAATCATCTCCCGATTTTCATCATCTCTGCCTGACGGTCTTGAATGGTCAATGGCCAAGGTGAGCAAACAGGAGAAATTACATGGCAGGCAGGATAATGTTCATGATCTCTTTGCTTCGCTGCAAAATCGTACAGCATTTCTTCCTGATTATTCGTTTAAAATATCTCCCAACGTTATCGACAAAACAGCACTATCTGCCTCTCCAGTCAATCCTGGTACAAGTGTCTCTGGAATTGTTGGAAGTCTCTCTGTGCTGCTTCTTGCTGGAGCGGCAGGTTTTGTGTTGAGAAAAAGCTTACCGAACAGCCAGAGAGGCATAGCAAACCCCCGTGTAAAGTGAAAGATATCGTCGTCCAGAACCGAAATGACCAAACCCCGACCTTATTTCTTTCGATCGGCGATCAGACTGCGCTTATCCTGTCGGCCATATTTCTTTTTTGTGTGCTTTCGGTTCCAAAATACAATTTACCGGCAGTGATCACCTACGCCTCCTTCCCCGTACTCGTTATAACCGCTGCACATATTCCTGTAAAGCCACTCCTGCATCGACTTCTCCTTCTCTCTCCATTTGTGCTCATTATGGCGGCAGCAAACCCATGGCTTGACCGTCGCCCATTCCTTGATCTTTTCGGAATGACAATCAGTGGAGGAATGATTTCTGGCATGGTTATTGTCGTCAAAACAATGGTTGCCATAACCTCCCTGCAGTTGCTCACCCTGCTTGTACCCTTCTATCGTCTTGCTCTTGCTCTGAAAAGAGTTGGCGTGCCTGAACTTTTTGTTACGCAACTGCTCCTGGTTTATCGGTACAGCTTTCTCCTGGCGGAGGAAGCTGTTTCCATGAAGAGAGCACGGGACATGCGTTCATTTGACGGTAAAGGCAAAGATCTGTTCACAACAGCAAAACTGATTGGTTCACTTCTGATCAGAACAACATCCAGGGCTGAAAAAATCTACAGGGCAATGACTGCCAGGGGCTTCCAGCGCAGATTACCAGAAAAAACAGAGATGCCTTCATTCACAAGAGTCGACATAGCTACCCTGGTTTTCTCGTTTCTCAGCCTCATGGCTGTGCGCATGCTCTTTATTCACTGAGACCGGAGGACACCCCTTGATCATTGCAGAAGAGGTAAGCTTTTTCTATCCTGATGGCACAAAAGCTCTTGATAATCTTTCACTGACCATTCTTGCTCATGAATCGGCAGGCATCATAGGAGCAAACGGAGCAGGGAAATCGACCCTTGTCAACCATCTCAATGGCTTTTTTCTGCCGCATAATGGAAAAATCAGCATTGCGGGCCTTGAGATCAAGAAAAAAAATATCGAAAAAATCCGTCAGCAGGTAGGACTTGTATTTCAGAACCCCGACGACCAGCTTTTTACAGCACGATTATATGATGATGTGCTGTTTGGCCCGCTCAATCTTGGTATGAATAAACAGGATATTGATGCTGATGCCGAGAAACTTCTCAGTAATCTCGGTCTCTGGGAACTGCGAGATAAGCCACCCTCTCATCTGTCCCAGGGGCAGAAAAGGTTTGCGGCTTTTGCTACAGTACTGATTATGCGGCCATCTTTACTGGTTATGGACGAACCGACATCAGACCTCGACCCTCGAAACAGACGAAAACTGATTAATCTTGTCAATACTCTGCAATCAACAAAAATAACGGTATCTCACGACCTTGATTTTATCTGGGATACTTGTGACCAAGCCTATATTATGGCTGAAGGAAGAATTACCGCCCATGGAGCCACAAGGGAAATCCTCAGCAACAGAGAGCTTCTTGAGGCGAATGGCCTTGAACTGCCACTACGTTTGCAAAAATGAGGCGATGACAAGATTCGAACTTGTGATAAAGAGTTTTGCAGACCCTTGGCTTAGACCACTCACCCACATCGCCTTGTAAAAAAACATCCGGGCCATTCTGCAGAGATTAGATGCACACACTCACCTTAAAGTTCCGATTAAACTTCACTCAACAGAGGCCCGGATGCCGGAGAGAGACTTCAAAAAGTTAATGTTGCAACAACCTCAGAACGCAAACGACTGGTCTTCGTATCCGCCAAAGCTGTATGCTTGTTCGATGTCAGGTAACGTAGCGTCGGCTGAAAGGTTACTTTCCCCGATGGTATTTTGTACTGTACCCATACAAAGTTATTGGTATAATCAGTTGTTGCTGCCGACTTGTCAGTTGTTTTATTGAGGTCATACCATGCAAGGAACTGACCATATTCAGCCTTAAATCTCAAAAGATAACCTGAGTAATCAACGTTTGACCCCCCCCCTGCACCAAAATTGGTACTGGTGGGAGTTGTGCCTTTACCACTTGTATAGAATCCGCTGAAGCCAAGTTTTACGTCACTTACTAAAGCGCCAACATTGGCTCCAATGGTGAGTGGCGCTATTCCCTGATGCCATGGGGTTCCGTATGAAGCACTTGTTGGTGAGAATGTATTCTGGGTGATGGTATCATGGTGAGTCAATGCGGTAAGCACTTGCGGTTCAAGGGTAAAATCACCAGCCTTTATTTTATAAGCTATACTTACCGCATAGCCATCGTTCAAAAGACCGTCACCGGTACCTGCGGTATTCCCCGCTGACAAATTATCAAACACTCCAATCACCGCATTCAGATCACCTGAACCAATTTTTGTTCCGTAGTTGAAACCAAACAGTCTGTCGTTATTAAACGTAGACGTAGGGACATCAAGCGGATTACTTGGATAGAGATGCAAATCAAAGACCGGGTTGTTTGAAGAGTTCAGTGGCAAACGGCCTACAAGATAGTGACTGCCTCCACTGTCACCATAAAAGCGACCAAAATAGAGCTGGGTAGCGCCGAATGTATACAACTCAGTATTTCCATATCCAACCGTCTGAAATCCACCACCACCACCAAGCGCTACCACACCTGTTGATGTAACATTTGGTGCTTCATTGCTGATGACGGCCCTGAATATATAACCACCCTCAAAATCTCCCGATACGTTCAGGCGCGTCCTGTACGCATAAGAAATATTATCTTTGGCTTCATTAGCTTTTTCATTAGATACTTCTCTCACACGAACTGATACGTCACCACCGAACTTCACTTCTGCCGAAGCCGTCGATGCGTATGATAAAACCGCAAACATTGCGGCAAGTGATAACATCTTTTTCATTGTGTCTCCTTTTTGTTGTCTGTTATTTGTTCATAAAAATTCTGTAAAAAAGAAAAAACCGGCTTTCAGTACGAGAAAGCCGGTTTCGATATAATCTGCCATGAACAACAGGTGTCATCATGTCGATAATCGGTTCTTCCGCCTTTCAAAGTTTATCAAAAGACAACAACAGCCATAAGGCCTGCCACTGATAATGCTATGATGTGTCAACAGTTGATAATTCATGTGAGTAACGTTTGATTTACAGGTGTCAATAAAGCTTTATAACATCATAAAATCCAGCATATACCATAAAAATACCGTAAATATGGGATGCAACAACCTCTTGTTGGGGCATATTGATTGAAATTATTCTGATAAAAAACGATGTTGCACCTGTATGTACTTCCTTATATTCAGGAAAAAATATTCATTCAAACGTAACCAGAACCCCATGCTGAACAAACCATCGAGAATTCTCATCCTCTTTTTAGGGCTTTTGACCGCCTTGCTTCCGTTGGCAGTGTCTGCTGCACCAGCGCTCAATCCCGAAAACACCATGTATCTCGACCTTCCATCTGGACGAGTCGTTATCCAGATGCTTCCAAATGTCGCCCCACGCCATGTGGCTCGCATCAAAGAGTTGACCCGCAAAGGTTTTTATGATGGACTTGCCTTCCACCGTGTTATTCCGGGATTTATGGCCCAGACCGGCGACCCGCAGGGCGACGGTTCCGGCGGTTCCGGCCAGGAACTTAAAGCTGAATTTTCGCGCGTGCAGCATATCCGGGGCACCGTCTCCATGGCACGCGCCTCTGACCCCAATAGTGCCGATAGTCAGTTTTTTATATGCTTCGCACCAGCAACATTCCTCGACGGGCAATACACCGTTTGGGGACAGGTCGTTTCCGGAATGGAGTTTGTTGACAAGATAAAGGCTGGTTCACAGTACAACAATGGCGCTGTTTCCAATCCCACCAGAATAGTGCGGATGAAGGTCGCGACAGATGTAAAACCGTGACACTCTTCCTGGCCAGCGAATCTCAACCATTGCTGTACTGTTTTGCCTGGGCTCGTAACGTCAACAGACGTGCTCCTGCGGCGTTGAGCGTCTCCGGCTGTTTGGCAAAATGAAAGCGGATCAGGTTGTGAACCGGTTCACGGAAAAAGCTTGATCCTGGTACTGCGGCAACTCCAACCGTGCGTGCCATCCATTCACAAAAAGCGACATCATCAGTGACCCCGAATTCACCAACATCGACCATCACATAATAGGCTCCCTGTGGCTGCGAATAGGTGAGCCCTGCCTGATCGAGCCAACCGAGAAAAATATCCCGTTTTTCGGTGTAAGTCGCCTGGAGTGCGTCATAATAGGAGTCGGAAAATTCAAGCGCTGTCACGGCGGCTTCCTGCAGAGGCGCTGCGGCTCCGACGGTCAGGAAGTCATGAACCTTGCGGATTGCATCAATAACAGCGGGTGCTGCCACCACCGTTCCAAGCCTCCATCCGGTGATTGAATAGGTTTTTGAGAGCGAACTGCACGTGATGGTGCGCTCAAACATATCCGGCAACGTCGCGATGCTTCGGTGCGTGTGCGGTGCGTAGACAATGTGCTCATAGACCTCATCGGTGATGACAAAGGTATCGAATTCAATGGCAAGGTTTGCGATGATTTCAAGTTCACCCTGCGTAAAGACTTTGCCTGTTGGATTACCCGGATTACAGAGAATCAAGGCTTTGGGCCGGTGTTGCTCAAATGTTTTCCAGAGTTCGTCAGGATCAAAGGAATATTCCGGTGGGCGCAAGGGAACATAGACAGGAGTTGAGCCGGTGAGAATGGTGTCGGCGGTATAGTTTTCATAGAACGGGGAAAAGATGACAACCGTGTCTCCCGGATTGCAGGCAGTCATCATCGCTGCCATCATCGCTTCCGTACTGCCGCAGGTCACCACCACGTTAGCTTCCGGGTCAACGGGAATTCCCATAAATCGTGACTGTTTTCGGGCAAATGCCTGACGGAAATTTGCCGCTCCCCAGGTCACCGCATACTGGTGCGGCCCATGGCGACCTGCACGTTCAGCCGCAACAAGCAGCGCTTCTGGTGGATCGAAATCGGGAAACCCCTGCGAAAGATTAATTGCCGCACAGTCATTGGCCACACGGGTCATTCTCCGAATAATTGATTCTGTAAAATGGCTTGTTCGCTCGCTTGTTTCCGGCATTGTGGATAATGTTTTATTAAAAGCTACAACCCGAGATCGTTATTTCCTGATGAGTTGCCCCATTCTATCTGACTCCAGTTTAATGAAATTTCTCGCTTTGTCGTCGAAGAGCATCCAAAAAAGCCGCAGGTTTTCATGTTGATTTCAAAAACACGCGGCGACACAACAGCGAAAAAGTTTTTTTTGGGCAAGAGATATTCGATTTTGTTTATTATTGGAATTATTGTGATGCGTCGTTGCTCTATCAAGATAACAGATCGGTTTTGAATAAATAAACAGTGAACAAACAACACTCGCTCATTTTTTTGACCGGATTCAGTGGATCAGGCAAGTCAACCATAGGCCCTTTGCTGGCCAATTCCTTGGGGTATGAATTCGTTGATCTTGATCAGGCTATTGAGAAAAAGGCAGGGAAGACCATTACCAGGATTTTTGATGAGGATGGAGAGGCTTACTTCAGAAATCTTGAAATGATGACTCTTCAAGCCCTTGTAGCTCATAATGACATGGTTGTCTCGCTTGGTGGAGGAGTGCTCGAAAACGATCAATCGTACACTCTCATTCAGAAGTCTGGCACACTGGTTTATCTGAAATCACCCATCACAACTCTTATAAGAAGGCTCTGCAACAAAACTGATCGACCCTTGCTCAGGGGCGAAGAGGGGCAAAAACTTTCTCGTGAGGAGATTGAGGAGAAAATAGAGGCTATTCTCACCAGACGTGAGCCCCGCTATGAAACCGCCGAAATCACCGTTCAGACAGATATTCAACGAGTCGGTTCAACCGTTGAAGAGCTGACCCGCAAAATTGAGCGACATGTGCGAAATGCTTCTGCCTCAAGTGAGGAACAATACAATTAAACACATACCGTGAGCACAATTATTGTTGGAACACCGGTTATTACCAGGCTTGGCGAGTTGTTCAAAGCCCATGGTCTTTCAAAAAAAACCGTAGTACTGTTTGATGAACACACCCGCAAGCTGTTTGGCGATGAACTTCTCAAGAGGCTTCATGATGAGGGCTTTCAGTCAATAGAGCTTGTTGTGCCAGCACGGGAAGCCTCTAAAAGTTTCAGCGTTGCATTTCGACTCTATGGCAGCATGATTGAGGCTGATGTTGACCGAAGCTGGAACCTGCTTGTGGTTGGTGGTGGCGTTGTGGGTGATCTTGGTGGATTTATTGCCGCCAGCTATTTCCGTGGCATACCGGTCATTCAGCTACCTACGACACTGCTTGCCATGACGGACAGCTCCATTGGCGGAAAAGTGGCCATCAACCACCCGCTCGGCAAGAATCTGATTGGTTTTTTTCACTCCCCGGAGCTGGTGCTGATTGATCCATCATACCTTGCATCCCTGCCGCAGCGGGAAATCTATGCCGGAATGGCTGAGGTCGTTAAATATGGATTTATTGCTGATGATCCTCTCTTCAGCTTTCTTGATCTTCATTTCAGCGACATTACATCCCTGAGGGAGCCATACCTCACCGAGGCGGTAAAGAAAAGCGCCTTCATAAAGGATGACGTGGTAAAAAAAGATTTCAGAGAGACCGATGGACTGCGAGCAACCCTGAATTTCGGACACACCTTTGCCCACGGTCTGGAAAAACTTGCAGAGTATCGTCACCTCCGCCATGGGGAAGCCGTGACCATGGGCATGGTCTGTGCGCTCTTTTTATCTCATAATCTCGCTTATCTCGACCGCCAGTCGCTGGATCGCGGGCTCACCCTCCTGCAAAAGTTCCGCTTTCCCAGAGGGCTGCTGAAGCGCAGATTTCTGGATATTAACCGCGAACAACTTCTTGAGAGCATGTTCTCCGACAAAAAGAAGCTCAACAAAAAGCTTCGTTTTGTGTTGCTGAAAAACATTGGAAAGGCCTTTCTGCTTGAAGAAAATATTGATGACCATCAGGTGCTGAAAGCCATCGACGATGCCCAGGAACAACTTGGCCCGGTTACTCTGCGTTAAGTGAGAAGAGATAGCGTGTCCCCTTGACGACAGCCAACTCTTCGAGCCTTGGAGAGCAGTCAAGCATTCCGGCAATAAGTGGAGCATTGCCACCGGTCACCATGACATTAACAGCAGTTTCACTCCGCTCGTCCTGAAGCCAGCGTGTAATTTTGGCGACAAGACCATCCATACTGGAGGCACATCCATGAACAATCCCGTTTCTGATCCCATCAGTTGTTGAGCATCCGAGAAGAGTTTCGGGACGACCAAGAGCAACAAGAGGAAGTCTTGCGGTATGTTCGTGCAGCGCTTTTGCCCTGAGGTCAAGACCCGGCATAATCAGCCCCCCGAGATAGTGCTGCGTAGAGCCAAGAACATCAATCGTAATGGCTGTGCCAATATCGATGGCTATAACCGCCTCTTCAGGATAAAGAAGTTGGCTCACGGCACACAGCGCAAGACGATCAGATCCAAAGGAGTCAGGGGAGGCATAATTGAGCACAAAGGGAAGGGTGATCGACGCTGAAACCGTCATGACCTGCCCGGACAGATGATGGCGAAGGTAGTCACCTATGGTATGTTCAAGAACAGGGACGACGCTGCAAATTGCTGCATTACAAAGTGACGGACACCTCATGATCATCTGTGCCAGAGGGCCAGGAAAACCTTCAGGAACAATGAGGCTTTTCGATGCAACTTTAACGACATCAAGGGATTCATGGCCCTGAAAAACCACAAAAGAGGTAGTGGTATTTCCAACCTCTACGACAAGAAGCAACGAATCAGACGATGGCTCTTTTACGGCAAAACGCATGATGGACTCTCCGGACATACTCAGCGCAGCTTTGCGTCAATACCGGTTCTCTTTGACAAATCCAAAAGAAAACGTTTGTAATCCACAAGGTTGGTTGTTACAAACAGGGAGTCCCTCACTGATGATTTTACAGCAACAATAAAGATCTTCGGAGGCGGGTTGTAGGTAATGCTCTCCTGGTATATGGCAATAATATCGGCGAGATGTATCTGTTTTTCATTGCCTTTGCGATCAATAGAGAGCAGTTTGTCACTGGTTATCCTCACAGAATCTCCATCCTGACCATGCTCCCCCACAAAACGGGTATTATAGTAATTCGGCACACCGAGCGAAATCGTGGTAAAAAAAACGAGTACCGCAGTTTTCCAGAAGCAGCCAAGATCGACTCCATAGGTAAATTTTCCAAACCTGAAAAAAATGGCCCATACCAAAGCGAGAAAAAGCATACTCATGCACCATGTCGCAATGTAGTAGTAATCAAGCCAAAAGGCAGGATAGGTCATGGGATAATGAAAAACCTCTGGCATGGCGAGTAGGGGTTATTGTTCCTGAATATGGAAAATGCGATTCTGAAAATAAGGCTTAACACAAGGTTTGCAATAATAAATTTCGCAAAAAAAAGGCCCGCATAAGCGAGCCTTCATTTTTTACAACTGATTGAAGCAGATTCAATGCTCAAACAACATTTCCGAGTAGGTCGGAAGCTGCCAGCGGCTGCGGTCAACGACCTGCTCAAGCCTGTCAACAACAACTCGTATGTCCAGCATAAACGGAAGCAGTTTCTCGGCACAGTAGTCAGCCTTGTCGAACTCGGTGGTAAGCGTCTCGATTTTTTCGATGGCTTCATCAAGTTCGGCAGACATATCAATCAATGTTGAAAGATTCTCGGCCAGCATTTTAAGATGATCGGCCTGACTCTTGAGTGACTTTTCGGAGAGCCCTATAGCTTCAGAGGCATCAAGCAGTGTATTAAACGAGCTTCCAATGCTTCCCTGATATTCAGATACGTCAGGAATAACAAAGGTCTTTAACATGAGCTGAAGGGTACGCGCCTCAATATCAACACCCTTGACATAGCGTTCGAGACGGATATGCAGACGCGCATCAATCTCCTCAACACTCAAAACCCCATATTTGACAAACATATCCTGTATATCCCTGTTGAGCAGAACTCTGAGTGCCTGGGGGGTATTCTTCAAATTCGGCAGACCTCTCTCCTTTGCCGCATGCTGAAGAGCTTCGGCATAGTTATCACCCTGATAACGGATCGGCCTGGTTGCGGTAATCTGTTCGCGAAGAGTTTCAAGAATCGCTGAATCCCGCTCCTTTCCAGCCTTGATTTTTGCCAGAATGGCATCGGCAATTTGATCAACGGCCTCTGCCATGAGTGTATTGAGCACCATGTTGGGTACTGATGCTGCCTGCGATGAACCCACCGCCCTGAACTCAAATTTATTGCCGGTAAAGGCGAATGGAGAGGTGCGGTTGCGGTCAGTATAATCCTTGTTGACCACAGGAACCTGTGAAAGACCAAGATTAAGCACCTGTTTCTCGGTTTTCAGGTCAACCTTGCCGCTCTCAATGGCATCGAGCACCCTTTCGAGCAACTCTCCAAGGAAGACCGTTACCACAGCCGGAGGCGCTTCGTTGGCGCCAAGCCGATGGTCATTGCCCATGCTTGCAATCGACATCCTGAGGACATCTGCCCTCTTGTAGACACCCTTCAGAACAGCAACGAGGAAAACAAGAAAGTGAACATTCTTTTCAGGAGTGTCACCTGGATCAAGCAGATTTATACCGGTATCGGTGCCAATTGACCAGTTATTATGTTTGCCCGAACCATTGATGCCCGCAAACGGTTTTTCAGCAAGCAGCAGGGCAAAACCCTTCTTGTCGGCAACCTTTCTCATCACCTCCATCACCAGCAAGTTGTGGTCGACAGCAATGTTTGCCTCTTCAAAAATGGGGGCAATTTCAAACTGGTGAGGGGCAACCTCATTGTGACGGGTTTTGGCTGGGATGCCAAGCAGGTAAAGCTCATGCTCTACATCCTGCATATATTCAAGTACACGATCAGGAATGGAACCAAAATAGTGATCCTCAAGCTGCTGCCCTTTGGGAGGAAGCGCACCAAGAAGTGTGCGTCCGCACATCACCAGATCAGGACGCTCAGAGTAGAACTTTTTGTCGATCAGAAAATACTCCTGTTCGCAGCCTGCATAGGTCTTTACCCTGGAAACTCCTGTTACACCAAGCACCTCAAGCAGTCTGATAGCTGACTTGCTGACCGCTTCCATCGATCGCAACAACGGAGTTTTGGCATCAAGCGCTTCGCCATGATAGGATATAAAGACTGTAGGGATACAAAGTGTCAGGTCTTTTCCTCCCTTCATAAGAAATGCCGGGCTGGAAGGATCCCATGCGGTATAACCACGGGCTTCAAAGGTAGTACGCATACCTCCCGACGGAAAACTTGATGCATCCGGTTCACCCTGAATAAGCTGCTCACCTGAAAAGCGCTCAATCGGCGTACCATCGCGGTCGATTGATAAAAATGCGTCATGTTTCTCTGCCGTAGAGCCAGTCATCGGCTGAAACCAGTGGGTGTAGTGGGTAGCACCTTTCTCCATTGCCCACTCTTTCATTCCATGTGCCACCACTCCGGCAATTTCAGAAGTAATTTTTTTACCAGCCTTGATCGTATCCTGCAATGCAGCGAACTCCTCTTTAGGCAGTTTTGCACGCATCGCCTTATGGTCAAATGTCATCGAACCAAAGTAGGTCGAAACCGGAATTTTACTATCGCTGTTCAAAAGAGCCTCCTGTGATAATGATTTACGTGATATGAGCTTGTTCGCTTTATTAAACTGCCGTTATTTTTTTGATCTTTTTTCATCAAATACTGTCAGCACCTGCCGATCCTGAAGGTTCTTTCGGACAATTTCCGCACAGATTTTTTTGTTTTTCTTCAACTGGGAGAGAACAAAACTGGTGTTGGTTCCAAGAACACCTGGCCAACTCTGTATTCTCGACAAAAACTGTTCAAGTGAAGCCGTATTGTGCGTCATCACCTTTAAAATGTGCGAGCCTTCTCCCGTGACAGAAAAACACTCCATAATCTCCTCCTCTTTCATCACATGCTCCATAAACGACTTATAGTGCCTTGATGAATCAATCCTAACTCTTACAAAAGCATGAATGTCAAAACCAAGCTGCCGTTCATCAACCTCCATCGTAAAGCCTTTGATGATCCCCCCCTTCTGCAGCTTGTCAAGCCGTTCGCTGACCGAAGGTATGGACAAGCTTACCACTTCAGCAAGCTCGCTCAAACGAACTCTCCCGTTTTCTCCAAGAGACTCGATAATTTTAAGATCAATCAGATCAAGATGGCCAGACATATTTTCCTGTTTTCTTTATTACCAGAAATTACATAAAAGTAAGAAAAAACCAATCTTTTCTTTAAAATTAATGACTTTTTGAACAATAATCTTAACTAATTTAGGGGAAAAAGCGTTGAATTGCTGTGTTGACACTATTTTATAATCCTGCCATAATTTTTTAAGCCTGCAACCCATTAGAAGACGAAAATATCAGAAAAAATTCAATATCTTCCGTCCTGCTTTGACGATAGAGGCGAAACAATCGTGAAAAAAACTTTTTTCCGTAGCTCACGCCCTATTACGACAAAGCAACATAATTATCTATAATATAAGACACTTAAAGCGACCGAACCTTATAACTCCCATGAAAATAGCAATTTTCGGCGCTGGATTGGCTGGCCTTGCAGCAGCAGTGGAACTTGTCGATAAAGGCCACTCCGTAGAGATCTATGAAAAACGCAAGGTTCTTGGCGGCAAAGTTTCAGTGTGGAAAGACAGTGATGGTGACTCCATAGAATCGGGACTGCACATCGTTTTCGGTGGCTATGAACAGCTCCAGAGCTATCTGAAACGAGTCGGCGCAGAACATAACTATAAGTGGAAAGAGCACTCACTTATCTATGCTGAAGAGAACGGCAAGCTGACGGTGTTCAAAAAAGCAAACCTGCCTAGTCCATGGGGAGAGGTTATGGGCTGTCTCAAGACAGATTTTCTCACACTCCGGGATAAACTTTCGCTGATAAAGGGGCTCTACCCCGCCATTACCGGTGATGAAGCCTATTTCCGCAGCCAGGATGGCATGACCTATTCGGAGTGGCATCGGCGAAAAGGAGCTTCGGAACACTCTCTGCAAAAACTGTGGCGAGCCATAGCCCTGGCCATGAATTTCATTGAGCCCAACATCATCAGCGCCCGTCCGATGATTACCATTTTCAACTATTTTGGCACCAATTACACTGCCACAAGGTTTGCTTTTTTCCGGAAAAATCCTGGCGATTCAATGATAGAACCAATTCGTCAATATATCCAGAGCAAAGGGGGGCGCATTTTTGTGGATGCAAAACTGAGCCGGTTTGAGCTGAACAACGATGATACCATCAAGGGGGCAGTACTTCGGGATGGTCATAACATTGTGGCTGATGCCTACATCTCGGCGCTGCCTGTTCACAACCTCAAAAAGATTCTGCCTCCGCAATGGCTTGCACACAAATATTTCCGAAATCTGCACGAATTTGTCGGCAGTCCTGTCATAAACTGCCAACTCTGGTTTGACCGCAAAATAACCGATATCGATAATCTCATGTTTTCGCAGGGCACTCTTTTTGCAACCTTTGCCGATGTCTCAATAACCTGCCCGGATGATTTCCAGAGCGGTATGGGCACAGCAAATGGCGGCAGTGTCATGAGTCTGGTGCTTGCTCCGGCGCATCAGTTACTTGATATGCCCAATGAAGTTATTACCGACATCGTCATCGAAGAGATTCATAATCGTTTCCCAAAATCTTGCGACGCCAGACTTCTGAAGTCAACCATAGTCAAAATTCCACAGTCTGTCTATAAGGCAGTGCCCGATGTCGACAAATTTCGCCCTGACCAAATCAGCCCTGTCAAAAACTTTTTCCTGGCAGGTGATTACACGGACCAGCACTATCTCGCCTCAATGGAAGGTGCTGCGCTGAGCGGAAAGCTGGTTGCAGAAAAGCTGCTCAGCAGATTCGGCAACTGAGCGGCGAAACAAGTTATCCCCGGGATGAAAATCGGACTGTGCATGTAAGTTATTGCTGTACCAGGAAGGAGGTGCATCACTTTCAGTAAATTGCTGCAAGATGTGAACGACTTGGCGAATAAGTTGTTATATTCCAAAAATTTCTTTCATTTACTCACCACTAATATCCCCTATAATTATGGCTGCAGAAGAACTCAGCAAGTCGGCGGGTATACCTGCCTCGATCGGCAATACGGAAACCGGTATCGGAAATGGAGACATGGCTCATCTGATTGGAAGCATGGGTTCCTTGATTGACTCAACAATTGTGTCGGTGCAGGAAGCTATCAGTTCGGTAAGCTCAGCAACCGGGCTGATTATTGAGGGCGTCACCTCTACCATCAAGTCTGAGCCAGTACAGGAAGTGTTCAATTCTGTAAGTTCAGCTACAGGGCAACTCATTGACGGCGTCACATCTACCATTACGGTCGAATCGATTCAGGAAGTGATCAATTCTGTCACTTCGGCAACAGGACAACTCATTGACGGCGTCACCTCCACCATCAATTCACAACCAGTTCAAGAGATTTTCAACAACGTCACCTCTGTTTCCGGACAACTCATTGACGGCGTTGCCTCCACCACGCAGAACTCTTTTCAGGAACTCGGAAAATTATGGACCGGTCTGCTCGAAAACCTTAATGCAGTTGGGAATTCCAACCAGATACAGAACCTCTTCAATAACGTCAGCATCGGGCTAGGGCAACTTATGAACAACTCCTTTGTACCAGGCGGAATGGGTGGTGCCTCAGGAAGCCGGCAGAAAAAAGATGTTACGGAGATCCGCTTCACTCCCAAAGAGGTTGTTACAACCCCACCTGTTCAAGTAATTAAACTCTGACGCAAAAGAGTCCTCCTGCCACCATCCTGAGCGAAGCTTCCTTGCTGCTTTAGAATGCCTCGCTCAGGATGGTTGTACAACCTCCCGGACACCGGTGCCTGTGTGACCAAATCCCCCTTCGCCACGAACCGTTGAGCCAAGTACCTGAACCTCTTCAAATTGAACCTGCTCAACCCTTGCCACCACCATCTGCGCAACACGGTCGCCATGGCATACAGTGAATGGCTCTCTCCCGTAATTGATGAGGATAACTTTAACCTCCCCCCGATAATCAGCATCAATTGTTGCCGGAGAGTTTGGCAGCGAGATCATTGATCGCAAGGCAAGCCCGCTCCTCGGACGAAGCTGTGCTTCATACCCTTCGGGCAACTCAATGGAAAAGCCTGAGGGAATGAGAGCTGTTGAAAAGGGTTCAAGTGTTACCGGCTCATCAATGCAGGCTGAAATATCCATACCGGCAGCATGTGCTGTTGCATAAACCGGCACTATTGCTTGTTTGTGAAGACGAACTATCTTTACGTTGATCATTGGTCAGAAATGGTATGTTATCAAGAGTTATCACCGAACGCCAATATAACAGATAAACCAGAGGACAATTGGAACAATCACCAGAAACAGTGTATGCGCTTGCATTTGGTGCCCACCCGGATGATGTTGAGCTTTCATGCGGAGCAACGCTGCTCAACATCATGAGCGAAGGGAAAAACGTCGCGGTCTGCGATCTCACCAGAGGAGAAATGGGAACGCACGGCACCCCTGAAACCAGAAAAACAGAGGCTGCAACGGCAACATCACTGATGGGCTACCAGAGCCGAACCACCCTTGACCTGGGCGACTCCAAACTCTTGCATACAGAGGAGAACATTACTGAAATTATCAAGGTAATCAGGAAGTATAGACCAACTGTGGTATTTGCCAACCCACCTGACGAACGCCACCCCGACCATATCAAAGCGTCACGGCTGGTGACAGATGCCTGCTACTATTCCGGGCTGCAACAGCTCACCACCACCATAAACGGCAAAGCACAGATGCTCCACCGTCCCAAACACCTGCTCTACTATCTCCAGTTCAAACACCTTGAACCAGACATTATCGTTGACATCTCAAAAACCTTTGAGGCATCAAGAAAAGGTGTCCTTGCCTTTGGGACACAGTTCTTTAAGGAGGAATCGGCGGAAGAACCAACAACACTAATCAAACGCCGGGAATTCCTCACCGGCCTCGAAGCCCGGGCACGCTACTTCGGGGAACAAATCGGTACACTCTACGGCGAAGGGTTCAAACTCTCCGGAACGTTGGGAATAAGCTCTTTTACGAAAGTCTTTGAATAAGGAAGTTGGTGACTCTGTATACTCTGTCAAATAAAAATGGACAAGATTTCAATAGCTGATTATGATTTTGATAACACGTTGAAGAAACCAGAACAACTCTATATTTGATGAAAATATCGGTCACTGATCTTTTCAAGTTATTCTTCAACAGCAAACCTTCGACCTGTTGCCGACAATAGAGTTATTTACGCTCTTTTCCATACAGAGCAAGTGATGGACTTGAGCTTTATTACAACTGACCCAGTTTTGTTTGAAGCACATCCATTAACCGCAGCGATTTCCATGTCGTAGGTGACCGCTTTCTGGTGCCCGACTACAAGGGAATTATCAGGAGCGTGACTGCTGCGGTCAAGTGCTGGCCTGAGTTTGCCGATGCAGCAGGGGTGGCGGCAAGAGATGCGGGGCGGATTCAGGGCGACTTCGGGATAGAAGGGTGAATGTCTTCATAAAGGTCAACGCTTTTGATCCGTTGCGATAGTGACTATTAAAACATTTATTGTTTCAATAGTCACTATCGCTTATATTCTTCAACAGGTTTCAAAAACATAGAGCGGTACCGATGAGCACTCTCCTTGAGCATCAAACCATCACATCAAAAGATCGGGGAGCATTAGCCAAGATGGTGATGACGCTTTTTGACCACTGGAAGCTGACGACAGAAGATCAGGCCGTTCTTTTGGGGCTTGCTCCAGCCAACCGGGGAGCCTTGACGCGCTATCGAAAAGGCGAGCCAATCGGCACCAGTCGTGATCAGTATGAACGGGTCGGGCATTTACTGGCAATCCACAAGAATCTCCGTACGCTCTTTCCGAAAAACCGGGATCTTGCCTATCGCTGGATATCCACACGAAACAAAGCCTTCGATAATCTTACCCCTGTAGAGGTCATCAAAGAGTGGGGGTTCGCCGGTCTTTTGATGGTGCGTTTCTATCTCGACCGTGCATGCGCACTGTAACCTGCTGCACCAAATGGATAACCTCTTCTCCCATATCACTGTCGCCGATATTCATCAGGACTTGCTACGCAATATTGTCGCCTTGAGTGAATCAGAGGATTCTTTCAACGATTTAAGCAGCAATCCCGAAGAGTGGCTTGTAGCTCATCAGCTCGAATCCGATTCCAGACCTCTGCCTTATCAGTCGTACACCCCGGAGATCCATCGTCCTTTTGAAGATGCCCTATGGTTCAAAGCGATAAACTGGCCGTTTAAAAACCGGCAGGCAAGCCGATTTTCTGATGGATCATTTGGAGTCTGGTATGGCAGCGACAGGCTCGAAACATCCGTCCATGAATCGGCTTACCACTGGGTGCGAGGGTTACTCTACGATGCTGGCTTTGAGCATGAAGAGGTCACGATTGAGCGAACTCTCTATGCTGTGGCATGTGATGCAGTATTGCTTGATTTTTGCCCTGTCGCGGCCAACTATCCAACTCTTTTTCACAAAACCGATTATACCTTCACGCACTCCATCGGTGCAAGAATCCACCGGGAAGGCCATCCAGGCCTGCTCACCTTGTCCGTGCGACACCAGGGAGGAATAAATTATGCCGTTCTGAATCCCAATGTTCTCTCCAATCCAAGGCAGCAGAGCCAACTGAGCTATATGCTTCATGGGAAAACCATTACGGTAGAAGAACATCCCGGAATGCCCTGTATGGAAATAGCGATTGATACTTTCTGGTCTTGACTGCTCATGAGAATGACACCGGCGAAGAGAACAGTTTTTCAAAAAAGCTGCGAGTGCTTGAACCAGCATAAAAGTCAACGGTTTTCATCAGTTGTGCTTGATCCATACTTCGGGCTTTCCCTGCAACATTTCTGAGAATGCGCTCCTTGTCCTCGTCCAGGAGACGAATATTGTTCACAAGATCAACAATCAAAAACTCAGGTGTACTTTCAGAGGGAAAGTGGGGCCTTTTCAAAAAATAGAAATGGCGCCCATTGAGTGTATGCTGCCCGTCACGCCGGTAATTGTAAACCAGCTTCTCGTTATAAAGCTGCGTGGTACCAACACCAAGAGCATTGTAGCTGTTTAGGGAGGCGATATAAACCCTACAACGTCACTTGTAAAAAGAATATTTTGTAGTTAACAGTCGCGTTTGATAAACCCCTGTGGGTGCGCTTCCGAATCCTCGACCCGGCACTGGTGCTGTTCTCGACGGAGAGCGATCAGGAATCACCGTGACGCAGGCAACCTTTGCCAAGCTGGAACTGCCTGTTACCGAGGTCTTCATCACCGAAAACGAAATCAATTTTCTCGCCTTCCCCGATGTTCAAGCGGCGATGGTGATTTTTGGAGCAGGGTATGGGTTCGAGAATTTGGCCTCAGTCGAGTGGCTGCGTAACCGCGTTATCCACTACTGGGGAGATATTGACACGCACGGCTTCGCTATCCTCAACCAGTTGCGCAGGTACTTTCCGCAGGCGGCTTCCCTTCTGATGGACCGCGAGACGCTGATGGAGCATCAAGTGCTTTGGGGCGTTGAACCATCTCCCGACTGGTGCGCTTATCCGACTGACTGCTGATGAGAGTTCGCTTTATGATCAGTTGCGCAAGGATGAGCTGGGCAGTCACCTGGAAAAGATCGGGTTTGAGTGGCTGGTTGGGGCACTGGGGAGGGTTTGAACGAAAAAGGCTGCGGTTTAAGGAAAAAGCATGTTTTCAATGAACACTGAAAACCCTTTGGTTTTTTGAAGAATTTTATCATTTTCATTAAAATATCCAAAAAAGCAAGTTTTTTTCTTGTGGAGAAAAAAGCACCGCATTACCAGCTCACGGAAGTACTGGCAACAGTTGCTGATAGAACCTCACGGCCATTCACGAGAACTGCGTTGCAAGGAGGTTTATCTTTGGGCTTGACTGAGTCGGACATGCGTCAAGTAGTGCTTTCATTGAAAAGGGCGATTTCTACAAATCAATGACAACCCACGCAGATCACCAGCTCTGGCAGGATGTGTATCATGGAAAAACTGAGGATGAAGTTCTCATTTATATAAAAATCACCACTACTGTCCGGTTATAAGTCAAACAAATTTAACTGGTTACAGGTATTGGTCTCCTGAGCTGGGCCAGCAGAATTCTTAACTAATTGTAAAATATCGACTTTCTCAAAAACACTGACACTCAAGATTTGTAGGAAAGTG
>CAIPMW010000081.1 GCA_903866255.1 uncultured Chlorobiaceae bacterium | reverse complement strand
GCTGGAGCTCGGCGTTCCCGGGTATAAGCTCAAAGATTGCAATACATCCTTACCGAATAACCTATAATTCATGGAATTAGAAACATTGCTGTGCTGTTTGGTGCTTCCTCGTTATAATATTATCGGGAAATCAGGTTGTATTATGTTTGAATACGTTGAAGTAACGCAACTGATGCATGAACAAAAAGCAGCTCACCGAACGCGACATCTGTACCAAATACATTACCCCTGCACTTGAGCGGGCTGGATGGGATAGTGCGACCCAGGTGCGTGAAGAGTTTCCGCTGACCAAAGGGCGCATCATTGTTCGTGGCAAGCTGCACACCCGCGCTCAGCACAAGCGGGTTGATTATGTGCTCTTCTACAAGCCAAATATTCCCCTTGCGCTCATCGAGGCCAAAGACAACAACCACTCTCTTGGCGATGGTATGCAGCAGGCGCTTGGTTATGCCGAAATGCTTCAGGTGCCCTTTGTCTTCAGCTCCAACGGTGATGGATTTCTTTTTCACAACAAGATCGCCACTGACGGCATGATTGAGCGCGAACTCTCTCTGGAAGAGTTTCCCACAGCCGAGGAACTCTGGCAAAGCTGGTCAGTACATCGGGGAATAACCGGACAGCAGGAGAGGCTGATTACGCAAGACTACTACAGCGACGGGAGCAACAAGAGCCCTCGCTACTATCAGTTTCTGGCCATCAATAAAACTGTTGAGGCGATTGCGCAGGGCCAGAAGCGCATTTTGCTGGTGATGGCCACCGGAACCGGCAAAACCTTTACCGCTTTTCAGATTATCTGGCGTCTCTGGGGTGGCGGCCTGACAAAGGGATGCTTGACAAACTTGGCAACGAAATAGAAGACCGCATCTACAACCAGAAAGATTTCGACAAAAGTATGGTGCTGGAGCAGCGCACCTTTCTTGTTGCCAAAAAGATCAGCGACTTTCTCCGACAGACCAACCGTTTCGACAAAACCATCGTCTTCTGCGAAAACATCGATCATGCCGAGCGGATGCGGCAGGCGCTGGTCAACGAAAACAGCGATTTGGTTGCAAAGAATGCCCGTTATGTTGTCCGCATTACCGGCGACAGCGAAGAGGGCAAGGCTGAGCTTGATAACTTCATTTTTCCAGATTCCCCGTATCCGGTGATTGCCGTAACCTCCAAATTGATGTCAACCGGTGTTGATGCCCAGACCTGCAAGCTCATTGTGCTCGATCAGACCATTCTGTCGATGACGGAGTTCAAGCAGCGCATTGGTCGCGGCACCCGCATCAATGAAGAGTATGGCAAATACTATTTCACCATCATGGATTTCAAAAAAGCCACCGAGCTTTTTGCTGATCCGGATTTCGATGGAGATCCTGTGCAGATCTACACACCCCAGAACCCTGATGACTCTCCGGTTCCGCCGGATATGCCTGACGATGAAGATTATGGAGAGGAGGCGCTCTATCCAGAATCTGGCGAAGAAGGCGGTGGCTGGCAGTATGTTGCCAATAATGACGATAATGATGGCCCGCGAATCCGCCGCTATGTGGTCGATAGTGTTGAGGTGAAGGTTGTTGCCGAACGGGTACAGTATTTCGATGCCGAGGGCAAACTGATTACTGAATCGCTCAAAGACTATACCCGAAAAACATTGTCGAGAGAGTTCGCCTCACTGCAAGAGTTTCTCGTTCGATGGAACAGTGCAGAGAAAAAACAGGTGATTCTTGAAGAGCTGTCGCGGGAGGGGGTGTTTTTTGATGCCTTGTCGGAAGAGATCAGCCGTGAGTACGATCCGTTTGACCTCATCTGTCATATCGCCTGGGACCAACCTCCGCTGACCCGCAGGGAGCGGGCGGAGCAGGTTAAAAAACGCAACTACTTTACCAAATATGGCGCACAGGCGCGGCGGGTGCTGGAAGCTCTTCTCGACAAGTATGCCGACGAAGGCATTGTACACATTGAAGCGCCGCAGATACTCTCAATTGCTCCTTTTACCGGCTTTGGAACACCGGTCGAGATCATTCGTCTTTTCAATGGTTTTGAGAGCTACCAGCAAGCCATGCACGAACTCGAACAAGCGCTCTACAGCGCATAACAAAAAGATACCATGCCGATCGGAACCCTGATCAAAACCATACAGGACATCATGCGCAAGGATGTTGGCGTCGATGGCGATGCCCAGCGTATCAGCCAGATCGTCTGGCTGCTATTTCTGAAAATATTCAACGATCGTGAGGAGGAGTGGCAGCTTACCATTCCCGATTATAAAACTCCGCTTCAGAGCCGGTATCGATGGCAGAGTTGGGCAAAAGATCCCGAAGGAGTGACCGGAGAGGAGCTGATTGATTTTGTCAACAATGAGCTTTTTCCCTCACTCAAGCGTCTGGCTTATGTTGCCGGGGTGTCGCCACACGGCAGGGTGATTGGTTCGGTCTTTGAGGATGCCTACAACTACATGAAGTCCGGAACCCTGCTCCGTCAGGTGATCAACACCATTGAAGAGGAGGTCGATTTCAACTCCTCCAGCGACCGGCACCTCTTCAACGACATCTACGAAAAGATTCTTGCGGACTTGCAGTCTGCCGGTAATGCCGGCGAATACTACACTCCTCGCGCTGTCACCCGGTTTATGGTGGAGACGCTTAACCCGCAACTCGGTGAATCGGTACTTGATCCCGCCTGCGGTACCGGTGGCTTCCTCACCAACACCATCGAACACCTCAAAGAGCAGGTAAACAATGCTGATGATCTGAAGAGTTTGCAGGAGAGCATTCACGGAGTGGAAAAGAAGCCCCTGCCGCACATGCTCGCCCTCACCAACATGATGTTGCACGGTATTGACGTGCCCACCAACATCCGTCACGACAACACCCTCAGTCGTCCGCTCAAAGACTATGGCCCGAAAGAGCGTGTCGATATTATTGTCACCAATCCGCCATTCGGGGGTATGGAAGAGGATGGCATTGAAAACAACTTCCCCAAAAAGTACCAGACCCGCGAAACCGCCGACCTCTTTATGGCAATGATCATGCACCGACTCAAGCAGGGCAGTGGCCGGGCTGCCGTGGTTCTGCCCGACGGTTTTCTTTTTGGCGAAGGAGTCAAAACCAACCTGAAGCGGGAGCTGCTTGAAGAGTTCAACCTGCACACCATCGTCCGATTGCCGAAAGGTGTTTTCAGCCCCTACACCAGCATTTCGACCAACATCCTCTTTTTCGAAAAGGGCGGCCCGACAAAAGAGGTCTGGTTCTTTGAACACCCCTATCCAGAAGGCTACAAGGCATACTCCCGCACCAGACCCCTGACCATTCAGGAGTTTGACCGCGAAAAAGCGTGGTGGGGTGGTGCGGAGCGCGAGGGGCGTAAAACCGACGAATATGCCTGGAGGGTTACGGTTGATGATATTGCTGCACGCAACTACAACCTTGATTGCAAAAACCCTCACGAAGTGGCGGTGAACCATCGCGACCCCGAAGAGCTGATGGAGGAGTATCTTGACATTACTCGTAAGCTTGAAGCCGCTCAAGCTGCGCTGAAGCAGGAACTGATGCAGGCATTGGGAGGGAACTGAAGGATGGAAACAAACGTCGTTGAAACAAGAACCATGAGGAGCCAGTCAAAGGCTCACTCCGTCACTCAGTGGATAAAACCGTTACGGGTTGCTGTGGTGAAGACTGTGGGAGAAACTGTGGGAGAAACTGTGGTGAAGGAAAGTCATGAATGAACAGGAGAGCAGGGCACTGCTCGAAAAGCATTTCGATATTGCCTTTGCCGCACCAGATGGCATCAAAAAACTGCGTGAGCTGATTTTAACCCTTGCCATGCAGGGTAAACTGGTGCCGCAAGATCCGAATGATCAGCCTGCAAGTGAACTGTTGAAGGATATTGAAGCGGAGAAACGGAGGTTGGTGAAAGCGGGAAAGATCAGGGAGCCAAAACCGTTGCCTGAGATCAAGTCTGATGAAGTTCCTTATGAGTTGCCGGTTGGATGGGAGTGGGTTAGGCTGGGGGATGTGGTCGTTTCTATTATTGGCGGTGGTACTCCGAGTAAAAACAATCCATCTTACTGGGGAGGGGATATTCCATGGGCAAGTGTCAAGGATCTAAATGTTGATATCTATCTTGAAAAAACCATTGATTCCATTACAAATGAAGGACTCGAAAATAGCAGTACCAATCTTATTCCTTCAGGAAGCATAATCGTTTGTACCAGAATGGGTCTGGGGAAAATTTGTATCAATAATGTCGACATTGCTATTAACCAGGATTTAAAAGCTCTTACGGTTTCATCCAATGTTGATAAGATGTTCTTCTTTAAAAAGTATCAAAATTACGATATCAAGGGTCAAGGGGTTACAGTTAAAGGCATACGTCAAGATGAATTGTTGTGTTTATTTTTTCCTCTTCCTCCCCTTGCCGAACAGAAACGCATAGTCGCCAGAATCGACCAGCTCATGGCGCGTTGCGATGAACTGGAAACTCTGCGAGCCGAGCGTGACCAGAAGCAAACAGCTTTGCTGAATGCATTGATGGCAATGATATAATCAATTGCCATTTTCCGGGAGCGCCGAGCTCCAGCTCGGCATAGTAGGCTGCATTAAAACTCATGGTCGAAATGATTACTTTGTTATATCGCATTATTTGACGTAAAATATTGTTAAATTTTTTGGTGCATCATCCCGAACCATGTACATTTTCTGACTGATCCTTTGATTGAGTTGGGAAAGATTGTTCAGTCATGGAAATCATATACAGTGTTCTGGGTAATGAAGTATAATGCCGAGCTGGAGCTCGGCGTTCCCGGGAAAAGCCTGTGGATGCGAGAATATTGGGATTGTTATATCCCCAATGAAGAACACTATGCGCAAGAAAAACCTATCTGGGAACGCCGAGCTCCAGCTCGGCAAAGCAAAACAGAAAAGCATGATAGAAAAGGATAGAGGAGATTTTCAAGTAGGGGAACAATCTGCCCATGAGTGGTATTCGCGGGGTTATCTTCCCCATTGCGACCGTACAGGGTTGCTCCAGTCAATCACCTTTCGTTTAGCCGATAGTCTTCCTCAAGAGGTGCTAAAGCAGCTTGAGCTTGAGATCGCTTGTGTAGCTGAAGGTCGACGAGAGCTACATCGCCGAAAATTGATAGAAAAATATATTGATTCGGGGTTGGGCTGTTGTGCTTTAAAACATCCCTCGGTGGCAGAGATTATACAGAAATCCTTTTTCGCATTTGATGGCGTAAAATATCGTTTGATTGCCTGGTGCATCATGCCGAACCATGTGCATGTTCTCATTGAACCTTTGATTGAGTTGGGAAAGATTGTACAGTCATGGAAATCATTTACGGGGCGGTGGGTAATGAAGCATAATGCCGAGCTGGAGCTCGGCGTTCCCGGGAAAAGCCTGTGGATGCGTGAATATTGGGATCGTTATATCCGTAATGAAGAGCATCTGCATACGGTGATTGAGTATATTCACCAAAACCCGGTGAAAGCGCGGTTGTGTCAATTTCCCGAATCATGGTGCTGGAGTAGTGCCTGTCAGGGAACATTCAGTTTCAATGTGTCACCACAAGAGGAGGATTTTACATGAACAACTCCGAACTGCTCATCTACCAGGCCCCGGACGGTCGAGTAAAAATAGATGTACAACTCGAAGAGGAAACGGTCTGGCTGACACAGGCGCACATGGCAGAGCTGTTCGGCAAGAACAAAAAGACTATATCGGAGCATATTCGCAACATCTTTAATGAAGGTGAACTGGATGAAAAAGTAGTTGTCCGGAATTTCCGGACAACTGCGGCAGACAGTAAAAACTATGATGTCCAGTACTACAATCTGGATGTCATCATCTCAGTTGGCTACCGGGTAAAATCGCAACAAGGCACGCGTTTCCGCATCTGGGCCACCCAGCGGCTCAGGGAATATATCGTCAAAGGTTTTGCGCTGAATGATGAGCGGTTCAAGAGCGGCAGTTCGATGAACTACTTTACGGAGCTGCAGGAGCGTATCCGCGAAATCCGGTTGTCGGAACGTTTCTTTTACCAGAAGATCAAGGATATCTACACGACAAGTATTGACTATGACTCCAGAGCTGAAAGCACCATTGAATTTTTCAGGGTGGTGCAGAACAAGTTGCTATGGGCAATCAGTCACCAGACAGCAGCGGAACTGGTGTATCGTCGCGCTGATGCTTCACTGCCGCTGATGGGCATGCAATCCTTTGACAAAGCGGGAGTACCTGTTCGCAAGGGTGATGTGAGCGTTGCGAAAAATTATCTCAATGAAAATGAAATCAAATTGCTTGGCCTGCTGGTGGAGCAATACCTTGCTTTTGCGGAGGTGATGGCGCAGCAGCGAACGCCGATGTACATGAAAGACTGGATCCAGCGTCTGGATTCAATTATTCAGCTCAATGGTCGCGAATTGCTCACCCATGCCGGTAAAATCAGTCACCAGACAGCGTTCGAAAAGTCGGCGCAGGAATACGACAGGTACCGGGAGGCCCAGAAACAGCCGCAGCAGGAAGAGAGCCTACGGGAACTTGAGCGGGATATCAAACAACTCTTCAAAAAAGAGTAAGATGAGAAGTCCCGTTACAGGAGGGGAGATGACGCAGGCATCACAGGAAGCGCCCCCCACAACATCAGCGTTTGCCAATTAACGTTTTATTGCGTCAAGAATATCCGATGTTGTGGCCATTGTGGTAATACATGGCACATCCAAAGGCGATGTATCAGTAGGTGGCTGCGTTATTCTGTCGCTATGTCTTTCCTGAAGTTTTTGGTAATACGCTACCAACTTCTGCGCATCGTGATTAACCGATTCTGAAATGTGATGACGCACTTCACGAATGGCATCTATTACTGGATCAGCTTTCATGAGAGTTCTCCAATTAATTCAAGTGGTGTAACGAGAGTTGGGACAAACAGTCCAAGCATAGTGTTTATTCTACGGATATGCCCAAATTTATTGGCATTTGCTAAATGACGGCAATTCCAGGTAACTAAAAAATCACATTTATAGAATGATGCGATTGCAAGATGAAGAGCATCTCCCGCAGGATCGTTGGGCATAATATGATGTGAAATATAAGTTGTTACAATATCGGCAATCGGATCGCTGATATCAAGTAATGGCAGATTTGCCATGAGCGTTAACGCTTCGGCTTTGCCGGGAAATTCACCGCTTTCAAGCTCGTCAATTACAGCTTCACTGGTGCCCCTGCGGCAGTTCAACCCGGTAGCCAGCAACATTCGGGAAGATGATTTCAAGGTGGTCACGCTCCAGGCGAACCGCCTTCACCTGTATGGTTTCGCGGGGAGGCTGCGGCGGCGCAATGACCGGTTTGGCGGTAAAGTTGAAGGGAAAGCCAAGCACATCAGCATACTCAACATTGAAGAGCTCCTCATCATTTATCCCCATAAAGTCGGGCATCACCCAAGTTGGCACCACCTCGGTGAGCCGTGCGGGCAACAACGTTTCAAAACCCGCCATTGGTTATAGCCTTTGTTATGCACTGGGCTTTATTGAACTTTCCAGTTTCTTCTTTCTGAAATACTCGACAATCTCCTCTTTTGTCATTTTGGAGAGCTTTTCACTCAATTTCTATCGTTGTTCACGCATAAACTGTACTGCGTCAAACGTTTTCTTGGCTGTTGTCTTCATAGGTCATAAAGGTAAGAGTTGCTTGGGATTGATGTCAGGCAAGTGTAACTGTCTGATTGAGTAATTCAACATTAAAATTAACCTTGGCGTTCAATGCTTTAAACACTTTAATAATTGTTTCAAAACGAGCGTCCGTCAGGCTGTTTTCTAACTTGGAGATTTGCGCTTTCTTTACACCAACCAACTGACCAAGTTCTTCTTGTGTGAGATGACGCTCTTTTCTTGCTTGCCTAATAGCATCACCGAGCAAGTCAAGCCGTAATTCGTTTTCAAATGCGTTACGCTTTGGTGTGCCAGGTTTTCCGATATGTTTATCGATAACCTCATCCAGGCTGATTGTTTTTAATGATGTATCGTTCATTGCTTTTTCCTTTCAAAATACAGTTTTCTGAGTCTCTCTGCTTTCTCTAATTCTCCACCGGGAGTCTTGTCTGTTTTTTTGATGAGTCCGTGTGTTGCGATTACAACAGTGTCTGTTTGACCAGTCTTGTCCCAAAAAGCAAACAGCCGATAATGGGTTCTGTTAAACAAAGTCCTGAATTCCCAGATTTCACCATTGAGTTTTTTGAAGAGTTCCTTGTCATGAGAAAGTCGTGCTTTTTGAATATTGTAGATGACTTTATCTCTCGCCTTTTCATCAAGGTGGTCGAGAAACTCTATTGCTTCTTCTAAAAACTGAACCTGAAATTTTTCAGTCATGTTGTAAACGTTTTATGTAAAGATAAATGTTTCTTTATCAGGAAACAAAACAAGGTCGTTGATTATTTCACCAATGACCTCAACATTGAGGCTATCCCCGGCAGGACGTTTTGTCTGGTTGAGTACATTCCATATAAACCGAAAAGCTTCAGGGCTTTTCTGGAGCGCCATGCCACTACAGGGACAAGCATTCAGTTGCGCGATTTTCCCCTTTCGGCGGAAGAGCTTCGGAAAAAATACCAGTTTCTTGAGCGCGACCGCGCATAACTCTTTTTTATGAAAGATGCTGCAAGGCCATCCGCTCTGCATCTCTGCGCTCAGATGTTACCCCGGAGATGATGCTGCTCTTGTTTGACACGGCTGAGGCGCAAATTAGAGGCTTTTGTGATTGTTGATGATTTTGGGCATGGTATTCCGGAATTTCCGGACAACCACTCGGCATTTCGGGTGCAGAGTCTCTGCTTGCTGATTGTCACACCGCCCAGTTTTTTTCTGTAACGGGTATATGGCAAACCTTTCTCATCAAGTACCTGATGAGTTGAATTGTGAAATCAAACTTCATAGTTGAAATTATCCTGTTTATTGACCAATAATAGCATTATATTGTAATAATTCTTTCACCCGTACAACTGAGTCCTGGATGCCAGTAACAAGCACAGATGTCGCAGCCTGGCTCCGTGATTTCAGGGATAAAATGAAGATCCGGGACATTCTGTTTCGGGATGACCGGGGGAAAAATTCTCAAACACTGCTGGCCCTTGAATTACGGCCTGATGACAGGAAGAAAATTATTGCAAGCCTGAAAACTGAAGACTACAGCGAGGGGCCTCTGGAGGATATCCTGAATAAAGGTGAGGATATGTGGATATTTGGTCGGCAGGTAAAACATCAGGAGAGCTATATAAAAATCACGATGGGTGCTCCTGGTACAAACGTTATCTGCATTTCGTTTCATATTGCGGAGCACGCAATGCGTTATCCATTTAAAAAAGAGTAAGATGAGAAGCCCCGTTACAGGAGGGGAGATGACCCTGAAGCGAGAAAAAAGGGTCATGCTCTTTCGTAAAAAAGAGTATACCGTACACTACCACTTCTATCTTTGCAATGAGAGTGGCGAGCAGTTTACATCAACTGAGCTTGATGAGATGAATCTGGTTCAGGTGTACAATCAGTATAGAGATGAGCATAATCTGCCGTTTCCGGAAGAGATACGCGAAATACGGCAAATTTATGGTCTCTCAGCAGCTAAAATGGCAGAAGTTCTTGGGTTGGGCGCAAATACCTACAGAAACTATGAGCAGGGTGAGGTTCCGAGCGAATCAAATGCCCGTCTTATACAGCTTGCCCAAAATCCGGAAGAGTTTAAGCACATCATAAACCTTAGTGGTGTGTTGCAGGGCAAGCCACAGAAAAAATTACTTGAGAAAATTGAGCATTTGATCGACCGTAAAAAAAATGCGGCACAATTTAATCTTGAAGAGTATCTCCTTGGTTCAAAACTGCCAGACGAATATACCGGCTATACAAAACCAAGCCTTGCAAAGCTGAACGAAATGGTCATTTTTTTTGCTGGACAGCTCCGGCCATGGAAAACCTCTCTGAATATACTGCTTTTTTATGCAGACTTTCTGAACTTCAAAATGACCGGCTTTTCAATCAGTGGTACCCGGTATTGTGCAATTCAGATGGGTCCTGTACCGGATAATTACAACAGTATTTTTGACTGGATTGAGAAAAACGGTGACGTGCTTGTTGAGCGCAAAGAGTTCAGCAACGGGGGTGTTGGGGAGACATTTTTACCAGCACCTGAGCGAGTTGGCAAAGCAGGAATTCTTGCTCATGTAGAGATGGATTCATTACGTAAAACAGTTGAGCGGTTTTCTGCTGTCAGTACACAGGAAATCATTGCCATCAGCCATCAAGAGCTTGCGTGGAGTGAAAATGTCAAGGCAAAAAATCCCATGATCAGTTATCTCAAGTATGGATTTGAGTTAATTGCTGTGTAATAAATTGGTGCATTCAGCGGTGCCACAATCCATATCTCATTATGATTCTGTGGTTTATCGGTCTGCACATTAGCTCTGTGATTCGCTTGATGATGGTTTTAAACTGAGTGACGCGCCGGTCGTCGATCAGATCGATGGGGTCAGGCTCAGTAATGATATCAAAACGTTATCCAGGCTGCACGTACTCAGGGAAGACTGGTGACAAGATGAATCGCCATCACTTTTGGATTAAACAATCTGAGAAAGAGTCGCACCTTTTTTCTCCACACGTTACATGAACAACTCTGAACTGCTTATCTACCAGGCCCCGGACGGTAGAATAAAAATAGATGTACGGCTCGAAGATGAAACGGTCTGGCTGACGCAGGATCACATGGCGCAGCTCTTTGGCAAAGCGAAGTCCACGATTAATGAACATATCAAGAATATTTTTGCTGAAGGGGAGCTGGTTGAACGTCAGGTTATCAAGAGATTCGGAATTTCCGAATTTCAGCAAAAAGTCCCGTATTTCTAAAATCTGGACGTCATCATCTCAGTTGGCTACCGGGTAAAATCGCAACAAGGCACGCATTTCCACATCTGGGCCACCCGGCGGCTCAGGGAATATATTGTCAAAGGTTTTGCGCTGAATGATGAGCGGTTCAAGAGCGGCAGTTCGATGAACTACTTTACGGAGCTGCAGGAGCGTATCCGCGAAATCCGGTTGTCGGAACGTTTCTTTTACCAGAAGATCAAGTATACCGTGCATTACCTTCAGTGGCGGGATTGACAGTCGAAAAACTCTTCGCAAAAACCTTTTTTATATCCTGAATAACAACCAGGAGCGGCTTGATATTCGTTGTGACGAAAAAGAGGATCCCAACCAGTGTTTCGCAGAACTCATCAAAAAAGCAGTACCGTGTGGACTGTACTGCTTTTTCAGTGTTGACGGGTTCAGTTGCTCTCTTTTGGTTTTTCCTGGTCAACTGCCTTGATGGAGAGGGCAAACTTGGTCTTGCCTGTGCGTGGATCCTTGCGCACATCCACCAGTTTTACCTTGACCTTCTCGCCGATTTTGAGGTGATCGCTCACCTTCGTCACCCTGGTGGTGCTTGATATCTCGGAGATGTGAACAAGGCCGTCAGTCTTGGGAAGGAACTCTACGAAGGCCCCGAGCTCATCGCGAATGTCACGCACCTTGCCAATATAGATGGTGCCAACTTCAGGCTTGGCGGTAAGGCTTTTTATGGTGGCCAGCGCAGCGTTGGTGCCCTCACTGGTCGAGCAGGCGATGGTGACGGTTCCGTCATCATCAATATTGATCTCCGCGCCGGTCTCTTCAGTAATGCTGCGGATGGTCTCTCCACCCTTGCCGATAATCATGCCGATACAGTCAACCGGCACCTTGATGGTGGTCAGTTTTGGAGCAAAGTTCGCAAGTTCCGGACGAGTGGCGGAGATCGCCTTCTCCATTTCGCCGAGAATATGCAGTCGTCCCCGGCGTGCCTGCTCAAGAGCGGTTTCCAGAATATGGTAGTCAAGCCCGTCAATTTTGATGTCCATCTGGCAGGCGGTAATACCGTCTCTGGTGCCGGAGACCTTGAAATCCATATCTCCGAGATGATCTTCATTGCCGAGAATATCGGAAAGAACCGCGTACGATGCTCCCTCTTTAATCAGCCCCATGGCAATACCCGAGACCGGCTTTTTAATCGGAACACCACCATCCATCAAGGCAAGCGTTCCACCGCAGACCGAGGCCATTGATGACGAGCCGTTCGATTCCAGAATGTCGGAGACAATCCTGATGGTATAGGGGAACTCCTCCTGTGTGGGAGCAACCATTTTGATGGAGCGTTCGGCAAGATTGCCGTGGCCGATCTCTCTGCGCCCGACACTGCCAAGTCTGCCACACTCACCCACGCTGAATGGCGGGAAATTGTAGTGGAGATAGAATTTTTTATCGGCGCTGTTGGTCAATGTATCAACTGACTGAGCATCTTTTTTGGTGCCCAGAGTAATGGTGACAAGCGCCTGTGTCTCGCCTCGTGTGAAAAGCGCTGAACCGTGGGCTCTCGGGATGATGCCAAGCTCAATGCTGATAGGGCGAACCTGGTCGAGCGCTCTGCCGTCGAGCCGCTTTGCATCGTCAAGAATCATGTGGCGCATCACCTTTTTCTCAATGGCATGAATCTGCTCTTCAATAATATGCTGGTTGACACAGAGCGCCTTCCGAGGTTCAGCGGCGATCTCCTCGCTGCTGATGGTCGATTTGAAGTGCTCAATGGTTGATGCAATGGTTTCGCGGTAGATGAGGGCTGTCTGATCTGCTCGATCTTCTTTGGCAAGAGGAGTATAGGCCAGCTCTTTCAGACGAGTTTCGCAGAAGCCGCGAACCACCTCGGTAAGCTCTGCCGGTATTGCTGTTGGAGTAAAGGGGCGTTGCTGTTTTGCAACCTCTGCCGCTATTTCGCTCTGGAGAGCGCAGAGCTTTTTGATTGCTGTGTGGCCGAACTTGATTGCGTCAACCATCTCCGCTTCAGAAATCTCCTTCATCTCACCTTCAAGCATACAGATAGTATCTGCAGTGCCGCCAATACAGATATCAATGTCACTCTCCAGCAACTCGTTGATGTCAGGATTGATAATGAAGAGTCCGTTGATTCTGCCAACTCTAACCTCTGACATCGGGTTATGAAAAGGAATGTCGGAGACCATGATGGCCGCTGAAGCAGCGAGGCCACCGAGCACATCGGCATCATTGATCTGGTCAGAAGAGATAACGGTGACAATGATTTGGGTTTCGTGCAGGTAGCCGTCAGGAAAAAGGGGACGGAGCGCACGGTCGATCAGGCGGGCTGAAAGAATCTCTTTTTCGGAAGGGCGACTTTCTCGCTTGAAAAAGCCTCCGGGAAATTTGCCGGCAGCCGAATATTTTTCGCGGTATTCAACCTGGAGCGGGAAAAAGTCCTGATTGGGTGGCGGAGTCTTTTTGCTTGATACAACCGTAGCAATTACCATCGTATCGCCAAGGCGAACAACCACAGCGCCATCAGCCTGTTTTGCCATTTTGCCGGTCTCAATCGAGATTATTTTGCCTTGGCCAAGATCAATTGCTTTGTTAACAATCATGGAAATCGTGTTGTATAAGAGTGATAAAAATGGTGCCCGGTTTTCTCAAGCAATAAACAAGTTCGCTAATATAACATAAAAAATCTCTTCCGGCACACAGTTCTCTCCTTGCTGTTATGCTTGAACCCTGATATTGTCGATCAAACGAACATTGCCACAGTATGCTGCAATCAGGAGACGGTACTCTTGACCCTCCCGGGCAGTTTCAGCCAGCTCAAACCGCTCCTCATCGACAAAATCGACGTAATCAGTTCGGCAGCCAGGTGTAGAGTCGATCATTGTGGTGACCTCTGCAGCGACAGCCAACAGATCTTTCTCTCGTTCAGTGATACGTTTTTCTGCGTGACAGAGTCCCTTGTAAAGAACGCTTGCCATATTGCGCTCCTGGCTGGAGAGGTAGATATTTCTTGAACTGACAGCGAGGCCATTCTCCTCTCTGACAATGGGCGCAGGGACGACGGTAATATCGAGATTGAGGTCGGCAACAATCTGACGGATTATGGCAAGTTGCTGTGCATCCTTTTCCCCGAAGATTGCCCTGTGCGGTTTTGTGATATTGAACAATTTGGTCACAACTGTCGCCATGCCGTTGAAATGGCCAGGCCTCTGCTCGCCCTCAAATCGGGAAGCAAGATCGCCACACAAAAGTGTCGTCTGGTAGCGATCGGGGTAGATGCTGCTCACATTGGGAGCAAAAAGGTAATCAACTCCAGCCGATTTGGCGAGAGCGACATCCTGTTCAAAAGGTCTTGGATAACGGTGGAGATCTTCGGCAGGTCCGAATTGCATGGGGTTTACAAAAATGGTGAGAATCACGGTTCCTGCGCTCTGTCGGGCAAGTTTGACAAGGCTGAGATGCCCTTCGTGCAGTGCCCCCATGGTCATGACAACACCAATAAGCTGACGGTTGAGGCGCAGCTTTTCAGCGATGGACTGCATCTCTGCGGGTTCAGTGATGATCTGCATGGTTCTCTTCTGATTTGATTGTTTTTTTTACCGACGGATGGATGATGACAACAAACTCTCCTCTTGTTTTGCCGTCGACCAGTTGTTGTCGTATTTCATCAATTGTTCCCGTAAGATACTCTTCATACATTTTTGTCATTTCCCGTCCAATAAAAATTTGTGCATCAGGCAGCAGATGGCCCACTTCGTCAAGGAGCTTGATAATCCTGTAGGGCGATTCGTACACTACAAACGAGGCTTGCAGTCCGGCAAGATATTCAAGACGACTTTTTCGCCCTTTTTTGTGAGGAAGAAAGCCTGCGAAAAAGAAATTGTTGACAGGAAGCGGACAGACCGAGAGTGCTGCCGTAAGCGCACTTGCTCCAGGAACAGGAATCATGGAGAGTTGTCGTTTATGCAGCTCGTGCAACAGCGCATATCCCGGATCGCTGACAACTGGAGTGCCTGCATCGGTGATGAGTGCAACATCGCCCCCCTCCTCAAGCAGGGCAATAATCTGCCCGATCGCTCTTGGTTCGTTATAGTTGTGGTAACTGATCAGTTTTTTGCCTGAAATTTCAAGATGGTTCAAGAGAATTGATGCACGCCGCGTATCTTCACAGGCGATGGATCCAACCTGCTTGAGGATTTTTATCGCCCTCAGGGTAATATCCTCAAGATTGCCAAGAGGCGTTGCGACCACGAAAAGCGTTCCGGTATGTGATGGTTCAGTATGCAAGGGATGAAGATGTTCTTCCGGCAAAAGGTTTGTTATGTAGATTCACAATGGTTTTAGTATAATAATAAAAGTACGATAAACAGCGTTCAGGAGCAGATGAAGGATCAGACTGAGTTACTGTCGGTCACCGACCTGCGGGTTCAATTTCCCGGAAAAAAGAGTGGGGTTATGGGTAAACCTCTCCCGATACCCGTGGTGAACGGAGTCTCATTTAACGTGTACAAGGGTGAAACTCTTGGTCTTGTTGGTGAATCGGGTTGTGGCAAAACCACCCTTGGTCGAGCGCTGATTCGCCTTGGGCATCCTGTTGTAACGGGCAGAGTTGCCTTTGAAGGGCGGGAGATTTCCGGGATCGCCAATCGGGAGTTTCGCTCTCTTCGAAAAGAGATCCAGATGATTTTTCAGGATCCTTTCGGTTCGCTTAATCCCCGTTTGACGGTTCGCCAGGCACTTGAAGAGGTGCTGCTGGTGCATGGCATGGCTCGTGGAGAGGCTGCGCAAAAACGGATCGCCGGGCTGCTTGATGTTGTCGGCCTGAACAAGGAATATAGTAATCGCTATCCTCATGAGTTTTCAGGTGGGCAGCGGCAAAGAATCGGCATTGCTCGTGCGCTTGCCATCAATCCAAAGTTTATTATCTGTGATGAGCCGGTCTCCGCGCTCGATGTTTCCATTCAGTCGCAGATAATCAATCTTCTTAAGGATCTCCAGCGCGACATGGGGCTGACCTATCTCTTTATCGCTCACGATCTGTCGGTCGTTGAATATATCTCTGACCGTGTTGCTGTTATGTATCTTGGCAAGATTGTTGAAATTGCCGACTCCACAGAACTCTATGCCAACCCGGAACACCCCTACACCAAAGCACTTTTGTCTGCTATTCCCAATCCTGAATTTGGAGTCAAAAGAGAGCGGATATTATTGAACGGTGACTTACCCGGGCCCCTGAATATCCCATCCGGCTGCCCGTTTCATCCGCGATGTCCGGTTGCGACAGCAGCGTGCACACAGCGAACACCGAAGCTTCAGCAACGACATGATAACGGGCACAAAGTAGCCTGTCTCCTTTATGAATAACAACACTATGCCAGCAAAGCGGCGCGGATGTTTCCGCAACAGTTGCCTCATCCTGATCATTGTTCCGCTTCTGCTTGTGGTCGGACTTTTTTTTGCATTGCGCTCATCCCGCTCGATTCCAGATCGTTTTGTGCTGGTGTTGCCTCTTAAAGGCGGAATGGATGAGATCCGTAACGAACACTCATCACTGCCGTTCATGCCGTCACGCGGGCCACTCTCTCTCCAGGAGATTCTCTTTGTGCTTGATCACGCCGTGGCTGATGTGCGAGTCAGGGAGGTGCTGCTTGATATTGACGGGCTGCGCACCAACCCGGCAAAGCTTGCCGAATTGCGCAGTGCCATTGAAAAGGTTCGCAAGGGCCGGAAAAAGGTCACAGCTTTTCTGCACTCTGCCGAGGACAGCGACTATCTTCTTGCATCGGCCTGTGATTCCATTATTGTGGAACGAGGAGGCTCACTTCTTCTTGATGGCCTGAAGGCAGAGTCTCTTTTTTATACGACACCACTTGGAAAGATTGGTGTTCAGGTGCAGGCGGCGCAATGGAAAAAGTACAAGAGTGGCATTGAGCCTTATGTGAGAACAGGGGCAAGCAAAGAGTATTTCGAGCAGATAACCGCTTTTCTTGACGAGGTTTACAATGATTATATCACCAATGTATCAAAGCGGAGGAACATCAGTCGAACCTCTTTTGAGGCTATTATCAATAATGAGGCTCTGATTTCGGCCAACAGAGCCAAAACTCTCGGACTGGTTGATGGTATCGCTTCATTTTGGGAGTTGCAGCGTGCACTGACAAAAAAAATAACCGGAAAAGAGCTGGGCAGTGGCAATGATGCTTATATTAGCGCTGCCGAGTATCGTGCGGCGGTTCCGTGGCCACAGAAGTCCACCACAAATGAGTCTGTTGCCGTCATTACCGTATCCGGCACTATCGTTCGTTCCCTTGGGGAACTGGGAGAGGGTATTGATATCGAAACAATGAAGAATTCCCTTGATGCCGCGCTTGAGAATAAAAAGGTCAAGGCGATTGTCTTGCGTATCGACAGCCCCGGAGGAGATGCCCTTGCTTCAGCGGATATGCTCCAGATGCTTGATTCTGCAGCCGTAAAAAAACCTCTTGTTGTCTCTATGTCAGGTGTTGCTGCCTCTGGTGGCTATATGACCGCCCTCGCAGGAAAAACCATCTTTGCCCAGCCGCTGACCATCACGGGATCAATCGGAGTCTATGCCCTGAAGCCAAATTTCAGCGAACTCGCCGACAAAATCGGTCTGAAGCGCGATGTTGTAACCCGAGGCCGCTATGCTGATGCCAACACACCCTTCAAGCCCCTTGAGGGCGAGGCCTACAATAAATTTGTTGCTGCGGCAGGTGAGGTGTATGATGACTTCATCGGAAAGGTTGCCGTATCAAGAAAGATGAAGATCGCCAATGTAGATTCTGTTGCTGGAGGAAGGGTCTGGACGGGCAGCCGTGCGCTGAAGGCCGGTCTGGTTGACCGTATGGGAGGGCTGTTTGATGCCATTCAGGCAGCGCAGCTTCTTGCAAAAATCGATGCGACACAAAAACCGAAGATCCTGTTCTACCCGGTGCAGAAGAGCTGGCTTGAATCTCTTCTTGAAGGGAACAACGCCAGTCTCTCGGAGAGCATCGTGGTTGCCATCAAAAAACAGCTCCTGCACGACATGCTTCCCCAGAGGCAATTTTCATCAATGGAGGCTTTCTATGAGATGCTGATGCGTTCGGACCAACTGCATATCCTTGCGGTGATGCCAGGCGATGTTATTATTTACTGATATTTCACACTTCCCTCATGAGCGGGGAAGCATGAAATATTTGTTCAGCGCGGGGGGCGCTAAAATTTGTAGGTCAATGAACTTTGGGCACGGAGCGCATTGCTCTCGCCAGCCCCCTTATAGTCGGTTTTCCACTGCGAGAGCTGAAAGCCAAGGATCAAGCCAGGTGTTATTTTGTTGACGACACTGGTAAAGATTGTCTGGTTCTGTGAACGGGCATTGAGAGGCAGATCATTATCATTCGGGTTGTCTATGCCTGCTCCGAAGCTCAGAGAGGTCGAGGGGCTTGCATTGAATCTGAGTGCAGCCCAGCCACCAGTGGCGCGAATCTCTTTAACCGTTGAAATATTGACACCCTGCCCGATACCGCCATAGTAATCATCAAGGTTGGAACCGGTAAAGTACTCGCCAGCAATGGTTATTTCAGAACAGACGGGCATGGCAAGCTCAAGATTGCATGACCAGGAGTCAAGCGTTTTGTGATTTCCTGTATTGTTGGTCTCCCAGTCCTCCTGGCCATAATGGCCTGAGATTCCAATCGTTGCAGGCTGTTTTTGCACCAGAAATGGCGCTGAATATGCAATTCGTCCCTGGAGGGTCGGTATGGCAGCATCTTTTCCCGGATCGGTCGCTATAATACCGACCGTGTTGTTTTTCTCTCCGATAGTTCTTGACGCTGCAGCCGCCACTTCGACGCGTCCTTTTTCACCGACCAAAAATCCTTTGGTAACGCGTACCTGTGGATGGCGTGCACCGATATTACCGGCATCCCACATAATGGCAGGGTCATCCACAAAGGGGAGCAATGACGAAATGATATCCCAGGTCTGTCCGGCGATGACGCTCACATCAGAAGCTGGCCAAACCGCCTTGAGGTAGCCATGACGCAGGCGGGGCACCTGATTATTTTCAGTCGAAACGCTGGTGAGGAAATCGAATTCAATGTTGCCTGTAAGCTTGATGTTTTCCGTATCAGGGCCACTGAGGTTCAAGCCAAGCCTGGTTGCACCTGCGGTCAGGTTCCACTCGGCATCATTTTTCCCCGAAATTTTTGGCTGAGTCCAGAGTGCGATATTGCCCGGAGTAATCTGACCGGTATCATAAGAAATGTCAAAACGGGTAAATCCGTAGAATTGAACTTTGGTGCCGGAAGCGGTTGAGAGCAGGGGCGGAGAGACCGGTTCGGCGGTCGATGGTGCCTGAATAGCGACAAGCTTGCCGTTTGCCGCTGTTGTCAGTTCAGCAAGTTCTCGCTCAAGACGATTTATGCGTGCATCAACACTCTCGGCGGCAAAGCCGGGAACGGCGGTGAACAGTGAGCCTGCAAGCAGCAGTGCGTAACTGAATTTACCCCTCTCTTTCATGAAAAGTCTCCTTGATCTGTTTTTGTTACAGGAGGTACCGGAATTTAACCTGACCCTGAATATAGGCAAGAGATAAAAAATTCTCTTATGTTTGCAAGGGAATATCCTGCGGCATTTCTCTGTTCGATCTTTTCCTGAAGGGTTATGCCGAAGTATGCAAGGAGGCATCAAGGCTCAGAAGCTCCAGAAATCCCTGTCAAGGTTCCGGTACTGAATGCCCTGGATAAGATGTTTCATGGAAATCTGTTCGGAGTTATCAAGATCGGCGATGGTACGGCTTACCTTGATAATTCGGTCGTGCGCCCTTGCCGAGAGGCTCATCCGGTTCATGGCATCCATCAGCTTTTGGGAACTCTCCCGGTCGAGCCGACAGAAGCTCTTGATCTGCCGGGTATTCATCTGGGCATTGGTATAGATTTTTGGAGACAGGGTGGTGGCAAAACGCTGTTGCTGGATGTTGCGGGCGGTGATCACCCGCTGACGGATGGTGTAGGAATTTTCAGCGGTTGATGAGGTAAAGAGGTCGGAGTTTTCGACTTTTGGGACATCAATGTGTATATCAATACGATCAAGCAGCGGGCCCGATATTTTTGAAAGATAGCGCTGAATCAGCCTTGGTGGAGCCGTCAAATTGCCGTCACGATCTTTCAGCGCTCCTGCGGGGCTGGGGTTCATGGCGGCAATCAGCATGAAGCCTGCCGGATATTTTGTCGTAATGGCAACTCTGGAGACGATGACCTCTCTGTCTTCAAGGGGTTGACGGAGCACTTCAAGGGCGTTGCGGCTGAATTCAGGCAGCTCGTCGAGAAAGAGAATACCGTTGTGGGCAAGGCTGACCTCGCCGGGTTTGGCTGTTGCTCCCCCGCCGATCAGCGCCACATTGCTGGTTGTATGGTGGGGGCTGCGGAATGGCCGCCTGACCATCAGCGGGCGATCTTTTTCCAGCAAATTTGCCACCGAGTAGATTTTTGTGGTTTCAAGTGACTCTTCAAAACCAAGCGGGGGAAGAATACCCGGCAACCCCTTTGCCAGCATGGTTTTTCCACTGCCGGGAGGCCCGATCATGATGACATTATGGCCGCCAGCCGCTGCAATCTCCAGCGCTTTTTTTGCCGCGCCCTGCCCTTTGATATCGGCAAAATCAACCGGGTACTCCTGTTCACCCTCAAACAGCTCCGCCACATTGACGGTTACCGGTTTGGAGAGAGTGGCACCTCCCATAAGGGCGACAGTTTCATTCAGGGTTTCAACTCCATAGACTTCAATAGTGGAGCAATGAGATGCCGATATGGCTACTGCCGCTTCAGGGGCATTCGGCAATGGCACAATCAGCCGTTTTATCTGCTCTTTACCAGCCATCATTGCAACTGGCAACGCTCCATTGATTCTTCGCAGTGAGCCATCAAGCGCCAGTTCACCCATAATCAGGGCATCCTCAAACCGGTTGCTGATAAGGTCAAGCGAGCCAAGAAGTCCGATGGCAATGGGAAGATCAAAGGCGGTACCCTCTTTTTTAATATCAGCAGGCGCCAGATTTACCGTAATTTTTTTCGGGGGGATGATAAACCCTGAATTTCTTATTGCAGTAAGAATTCTCTCCCGACTCTCCCTGATTGCATTATCGGGCAGACCAACTACTGTAAAAGATGGAATCCCTGCCGTAACATTTATTTCTACAGTAACTTTCAGGGCATCAATCCCAATCAGGGCGGCAGCGTTGAGTGTTGAAAGCATGGCGGATAATAGATTTTTTTATGGTATTTATACGCCAAAATAAGAAATATTCAGAATACGTGAATATTTCTTTTTGTCTGCTTTTCTGTTTTTAAAACACAACCTTTTTATGGTTTCTATTTGTGGCCTTTACTATTTATGCTTATCTTTCCCTATAATTTCTGGTTAAGCCACTAACACCTTAATTTACTACCTGTCATGGACAACAAATCAAACGGGAAGCTTCTTGCTGTCGCAGCAGGTGGCGCTGTCTTAATGGGGTCGTTTTTTTTCGGTTTATCATTTATAACCGGCTATAAGTTACCGGCAGATACTCTTTCGCCCTTTTTAACGCCTTTACGCTCTTTTGCCGGGTGGCTCTGCCTGATTCTTTTTGCCTCATCTGTGATTATGGGCCTTGGCAAAATGTCCTCCAGAATCAGTTCTAAATGGTTTTTGAGTTTTCCACTTAGTATTGTTGCCATTGTAGCAGTCATGTTTGCTTCCCTCTGGTTCAGACCTTCAGGGATATTGATGTCCACAACCGGTCGCACGACGACGACCAAAGGTGAGTACATTCGCTCTGTTACTGAGCTGAAAGCATATCTTGAGAAACCGGTTGTGTCGGCAAATGTCCCCGTGGCTCCTCCAGGTTTTGATTTCAAGGGGGCAAAGGCGCTTTGGACCGCAAAATGCAACATCTGTCATTCGCAGGAATCAACAATGGATGCATTAAAAACCAAGTACAAGAAGACTGGCAAGATTGACATAGTTGTAAAGCGTATGGAGGGTGCCGCTGGCGGTATGATCACCCCTGAAGATGGCATTAAAATCATGCAGTTCCTGAACGAGGGGCTTGATAAATACTGATCGAAGTAAGCCTGATATTCAGCAATCCGTTAAAAAGAAAAGCCTCAGAGTGCTCCTCCGGGGCTTTTTTTTACCCCTTTCAGCAGTTTGCGCCGTAGCTGACCGTAACAGTTTCGGTAATCCCCCCCCTGGCTTTCCACTCGGTTATCACCGTCAGCGATCTTGGCTGAAGGAGACTAACAAGGTCATCAAGAATCCTGTTTGTAATATTTTCGTAAAAGATTCCCGCATTACGAAATTCGAGAAAATAATATTTTAGAGACTTCAGCTCAACACAACTGTTGTCGGGCACATAGCGGATGGTAACGGTGCCAAAGTCCGGAAGTCCGGTTATCGGGCATACTGAGGTAAACTCGGGGTTAACAATTTCAATGGTGTAATCTCTGGCGGGATAGGTATTGTCGAAACGTTCAAGAATCTCTTTTTTCATGCTCTTTCAGCGTTTGTGTTTCGTAAAACAGGGCTCTTATGGATTGAAAATAGAAATCGATGGCTATTTTTGGTAACTTCTGTATGTTATTTGTTTCTCTATTTAACCACAGGTCGTGATGCAGGTATCCCGCGAAAAGGAGAACCCGGATCTCCGGTTGCTTTATAACGCTTTGTCTGAAGAGTATGATCTGACTGAAACAAGCTATACGTTTGGTGCAGAATCGTTCAGCTTTTTGAGTGTGCTCGACAGTTACGCGCTGCTTGACCGAATATCGCAAGAGGATTTTATCAAGGATGAGCAGATGCCCTACTGGGCAGAAATATGGCCGTCATCAATATCACTCTCCTCTTTTATAGCCGATGAACTCACTGTTGAGGGGTTACGCGTGGTTGAGATCGGCGCTGGCGTGGGTATGGTATCGGTTGTTGCCGCCCGGAATGGGGCAAGTGTTCTGGCAACAGATTACTCCCTTGAAGCGCTTCGTTTTGCACGGTATAACAGTTTGAAAAACAGGGTGACTCTTGATACTGAAAAGCTCGACTGGCGTCAAGTGCAGTGTCGTGAACAGTTTGACCTGCTCTTTGCTGCTGATGTGCTCTACGAAAGGGTGAACCTGCTTCCTGTTGTGACGGCTATCGATAAATTGCTTAAACCAGGTGGCATATCCTATATCGCCGATCCACGGCGGAGAATGGCAGAACAATTTCTTGAGCTGGCAGAGGAAAACAATTTCTCCATAACCTCGTTTCCAAAAATTTGTTCTTCTGGAACAAAGCCTATACCGGTAACTATCTATAAATTGAGACGATAATGAAACCTGGAGAAGAGCCGCTCGCTGTTCGCTGGCGTTATTATGCCGGGCGAGGTGCCCTGATCTGGCAACTGATGTTTACCGAAACCGGTGACCTTATCGGGCAGAAGCGTTTTTCCAGCAACAGGCGAACGCTGTTTTTCGGCATTGAACCCATTACCGGGCGAGTTTTTTGTGATGATTATCTCTTGATAGATGCTGTGCAGGGTGTTCCTGCCGGTGACGGCTGGTTCACAGGAATTGAAACAACCTGCGGGGGGCTCGTCTATTGTTATGTCTGCCTGCCGCACAGCCCCGAACACAAGGGTATCTGGTGCATTGATTTCAAAACCGGGCAGGTGGTGTGGTCACGCCCTGATATTGCTTTCATCGCTAATCTTGGGGATGAGTTTCTTGTCTGTCAAACAACCTATTTTGGAGGATTTCCAGAACAGCAGTTTTTGTTTGTTGATTCTCTTGCCGGTTTGGAAATCAGCAAGCCAGCCCTTGATGCTGCTCAAGTCAAAGCCATCAGAGAGGTCGTTGTTCCAGAAGAACTCCGACAGAAGATTATTCTTCCAGGAGTTATCATGGATGGCCTTCCTGAGGAGCTTTTTCCCCTTGACGGCTTCAATTGGCCGGAGACATGCCGTTGGGAATCGATCGTGTATGGAGCGCTGACTGCTGTTGCACTGCATGAACAACCACTGTTGACCGCTCTCTGGCGCTCATCGATCAAAGTCTGGCGAAGGGGTCGTCTTGTCTATGAAGACTGCATGGAAGAGGTGGCTGACAGACCCTGTCTGAACAATTTCCTGATCCAGGGTGATAATCTTTATTATCTCCGGGAAAGAGAGGAACTGCTCTGTGTTGCACTATCATGAAGCGCCCTTCTCCCTCTCCCGTGCCTGCAATCTTTCAGCAGGGCAACCTTCCTGTGAGTGAGTTTCTTGGCAAATTGAAAAGCAGCAGAAATTTATCGCAGAATACGATACTGGCATACAGAACTGATCTTGCACAATTTTTCTCATTTCTCGTACAGCATCTCGGGCTTGATGATCTGACCTGTTTTGAGCCGGTACAGGTGACGCCGCTTGATATAAGGCTTTTTATGGGATCCTTGATGCAACGGGGAATACAGCAGAGATCTGTGGCAAGAAAACTTGCCGCCATAAAAAGTTTTTACCGGTATATGCAAGAGTATGGATATATCAGGAACTCTCCATTCTCCTCTCTTGTTGCCCCAAAGTATCCGCAGAGGGTTCCGGCCTTTTTGACTGAGCAGCAGACAGAAAAGCTTTTTAATGAAGTGCTTCCTTCCGGTTTGGCCCATACCAGAATTATGGAAGTGGGGGCCTCTGGTACCTCTTTTGTTCTTGAGCGCGACAGGAGTATTCTGGAGCTACTCTATGGCAGCGGACTTCGGCTTTCCGAATTGACTGAATTGACGATGGAAGCACTCAATCTTGAGGATGGTTATGTGAAGCTGACTGGAAAAGGGAGGAAGCAGAGAATTGTTCCTGTTGGGCGACCAACCATTGATGCGCTTAAAAAATATTTTGAAGTCCGCAGAAACTTCTTTAGAATAGGGGAGGAGAGGGAGGCGGGGTTGCCGCTTTATGTTTTTGTAACCAAAAGGGGCAAAAAGCTTTATCCCATGCTTATCCAGAGATTGACCAGAAAATATCTTAAATCAGTTACCGAGCAGAAAAAGAAAAACCCTCATTTGTTGCGCCACTCGTTTGCCACTCATCTTTTGAATAGCGGGGCCGATCTCAAGAGTGTCAGTGAGATGCTTGGTCACAGCAATCTTTCGACCACTGAAATATATACTCATGTTACCTTTGAACGCTTGAGGGAGGTTTACCTCAAAGCGCATCCCAACGCATAAATCTGCTATGGGCCCTGACTGCTCCCTGTTGTCGGGGTCTTGTTCCTTCATGACGTTTAACTTCTTTCAATGGAGACTATTATGACAAAAGTTGTTACCAGTGATCCGGTCAATGTAACCGTTACTCTGCGCCATTCCAGCAATCACAGTGCCATAGAGGAGTATGCCCGAAATGCAGTGCTTCCGCTGGCAAGAGTATTTCCGGGCATTATCAGTTGTCATGTCATTCTGGATCATCAGAAAAATGATTTTGAAAAGAATAAACTTGCAGAAATAACGGTGCACGTGCCACAGAATGTTTTTGTGGCAAAAGAGGCTGGCGTGACCTATGAGCAGACTATCGAGACCTGTGTCGAGGCATTGAGCCGTCAGCTTTTACGCCACAAGGAAAAAATGCAGGTGGTATAATCGTAGATTTGCGGGGCGTATGAGAGACGCCTCGCGTTTATTTTGTGGGCTTTTATAATATATCGATTGCTGAAGTTATGAACCTTGATCAAAAAGGATTAAAAAAGCAGTCCATAACCGTTGCGGAGTTTTATAATACTCTCGGCAAGAAGTACGATATTAAATTGAAGCGTCTCAATAACGTTGATGAGAGTAGACGACGGATTTTTGAGCGTGACCTTCATCGTCCGGGTCTTGCTCTGGCTGGATTTACCAATCTGTTTACCTACAAACGGGTGCAGATTCTTGGTAATACCGAAACTCGTTTTTTGAATCATCTTGATGAAAACGCCCGCCTTCTGGCGTTTCAGAATATTGTGCGCTTCAAAATGCCCTGTATTATTCTAACCAGCAATAACAAGCTCCCTCCCGTTTTGCTCGATATGGCCACAGAGGCTGCAATTCCGGTATACAGCACCAGATGCTCCTCAACGAAAGCCATTTACAATATTACTGACTTTCTTGACGACAATTTTTCGTTGTACCAGCAGTACCATGGCTCAATGGTGGATGTGTATGGTGTCGGTGTTTTGCTGACAGGCAAAAGTGGACTCGGCAAGTCAGAAGTTGCCCTTGATCTTGTCGAGCGGGGGCATGGCCTGGTGGCTGACGATGTTGTGGTTATTCGGAGAAAAGGAGAATCGACGACACTTACCGCAAGAAGAAATAATATCATTGACCATTTTATGGAGATTCGTGGTCTTGGTATTGTTGATATGAGGGCAAATTTTGGCATCAGGGCAATTCGTGAGGCCAAGGAGGTACAGGTTGTTGTTGAGTTGCTCGAATGGAACAAGGAGATAGCTTATGAACGACTTGGACTTGATATCAAATCCACCAGGATTCTGGGGGTTGAAGTTCCACAGGTAGAATTACCCATATTCCCCGGCAAAAATATTACCGTTATTATTGAGGTGGTTGCGCTCAATTTTCTTTTGAAGCGATACTCAAATTATGTGGCAGCCGAAGCGCTGACCAACAGAATTAACAATGTGATCAATAGTGACAAAACAGAGGATAAGAGGTATGATTGAATACAGCAGGAGATCTTCCTTAATCAGTGGGCTTGCGGGTTGCCTGTTTCTTGTTTTTGTTGTGCTCTCACTCTCTTCCTGCGGTCGCCAGAATGCGGGAAGCGGGAAGCCTCGTACGGCAATGGATTCCACGCTGGTGATTACCATACCTGGTGATGCCGATTACCTGAATCCCGTTCTGGGAAGCACCGTTACGTCGAGTAATATTATGGGGCTCATCTATCCCTCTCTGCTGCAGAGTGAGTTTGATACCTCAACAGGGCTTCTGAATTATGTTGCCCTCAATAAAAAACTGCGGGAAACAACTAATGGTGAGGCAAAAAAAATTCCGGAAGGGGCTGTTGCCAGGAGCTGGACTTTTTCTGCAGATCACAAAACCCTCACCTACACACTCCGAAGTGATGTCTTCTGGAATGACGGAAAGCCTGTGGTATCGGGGGATTTCAAGTTTACCTACATGTTGTATGGCAATCCGGTTATTGCCAGTGCCCGTCAGCAGTATCTTGCCGAGCTTGTCGGCGCCGAGAAGGGGAAGGTTGATTTCGACAAAGCGATTGAAACGCCGAATGACACCACACTGGTATTCCGATTTTACAAACCGGTTCCTGAACATCTGGCTCTTTTTCATACCTCACTGACTCCTCTACCCGCTCATCACTGGAAAAACGTGAAGCCTGGTGAACTTCGCAACTCTCCTCTCAACATAGCGCCACTTGGCGCTGGCCCTTATCAACTGAAGAGCTGGCAGCAGCAACAGGAGCTTGTTCTTGCCTCAAACCCGAAATCTGACCTTCCAAAGCCTGGCAATATTCCCCTTATCAGCTTCAGGGTTGTGCCTGATTACACAGTACGCCTGACGCAGCTTCAGACCGGCGCTGTTGATGTGGTTGAAAACATCAAGCCGGAGGATTTTACAGCTCTCTTGAAGGCGAACAGGCAACTGGAGATTAAAACGGTAGGGCTCAGGGTCTACGACTATGTTGGCTGGTCAAATATCGACCAGAAAGAGTATCATAAAAGTGGCAAGGTGATTCCACATCCTCTCTTCGGCTCTGCCAGGGTGCGCCTTGCCCTTACGCACGCCATTGATCGTGAGGCGATTATCGATGGCTATCTCAAGCGGTACGGTGTTGTTTGCAATACCGATGTATCTCCTTCTCTTAAATGGGCCTATAATGCCCGGATTACTCCTCATGCTTTTGATCCTGCCAGGGCAACAGCGCTGCTCAACGCTGAAGGATGGCTTCCCGGGTCGGATGGAATTCTGCAGAAGCAGGGCCGGAGGTTCAGTTTTGTGCTCTATACCAATTCAGGCAATGCAAGAAGAAACTATGCAAGTGTTATTATTCAGCAGAATCTTCGTTCTATTGGTATCGACTGCAAGCTTGATGTCCAGGAATCCAATGTTTTTTTTGACAACCTTCACCAGCGAAAACTTGACGCATGGATGGCGGGATGGGCAATAGGGCTGGAGATAGATCCTCTTGAGGTATGGGGCTCAGACCTGAACAGGAGCCGCTTCAATTTTACCGGATACCAGAATCCACGGCTCGATCAACTTTGTGATTTGGCCAAGCAGAAAATGGATCCCTTTGGAGCAAAGCCTTACTGGCTTGAGTATCAGGAGATCCTTCATCGTGATCAGCCGGTCACCTTTCTCTATTGGATGCAGGAGACCCAGGGATTCAGCAAAAGAATTGAGGGAGAAGAGCTTAATATTTCCGGCTCCTTTTACAATATTGACGACTGGAGGTTGCATCCTTCAGCCAACATTGCACAGTAAAACGTCATGCTGAGATATATTTTTAAACGCTTGCTGATTGCCATACCGCTGATATTCGGGGTATTGACCCTCACCTTTTTCATTATCCGTCTCGCGCCTGGTGATCCTGCTGCCTTTTTTATCCAGCCCGGAATAAGCCCGAATGTTGCCGAGCAGATCAGGGCGCAATATGGCCTCAATGACCCGGTGCCGGTGCAGTATGTCAAATGGCTTGGCAATATTTTACAGGGTAATTTCGGACGCAGTTTCAGCCGCGCACAGCAACCGGTTGTTGAGGTGATTGCCAGTGCTTTGCCGATAACCATGACCATAGCGCTGCTCACACTTGTTGCCAATTTCACCTTTGGCATTCTTATAGGGATTATTTCGGCCGTTCGCCAGAACAGTTTGCTTGATCGTTTTCTGACCGTGACTGCACTCTTTTTTTATTCAATGCCCGAGTTCTGGTTTGCCTTGATGATGATTATTGTTTTCGCGCTGAAGTTTCCGTTGTTTCCCGCTTCAGGCTTGAATGAGATTGGCTCCGAGGGTTTTGGGCCTGTCGGTTTTGTTCTCGACCGTGTATGGCATCTTGTCTTGCCGGTGACGGTGCTCAGCATTAATGGAGCCGCAGGTATCGCGAGGTATGTCAGGGGGAGCATGCTTGAGGTTATCCGCCAGGACTACATCCGGACAGCAAGAGCCAAAGGGTTGCCGGAAAAGCTTGTTATCTTCAGACATGCGCTTCGCAATGCCCTTTTGCCGGTTATCACCATTATGGGTAGCTCGCTCCCCTTTATTTTCAGTGGAGCCCTCTTTATTGAGGTTATCTTCGCCTTTCCCGGTATGGGACGGGTAACAGTTGATGCTATTTTTTCAAGGGATTACCCTCTTATTATTGCCAATACCTTTATTTCAGGCACTCTCATCGTTCTTGGCAATCTTTTTGCCGATGTGCTCTATGCTGTGGCTGATCCAAGAATAAAACTTTGAGTCACCATATTCAACCTGTAACATCTTGCCTGTTTGAGAATAGAATTACTGAATACTCCCCCCGATGCCCTCGAATCAAGGATTGAGGATCAGATACGTCCGATTCGCATGGAGGATTTTGCCGGGCAGCAACGGTTGACTGACAATCTGAAGGTCTTTATTGCTGCGGCAAAAATGCGGGGTGATGCGCTGGATCATGTGCTGTTGTCAGGGCCACCAGGCCTTGGAAAGACGACGCTTGCCTATATCATTGCCTCTGAAATGGGATGTAGTATCAAGGCTACCTCAGGACCTCTGCTCGACAAAGCTGGCAATCTTGCAGGGCTGCTGACCAGTCTTCAAAAGGGAGATGTGCTTTTTATTGACGAAATTCACCGTATGCCACCAACCGTTGAGGAGTACCTTTACTCGGCAATGGAGGATTTTCGTATTGACATCATGCTCGACAGTGGCCCCTCTGCAAGGGCGGTACAGTTGCGTATTGAACCCTTTACACTTGTTGGCGCAACAACTCGATCCGGGCTCTTGACCTCTCCCCTGAGGGCAAGGTTCGGGATTAACAGCCGCTTTGATTACTATGAACCGGAGCTGTTGGAGCGGATCATTATCCGGGCTTCAACCATTCTGGGCATTGGCGTTGCCACTGATGCTGCCTCGGAAATTGCAGGACGATCACGCGGAACTCCCCGAATTGCCAACAGGCTGCTTCGTCGAGCCAGGGATTTTGCGCAGGTTGATGGCGTCGCAACCATTACCAGAGCTATTGCCATGAAAACACTTGATTGCCTTGAGATTGATGAAGAGGGGCTGGATGATATGGACAAAAAAATCATGGATACCATTATCAACAAATTCAATGGCGGCCCTGTAGGGATAGCCTCTCTTGCTGTTTCTGTGGGAGAAGAGCGGGATACCATTGAAGAGGTCTATGAGCCCTACCTTATCCAGGCGGGTTATCTGAGCAGAACGACAAGAGGGCGAGTTGCCACCCGTCAGGCGTTTATCCGTTTTTCAACCGGTTCCGATACTTATGAATCTCCATTGTTCGATACAAAGCCGGATTAGCAGGTGCATATTTTTTGGCGCCGTTATCTTTTCGGTGTTTTTGCCTCGCCCGTTGCTCTCCAGTGGTATAACGCTCCCCGACTCTCTTGCTGAGGCCAGCAGAAGAGAGTTTGTAGCGGCTTCACTGCAGAGTGCGAAAGGAGAGTATCGGGGTGCGGTTGACCGCTATGTGAAACTTCTGGTTACTCAGCCCAATAATGCGGCGCTCCATTATGCGTTATCAAACGCTTACATGGGCCTTGGGATTATTGACTCAGCCCGGGTGCACAGCGAAAAAAGTGTTCAGCTTAATCCCGACAACAAGTACTACGGTAAATTGCTTGCCGGTATATCTCATCAGATGAATAACTACAGGCAGGTGGCCGATCGGTATCGTCAACTTGCCTCTCTTGAGCAGGGAGAAGGAAAAGCGGGGCTGCTGTATACCCTGGGGCAGCTTTATCTTCAAACTGCCCAGTATGGCCTTGCAATTCAGACCTTCAGAGAGCTTCTTCGTGACAATCCCGGCACCTTGTCCGCATGGCTGGCGCTTTTTGAGAGTTCAGTACATTCAGAAAACAATCCAGCACTTCGTGAAGATCTTGATCTCTTTTACACAACAGCTCACGCAAGCCTTGAGCAGGAAATAGAGTTGATTCGATTGTTTGTGGCCCGTTCATCGAAAGAGCGACTTTATATTGAGCCAGCCAATCTCATGATGACCGAAATTGAAAAGCATCGTCCAGGCAATCCACGTCTGACCTTAACCCTTCATGCCCTGAAAGGCGAACTCCATTTTCAGGGAGGCAATACCAAAGAAGCTGTGCGCCTGCTCGAAAAAGCGGTTCGTTCAAAACATCCAAAAATGGAAAAATGGCTCTATCTGCAGGCCGGCAGCACCCTTGCCCTCTGTTATGACAAGCTGGGTTATTACGATAAATGTATTCGGCTTTATGAGAACATTCTTCGCCTTGAGCCAGATAATGTGCTGATGATGAACAATCTTGCCTACGTTCTTGCCGGCCAGGGCAAGGCGCTTCCGCGCGCCAAAAGACTGGCGATGAAGGCCGTGGCCCGGGAACCTGCCAATGCAAGTTATCTCGACACGCTTGGATGGGTATTGGTTAAAATGGGAATGTATGAACAGGCAAAAGAGATACTTGAAAAAGCAGTTCGGTGGAATTCAGGTGAGTTTGAAATCTTTGATCACCTCAGCAACGTTTACGAGAAGCTCGGCAACAGCCAGAAGGCTGTTGAAATGAAGGAGCGGGCCAAAACCCTCAAAAGCAGATGAAAAAGTTCAAGGTTCAACGTTTGAACCTTGAACCTTGAATTTTCGGCACTATTTCAGATCATCAAAACTGCGTGCTGCCAGGTATTCGTAATGTCTCCAGCGGCCGTCCACCTCTTTCTGGATTGTAGCATAGTAACTCTCTGCAAGAGCTTTATGGCTCTTTTTGAGCATTCTGAAGCGGTTTTCCATATCCAGAAACTGTGCGACAGGTATCTTCGGCTTCTTCGAGTCAAGAATCAGCGGGTTTTTGCCATCAAGCAGCCGTTCAGGGTTATAACGGTAAAGAATCCAGTGTCCTGAATCAACCGCTGCTTTCTGATTATCAAGAGCCGACGCCATGTTGATGCCTTGAGCAATACAATGTGAATAGGCAATAATGATAGAGGGCCCGTTATACGCTTCCGCCTCAAGGAACGCTTTCAGTGTCTGTTCGTCTCTGGCGCCAAAAGCGACAGAGGCAACATAAGCGTTACCATAACTCATGGAAATCAGCCCGAGATCTTTCTTGGTTACCGTTCGCCCGGCGGCAGCAAACTTTGCTACGGCAGCTTTTGGTGTTGCCTTTGATGCCTGGCCACCGGTATTGGAATAGACCTCGGTATCAAGCACCAGAAGGTTAACATTTTTGTCGCCAGCGGTGACATGATCAACGCCACCATACCCGATATCATAAGCCCATCCATCACCACCAACACCCCAGACACTTTTCTTGACCAGCATATCGGCCAGCGAAAGCAGATTCCTTGCATCGGAAGAGGTCATAAGCGAAAGCTTCTCTTTCAGTATGGCAACTCTCTTTCTCTGCTCAAAAATTCCAACCTCACTGGTTTCGGTTGCTTCAAGAATATCCTGAACAAGAGTCTCACCAATCTCCGATGAAACTCTTTTCAAAAGCTCACCTGCATATTCCCGCTGCTTGTCGATGGAGAGTCGGAAACCAAGGGCAAACTCAGCGGCATCCTCAAAGAGGGAGTTTGACCACGCCGGACCACGCCCGCAGGCATTGGTAGAGTATGGGGTTGTGGGCAGATTTCCACCATAGATAGAGGAGCACCCTGTTGCATTACCAATGACAAGTCGATCTCCAAATAACTGTGTCAGCAGTTTGACATAAGGAGTTTCACCGCATCCCGTGCAAGCACCGGAAAACTCGAAGAGAGGCTCCTGAAGCTGTTGCTCCTTGATCAGTTTTGTATTGATTTTTTCCCGGTCATATTCGGGAAGGCTCAAAAAGAACTCCCAGTTCTCGGCTTCTGTTTTAACGAGAGCTGGTTGCGGACTCATATTCAGGGCTTTTCTGCCCGGATTGCTTTTGTCTTTGCCTGGACAGATACGGGCACATATTTCGCACCCGGTACAATCTTCAGGGGCAACCTGGATGGTGTAGGACATGCCTTCCCAGGTAACTCCCTTGGCATCCGTGTGCTTGAACGCTGCCGGTGCGTTTTCCAGATTCGCGGGTGCGTAAAGCTTGGCGCGGATTGCGGCGTGCGGGCAGACAAAAACACATTTTGCACATTGTATACATGCAGCAGGTTCCCAAACAGGAATTTCATCCGCCAGGTTGCGTTTTTCAAATTTTGCAGTGCCCGTAGGATAAGTGCCGTCAGCAGGAAGGTCGCTGACTGGAATATTGTCTCCATCACCGGCAATAATTCTCGCCAGGACGTTACAAACAAAATCAGGGGCATCACCGACAATAGTTGGCCGCATCCCTGTAACACTGCTGGCAACAGAGCCAATGGTCACCTGATGCAGATTTGACAGGGTATCTTCAACAGCCTGTATATTCTGGTTTACCACTTCGTCACCTTTTTTGCCATAGGTCTCCCTGATGGAGGCCTTGATTTTTTCTACCGCCTCTTCACGGGGCAGCACACCGGAAATTGCGAAAAAACAGGCCTGCATGATGGTGTTGATGCGCTGGCCCATGCCACTGGTGTGCGCAACCTTGTAGGCATCAATGGTGTAGAGCTTTGCCTCTTTGCTGATCAGATGCTCCTGAACAATGTTCGGAAGTTTTCCCCAGAGTTCTTCGGTTGCATATTGAGAATTCAACAGCAGAGTACCACCCTTCCTGAGATTTTTAACCAGATCAAGCAACTCAAGGAAAATCCAGTGATGGCAGCCAATAAATTGCGCTTCTGTTACCAGATAGGCTGATCGAATCTGACTGGGTCCAAACCGAAGGTGTGAAGTGGTAATTGACCCTGATTTTTTTGAGTCGTATACAAAATACCCCTGGGCATAATTTGGTGTGTTTTCACCAATAATTTTAATGCTGTTTTTATTGGCGCCAACGGTGCCATCGGCTCCGAGGCCATAAAAGAGTGCCCGGAACATCTCATCGGGCTCAATGGCAAAGGTTGGGTCATAATCAAGACTTGTGTGGGTGACATTGTCGTTGATGCCAACCGTAAAATGATTTTTTGGTTTTGCAGACGCCAGGTTATCGAACACGGCCTTGATCATTGTCGGGGTAAACTCCTTTGATGAGAGGCCATACCGGCCACCAACAACGGTCGGAAGACTCTTCAGCAAACCACTCTGTACACCTTCATAAAGCGCATTGACCGTGTCAAGATAGAGTGGTTCGCCGGCGCTGCCAGGCTCTTTGATGCGATCAAGAACCGCAACAGAGGTAACAGAAGCCGGAAATGTCTTTACAAAGCGGTCAACATCAAACGGACGGAAGAGTCGGGCATGGATAACACCAACCTTTTCACCCTGCTTGTTCAAATATTCCATTGTCTCCCTTGCCGTCTCAACACCGGAACCCATCAGAACAACGACACGCGTCGCATCAGGAGCGCCATAATACTCGTAAAGGTTATAGTGGCGACCGGTGAGCTCCCCGAATTTTGCCATCACCTTTTCAGTGATATCAGGGCATGCATTGTAGTAGCCGTTGACAGTCTCTCTCGCCTGGAAGTAGACATCCGGGTTCTGCGACGTCCCACGAATAACCGGCGCATCAGGGCTCAATCGGCGGTTTCTGTGTGCGATGACAAGATCATCGCTCATCATCGCTTTTATAAGAGTGTCCGGAATGACCTCGATTTTGGAGATTTCGTGAGATGTTCTGAATCCATCAAAAAAATGGAGGAAAGGAACTCTTGATTCGAGTGTTGCGGCAGCCGTAATGAGAGCCATATCCATCACCTCCTGAACAGAACTCGAAGCCAGAAATGCAAAGCCGGTTCCTCTGACCGACATGACATCGCCATGGTCTCCAAAAATGGAGAGCCCCTGAGCCGCAAGAGCACGGGCCGACACATGAATAACGCAGGGGGTAAGTTCGCCTGCAATCTTGTACATCGTCGGAATCATGAGCAACAGTCCCTGGGATGCGGTGAAGGTTGTTGTCAGCGCACCGGTCTGCAAGGCACCATGAACCGCCGCCGCCGCACCAGCTTCACTCTGCAATTCATCAACCTTGGGAACCGTGCCCCAGATGTTTTTTTTCCCCTCTGCTGACCATATCTCCGAATATTCACCCATCGGGGATGCCGGGGTAATCGGGTAGACACAAATTACTTCACTGGTGCGGTAAGAGATATGAGCCAAAGCTTCATTTCCCTCCATTGTTTTAAACGTCGGGGTCATACGGGCAGTCACCTGATTTGTATTGATGAAAGGCATGCGCATGCATAAGCGTGCAGTGTACTGGTATGCAAACCATGAAGCAACCAAACATGTTACTGCAGGAAAACAGACCAATCTGGCAAGAAAGATATTAAAAAAAATGATTTTTGATAACAATTCAGGAAGTCCCTTCTTTTCTGTATGTTAGAAACTCTGGAATAACTTAACAATGAGCTGAAAGGAGCGACCGATTGCTTCTTGGTGGTTTTTACCCCGTTTGATAACATGGTACAGGGTTTTCTGCG
>CAIPMW010000080.1 GCA_903866255.1 uncultured Chlorobiaceae bacterium | reverse complement strand
CATAGGTGTACTCTTGGGTCACCGTGACCATACTCAGCGGGCGAACCGGTCGCGGACACCAGCATTGACGCGTGTCGGTAATACGGCCAAAACGTGCTTCATCCTGAAACATCAACCGAAGTGGCTTGGTACCTGGCCACTTCGTGTTGATCAGGGAGAGGAGGGACTGGAGTTTTTTTTCCACTCTATCTGTGCGTCGACATCGGTTTTCGTATGTCTCTTGTCCGGCGCAAGCTTCCGCCAGCTTTGAAATTCCTTTTTCAACTTCACCAAGCGTGATGACACTCAGATACAGGCTCTCTTCATCCTGACCATCAATCCACTCCATAACTTTCGGTGACGGCTCCGCTCTGATCAGCTCAGAGATCACGCAGGTATCCAACAGGTAACCTACCCCTGACTTCACAGAATCACCTCATTTCTGCCAGAATCTTTTGATCTCTTGATGTCTATCCCTGAATTTCGGAGCGGGGAGTTATGAAAAAAACTTGAGAGGGGCTCACCCGGCTTTCGAACATTCATAGCCTTGTTGTATTCGTCAAAAGAGATAACCACTGCTGAAGGCTTGCCATGCAGGGTAATAGCCTGTGGACCCTCGTTGAGGGCGTTGCGGACCACTTCGCTCAAATGATTTTTTGCATGTTGCAGTTGCCATGTTTTCATCCTTTTCTCCCCATCGGTTATTGTATGATCGTTCTGGCTATTGTAGAACTGTCACAGTAAAGTATCTACGACTTTATCAGATTGGTGAAATCTGACCATTGTTCGACACGGAAGGCGCGAATGTCACGAACTGATGCAGGAAGCCATGGCAAAGCCTTTAGTGCGGTAATTGCTGCAAAAAGGTTAGCAAGGTCTTCCGAGTTTGTTGTGTACAGGCTGCCCTGAACGCGATTAAATCCAAAATTAGCAAGAGTACTACCAATGACCTTTGGGGTGGTTTTGTGAGGTGTCTGCAACGACAAGATCAAAAGCAATGGCAAACATTAGCGTTCCTTGGGGTCATCAAGAATGTCAGCAAAGCGGTAGTCCAACTCTTCACCGGATTCAACGACACGAACACGCATCAAGTTATCGCCATTCGCCAGATTATCTCCAACGCTGATAATCTCATAAACGGGGCCAAACAAGCCAAAACGACGCCAGGTACCTACCAAAGAGGCCGGAAGCGGAAGACTTGTTGTGTCGATAGATGCTGGCATTATGCTCTGAAAAGTGATGATTTTGTAAAACAATCAATGCTCAATACTTTGTCCTGAAAATATGCTACTCTTCGCATAGAGAAGCAAAATTTTTTTATGAGTTGTTTTGGTCTTAAAAATAGCGCAACGCAAAGAGGTCTACCGATGAATGCACCTGTCCAGGTAATCGAACGTGATGGTAAGCCGGAATGGGCAGTATTGCCCTATGACGCATACGTCCAACTTGTTGAAGAATCGGAAATGTTGCAGGATGTACGCGATGATGACGCGGTAAAAACTGCAATTAAGCAAGGCAAAGAAGAGCTTGTTCCCGGTGAAGTTACGTTTGCTTTGCTTGATGGTGAAAATCCAGTTAAAGTATGGCGTGAATATCGCGGTCTGACTCAACAGCAATTAGCGGAAGTCGCGGAGATAAGTACACCATATTTGTCGCAAATCGAAAATGGAAAACGGACTGGAACGACGGAAGTCTTATTGGCGGTGGCCAAAGCGCAGAACGTTACGCTGGATGATATTGTCTTTCAGGTTGAGAAGTGAAACAGGTGTCCGGACGTATTGAATTTGGCACCGGAACTGGCATCGTTGAATCAAGAGTGCCCCTTGTTTCGCCTGTGGGTGATGGGGCATTGGGGAGCGGTGCCCTGGTGGCAGAAGGGGCCACTGACTACGAAATTATCCACACTGCCCCGAAGGCGATCCTGCCTCGCCCCTTTGTTAATGACGCTCCTTCAGCATGAATCAACACGCCCCGAAATGGGCTGCGGCTGGTGCGGTGTACGAAAAAGGTGCCATGATACCCGTCTGAATTATTATGCCATGCAGGATGTGACGTTAATCGATTGGTCGTATCACGGATACAATGCCTCTGACCTGATTAATCTCATACCCTGTTGCCAAATCTTTTGGGTATACCTCTTCCAGCTTCGCTTTGACTTCTGGTGTAATGTTTTCGGTCTTACCGTGGCAAAGCAAGCACTCTTTCCCAGTCTTTAAGCCCTTTGCATATCTGAAGTACTGTTTTTTATTGACCTTTACGATCTCACCTTTTTCCATGAGTGCATCCGTATTAGCGGCTAGCTCTTTTTCAAAGTCTTTCATTGCTTTGGATTCCCATTTGTCAGCCTGAGCTTCAGGGTTTCTGTTTTTGAGACTGACTCTTTTAATGTTCCAGCCAGTTTTTTCACTTGCAGCTTTAGCCATAGCGGGGGATATGCTACTGCATACCTCTATCGCTTTAACCGGGCCGTTGTTTGTAATCTCATTCACAAGCAAGGTTTTTAATTTCCCTGGCATTGGGTCAACAACCACTTTGGTTGTTTTCAATAATTCAGGGAGTCGGTCGCTTTCATTGTTCTTAACACCTGCGAAGGTTGTCAAGGGGAAAAGGCTTAATGCGATCAATACTATTTTCTTCATTGTTTTTGCTTCCTGGATAGAGAGTCTTGTGTTTATTTCTGCTGCACGACGCCTATTTCTTGGCATATGACCAATAATGTAATGAAAAAATTAAAAAGTCCAGAGGCTTTTCACACCATCATCATGGTGAAAAAAATCTGGAAGGCCCACTGCTGTATAGCAGGGTAACACATTATTTGTATATCATCCTGGATTTTTTTGGCCGTGTCATGCCTTCTTGTCTCTCTCCTTTTATGATATTTTTTCCCACTCAGCAAAGAGAGTATTCAGTTCATTGCAGAGGGAGTGGTAGCCGTCGAGAGTTTTAGTGTTCTCCTGCTGGCTCTTCTTATAGAAATCTTCTGTTGCCATCATGGTTTCAAGCGACTCTTTCCTCTGCTCAAGACGGTTGATTTTCTGCTCAACCTCTGCGATTCTTTTTTTGTCTTTCTTTGAGGCTGCGGTTGTTTTGCTCAGCTCTTTCTCTTTTTCAACAGATTTTGCAGGAGCCGACTGGCTTTTTTGCTTTGCGTTTGCTTCGAGCTTGCGCTCAGCTTCAATGGCTTTTTCGGCGGTTTCAAGGTATTCGGCGTAGGTGCCGAGGTGAAGCTGAAGAGCACCGTTTTTGATCTCTACTACTTTGTTGACAAGGCTGTCGAGGAAGTAGCGATCGTGGCTGACAATCAGGAGCGTGCCGTCATAATATTCAAGCGAGTCGATCAGCATCTCTTTTGATCGCATGTCGAGATGGTTGGTCGGTTCATCCATAATCAGAAGGTTCGATGCCTGCAACAGGATTTTTGCGAGGGCGACCCGCGATTTTTCTCCTCCTGAGAGTACTCTTATCTTTTTTTGGACGGCATCACCGCTGAAGAGGAAGCAACCGAGAATGTCCCGAACCTTTTTCTGTGCTTCGGACGATGGCGCAGAGTCCATCATCTCCATGTAGACGCTTTTGTCTTGCGCAAGGTTTTCGGTCTGGTGCTGGGCAAAGTAGTTGAGGGTCACATTGTGGCCTGTGGTCAATTTGCCCTCGAAGTCGATCTCTCCGGCCAGAATTTTGCAAAAGGTGGTTTTGCCTGCGCCGTTTGACCCGACAATGGCAATCCGGTCGCCGCGCATCACCTCAAGGTTGATGTTGTTGAGCACCTGCTTTTTGGAGCCGTCGGGCAGCAGGTAGGCTTTTTTGACTCCGTCAAGCCGCATCACCTCACGTCCGGAAGGGTTGGCCTTTGGAAAGCGGAAAGAGATGCGTGAAGTATCCTCCTCGGGCGAGAACATGTTTTTCTCCATCTTCTCCATCTGCTTGAGGCGGCTCTGTGCCTGGCGCGCCTTGGTGGCCTTGTAGCGGAACCGGTCGACAAAGGCCTTAAGCTCCGCCATTTTCTTCAGGTCATTGGTATATTGGCCCATCATCAGCTCGTAGCGCTCAGCCTTCTCCTTTTCGTAGTAAGAGTAGTTCCCCTTGTATTCGTTGATACGCTCAAAGGCGATTTCGAGGGTTTTGGTGGTGAGCTTGTCGAGAAAAAAGCGGTCGTGCGAGACAATAATATAGCTGTGCTCGTAGTTGAGAAGATAATTTTCGAGCCAGCGAAGCGAATCGATATCGAGGTGGTTGGTTGGTTCATCGAGCAGGAGCAGTGTCGGGTTCTGCAGCAGCAGCTTGGTGAGGTGCAGGCGCATCTGCCATCCGCCTGAGAATGCCTTCACCTTTTTATGAAAATCTATTTCGCTGAATCCAAGACCGGCGAGCACCTTTTCGGCATTGGACTGCATGGTGTAGCCGCCGAGATGGTCAAACTCGTGCATGGCATCAGAAAATCGCTCGATCAGGCTATGGTAGGCTTCGCTCTCATAATCCTGCTCAGGCAGAGCAAGTTCATGTTCCATCTCTGCTATTTTGCCCGACAGTTCGAACAGTCTTGCGTTGGCCTGAAGCGCATACTGCAGGGCAGTTCTTTCAAGGTCGGCATCAAAAGATATCTCCTGGGGAAGATAACCGATCGTGGTTTCTGCCGATTTGAGAAAATGTCCCTCGGTAATAAGAGAGGTGTCTTTGGATGGTCCACTGATAAGGCGCAGCAGGGTTGTTTTTCCGGTGCCGTTCAGGCCAACAAGGCTGACATGGTCTTTGTCGCCGACGCGGAATGAGGTATCGGCAAGGAGTTGTTTGGATCCGACAGTGAGTGAGAGATTACGGGCTTCAAGCATGAATAGGGAGAACTGGTGAAATGATCGACATCATCGAAAAGATTTTAGAATAAGGGCCAAAATACAATATTTCAAGAAAGCATCATGATTCTTGATCATGATGCATGAAAGAGCGCTTGTCGCTCATTGTTAATTATTCAAACATAATGCAATCAGGTCGCAAGGTTTTCATGGGAAAATCGTCCAACGAGAAAATAAGGGTTATTTATAAGGAGATTGTCTTTAGTATGAAATCAAGAGTTTATTTGGCTTTGCTGCTGTTTTCTCTGCTGGCTCTGCCGCTGTATGGTGCTGATTCGCTGACTTGGCAGCAGTGTGTCAGTGAAACCAGAGAGGCACATCCTGATCTTGCATCTGCTCTGGCGCTGTTGCAGCAGGCGGAAGCGGATACACGTATCACAAAAGGGGGGATCTTCCCCAAGCTCAGTCTCGGGTTGAGTTCGCAGGAGCGAGGGGTAGCCAATGCTGGCTCCTCTTCGCTGTTTTCTTACTCACTCTCAGCACAGCAACTCCTGTTTGACGGAGGCAAAACCTCAAGCCAGGTTGCCGGTAGCAAAGAGGCGATCAAGGCAGCTCAAAACAATTACAGTGCAGTTTCAGCCAATGTCCGTTTTGCACTGAGATCGGCATTTACTGCGTTGCTCAAGGCACAGAACCTTGTGGGGCTAACCGTTGAAATTGCAGAGAGACGGCAGAAGAATGTCAGATTAATCACCCTCCGATACCAGGGCGGACGCGAAAATATCGGTTCATTGCGTCAGGCGGAGGCCGATCTGGCACAGGCTACATTTGAAGTTGCCCAGGCTGAACGGGGTCTTCAGCTTGCCCGGACAACACTTGCCACAGCGCTTGGGCGTGATATTTATTATCCGATCGCTGTGACGGGCACTTTTACTGCCAGCTTTTTGACATCCCAAAAACCTGATATTGCTCCGCTGGCGAAAAAGCATCCTCTCTATCAGCAACTTGACGCAAGTAGCAGAGCTGCACAGTATGATCTGGACGCTGCAAGAAACGCTTTTTCCCCTCAGCTCTATCTTACCTCATCTGTTGGCAGAACATCTCCTGACCGCCTGGAATTTGATGGAGTAGACTGGAGTGCCGGAGTAACACTTTCACTGCCGATTTATGAAGGGGGTAGTGGTGGTGGCCGGGTGGCGAAGGCGAAAGCTGTTGTTCAGCAGCGCAATGCGCAGGAAAAGAGTGGGTATTTCCAGATTCTTGATCTTCTTGAGCAGAGTTGGAAAAGTTTTCAGGATGCGAGCCAGATGGTTGTGGTGCGCAAAAAATTTCTTGATGCTGCCGTTGAGCGCGCAACCATTGCTACGGCGCAATATTCGAATGGTCTCATCTCTTTCAATGATTGGGTGGTGATTGAGGATAAACTTGTCAGTACAAAAAAAGAGTATCTCAATGCCGGAGCAGATATGTTGATTGCCGAGGCGCAATGGATTCAGTCAAAAGGTGGAGGGCTTGATGGTCAACAGGAGTAAGTTTGTGTGGGTTGGTATTGGTGTGGTCGCACTTGTCGCGTTGGGAGTGTTCTTCTTTTTGAAGGGAAACGGAGCAACGGAGAGGAGTGTTGAAGAGATTCTGGTGGCCAGAGGCAGCATAAGTTCAGCAGTATCGACAACAGGAGTTGTTGAACCAAAAAATCGCCTTAAAATTCAGTCCTCCATCGGGGGCCGGGTTGAGGAGATTCTGGTTGCTGAGGGTCAGCATGTGAAGAAAGGGGAGGTGCTTGCCCTGCTCAGTTCAACTGAACGGGCAGCGCTTCTTGATGCAGCCAGGGTGCAGGGAAAGAGTGAAGAGAGTTATTGGAAAAAGGTCTACAAGGAGACGGCAATTATTGCGCCACTTGACGGGCAAATTATTGTACGCAGCATTGATCCCGGTCAGGCCGTGACGGCAAGTGATTCACTGTTTGTGCTCTCTGACCATTTAATCGTCAAGGCTTACGTTGATGAAACCGATATTGGCAGAGTCAAGATCGGGCAAAAGGCGGTCATCGGGCTCGATGCTTATCCAGACATCCGGGTGAATGGGGTGGTCGATCATATCTATTACGAATCGCATTTGCAGAACAATGTGAACATATACAATGTCGATGTTATCCCCGAACGCATTCCTGAAGTTTTCCGCTCTGGAATGAGTGCCAATATTGAGATTCTGGTGCAGGAAAAGCAGGGTGTGCTGCTTTTGCCGATTGGCGCAGTACAGAGCAGGAAGGGCAAAACAGTGGTGCTTCTGAAAAAAGGTGGTACTGAGAAAGGTGTTCGTTACAGAGCGGTGCGTACGGGTTTGCAGGATGGTCGGAATATTGAGATTCTTGAAGGTTTATCTGACAACGAAGCGGTACTTCTTCCCGATACGACCTTCGTTCTTCCCGGAAAAAATGGCGGTTCAAATCCCTTTGCACCCCAGCGAAACAGAACGAAGAGATGAAACCACTGCTTGAGCTTGTTGATGTTCACCGGACATACCGTATAGGTGAAAGCACCGTTAACGCATTGTGCGGAGTCTCCCTGACTATTGATCGGGGTGAGTTTGTTGCTGTCATGGGCTCTTCGGGGTCTGGCAAATCCTCCCTTCTTCATATTTTGGGGCTTCTTGATAACCCCGACAAGGGCGAGTACCGTATTTTTGGCAACAATGTCAACAACCTCTCTGAGGATGAGAAGGCTGGACTGCGCAATAATGTTGCAGGGTTTGTGTTTCAGCAGTTTCACCTGTTGAAGCGAATGACTATTGTTGATAACGTGCGGCTTCCACACATTTACAGTGGCCTGAAGGGTGATTTTCGTCATGAGGCGATAGAGCGCCTGAAGCTGGTTGGGCTTGAAAAGAGGATGGATCACACCCCCAGCCAACTTTCGGGGGGAGAGCAGCAGCGTGTGGCAATAGCAAGGGCGTTGATTCGTGATCCTCTCATCATTTTTGCTGATGAGCCGACAGGCAACCTTGATACAAAAAATTCTGGCGAAATCATGAAGATCCTCAAGGGACTTCATGACGAGGGAAAGACCATCATCATGGTGACACATGAACAGGAGATTGCCGCCTGGGCTGGTCGAGTGATCACCATGAGGGACGGGGTTATACTTGCCGATGATCGCAAGGCAGGGTTAGATTTATCAGCGGCAACAGTTCAGGAGAGTGAGTTTCAAACACATCTGGTCGGAAATAGCACCTTATGGCGTAATGGTCGTTTTACCGGGTTTATGGCACAGGCAGTTCAGTCTATTCTTGCAAACAAGATGCGCTCATTTCTCTCTGTGCTTGGAATTCTTGTCGGAGTTGCCTCCGTCATTGCCATGATGGCGCTTGGCGAAGGCGCAAAGGCTGCCATGCAGGAGGATCTGAAATCAATGGGCTCAAATATGCTCTCGGTCAGGGGTGGCTCAGCCAAAATCCGGGGAGCGGCCCAAGGGGCTGGAGCGGTTGCCCGGTTTACTTTCAAGGATGTAGATGATATTGTTTTGTTGCGTTCGCTCGTCAAAAATGCCAGTGGAGTGGTCAACGGTGGCGGCCGTATTGTTTATGGGAATAAAAACTGGAGTTCTACGGTTACCGGTGCTGGATATGAATATGGTACCATGCGCGCTGTGATGCCGACAGTTGGGCGGTGGTTTACCCCTGAAGAGATTCAGACGCGGGAGAAGTCAGCCATTATCGGTGTTACGGTTGCGAAGGAGCTGTTTGGCAGCAGTAATCCCCTTGGAAAGACCGTAAAGATAAACAGAATAAATTTCAAGGTTATCGGTATTGCTCCTGCAAAAGGCTTTTCAGGGCCGCAGGATGAAGACGATGTTGTTATTATTCCTGTGACGACGGCCATGTATCGCGTACTTGGCAAAGAGTATCTCGGTGGAATATTTGTTGAGGTGAGCGAGTCGGGTAAAATTGACCAGGCCAAAAAAGCAATTACTGACCTGATCAGAAAAAAGCGCCGACTGAAGGATGACGACGATTCATTCAATATCAGGGACATGACCGAAATTCAGAAAATGCTCAGCAGTACCACGCAGACCATGAGTCTTCTGCTTGGCTCGATTGCGGCAATTTCCCTTTTGGTAGGAGGTATCGGTATTATGAATATCATGCTTGTCTCCGTAACCGAAAGAACTCGGGAGATTGGTTTGCGCAAGGCAATCGGGGCTAGAAAAAATGATATCATGATGCAGTTTCTTGTTGAATCGGTCGGCATGACTATCAGCGGTGGCTTTATCGGGGTATTGACCGGTATTGGTATCTCCATGGTACTGTCAATTTTTGCAGGCTGGGCTGTAAAAACATCACTGATATCGGTTGTTCTTGCTACACTCTTTTCAGCGCTTACCGGTATTTTTTTTGGTCTCTGGCCTGCCAGAAAAGCTGCAGAACTCAAGCCCGTAGAGGCGCTTCGCTACGAGTAGGGTAAGAGAAGAAAAGTAGTATATCTTGCCGCAAGATTTCCAAAAAAAGGTCGTCTCACGAATGGCGGGTAAAGAAGTAAAAAAACCCTCAACAACAGGTCGGATTTTACGATGCAAAGGATGACGAACAAGATACCGAAAGGATGGTTGAAGAGATGATATGATTGGTCAGGCTGGTTGTTGCCAAGGACAGCAAGGGGGGATTGTCTCTTTTTGCTGTCCTTTTTTTTGTGGCTGGAGCTGCTCGGTGTGGAAAACAGAATCGCGCTCCGTAGAGGAGAAATATATAAAACAGGTTTTGTTTTTTTACATAATTCGCTTACATTGACTGTCCTTATGGATTTTTCGCATTTGTTTTTTTGTAATCAGAGGTTTTTAAAAAGAAAGAGAGTTTCAGTATGCCGACGATTCAGCAGCTCATCAGGCTCGGAAGAAGTGTAAAAGTGTCAAAAACAGCGTCACCGGCGCTTGAGAAATGCCCCCAGAAACGTGGCGTTTGTACTCGTGTTTATACAACTACACCCAAAAAGCCTAACTCAGCGTTACGGAAAGTAGCGCGTGTCAGGTTGTCCAACAAGATTGAAGTGACGGCATATATTCCTGGAGAAGGTCACAATCTGCAGGAACATTCAATTGTTCTTATCAGGGGTGGCCGGGTAAAGGATCTTCCAGGTGTGCGCTATCATATTGTGCGTGGTTCGCTTGATACCTCCGGTGTTGCAGATCGCAAGCAGAGCAGGTCGAAGTATGGAGCCAAGCAGCCTAAGGCTGGTGTTGCCGCTCCAGTCAAGGGTAAGGGTAAAAGGTAGATAAGTCGAATTATAAACTCAGAGAAGAACATGCCCAAAAAAGTTGGCTATAAAAGAATCGGTGTTGATTTTCGTTACGGTGATGAAAGCGTTGCCCGTTTTATCAACGCGGTGATGCTGGATGGCAAGAAGGCTGTTGCTACAAAGATAGTCTATGATGCGTTTGCTATTATTGCTGAAAAATTGAATGGAGAGGATCCGCTGGAGGTCTATCGGAGGGCGATGTCGCACATTGCTCCGGTCGTTGAGGTTCGCAGTAAAAGGGTTGGCGGGGCAACATATCAGATTCCTATGGAAGTTAAGGCTTCGAGGCGTGGTGCGCTTGCGTTCCGCTGGCTCAAGACTTATGCCGGAAGGCGTGGTGGTAAATCTATGGCTGAGAAACTTGCTGCTGAATTGATGGATGCTGCCAATGAGCAGGGTGCATCAGTCAAGAAGCGCGACGAAGTGCACAGGATGGCTGATGCCAACAAGGCGTTTGCGCATTTCAGATTCTAAGTGTTTGTTAAAGTGTGATAAAAGGTCAAAATTTTTTTATGGCGAGGCTGGTTGATTTAGATAAAGTACGGAACATCGGTATCATGGCCCACATTGATGCTGGCAAGACGACAACGACAGAGAGGATTCTCTACTACACGGGGCGTCTACACCGGATGGGTGAGGTGCATGATGGTGGCGCGACGATGGACTGGATGGAGCAGGAGAAAGAGCGGGGTATCACTATTACCTCTGCTGCAACAACCTGTTTCTGGATTCCAAAGTTTGGAAATTATACCGGAATCAACCATAGGATTAACATTATTGATACACCGGGCCACGTTGATTTTACGGTAGAGGTTGAGCGATCTTTGCGTGTGCTGGATGGTGCTGTGGCGCTGTTTTGTGCCGTAGGCGGAGTTGAACCACAGTCCGAGACTGTGTGGCGTCAAGCGAATAAGTATGGGGTGCCGAGAATTGCCTACATCAACAAGATGGACAGGACCGGCGCAAATTTTTTTGATACCGTCAAGGCAATCAGGGAAAGGCTCGGAGCTAATCCGGTTCCTCTTCAGATTCCAATTGGTGAGGGCGAGATTTTTGCGGGCTTTGTTGATCTTATCAGGATGAAGGGGATTATCTATGATAAGGAGGATGGAAGCACTTATAATGAGGTTGAGATTCCTCATGATTTACAGAATGAGGCGCGGACGTGGCGTATCAACATGCTTGAGGCTGTTTCCGAGCATGATGATACTCTCCTTGAAAAATATCTGAACGGTGAAGATATTACCGAAAAAGAGGTCCGGAATGTATTGCGGCAGGCCACGCTCAAGGTGACCATCATTCCTGTGCTGTGTGGCTCTTCTTTCAAGAATAAGGGCGTGCAGTTCATGCTTGATGCGGTTGTTGAATACCTCGCATCACCTGTTGATGTTGGCGCAGTTGAGGGGCATCATCCACGTACCGAGGAGCAGGTGACTCGCGAGCCAAAAGATGAGGAGCCATTTGCAGCTCTTGCTTTCAAGATCGCGACTGATCCATTTGTCGGAAAGCTTACATTTTTCAGGGTTTATTCCGGTTTTCTCAAGGCTGGCAGTTATGTACTCAATACCATGACCGGGAAAAAAGAGCGGATAGGCAGGGTGCTTCAGATGCATTCAAACAAAAGAGAGGATATCGATTGTGTGTATTGCGGTGATATCGCTGCAGCAGTTGGGTTGAAAGATGTGAGGACGGGTGATACAATTTGTGATGAAAATCATCCTGTGGTGCTGGAAAAGATGGTGTTTCCTGAGCCGGTTATTGAGATTGCTATTGAGCCGAAAACCAAAAGTGATTCTGACAGGCTTGGAATGTCGCTTGCCAAGCTTGCTGAGGAGGATCCAACCTTCAAGGTAAAGACCGATGATGAAACTGGTCAGACGCTTATTGCTGGTATGGGTGAACTTCATCTTGAGATTCTGGTTGATCGCCTCAAGCGCGAGTTCAAGGTCGAGGCAAACGTGGGTAAGCCGCAGGTCGCTTACCGTGAAACAATCAGGGAATCTGTGGAGTTTGAAGGTAAATTTGTCCGTCAATCAGGTGGCAAAGGCCAGTTTGGTCTTGTTGTACTCCGCGTTGAGCCGCTTGAAGAGGGAAAAGGGTACGAGTTTGTTGACGCTGTCAAGGGTGGAGTTATTCCGAGAGAGTATATTCCTGCGGTAAATGCGGGTGTGCAGCAGGCGATGAAGAGTGGTGTTGTTGCCGGATTCCCGATGCAGGATATCAAGGTTACCCTTCTGGATGGAAAATATCATGAGGTTGACTCTTCGGAAATGGCATTCAAAATTGCTGGCTCAATCGGGTTCAAGGGCGCTGCTAAAAAGGCTTCCCCAGTTTTGCTTGAGCCGATCATGAAGGTAGAAGTTGTTACCCCGGAGGAGTATCTAGGCGACGTCATGGGTGATTTGTCGAGTCGTCGTGGTCATATTGAAGGTATGGGTCAGAGAGCGGGCGCTCAGTTTGTTAATGCCAAAGTTCCGCTTTCTGCTATGTTTGGATATTCGACCGATCTTCGTTCCATGAGTCAGGGAAGAGCTAATTATTCTATGGAGTTTGACTGCTATCGCGAAGTTCCCAGGAATATTGCAGAATCTTTACAGGAGAAGAGGGTGAGCAAGGATTCAGATTAAGCAAGCACTCGCAGTATCAATTTTAATTACTACAAACAATAACCGACACGGAGATAAAGTTATGGCAAAAGAGTCCTACAAAAGGGATAAACCCCACGTCAATATAGGTACCATTGGTCATGTTGATCATGGTAAGACAACCTTGACCGCTGCGATTACTTCTGTTCTTGCCAAGCAGGGACTTGCTGCAGCGCGTGACTTCGGCAGTATCGACAAAGCTCCTGAAGAGAGGGAGCGTGGTATCACCATTTCAACGGCGCACGTTGAGTACCAGACGAAAAAGCGTCACTATGCACACATCGACTGTCCAGGTCACGCTGATTACATTAAAAACATGATTACCGGTGCGGCGCAGATGGATGGTGCCATTCTTGTTGTCGCGGGTACAGATGGTCCTATGCCTCAGACTCGTGAGCACATTCTGCTTGCCCGACAGGTGAATGTTCCATCGCTGGTTGTATTTCTGAACAAGGTTGATATTGCAGACCCGGAACTTATTGAACTCGTTGAGCTTGAGCTCAGAGAACTCCTGACCCAGTATAACTTTCCTGGTGATGATATTCCGATTATTAAAGGTTCCGCATTGAAGGCTCTTGAGGGTGATGCTGAGGGTGAAAAAGCGATCATGGAGCTTATGGATGCGGTTGATTCCTTTATTCCGGACCCAGTTCGTGATATCGATAAGCCGTTTCTTATGCCCGTTGAAGATGTTTTTTCAATTTCAGGCCGTGGAACAGTTGGTACAGGCAGGATTGAGAGAGGTCGCATCAAGATCAATGAGGAGGTCGAAATTGTTGGTCTGAAACCAACCCGTAAATCGGTTGTTACCGGTATTGAGATGTTCCAGAAGCTTCTTGAAGAGGGACAGGCTGGTGATAATGCTGGTCTTCTTCTTAGAGGTGTTGACAAGACGGAGCTTGAGCGTGGAATGGTTATCGCCAAACCGGGAACCATCAAGCCACATACCAAGTTCAAGGCTGAGGTCTACATTTTGAAAAAAGAGGAGGGTGGTCGTCATACACCTTTCTTTAATGGGTATCGTCCCCAATTTTATTTCCGTACCACAGATGTTACAGGTTCTGTGACTTTGCCAGAAGGAGTTGAGATGGTTATGCCGGGTGATAACCTTGCTGTTGAAGTAGAGTTGCTTGCTCCTATCGCTATGGATGAGGGTCTTCGTTTTGCTATCCGTGAAGGCGGTCGTACCGTTGGCGCCGGTTCCGTAACAAAGATTATCGAATAGTTGATTGTATAGCGTCCCGGGGCGGGGCCGAAAATCCCGCCCCTTTTTTTTATGATAACACGAAACAGGGTTGACAAGTGGCTGTACAGCAAAAGATAAGGATCAAGCTCAAATCTTACGACCATAGCTTGGTTGATAAGTGGGCCTTAAGGATTATTGACGTGGTCAGACAGACGGATGCTATTATTTTTGGACCAATACCGTTGCCCACAAAGTCGCATGTCTATACCGTTAACCGGTCTCCACATGTCGACAAGAAATCACGTGAGCAGTTCTCATTTTCTTCTCACAAGAGGTTGATTGAAATTATAAACCCGACATCCAGGACCATTGATATGCTTATGAAGCTTGAGCTTCCAAGTGGGGTTGATGTTGAAATTAAGTCTTAAAGAATTTGAAAAGGTAATCTATATATGGGTGCGATTCTTGGGAAAAAAATCGGCATGACCCGTTTATTCAATGAGAAACGCGAGGCTGTATCCTGCACGATTATTGAAGCAGGATCATGCTTTGTAACACAGGTTAAACGTTCTGATAAAGATGGTTACGATGCTTATCAGGTTAGTATCGGTCAAAGGAAAGAGAGCAAGATTTCAAAGCCCCTTCAGGGACACTATAAAAAGGCTGGGGTAACACCTGGCTACAGGCTTGCCGAGTTTGATTTTTTGGAAATGGGTCAGATGCTTGAGCTTGGCAGTCATGTGAGTGTTGAGTCGTTCAAGGAGGGCGAGAAGGTTAATGTTCTTGGTGTGTCAAAAGGGAAAGGTTTTGCTGGTGTTATGAAACGTCATAACTTTTCCGGCTCTCAGAGAACGCATGGTCAGTCGGACAGGCAGAGAGCCCCGGGATCAGTAGGTGGTTCATCTGATCCTTCGAGGGTCTTCAAGGGTACAAGGATGGCTGGCCGCATGGGGTCCGATAATATTACGGTCAGGAATCTTGAGATCTTTAAAATAATGGCTGAGTCAAATCTTATTGTGATAAAAGGTTCAGTTCCAGGTCCGAGGAATTCCTATGTCAAGATTGTTTCTACAAAAAAGTAAATGCTGAATGTGCGAAGCTATGGAACTTAAAGTCTTAAATACTGCCGGTACTGAAACTGGTGAAGTGGTAACGCTCCGTGACGATATATTCGGCGCTGAAATATCAGAACACGCAATGTACCTTGATGTCAAGTCGATTCTGGCGAATAAAAGGCAGGGTACGCACAAGACCAAGACCCGTGGAGAGGTAAGAGGTGGAGGAAAAAAGCCTTTGCGTCAGAAGGGAACTGGTAACGCTCGTCAGGGTTCCAGTCGTTCACCATTGCATATCGGTGGTGGAACTATATTCGGACCGGTGCCCCATTCGTATGATCAGAAGGTCAATAAAAAGGTAAAACTTCTTGCAAGACGTTCAGCGTTGAGTTCCAAGGCAAAAGAGGGGCAAATTATTGTCGTAGAGGATTTCAGTCTCGAAGCGATAAAGACAAAGCCTTTTGCTGATATCCTGAAAAACCTTGGTCTTTCAGATAAAAAAACTCTAATGTTGACTCCGGAATATGATATGATTATGGCAAGGTCTGGAAGGAATATCGAAGCACTTACTCTTATGAGTGCCGAAAAGGCATCAACATACGATATTCTTCACAGTAAAATAGTGCTTGTTCAGAAGACAGCACTGAAGAAAATAGAAGAGACGTTAGGGTAACTTTCAGTTTTGAGAAAAAGGAGTTAATGAGATGATAAACCCGTTGTTGCGCCCGTTGTTGACAGAGAAAAGTACAGGGCTGACAGAAAAAAAAGGACAGTATGTCTTCGTTGTCAAAACGGATGCAGACAAGAGTGACATAAAAAAAGCTGTAGAAAAGAAATTTGGTGTTGAGGTAAAATCAGTTCGCACCGCTATATGCCTTGGTAAATCCAGGGCTCAGAATACGAAGCGGGGCAGGATTTTCGGTAAAAAGAGTGATTGGAAGAAAGCTGTTATCACCCTTGAAAAGGGTCACTCAATAGACTACTACTCAGGTTCAGCCCAAAAGAGCGAAGGATAGAAATAATAAAAAGGATAGATCATATATTCAAATGGCTATAAGGAAATTAGCGCCGGTTACCCCAGGGTCAAGGTTTATGTCATACCCTGCATTCGATGAAATCACAAAGTCCAAGCCTGAGAAAAGTTTGCTTGTGCCCCTCAGTAAATCGGGTGGTCGCAACAGCGCTGGCCGCAAAACTTCAAGGCATAGGGGTGGTGGGCACAAAAGGCATTACCGGATTATTGATTTCAAACGCAATAAAGATGGCGTTCCCGCAACAGTTGCTGCAATTGAGTATGATCCAAATCGCTCGTCAAGAATTGCATTATTGCATTACAATGATGGAGAAAAACGTTATATTCTCGCGCCGAAAGGTTTGACCGTTGGTGACAAGGTAGAAAGTGGGGAGAAAGTAGAGATTAAGGCAGGGAATACCATGCCATTAAAGAACATTCCACTGGGTACTGACATTCATAATATTGAAATGAAGGCTGGTAAGGGAGGTCAGATTGTAAGGTCAGCCGGAGGGTTTGCAGTGCTTGCCGCCCGTGAGGGTGATTATGTTACATTGAAGCTTCCTTCTGGCGAAATTCGCAAACTCAGGGTAGAGTGCCGTGCAACAATTGGTGTTGTGGGTAATGCAGATCATGAAAATGTTGTTTTGGGCAAGGCAGGCAGATCACGCTGGCTTGGAATCAGGCCTCAGACAAGAGGTATGGCCATGAACCCTGTAGATCATCCGATGGGTGGTGGAGAAGGTAAGTCGAAGTCTGGTGGTGGTAGAAAGCATCCTATGTCACCTTGGGGGCAACTTGCAAAAGGGCAGAAGACGAGAAATAAGAAGAAGGCTTCGCAGAAATTAATTGTACGCGGCAGAAACGCCAAATAATTATACCGGTTAATAACAACAAGCAGAGATAATATGCCAAGATCACTTAAAAAGGGACCGTTCATTGATCTAAAGCTGGAAAAACGGATCCTTGATATGAATAGTAAGGGAGAGAAAAAGGTTATCAAGACTTGGTCCAGAAGTTCAATGATTTCTCCTGATTTTGTAGGTCACACTGTTGCTGTACACAATGGTAAAAGCCATGTTCCGGTCTATGTGGGTGATAATATGGTAGGTCACAAGCTTGGAGAGTTTGCACCGACAAGATCATTTCGCGGCCACGCTGGTGGTGGAAAGGCCGAAAAAGGCGGATCGGCGCCAAGAAAAAAGTAATCAGAATAACGCGAAAGGGTAACGATATCATGGAAGCAATAGCAATTTTACGGAATACGCCGACATCTCCAAGGAAAATGCGTCTTGTTGCAGGGCTTGTTCGAGGAAAGAAAGTTGATATGGCCAAGGCCATTCTCCTGAACTCAACAAAAGCTGCTTCTCGAAATGTTATGATGACACTCAAATCGGCTGTCTCCAATTATTCACAGCAGAATCCTGACGAGAGGGCGAGTGATCAGGAGCTTTTCATAAAGTCTGTTTTTGTAGATGAAGGAATGACATTGAAAAGAACACTTCCAGCTCCAATGGGTCGTGCATTCCGGATTAGGAAAAGATCGAATCATCTTACAATCGTCATTGACAGAGTTAAAAATCCAGTAACCAAATAAAACAAGGAGTGAGCATTGGGTCAGAAAGTTAATCCTACTGGATTCAGACTTGGAATTATCAGGGATTGGGCTTCACGGTGGTATGATGACAGTCCGGTTATTTCGGAAAAGATCAAGCAAGACCATGTTATCCGTACATACGTTCTAGCAAGGTTAAAGAAGGAGCGTGCTGGTATAGCCCGAATTATTATTGAAAGAACAACCAAGCACGTTAAAATTAATATTTATGCTGCTCGTCCTGGAGCTGTTGTTGGACGAAAAGGTGAAGAGATTAACAACCTCTCTCAGGAACTCAGCCGTATTACTGGCAAAGAGGTAAAGATAGATGTTGTCGAAGTTGTAAAGCCGGAGATTGAGGCTCAGCTTATTGGTGACAATATTGCTTATCAGCTTGAGAATCGTGTTTCTTTCAGAAGGGCGATGAAGCAATCTATTCAGCAGGCAATGCGTTCTGGAGCAGAGGGAGTCAGGGTTAAATGTGGAGGTCGTCTTGGTGGCGCTGAAATTGCACGTTCAGAGCAGTATAAAGAGGGCAAAATACCCCTTCACACGATTCGTGCCAATGTTGATTATGCCAGCGTAACTGCTCATACCATTGCGGGAACTATAGGTATAAAGGTATGGGTGTATAAAGGAGAAGTTCTTGTTCAGCGTATTGATGCGATTGAGGAAGAGGAAGCAAAGAAGATGAAAGATAGAAGAGGAGACGCTGGGGCGAGAGGTCGTGAAAGCCGTGATCCACGTTCCAAACGTCGTAATCGGACAAAACGATCATAATATCAAGTACCATACAATAAGAAAAAGAATGGAGTTGCCTGTATGTTAATGCCGAAAAGAGTTAAATATAGAAAGACACAAAGAGGCCGGATGAAAGGCAATTCAGGACGTGGTACTTTGGTCTCTTTTGGTTCCTTTGGTTTAAAAGCTGTTGAATCGGCATGGATTACGAGTCGCCAGATAGAGGCTGCCCGTATTGCTATGACCAGGTTTATGAAGAGAGATGGAAAAATCTGGATAAGGATTTTCCCTGATAAGCCGGTAACACAAAAACCAGCAGAGACGCGAATGGGTTCCGGTAAAGGTTCACCCGAGTTCTGGGTAGCAGTCGTTAAACCAGGGAGAATTATGTTTGAGGCTGATGGTATTCCAAGAGAGGTGGCTACCGAGGCTTTCAGGCTTGCTGCCAAAAAACTGCCAATTAAAACCAGATTTATTGTCCGTCCTGATTACGAAGATTGATGTGCAACTAATTCGACAAGAGGGTTACTTATTATGAAAAAGTATGAAATTGCGGCATTGAACAGGCAGGAGTTGGTTGATCGACTCAAGGAGCTTGAAGAGAGACTTGCCGATATTAATTTTATCAGGGTTATTGAACAGCCACAGAACCCGATGGTGTTTCGTAATTCAAGACGTGATATTTCGCGTATGAAGAAACGTCTTCACCAGCTTGCCACAGCGGAAAAACAGACTGTTTGACTGTAGAGTCAAGTGATAAATTTGTTTACTATACATGGAAGAAAATAAAATGGGCAGTGTATCTATGGAACAGAGTGCTCCGGTAAGGGGAAGAAAAAAAAGTTGGTCAGGCAAGGTTGTCAGTAACAAGATGGATAAGGCTTGTATTGTTGCTGTTGAGCGCAGTGTCCAGCACCCGGTTTATAAGAAGTATTTCAAGAAGACGACGAGGCTCATGGCCCACGATGAAAAGAATGAAGCGGGGATTGGTGATTTGGTCAAAGTTGTTGAGTGTCGTCCCTTGAGCAAAAGAAAAAGCTGTCGTTTGCTTGAAATACTCGAAAAGGCCAAGTAATAAAGGTTTTTTATACATTTATTAAAGTTTGAAACAGGATGATCCAGAAAGAAACAAATCTGGTTGTTGCCGATAATAGTGGTGCAAAAAGGGTACGTTGTATTCATGTTTTCGGTGGAACCGGGAGGCGGTATGCCTCATTGGGTGATCAGATTATAGTATCTGTCAAGGCTGCAGTTCCTGGTGGAATTGTTAAGAAGAAGGATGTATGCAGGGCAGTTGTGGTGCGCTGTGTCAAGGAGTCAAGAAGAAAAGATGGTTCTTATATTCGTTTCGATGAAAATGCAGTAGTTCTTCTTAACGCTCAGGGCGAGCCAAGGGGTACCCGTATTTTTGGTCCTGTTGCAAGAGAGCTGCGCGACAGAAAGTTTATGAAGATTGTCTCGTTGGCGCCAGAAGTTTTATAGGGCGTTTCAGGCGGGAGTAACTCAGTTGGTAGAGTCACAGCCTTCCAAGCTGTTGGTCGCGAGTTCGAGTCTCGTCTCCCGCTCAGGATTTTATGAAATACTATCATATCAGTGAAAAATGAAAACAGGGATTAAAAAGGTTAAGTTGCACGTCAAAAAGAACGACTCGGTCGTTGTTATAAGTGGCAATGATAAAGGTAAAGTGGGAAAGATTCTGAAAGTATTCCCTGTCAAGAGTCGAGTAATTGTTGAAGGAGTTAATATCAGGAAACGTCATACGCGTGCTGCACAGGGTCAGACCCAGGGCTCAATTATTGAGCGTGAATTTCCTATTCATTCTTCCAATGTGAAGAAAAGTTGACCTAATGTTATGTACTAATCATCAGGATGACCAAGACCATCCTGAACAATAGATTAAAGAAAAAGATGAAGCAGAAAAACGAGATGACACAACAGGCAGACTCTTCCATAGCAAGACTTCAGACCTTCTATAAAGAGAAAGTAACACCAGCTCTCATTGAGCGCTTTCAGTACAAAAATGTGATGAGAGTTCCCCGGCTTGAGAAGATATCTATTAATATTGGTGTTGGTGCTGCCGCTGCAGAACCAAAGTTGCTGGAAGTCGCCCTGCAGGAGCTTGCCCAGATTACGGGTCAAAAACCACAGATTCGAAAATCAAGGAAGGCTATATCGAACTTCAAACTACGTGAGGGCCAGGCTATTGGGTGTCGAGTAACACTTCGTCGCAAGGCCATGTATGAGTTTTTTGACCGTTTTGTCAGTCTTGCCGTTCCAAGGATTCGTGATTTTCGTGGTCTCAGCGATACCAGTTTTGACGGTCGTGGAAATTATACGACTGGAGTCAGAGAGCAGATTATTTTTCCGGAAATTGATATAGACAAAGTCCCGAGAATTTCCGGAATGGATATCAGCTTTGTAACCTCTGCCACTACTGATGAGGAGGCCTACGTTCTGCTTTCAGAACTTGGAATGCCATTCAAAAAGAAGAACAATTAAATAATTCAAAACAAGATGGCCAAGAAAAGCGTTATAGCAAGGAACGAAAAACGAATCAAACTTGTGGCGAAATATGCCGTCCTGCGTGCAGAACTCGTTAAAGCTGGAGACTATGAAGCTCTACGAAAGCTGCCCAGAGATAGCGCGGCAACAAGAGTCCGCAATCGTTGCGTGCTTACAGGGAGAGGACGGAGTGTTTATGCAAAATACGGGTTGTGCCGGCAGATGTTCCGCAAGTTTGCGCTTGAAGGGAAACTTCCTGGTGTTAAAAAAGCAAGCTGGTAGATTCGCTTGTTTTCTAGTAAAAGAAGGGTATTTGTTCATTTTCGAAAGTAACCAACGTTAGCTATGCCTGTAACGGATTCTATTGCAGATTATATCACCCGTATCAGAAATGCGGGGAGAGCAAAAAACAAGACCACTGATATTCCCTATTCCAAATTACGGGAAAATCTTTCTCAACTACTCGTTGAGAAAGGTTACATTAAAAGTTTTACTGTCATAACTACAGAAAAATTCCCATTTCTCAGGATTGACCTCAAGTATACAGCGCAAGGTGATCCAGCCATAAAGGAAATTACAAGAGTCAGTAAGCCCGGTCGTCGTGTTTATGACGGGAAGGAGATTAAAAAATATCTCGGTGGCCTCGGCTTATACATACTTTCGTCATCGAAAGGTGTTATAACAGATAAAGAGGCAAGGGCGCAGGGAGTTGGTGGTGAAATCCTGTTCCGTATCTATTAATTTATAAGCCAGAGAGCATCAGAATACCATGTCAAGAATAGGAAAAATGCCCATAACCCTGATTAATCAGGCAACGATAGAGATCAGCGATTTACATGTAAAAGTTTCTGGACCCAAAGGTACACTTGAACAGAGGCTTACAGACCAGGTGAGGCTTACAGAAAAGGGCGGTCTCGTTACAGTGACAAGAATAGACGACAGCAAGAGGGCAAAAGCACAGCATGGTTTGTATCGTATGCTTGTCAACAATATGGTTGAAGGGGTTACAAAGGGGTTTACAAGAAAACTGGAGATTGCTGGTGTAGGTTACCGGGCAGAACTGAAAAATGATCTTCTTGCACTGACGCTTGGTTATTCTCACATGATATATTTTAAGGCGCCTGATGAAGTGAAGATTGAGGTTCCAGATCAGGTGACCATTCTTGTGAGTGGTATTGATAAATCCATTGTTGGGCAGGTCGCAGCAAAGATACGTTCATTCAGGAAACCAGAACCATATCGAGGCAAGGGCATCAAGTATGAAGGTGAAGTTATCCGTCGTAAGGAAGGTAAGGCCGCAGGCAAGTAAATGGTAATGTTGTTTGCTCAATTAGTCAGGTTATAAAATTATTCAACGGTTCAAGAAGAATGAGTCAAATCGATAAAGCCTCCAGGAGGCAGAAAATCAAGGATAGAAGCAGAGCCAGTGTACGCGGTACTCAAAATAAGTTGCGGCTTTGTGTGTACAGAAGCCTTTCCCAGATTTATGCCCAATTGATAGATGACGAAAACAGCAGAACGGTTCTGGCTGTTTCAACGATGTCAAAAGACAACAGAGCTCTTCATGGCTCTAAATCTGAACGATGCCGTATTATCGGGACACAATTGGCCGAAAAGGCTCTTGCCGCAGGAATAACAACTGTTGTTTTTGACAGAAATGGGTTTCGTTATCATGGCAGGGTCAAGGCGTTGGCTGATGGTGCGAGAGAAGCTGGACTGATCTTTTAAAACGTTTCAATGAGAATGTAAATGGTGAAAACATCGGCTAAAAATATCAGGCCCGGAGAATTAAATCTTAAGGAAAAGCTTGTTCATATCAACAGAACTGCTAAAGTTGTCAAGGGCGGCAAGCGTTTTGGTTTTAACGCAATTGTTGTTGTTGGAGATAAGGAGGGACATGTAGGATATGGGCTTGGAAAGGCAAATGAAGTTCAGGATGCAATTGCTAAAGGTATTGAGGATGGCAAAAAGAATGTTATCAAGGTACCAATCGTAAAAGGTACTATACCGCATCAGATTATTGTCAAGTATGGTTCAGCCAAGGTCATGATGAAGCCTGCGACACCCGGTACTGGTCTTATTGCTGGTGGAGCGGTAAGGGCTGTTCTTGAAATGGCGGGAATTCACGATATTTTGACGAAATCGCTCGGCTCTTCCAATCCGCATAATGTTGTGAAGGCTGCCATTAAGGGTCTTCAGAGTATGTCCGATGCTTATGATGTCGGTGAGAGACGGTCAAAGAGCCTGACAGAGGTTTTTGAAAGCTAAAAGAGGCAAATACGAACATGAGTGAAAAAACATTAAAAATTACCCAGGTGCGTAGCGTTATTGGTGGAACCAAAAAACAGAAAGCTACCATTCAGGCACTTGGGCTTGGCAGACCGAATTACAGTGTTGATCGGCAGGATAATCCCTGCACACGGGGGCAGATCAGGGTGGTTCAGCACCTTGTCAAGGTTGAAGAGGTATAGGATTTTTACTAATAGCAAGTGGGGATTGAAATCATGGATTTAAGTTCACTTCGTCCAGCAAAAGGCGCAGTAAAAAATAAAAAGCGTGTCGGTCGTGGTCAGGGATCTGGTAACGGCACGACAGCGGGCAAGGGAAACAACGGACAGCAGTCAAGAAGTGGCTATAAGAGACCACTCATTGAAGGCGGACAGGTTCCCGTATATCGGAGGTTACCAAAATTTGGTTTTACACCGGTTGATAAAAAACCGGTAAACACGGTCAATCTTTCCCAGATTGAAAAATGGCTTCAGGATGGTGTGCTGGAGAGTGAGATTTCGGTTCTTGATCTTAAAGCTCTTCTTCATGCCAGCAATGCAGGCTATTTTAAGGTTTTGGGTAACGGTGAGCTGACGAGTGCGATCAAGATTACGGCTCACGCATTCAGCAAGAGTGCTGAGGAAAAAATTATTGCAGCGGGCGGCGAAGTTGTCAGGGCGTTCCGCACACTTGAGGAGGCTTGCAAGGTGAATGATCTTCCCTATGAAGAGGCCCTCCTGAAACCAAAAGCAAAATTGGTCAAGAGAAGCAAAAAAACAATCAAGGCCTGAATTCCTTAAAAGGACGCTATGAAGCTTACAGAAAGTATAAGGAACATTAATAAAATCCCTGAACTCCGTCAGCGGATACTTTATACGCTTCTTCTTTTATTTGTCTACAGACTTGGTTCTCACATTACAATTCCGGGAGTTGATGCGGCTGCAGTTTCGGGCGCATCACAGACCCATTCCAACGATCTTTTTGGATTGTTTGATCTTTTTGTTGGCGGTGCTTTTGCCAGGGCCTCAATTTTCTCTTTGGGTATCATGCCCTATATCTCGTCCTCAATTATTGTTCAGTTGCTTGGAGCTGTAACTCCTTATTTTCAGAAGCTGCAAAAAGAGGGCGAAGACGGACGACAGAAAATAAGCCAGATGACTCGTTACGGTACTGTTGTTATTGCTCTTCTCCAGTCATGGGGTGTGAGTGTCAGTCTTTCCAGTCCAGCTTCATTCGGTAAGGTAGTTGTGCCCGATCCAGGTTTTTTCTTTACAGTAACAGCAGTTATACTTCTTACCTCTGCGACAGTTTTTGTTATGTGGCTTGGTGAAAAGATTACTGAACGCGGCATTGGTAATGGCATATCTCTTATTATCATGATTGGAATTCTTGCACGATTCCCGCAAGCCCTGGTTTCTGAATTTCGCTCTGTATCACTTGGAAGCAAGAACTGGATTATTGAGATCATCATTCTTGCCATGATGGCATCAATCGTTGCTTTTGTTGTGGTACTCACCGTCGGAACGAGGCGAATTCCTGTCCAGCATGCCAAACGTGTTGTAGGGCGAAAAGTTTATGGTGGCAGTACACAGTATATACCGATGAAGATTAATACGGCCGGAGTAATGCCGATTATTTTTGCTCAGTCCATCATGTTTCTTCCTGGTACGTTTTTATCTTTTTTTCCTGAAAATGAGGTGATGCAGAGTATCTCCGGATTATTCGCCTACGACTCATGGTGGTATGCGCTTATGTTTGGAACCATGATTGTTTTCTTTACCTATTTTTACACTGCTATAGCCTTTAATCCAAAAGAGGTGGCAGATACCATGCGCAGGCAGGGTGGCTTTATTCCAGGCGTTCGACCTGGAAAAAGCACTGCAGACTTTATAGATAACATTCTGACACGCATTACACTTCCTGGTGCCATATCACTTGCTATTATAGCCATTCTTCCTACTTTTCTGACCAAGTTCGGCAACGTAACGCCGGGTTTTGCCCAGTTTTTTGGAGGAACCAGTTTGCTTATTATTGTTGGAGTAGGTCTTGATACCCTTCAGCAGGTTGAGAGCCATTTGCTCATGCGTCATTATGATGGCTTCATGAAGTCAGGCAAAACGCGCGGCCGGCAGAGCAGGTAATACAACTCTTATGATCACGATTAAAAGCGAACGCGAAATTGATTTGATGAGAGAGTCAGGAGCTCTTGTTGCACAGGTACTTGATCTGCTTCAATCAGAGATTCGACCTGGTATGACCACGAAACAGCTTGATATAATGGCCGAAGAGTATATTCGTGATCACCAGGCCATACCAAGTTTTCTCAATTATGTTCCCAAGGGCGATCCTGGTGTAACGCCATATCCCTCAACACTCTGTGTATCTATCAATGAAGAGGTTGTGCATGGTGTTCCCAGTGCCAAGCGGGTTGTTCGCGAAGGCGACATTGTGTCGGTCGATTGTGGTGTTTACAAGGGTGGGTATCATGGTGATGCTGCACGTACTTTTGTTCTTGGCATGATTGATGAAAAGGTACAGTTACTTGTTGATGCAACCAGTGAGTGTCTTGCCAGGGGAATTGCTATGGCGATTGCTGGTAATCGTCTTCATGATATTTCATCAGCAATTGAGGACTATGCCCGTTCGTACGGATTCAGTGTTATTGAAAACATGGTAGGTCATGGTATCGGCAGTGAGTTGCATGAAGATCCGGCTGTACCAAATTATGGCAGAAAAAATACGGGGGTAAAGTTACGGGAAGGTATGACTCTTGCTATTGAACCGATGATTGCGCTAGGGAGATCGCGCAGGGCAGTCAGTCGGCGTGGTGGCTGGGTTGCTGTAACAGAAGATGGAAAACCTTCTGCTCATTTTGAGCACACGATAGTAGTAAGGTCTGGAAAAGCTGAAATACTGACCGGCACTTTTCTTTAAGGTTTACGCACTTGATCGTTTACAACATATTATTGAAATTAAGGAGCAGACAATTTGGCAAAAGAAGAATCAATTGAGATTGAGGGCGTTATTCTTGATGCACTACCGAATGCACTGTTCAAGGTAAGGCTTGAGAATAGTCTTGAGGTTTTGGCGCATGTTTCCGGGAAAATACGTATGCATTATATAAGGATCCTGCCGGGTGATAAGGTGAAAGTCCAGATTTCACCTTATGATATCACAAAAGGGCGGATCACCTATCGATATAAATAAGAGATGAAACGGGTAGATGTTATGTTGCTATTACGATCTTTATTTATTACATTGAGAGCCTTTTCACATTTCGGACGAGTTGGAATTAATTATTGCATGCAGGTTTTATTATGAAAATATATTCTTCTATCAAAAAGCGTTGTGAGCATTGCCGGATTGTTAAGCGCAAAGGCAAAAGATATGTGATTTGTAAAGTAAATCCCAGCCATAAGCAGCGCCAGGGTTGATCTTCAGAAAAAAACAATAGAACTTTAAAGAGAATATGAGGATAGCTGGGGTAAATTTGCCGTTGAATAAGCATGCCGTTATTGCATTGACGCATGTTTATGGTATTGGGAGAGCATCAGCAGAAAGTATTTTGAAGCGAGCTGGTATTGCGCCTGACAGAAAGATCTCTGACTTGAATGATGAAGAAGCACATGCCATCAGAGAGATTATTGCCGAAGAATACAAAGTTGAAGGGCAGGCTCGTGGAGAGCAGCAGACTGCTATTAAACGTTTGATGGATATCGGTTGTTACAGGGGTTTGCGTCATCGTCGCTCTCTGCCTGTTCGTGGACAGAGGACACGTACAAACTCAAGGACCAGGAAGGGTAAGCGCAAGACAGTCGCGGGCAAGAAGAAGGCTGTCAAGAAGTAGTAGAGTGCAGGCAATAATCTTCGATTACTAAAGAATGTAAGTTCATGGCTACAATAAGCAGGAAGAAAAAGAAAGTAAAGGTTACCCCTGAAGGAGCGGTTCATATAAAGGCCTCCTTTAACAATATTATGGTAACGATTACCGATGTTCTGGGAAATACGGTTTCCTGGTCCAGCGCAGGCAAGAATGGCTTTAAGGGTTCTAAAAAAAATACACCTTATGCATCACAAGTGACTTCTGAAGCTGCCGCGAAGGAGGCTTATGATCTTGGCATGAGGCATGTTAACGTATTTATCAAAGGGCCCGGCGCGGGGCGCGATGCTGCAATAAGGGCGTTGCAGGGAGCTGGCCTTGATGTGCGAACTATCAAGGATATAACCCCCCTCCCGCATAATGGCTGCAGACCTCCTAAGCGCAGAAGAGTCTGATTTTATACTATTCATAGAATTTCAATGAAGTAATTGACATGGCAAGATTCAGAGGCTCAATAACAAAAGTATCCCGCAGGTTAGGTATTGCGCTTGCACCAAAGGCTGAAAAATATCTTGAAAGACGCCCTTTTCCTCCTGGTCAGCATGGTCAGGGTCGGAAAGGAAAAGTTTCTGAATATGCGCTACAGCTCAGGGAAAAACAGAAGATGAAATATCTTTATGGTGTTCTTGAAAAGCAGTTCAGTAATTACTACCAGAAGGCTGTGGCCCAGAGGGGGATTACCGGTGATAACCTTGTCAAGCTACTCGAACGACGTTTCGACAATGTTGTTTATCGTGCAGGCTTTGCACCATCAAGATCGGCGGCACGACAGCTTGTAACACACGGTCATCTTCTGATCAATGGAAAGAAGGTTGATATTCCTTCTTATATCGTCTCTTCAGGGGAGATTATTGAATTCCGCCAGAGGAGCAGGAATATGGGAGCTGTTACTGATTCTCTAAATAAAGCTCCTGAATCCCGAATTCCTTCATGGATACAGGTAGACAAGGCAAACAAGAAAGCGGTTTTTCTCAGCGTTCCAGACAGAGTGGATATACAGGAGCAATTTAACGAACAGTTGGTTGTTGAGTTATATTCGAAGTGAATTTAATGAATTCTAAGGTATAAATATTATGATATACCAGATGCAGATGCCTGCAAAAATAGAGGTCGATGAAACTACCCATACCGATCGTTTCGGCAGGTTTATTGCACAACCGTTGGAGCGCGGTTATGGAGTAACGCTCGGTAACGTCATGAGAAGGGTTTTGCTTGCCTCACTTCCGGGAACTGCAATAACAGGAATTAAAATCGAAAATGTTTATCACGAATTTGCCGTTATTGAGGGTGTTCGTGAAGATGTACCCGAAATTGTACTTAACCTGAAGAGAGTACGTTTCAGGTCAACCTGTAAAAGAAATTGCAAGACATCCCTTACTCTTGTTGGCCCCAAGGATTTTACTGCAGGAGATATTATCGCCCAGGAAGGTGAGTTTGAGGTGTTGAACAAGGATATGCACATTGCTGCCATTAATGCGGGGGTGACGCTAAATATCGACATATATGTTGGACGTGGGAGAGGTTATATGCCTGCGGAGGAAAATAGACCCGAAGGTATGCCGATTGGTTATATCGCGATTGATGCCATCTACACCCCAATCAGGAACGTTAAGTTTACGGTTGAGAATACCCGAGTAGGGCAGCGCACTGATTATGAGAAGATGATTTTTGATGTTGAAACGGATGGTTCTGTCTCTCCCGATGACTCCATCAGTCTTGCCGGGAAGATCATAACAGATCATGTAACTTTTTTTGCAAATTTCTCTCCAACTGAAGATGAGTTTACCGAGGAGGAGTTCAAGCAGCAGGACGACGAGTTTGAGACCATGCGACGGCTTTTTCATACCAAGATCGAAGACCTTGATCTTTCTGTACGATCACATAACTGTCTTAGACTTGCAGAGATAGACACTATTGGCGAGCTTGTTTCCCATAAGGAGGACGAATTGCTTAACTACAAAAATTTTGGTAAGAAGTCGCTGACAGAATTGAAAGAGCAGCTTGAAAAGTTTGATTTGAAGTTTGGTATGGATATTACCAGATATCAGATGAAATAAGAGGATTAGTAACCTTTTTTTTGAATTATTGACATCAGTAAACAGTCATGCGTAAAGTTAAGCCAGCAAGAAAACTCGGAAGAACCGCTGCCCATAGAAAGGCCACACTCAGTAATCTGTCAACACAACTGTTTGTTTATAAGCGTATTGAGACGACGGAAGCGAAGGCAAAAGAGACCCGAAGGGTGGTTGAAAAAATCATAACCAAAGCTCGCAAGGGAACGGTTCATGCTCAGCGTGAAATTTTCAAGGATATACGCGACAAGCAGGCAATAAGAATTCTTTTTGAAGAGATCGTTGGTAAAGTAGGTTTAAGAAATGGGGGGTACACCCGTGTTATTAAGCTTGCTCCCCGGTATGGAGATGCAGCCAAGATGGCTGTTCTTGAGTTGGTCGATTACAATGAAGCTCCATTAACAACCCAGAAAATCGGCAAGCAGGATAGGGCAAAACGAGTTAAAGGTTCCAAAAAAAACATTGATTCTGCTGAGTAACAGACTTTTTTGAAAAGTACCTTTATTCGGGAAGTAATTCAGAAAAGTTCCTGTCAACCCGCACTAATTACTTGTGTACGCGTTTGCATTTGAGTTTTAATGGTACAGGCCTTTTTTTGCAATCTCAAGAAAAACCCCTGGTAGTCATTTACTGAATGAGATACCTGGTTATCCCCGGGCAACGACTATCTGTTTTTCGGTGAAATAAGGATTTACTTCCTGAATAGGGTGTAGCTCAATTTCTGCAGGAAAATTACGGTGTTCCTTGCTTGTCTCAAGTGCTTTTGCTATTTCACTTTCAAGATTTCCACCCTTGAGGCAAATCAAAACTCCTTTTGGTTTGAGCAATCTTCCTGCCCAGTTGCAGAGCATGTCAAGGGGGGCAACTTGTCTTGACAAGACGGTATCGAATACAACTCCTTTCATTTCTTCCGCTCTTGTATGTATTGCCACTGCATTATTCAGCCCGAGTTGCTTGATCATGTCCCGACAAGCCTCTACTTTTTTGCCAGTGGCATCAATAAGAATAAAGTTAGTGTGAGGGTTGAGGATAGCAAGAGGTATTCCTGGAAGTCCACCACCAGTGCCGAGATCGAGGTTCTTTTCACCTTCAAGGAAAGAATGGTGCAGGGTGATCAGCAAGGAGTGAAAAATATGTTTGATGATGACAGGAGCATCCTCTTTTCTGCTTATTAAATTTATTTTTCGGTTCCAGTGTTCAAGATAATCTCGATAACGTACCAGTTGTTCAACCATGAAAGGGAGCATTTTTATGCCCTGTTCAGCACATAACGTCCCAAGTATTGTCAACTCATCCCTCTGCTTGTCCATTGCTGCAAATCCTTGTTTATTCAGTTCTTTACACCAAAAAACAATATTTTAGCGTGATTGACAAATCGGTTATGTTATTTGGGGTGGCGTTATACCCCATTTGAAAGAAAATAATTGTAAATTGGGCGAGGATTATAAAAGAGATCAATTGTATTCAGATAAAAGCACTCAAGAAAAGATGAGTTATGACTAACGGTTCACGGAATCATGTGTATGCGGTAATCATGGCAGGCGGTTTTGGCAAGAAACTCTGGCCAGTTTCACGAAGAAAAATGCCAAAGCAGTTTGTTGACCTGCTTGATGATGGAACAATGATTGCCAAAACAGTACGACGTATTTCTGGATTAGTAAGCGAGGAGAATATTTTTATAATAACAAGTGAGTTGGGCAGTACTCTTCTTGCTGGCACATTAGGAAGTTTTAGAGAGGACAATATTATTGTTGAACCTTCAAGTCGCAATACAGCTCCCTGCATTGCCCTTGCGACGGCTCATATTAAAAAGCGGGATTCTGATGCCGTGACCGTTGTGTTGCCCTCAGATCATCTTGTGCTTGACGAACAGGCATTTATCAAGATTGTCGAAGCTGGCATTGAGATTGCGCGAGAACAAAAAGTGCTTGTGACTTTGGGAATTAAACCAGACAGGCCAGAGACGGCCTATGGGTATATTCAGGCTGATGGAGAGCTTTCCCTTCCCTCCTCTTTTACGATGAGTCTTGATTGTCAACTTTTCAACGTAAAGGCCTTTGCTGAAAAACCAGACTATGCAACTGCTGAGGTCTTTCTTGAGAGTAAGGATTTTTACTGGAACAGTGGCATCTTTATATGGCATATTGATGCGATATCAAGAGAGTTTGAGCGCTCCATGCCCGATCTCTATAAGGATCTTCTCAGCATTTATGAGAGTCTTGGTACTGATCGGGAGCATAAGGTTATTGAGGATGTCTATTCGTGGATTCATCCACATTCCATAGATTATGGTATAATGGAGAAGGCCGACAAGGTTTTTGTTTTGATTGGAGAGTTTGGCTGGACTGATCTTGGATGCTGGGATGAAGTGCTTAAAGTTGCCGGAAGCCGGAGTGTTTTTTCAGGTGAGCATCCCGATAATCGCCTCGTACAGATTGATTGTAAGGATGTTTTTGTAAAAAATCCTGCGGGCAAGGTTGTTTGTACCATCGGAATTGATGATGTTATCATTGTTGAGACTGAAGATGCTTTGCTGATTTGTCGTAAAGGCAAATCGCACAGGGTTCGTGAAGTCGTTGATATACTCCGGCGTGAAGGGCTTGATGAATATCTTTAGTATCTTGATTTTGCCGACCAGCTTACTCCCTCTTTTGTATCCTTTATCTCTATCCCTGCATCAAGGAGTCGGTTTCGTATTCTGTCGCTGAGAGCAAAATCTTTGTTTTTTCTTGCTTCATTTCTTAGTTCAAGGAGAATAAGCATGACCTCGCCCAGTTTTTTCAGGTTCTCTCTGTTTTCTCCATGGCCATTTGAGTTCTCTGGATTCAGGATTCCAAGCGTATTACTTCCTGCGCTTTCCAGGAACTTCTCAGCCTCCTTTCTTGAATCTGTGGAGATTCCTTCAGGATGATCAAGCGCGGTGTTAATGGCTTTTGAGAGTTCAAAAAGCACCGCGACAGCTATTGGTGTGTTGAAATCGTCATTCATTGCCTCTGCAAATCGATCCGCAAAAGGTTTGATGTCAAATATTCCGGTACCAGGTTTTTGTTCCCGTACTCTCTTTTGTGTCTCACGGAGCTTTTCCAGTCCGGTTGTTGATGCCTTGATGGCAGTTTCGGAATAGTCGAGCTGGGAGCGGTAATGGGATTGAAGGATGAAAAATCGAATAACGAGTGGATCGGTTTCACCGAATAGCTCTTTCAGATTAACAGAGTTTTTCAATGACTTGCCCATCTTTATTCCATTGATCGTCACCATGTTGTTGTGCATCCAGAACCTGACATAAGGTTTGCCTGTTGCTGCTTCAGACTGGGCGATCTCACAATCGTGGTGAGGAAACTTGTTCTCCATGCCTCCACCGTGAATATCAATTGACTCCCCAAGATATTTCATAGACATAGCAGAACATTCCAGATGCCATCCAGGATAGCCGATGCCCCATGGAGAGTTCCACTTCATCAGGTGTCCTTCATCAGCCTTTTTCCAAAGTGCGAAATCAGATGATTCTCTTTTATCTGATCGCACAACTGCCCTTATACCTGATTGAAGTGCATTCTGATCTGTTCTTCCTGACAGTTTACCATAACCGTGAAATGACTTGACAGCAAAGTAGACATTACCATTTACTTCGTATGCGTGACCACTGGTGACCAATCTTTCGATCAAGGCAATCTGTTCAGGAATGTGTGCGGTGGCTGCGGGCGCGATATTTGCGCGGAGAACCTCAAGCCGATCCATATCTTCATAAAAACTGCGAGTGTAGAACTGGGCAATTTCCATAGGATCTGTTTTTTCAAGAGAGGCCTGCTTTATGATCTTGTCTTCACCTTCATCGGCATCATCAGTGAGGTGGCCTACATCGGTTATGTTCTGCACATACTTCACCCTGTAGCCACTCTGCCTGAGCCAGCGGACAACAACATCAAATGATACATAACTTTTGGCGTGGCCGAGATGAGCATGGCCGTACACGGTTGGTCCGCACACATACATACTCACGATCTCTGGATGGAGAGTTTCAAATTTTTCTTTTGTTCTGCTGAGGGAATTATAAATGAAGAGTGACATCTTCTGCTGCTCTGCGTTTTCTTGGAGTGACGTGAATGGTATTGCCTTTAAAAATCTGGATGAAAGTTAAACATTTGGTTTTTTAACGCAAGGTTTTTAGCTTCCTTTTATTGCTCTTTTTTCGAGACCGCTCACCTTTGTATGAAGATTACTTTTGCCGCCTTTCACATCAGTGTTTCTGCTCTTTCCGGCCTTCCGGAAGAATCATCTCCTGAAATAGTGTTTGCCGGACGATCCAATGTTGGGAAGTCCACCCTGCTCAATTCCCTTACCGGGGTAAAAGGTCTTGCCAAAACCAGCTCGACTCCCGGAAAAACACGATTAATCAACTATTTCCGGATAAACAATGCGTTTTATTTTGTCGATTTGCCAGGATATGGTTATGCCACCGTTGGTCAGGCAGAAAAGGCGGCATGGGGTCATCTGCTTGCCTCCTTTATTGAGAGAAGGAGAGCTATTTCACTTATTGTGCTTCTGCTTGATTCCCGTCATCCTGCCATGTTGTCCGACAGGGCGATGATAGACTTTCTGGAGTTTCATGACAGGCCTTACGGGATTGTGTTGACCAAGTACGACAAACTGACGCAGAAGGAGAAGGTACAGACTCGGCGTATAATGGAAAGCACTGCGACAAAAGCCAAATTTATTGTAAATTATTCATCGTTTTCGGGCAAGGGAAAGAGTGAGCTTTTGGCTCATTTTGATTATTATATCTCTCAATAAAAACAATCGTCGTGGAATCAAAAAAATTCAGGACACCGTCTCAGTCGGCAACAGTTATTGTCGGCACACAGTTTGGTGATGAAGGAAAGGGAAAGCTGGTTGACTATCTTTCGGACAAGTACGATATCGTCGTCCGTTACCAGGGAGGGGCAAATGCTGGCCATACGATCTGTTTCGATAATAAAACCGTAGTTTTGCATCTGATACCCTCTGGAATATTTCACAAAGGATGTGTTTGTGTCATCGGTAACGGTGTGGTAATCGACCCGGTGGCGCTTCTCGAAGAGATCAAAAAGGTTGAGGAACTTGGTTACGAAGTGACGGGCCGGCTCTTTATCAGCCATAATGCTCATCTTATTATGCCGTACCACAAACTGCTCGACACTCTGCACGAAACAGCACAGGGAGACCAGAAGATTGGTACGACCGGCAGAGGCATAGGTCCGAGTTATGAGGACAAGTTTGCCCGAAAAGGAATCAGGGTTGTTGATCTTCTCAGCCCCGAATTGCTCCAGGAGAAGCTCCGTGAAAATCTTGCAGCGAAGAACAAGCTATTCAAAAATATTTATGAGAAAGAGGAGATCGATGTCGAGACGATGGTTCGAGAGTATGAAGAGTTCGACAAGATTATCGATCCCTATGTAACCAATACGCAGCTTTTCCTGAACCGTCAGCTTCAGGAGGGAAAAACCGTACTGCTTGAGGGAGCCCAGGGGTGTCTGCTTGATGTTGATCATGGCACCTATCCCTATGTCACCTCTTCCAATCCTACCTCTGGAGGTGCCTGTACAGGATCCGGGATTGCTCCCAACTATATCGGTAAAGTGATTGGTGTCAGCAAGGCCTACATGACCAGAGTTGGCAACGGAGCCTTCCCATCGGAACTTTTTGATGAGACTGGTGAGCTTCTTGGCAAGATTGGCCATGAGTTTGGCGCTACAACGGGCAGAAAGCGTCGTTGTGGATGGATTGATCTGGTTGCCCTCCGCTATTCACTCACGGTTAATGGTGTCACAGAAATTGCTCTTACCAAGCTTGATGTGCTTGACAGCTTTGAAGAGATTAAGGTCTGTACCTCGTACATGCTTGATGGCAAAGAGATTCACGATTTTCCGACCGATCATCAAACGCTTTCAAGGGTAACTCCGGTATATACCACCATGAAAGGTTGGATTGCCTCGAATGCCCAGGCCAGAACATTTGCCGACATGCAGCCTGAAGCACAGAACTACGTGACCTTCCTCGAAAATGAGCTTCAGGTTCCGGTCACGTTTATTTCTGTTGGCCCTGGGCGTGAAGAGACGGTTTTCAAATAATGCACAGTGTATTGTCATGGCGTTGATGGATATTGCAGTTATCCCCCTCGACAGCAAGGAGGGGAGCTTGAGCAGCTTTATTGCCGGGTTGCAGGAGATTCTCGGAGCAAGCGGTTGCAGCTATAGACTTCATGATATGGGTACAACCGTGGAAGGTCCGGCGCAACTGCTTTTCGAACTTGCCTTGAAGCTCCATGATTATTCGTTCAGTCAGGGGGGCAAGCGTGTCTATACTGTCATGAAAATAGATGACCGTCGTGATCGTGCAGTCCGACTCGGAGAGAAGACAGCGTCTGTTAAAGCCAAAATAGCCCCGACAAGCGAGTCGGGAGAGTAGGGGGATTGTCGAAAATATTTTATCTTCACCTTCTTTATTTCTGGCCGTTGTAACATGGGTTATTTCGGGCAGTAACTCTCAATAGAAAACAGTAATGATGCAGGTTCCCGGTGATATTCAGATAATCAAGGAAGATAACGTTACGCACAGTTTTTGTGGTCTGGCCTGTGTTGGTTGGATGTATCAGAAGATCAAGGACAGCTTTTTTCTCATCCTTGGAACGCATACCTGCGCCCATTTTTTGCAGAATGCTCTTGGTATGATGATTTTTGCCAAACCGCGCTTTGGCATTGCTCTTATGGAGGAGGGGGATCTTTCAAAGAATGAGCCTACCCTTCAGGAAATTATCAGTGAAATCAAGGCTGATCATAACCCGTCCGTTATATTTCTCCTCTCTTCATGTACTCCCGAGGTGATGAAGGTTGACTTCAAAGGGCTGGCTCACCATCTCAGTACTCCGCAAGTTCCTGTTCTCTTTGTTCCTGCCAGCGGCCTCGTCTATAATTTTACCCAGGCTGAAGATTCTGTGCTTGCTGCACTTGTGCCATTCTGTCCCCAGGCACCTGCCGGAGAGAAAAAGGTGGTTTTCCTGGGCTCCGTCAATGATTCAACGGCTGATGATCTCAGGGCCGAGGCAGAAGAGCTCGGTATTCCTGTTGGCGGATTTCTTCCTGAATCGCGCTTCGACAGGATGCCCGCTATTGGCCCTGATACTGTTCTTGCGTCGATACAGCCCTATCTTTCAAGAGTTGCCGTCAAGCTTTCCCGAGAGCGTGGATCCAGCGTTCTTCACTCGCTCTTTCCCTTTGGTCCCGATGGCACCAGAGCATTCTGGGAGGATTTGGCCCGCGAATTCGGCATTACTGTCGATCTTCGCGATCGGGAAAAAGCTGCATGGGAGAAGATTCGCACACAGACCGATCTTCTGAAAGGCAAAAAAGTCTTTTTGACCGCCGATACCATGATGGAGCTGCCGCTTGCACGTTTTCTCCACAATGCCGGTGCTGATGTTGTCGAGTGCAGCAGTGCGTATATCATCAAAAAGTTTCATGCTCGTGAGCTTGAGGCTCTTGACGGTGTGCGTGTTGTTGAACAGCCCAACTTTCATCGCCAGCTTGAGGATGTCAGGCGCATTAAACCCGATCTGATTGTCACCTCGCTGATGACAGCCAACCCGTTTGTTGGTAACGGTTTTGTGGTGAAGTGGAGCATGGAGTTCATGCTTATGCCCATTCACAGTTGGTCAGGAGTGATCTCTCTTGCCAATCTCTTTGTGTCACCGCTCCAGCGTCGCAGCAAGCTGCTGGCATTTGATGAAAAAGTATGGCTTGAAGGTGTTATGCCGAGTGCCGAATAATTCACTGCAAGAAAATGCAACAACAAACGTTATAGAAGTATGCGCTTAGCTTTTTGGCTCTATGAAGGAACCGCCCTTCATGGTATCAGCCGGGTCACCAACAGTATGAAAGGGGTTCACACCGTTTATCACGCACCGCAAGGCGATGATTACATTACGGCCACCTACACCATGCTTGAAAGAACTCCTCAATTCCCTGGTCTGTCCATCAGCGTCGTTCGCGGCAGAGATCTTGCACAGGGAGTTTCACGACTTCCGACCACCTTGCAGCAGGTTGATCACCACTACAATCCTGAACTTATCGTTATTGCGCCGAGCTGCAGTACCGCTCTGCTTCAGGAGGATCTCCATCAGCTTGCCGCCCATTCCGGTGTGTCGAATGAACGATTGATGGTTTATGCGCTCAATCCCTTCAGGGTTTCGGAAAATGAGGCGGCGGATGGCCTGTTTACTGAACTGGTGAAGCGTTATGCTGTTACCCAGGACAAAACGGCATTGCCGTCGGTGAATATTCTTGGTTTTACCTCACTTGGTTTTCACCTTCGAGCCAATCTGACCAGTATCACCCGAATGTTGCAGACGCTGGGTATCACGGTGAATGTGGTTGCTCCATGGGGAAGCAGCATCGAGGATCTCCGCAAACTTCCTGCTGCATGGCTCAATATTGCGCCCTATCGGGAAATTGGTGTCAATGCTGCCGCATATCTTGAAGAGACGTTCTCTATGCCATCACTCACAGAAGCGCCTCTTGGAGTCCAACCTACTATGGCATGGCTGCGCTCACTTCTTGAAAAACTGAATACCATTGGCGCCCAGAGGAGCGCTTCTCCTCTTGTCATGCCGAATCTCAAGGCGTTTTCGCTTGATGGTCTTAGTGCTCCGAGCGGTGTTCCATGGTTTGCCCGCACGGCTGACATGGAGAGTTTCAGCAATAAAAAGGCTTTTGTTTTTGGAGATGCCACGCATACGGTTGGTATTGTAAAGTTTTTGCGCGATGAGCTTGGTATGCAGATTATCGGTGCTGGTACCTATCTCGAACAGCATGCCGACTGGGTGCGCAAGGAGCTGGAGGGGTACCTTCCCGGAGCGCTTATGGTCACTGATCGGTTTCAGGATGTTGCCAGGGTTATTGAGGATGAGATGCCTGACCTGGTCTGCGGAACACAGATGGAGCGCCATAGTTGCCGCAAGCTTGATGTGCCCTGTATGGTTGTCTGTCCCCCAACCCATATCGAAAACCATCTGCTTGGCTATTATCCGTTTTTCGGTTTTGCCGGAGCTGATGTTATTGCTGACAGAGTCTATCTTTCCTGCAAACTTGGCCTCGAAAAGCACCTCATTGACTTTTTTGGTGATGCCGGTCTGGAGTATGAAGAGAGCGCTTCTCCTGAAGAGTTACGGGTTGCCCCATCCGACAGTATTCCTGCTGAGGTCTCACAAGCTGGTGCGCCAGTTACCTCTGAGCCCCTCGTTCTTTCTGAAGATGGAGAGATGAAATGGACTGATGAGGCTGAAACCATGCTCAAGAAGGTGCCGTTTTTCGTTCGCAAAAAGGTGAGAAAGAACACTGACACCTTTGCACGCAGTATTGGCGAACCTGTGGTTACCGTTGAGGTCTTCAGAAAGGCTAAAGAGTCGCTCGGCGGATAAGATTTTTCTATCAATCATATTCTTCTGTTAATTATTATGAGTTTAGTCTTAGCGGTTTATGGAAAGGGCGGTATAGGAAAAAGCACCACCAGTGCCAACATTTCAGCGGCGCTTGCTCTGAAAGGCGCCAAGGTACTGCAGATCGGTTGCGATCCCAAGCATGACAGTACCTTTCCCATTACCGGAAAACTTCAGAAAACTGTTATCGAAGCTCTTGAAGAGGTTGATTTTCACCACGAGGAGCTGAGTGCAGAGGATATTATCGAAACTGGGTTTGCAGGCATAGACTGCCTTGAAGCTGGTGGACCTCCCGCAGGAAGCGGCTGCGGTGGCTACGTTGTTGGTGAATCAGTCACCCTGCTACAGGAGCTTGGCCTCTACGAAAAATATGACGTTATCCTTTTTGACGTTCTTGGTGATGTCGTCTGCGGCGGTTTCAGCGCCCCGCTCAACTATGCAGACTATGCCATTATTATTGCCACCAACGACTTCGACAGCATTTTTGCTGCCAATCGTCTCTGTATGGCCATCCAGCAAAAAAGTGTTCGTTACAAGGTGAAACTTGCCGGTATTGTTGCCAACCGAGTTGATTATACCACAGGCGGCGGCACCAACATGCTCGACCAGTTCGCCGAAAAAGTTGGAACCAGGCTTCTCGCCAAAGTGCCCTATCACGAACTGATCCGCAAAAGCCGCTTTGCCGGTAAAACGCTTTTTGCCATGGATGACACTGAGGGAAAAGCCGAGTGCCTGGTACCATACAACGAAATTGCTGACACCCTTGTTCAGGATGCCCCCATAGCGTCAATTCCTGTGCCGATTGGTGACAGGGAGATCTTCAAGATGGTTAATGGCTGGCAGTAGGGTTTGTTGTTTTTGACTGATATTCTTGTATTACTATGTTGTGCGACCTGTAGGACTCATAATGCATTCACGACATAGGAAAAACTCAAATCGGCATTTTTTGCCCAAGCACGGGACTTATGGGGAGGAGCTCTTACAAGAAGTCATAGATTTTTTTGACTTCCCTTTTCGGTTTTGCCGGAGGATTCTTGACCGGGGAGACAGTCCTGTTGACCATCGTTGAAGGGAGCTGGGTATCAGTTACCTCCAAAGAGATGGAGGGTAAAGCTGAATAATGTGGCACGTGCTGGCCTTGAAGAGCTTTTGGAGGACTGCCGTGATTATCCCGGGGTTCGGGATGGTGTCATCTGGGCAAAAGAGTCGCACCCGGCCCGTTATGTGAGAAAGCCGGGATGCGACCCCGGAGTCAACTTCGAAGCTTAATCTTTCATTTTTTTCTTACGTTTACAGATTGATTCAATTCTGTTCTGTTGTTATCTCTATAACAAAAAATATTTTCCGGTAGTCTGACTGATCGTATTACCCCAAGAGGAGGAGGAACTCAATATCAGGCTCTACAGCACACGAATCAGGGATGTAACCACGGCCGGAACGGTGCGGTTATTGTGGTAAGTAATGGCGCTTGTGATAGCTCCCGTACCATTTTTGGGTAAATTACCGTCAGTTATGAAAGTAAAAACGACCTTATCACTTCTGAATATTGCTCTGGTTCTGGGCTTGGTGACTATCGTGTATAATATCATTGAGGCTGTCGTCGCTATTTGGTTTGGATTTAGCGATGATACTTTTGCACTGCTTGGATTCGGATTCGATAGTCTTGTGGAGGTGATTTCTGGAGCGGGAATTGTGCACATGGTCGCGAGAATGCGTAAAAGCCCTGTTGAATTGCGTGACAAGTTTGAACAACAGGCTCTGCGGATTACCGGTTTGGCTTTTTATCTGCTTACCACAGGCATGGTTTTTGGTGCACTTCTCAACCTGTTTCAGGGGAGTCGTCCGGCAACAACGGTTCCCGGAATTGTGGTCTCTCTGGTTTCGATTGCCACGATGTGGTGGCTCATGAGTGCTAAGATGAAGGCAGGCAAGGCGTTGCACTCTGAGGCTATTATGGCAGATGCCAATTGCACAAAAACCTGTCTCTGGCTATCTGTTGTGCTGCTTGTCAGCAGTGTCCTGTATGAATTTTTTCATATCGGTTTGGTTGATGTCGCGGGGTCGCTTGGCGTTGCCTGGTTTGCATGGAGGGAGGGAAAAGAATCGCTCGAAAATTCCCGCACAGGCAAATTGTGCTGCTGTACCGGAGGTTGCCATGTGTCATAGGTGCTTTGGGTTTAATGGCTCAAAAATATGTTGGTCTCTTATCCCTACAACGTCATTTGATCAGTTAGTCTAAGTTTTTGAACAATTTTTTCCGGTGCGACAGATACGCTCTGGCATTTCTTTGCTGTATCCAGATTATCCGTTTCATCAACAGTAGTGTCCGGTTAAAATAAAGAGAGCTGTGCAACAGGATCCCGTACTGTTTGTAGTGAGCGCTCATCCAACGACAAAATATCAATAAGCAATCGTTGCTCCATGATCACAGAAGCGATCATTCTTGTCAAAGCCTGCAAAGAGTAACTGTATTTTGTCTGAAATTTGATGTACGATAATAACAAATAATAGCACATAGCCACCCATATCTGGGATAACACAGCATTCTGGCTTGTTCCAAGGAATGACTTGATTTTCAGGTTCTGTTTGATCCACTTGAAAAAGAGTTCAATCTGCCAACGAGACTTGTAAATCTCTGCAATCGTTGCTGCAGGGAGTTTCATATTGTTGGTGATAAATGTATAAACTTTCTTGGTTTCAGGATGCGTATAGCAGACCAGGCGAAAGGTTTTTGGATATTTTTTTCTGGTTTTCTCAACGATTAACTCGATTTCATCATCCCGAGTTACTTGAGGATGATCAATTGGTTGATGCTGTCCGACAATACGGTACTGCATTGAGGTTTTAGCGCGTGTGACAAACCAGACGTGACGTTGATCAAGGCTCTACAGCCATTCGAAGTCAATATATGCCCGGTCAACAGAAATAATGCTGTCCGCCAGAAGGTGCAAATCAAGTTTCGCCTCACTTTTTGCGACTCGAATGTCTGACTTCTTGCCATCCGTCATGACCATGAATGATGGCAAAGAACCCCGGTGATCATACAGATAATGCACAATTTAATCGCTATAGGACATATTCCTCGAAGCTTTGCTTCGGGAAGAAAATCTTAAACATGAATTCATACCCCGTAGCTCTGCTGCGGGGTAGTTGATGTGCCCCCACATGGGCAAGATCTTGGAGGTGAAAGTCCTCCCGTGAGTTGACCACAGCGAACGAAGGGAAGCGCAACTGCATGAGGGTGACCGAGTGTGGAGAGGAAGCGTGAAACGAAACCGCGAGCCGATGAACAAAAATCGGATACGAGGCGAAGCCGATCAGGGCGAGCAGGCATCTAACTGCGAAGCTCTTGTGGTCAAGGGTCAGGCTGCGTAAATCCGGCGGTTGTGCGGGGAAGGATCGAACTCTTACCTGGGGAGGTCTCGCCTTATGCCTGAAAGGGCGACGCAGCAATGTGGGGCGAGAAGTCAGCAGAGGCCGTAATAGCTCGTAAAGAGTGAAGGGCCGAACGAGAAGGAAAACTGGAGGATATGTTGCTTAATTGTGCATTGCATCAGAAGTCCGGGCAACCGGAGCGAGCCAAGGGAGGGCAGGGTGAAGCCTTGTCTGGTATTGGACGCGATGAAGCAGGATTGGCGCAACATGAAACCAAAGGTTTAGGACGAAACGACTTGCTGTTGCAGGTCGTCGAAAGGGAGAATATGGTCAAGGCATGGAAACATGTCAAGGCCAATCGCGGAAGTGCAGGGGTAGATGGATTGACGATTGAGGCAACGATAGAGTATCTGAAAAGCGAATGGTCACGGATACGGGAAGAGCTATTAACGGGCCTATACTGGCCAAAACCGGTACGCTGGGTAGCAATTCCCAAATCTGGTGGTGACAAGCGTGACCTTGGCATACCGACCGTTATTGATCGTCTGATTCAACAGGCCCTGTTGCAAATCCTGCAACCATTGTTTGACCCGACATTCTCCAAATCAAGTTACGGCTTTCGACCTGGCCGGAGAGCACAAGATGCAGTGTTGCAAGCGCAACGGTACGTGCAAGAAGGATACCGGGTTGTAGTGGATGTCGATTTGGAGCGATTTTTCGATAGGGTCAATCATGATGTGCTCATGGATAGACTGTCGAAAAGGATTAACGATAAAGCTGTGTTACGGCTGATACGTCGATACCTTGAGGCAGGCATTATGGCACAAGGCGTAACCAAAGAGCGACACGAGGGGACACCGCAAGGCGGGCCACTGTCGCCGCTACTGGCAAACGTGTTGCTGGACGAAGTAGATCGGGAACTGGAGCGACGCGGCCATAAATTCGTGAAATACACCGATGACTGTGCGCCACGAAGGCGCACAGGAGGACGAAAGTCCTCTGTGCCGCCATGCTGCACAAGAGATGAAGGTGGGCCCTTCGGAGTCGCCGTACAGGCGGAGACTTCAAATCACCTGCTGCTGCTGCATTTAAGAGATGTGGTGGTGAGCGAGTCAGGAAAAGGCGGGGCAAGACCCTGTCAGATAAGAACCGTGGAGTCGAATGCAAATGAACCACTGATGACGTGCCGAAAGCGTAGGAACGATGTCAAAACCGGGAGGGAGTCGTTAACCCGGGATAAGTCTGGAAGCAACCTGCTTACTGGCCAGACGGCATCCGGCATAAAGGTGGCGAGAACACGGTTCAGGCTCTTGTGCGGAACGTGGGAACCTGTCACCCCGATGTTAAGGGAGAAACACAAGGAGAGATCCTCCAAGTGTCAGAGTACCGAGGCGGGGTACAGGGGCGGAGTAACCTGTAGTAGTGATGAAGGTTCTGTAATGGAACTGGAGCGAAGGGGTTACCCTATTCGGTCTGAAACGGGTGAACAACCAGCAATGGGAGGATTTGCATGAATCAGACAAAGTCGTTTTCCATAGCCAAACGTCAGGTATGGGATGCGTACAAAAGAGTGAAAGCCAATCGGGGCGGGGCGGGAGTGGACGGGCAGTCGATAGAAGAGTTTGACAAAGAGATAAAAAATAATCTTTACAAGCTCTGGAATCGGTTGTCATCAGGAAGCTATATGCCGCCACCGGTAAAAAGGGTAGAGATACCCAAGGCAGACGGAGGCATTCGCCCATTAGGAGTGCCAACGATAGCCGACCGGATAGCCCAGATGGTGGTTAAACAAGCACTGGAACCAAAGGTGGAGCCATACTTCCATCCTGATTCGTACGGGTACCGTCCCGGCAAATCAGCACATCAAGCGATAGGGCAAGCGCGCAAGCGCTGCTGGCGTAACAACTGGGTTGTTGAACTCGACATCAAGGGTTTCTTTGATGCAATTGATCATGAACTCCTGATGCTGGCAGTGCGTCGGCATACCCAAGAACCTTGGGTGTTGCTTTATATCGAGCGGTGGCTGAAAGCATCCGTGCAAATGCCGGACGGAACCTTGCAGAAAAGGGATAGAGGTACGCCCCAAGGGGGAGTCATCAGTCCACTCCTGGCCAATGTGTTTCTGCATTACACGTTTGATGTGTGGATGCAGCGAAATTATCCGCAGATTTCATTTGAGAGATACGCGGATGATGGTGTTTGCCACTGTCAGACACAAGAACAGGCAGAGGAGCTACTGGCAGCACTGAAGCAACGGTTTAAAGACTGTAAATTAGAGCTTCACCCAGAGAAAACCCGGATTGTCTACTGTAAAGATGGTGATCGGCGTGGGGACTATTCGGAAACCAGCTTTGACTTTTTGGGCTTTACATTCAGGCCGCGACGGTCAAAGAACCGGTGGGGGAAGTTCTTTATCAACTTCAGTCCGGCGGTCAGCAACAAAGCCACAAAAGCAATCCGGCAGGAAGTCCGAAGCTGGAAACTGCCTCTCCGCAGTGATAAAGCACTGGATGACTTGGCCCGAATGTTTAACGCGGTAATCCATGGATGGGTAAACTACTACAGTGCATATTATCAATCTGCACTCTATCCAACCTTGCGACACATAGATCGCAAACTCATGCTGTGGGCTACGCGAAAGTTCAAGCGTTTGAAAGGCCATAAACGCCAAGCAATGCACTGGTTGGAGCGTATAGCTCGGCAAAACACTCAATTGTTCGCGCACTGGCGTTTACTATATGGACAGGCTGGAATAGGAGGAGCCGGATGAGCGGAGACGTTCACGTCCGTATCTGTGAGCACCTTGGGGGGCGGTTCCCTGGGGTGACTCGACGTAACGTTTACGAGAAGGCGGGTGAACGGGTGCTGGTGGGAATGCGGAAGCTCTACGACCGACTTCATTTGAAAGTGAACGAAAGCAAAACGGCAGTGACGCGTGCTTATGGCAGGAAGTTTCTGGGCTTCCACTTCTGGCAAGGGCCCGGAGGGGAGATAAGACGCGCCGTAGCCTACAAAGCGATAGCTACTTTCAAGAAGCGCATTCGGCAGATTACACGCCGAACGTGCGGGCGCAGTCTGAATGAGGTTGCTGAAGAACTGAGGCGTTACATGCCGGGCTGGAAAGCCTATTTCAAATTGGCTCAAACGCCCAGTATATTTCAGAAATTGGATGGATGGCTGCGGCACCGACTGCGTGCGTTGCAACTCAAGCAATGGCGACGGGGAACGACGGTATATCGTGAAATACGGAGAATGGGTGCGAGTGAAGAACAAGCCGGAAGAGTGGCGTTGAATGTGTGCCGCTGGTGGCACAAGAGCCGTTACGAGATGAACCGCGTTATGCCCATTGCCTACTTCGATAAACTTGGCGTACCCCGACTCTCATGACCTCAACTACTCGAACCGCCCGGTGCGGACCCGCATGCCGGGTGGTCTGGGAGGGGAACGGACAGGATTTCTGGCCGTCCCCTATCCCGATTAAACAACATTTACGAATAAAAGCGTTTTATGGGAATTCTGAAAATGCAGTTAAAACACAAATCTGGACAGCAATATCAGCTTATGTGCTTATAGCTTTGGTTAAAAAGCGCATGAATTTGGATATAACTCTCTACACTTTCCTACAAATCTTGAGTGTCAGTGTTTTTGAGAAAGTCGATATTTTACAATTAGTTAAGAATTCTGCTGGCCCCGCTCAGGAGACCAATACCTGTAACCAGTTAAATTTGTTTGACTTATAACCGGACAGTAGTGATCTTTTATACCGGTGTTTCACAAACACCCTCGTCAGAGCGGAATGCGTTGCAGCCCTACGGCAATCAGATCGCCTCGATATGTGCTTCGCGCTACGAAGGGTTATGCATAAGTTTTTCTAAACGAAGTAAGCGATGACCTTCAAAAACGGTTAAAATATCTATTCGCTCTGCAGAGCGATAGTATATAAGCCTATAATGACCTACAAGAATTTCACGAAAAGCAGCGATTGAGAGTTCTGGCACAACCCGTCCTTT
>CAIPMW010000079.1 GCA_903866255.1 uncultured Chlorobiaceae bacterium | reverse complement strand
TGAGACGTATCAATACGTTTTTCTGTCGCGGCCCCGGCGATTCGGCAAAAGCCTGTTTCTCGACACGCTGAAAGATATTTTTGAGGGAAATCAGGAGCTGTTCCGGGGGCTGCTGATTGAGGAGCAATGGAACTGGGAGGTGAAATATCCGGTCATCAAAATCAGTTTTAGTGGCGGGATTCACTCGACATCCGACCTGGAGGAGGATTTGTTGTACATACTCAAATCCAATGAGAAGCGACTCGGGCTGGAGTGTGAAAACAGAGCCAGGTCACAACACTTTTTCGCAGAATTAATCGAGAAAGCCTGTGAGAAATATCATCAAAAGGTTGTCATCCTGATTGATGAGTACGACAAACCGATTCTCGACAATATTGAGAATATTCCACAGGCTCTGGTCATTCGGGATGGAATGCGTGATTTTTATACCAAAATCAAGGAGAACGACCGGTATCTGCGCTTCGCCTTCCTCACCGGTGTAAGCAAATTCTCCAAAGTGTCGCTCTTCAGCGGACTGAACAATCTTGAAGACATCAGCCTGAACCCCGACTTTGGCAATGTCTGCGGTTACACCCAGCTTGATCTGGAAACCACTTTTGCACCTTATTTTGAAGGTGTTGATATGGAGCAGGTCAAACGGTGGTACAACGGGTATAATTTTTTGGGTGACAGTGTTTACAATCCTTATGATATCCTGCTTTTTATCAAGAACCATGGTGTGTTCAAAAACTATTGGTTCGAGACAGGAACGCCAAAATTTCTGATTGATCTCATTAAAAAGAACAACTATTTTGTTCCAAAATTTAATGGTTTGGAAACTGATGAGTCACTGGTCAACAGCTTTGATATTGAAAATCTTGATCTGGAAACCATTATGTTTCAGACCGGCTATTTGACCATCAAGCGCTTGGTACAGGAGGAGATGGGAGTGGTGTACGAGTTGGGATTTCCCAACAAGGAGGTGCAGATTAGTTTCAACAATTATATTTTGCAATCGATGACCTGCGGTTTGGAGAAAGAGCCGATCCGCCGTGAGTTGCTTGCGTTCATGAACACTGGAGATGTTGGCGGTCTTGAACCCGTTATCAAACGCCTTTTCGCAAGCATTGCCTACAATAATTTCACCAACAATGATATTGAGAAGTACGAGGGCTTTTACGCAAGTGTGTTCTATGCCTGTTTTGCCAGTATAGGGTTAGATATCATTGCAGAGGATGTGAGCAACAAGGGCAGAGTTGACCTGACCATAAAGGCCAGGGGAAGAACTTATCTCTTTGAATTCAAGGTAAGCGACGGGGAGCCGCTTGAGCAGATCAAGAGGATGAAATATTACGAGAAATATGCAGGTGAACGCTATCTGATTGGCATTGTTTTTGACCCGAAAGCGAGAAACATCAGCAGGTTTGAGTGGGAGACGGTGTAAAGCGTTGTTGTATGCAAATGTGGAAGCTGACGCTTATGAAGAGAGCATCAACGGATATCGGCGCTGATGAGTGTTGTGGATACCGCTTGTGCGGGTATTGTTCCGATAGTACGATATGCCAAAGTGAAATCCACAGGGATGTGAAACATGCTTCTTGTCAATAAAATCCTTCCGATACTTGTTCTTCCTTTGGGCTTCACGCTTCTGTGCATGCTTGCGGGTCTGACTTTTCGCAAAAGGGCGCTGCTGTGGTATGCTGCTCTGCTGCTCTGGGCATTCAGTATGCCCTTGGTTGCCGATGGTTTGATGCGGTTTGTGGAGGGTGGTACCAATCGTCTTCCGGTGAGTTCTGTTCGTAAGGCGGATGCAATTGTGGTGTTGAGCGGTATGATTCGGCAGGTTGAGGGCGCTCCGCTTGGTGAGTGGGGTGACGGTGTCGATCGCTTTGAGGGAGGTATTGAGCTGTTCAAGGCGGGAAAAGCTCCAGTGATCATCTTTACCCGGGGTCAGATGCCGTGGCAACCGGATGCGGTTCCTGAGGGTGAGTTGCTTACCCGTCGTGCTCTGCTGCTTGGGGTGCCAAAGACGGCTATTCGTTTGACGGCGAAGGTTGGTAATACGGCTGATGAGGCGGTGGCAGCGGCAGCGTTGCTTGGTGAGAAAAAGAACATTATTCTGGTCACCAGCGCCTTTCATACCCGTCGGGCACTTCTGTTATTTGAACATGCAGGATTTGTTGTAGAGCCCTTTCGGGTGGATTACAGGGTCGATGATACAGCAGAGTTAACCGTGTTGCGTTTTTTACCGGGCGCCGAAGCACTCGCCAGGTCTGAGCAAGCCTTGCGAGAGCTGCTCGGATGGATCTATTACTCGTTTAAATTTAAAGTTGCGGGACGTTCTTGACGCAATAGGCTGAGGTTTGGAGTTGTTGAGATGATGTCAGAGGAGAAGAGATCCGGATTTGTTGGCAGCAGTATAAATTTGTAAAGTAATGCGCAGTTGTTACCTTTCCATGAACATGTTCAAGGTCCGTGTGCGGTAAACGGTCGGATACGGGAGGCTTTCCATGCATTGAGATATGAGGTCCATTGTACAGGGGTGTTTTTCCGATTTGGCAATCAATGATATGGTTGAATGGTTGAAATTGACGGGTTACACTGGTATGCGGTTTATGTTCGCTCCCGGTATGAGAAAAAAGTGCATCAACTATTATTTGAGCACGATGTTGTGAGCTTTCTTCCACTGCTTGAGACCTGGAAGCAATGGAGCGACAGAAAGAAAAAGGTCTCTGAACCTCTCTTCAGGGGATATGTGTTTGTGCATATCGATATACGAAAGGAGAATATTAAGGTGCTCGATACTGAAGGGGTGGTGAAATTTATTGGTATTGGCCGTACCCCTTCCATGATTGCACCAAGGGATATTGATTGGCTCAGAAAGCTCGTGAGAGAGCCTGATGCGATTAACCGGACGGTTGCTGCTCTTCCTGCAGGTCAGAGAGTCAGGGTTCTTGCCGGTCCCTTCAAGGATTTTGAAGGTGTTGTGGTGAAAGAGGGAAGGGAGAACCGTTTTGTGGTCTTTTTTGACACGATCATGCAGGGTGTTGAGGTGAGCATCTTTCCCGATCTTCTGATGCCGATAAAAGGTATGGAGTTCTCTCATGAGGATTCAGCAACGAATAGTTGTATGGCTGTGGAAAAGCATTTTCTTCGTCTTTGAGTGTAAAGAAAAGGGCAAAAAGCACTGCCGGATTTGCACTGGTGTATCATCAAACAGGAATGGAGGGTTTTGTGCAGCATAAGGAGCAGGCGTCTGTTCGCGACATTTTCAGTCTGCCTGTGATTGTGGCGGCACTTGGTTACTTTGTTGATATCTACGATCTGGTGCTCTTCAGCATTGTCAGGGTGCCGAGTTTGAAGTCGTTCGGGCTTTTCGGCAAGGAGCTGATCGATTATGGGGTTTATCTGCTTAATATGCAAATGGTGGGAATGCTCGTTGGAGGCATTCTCTGGGGATGGCTTGGCGACAAAAAGGGTCGCCTGAAGATTATGTTTGCCTCTATTTTGCTTTACTCCCTTGCCAATATTGCCAATGGTTTTGTTTCGTCGCTTCCGGCTTATGCGGTGCTGCGATTTATTGCGGGTGTTGGTCTTGCCGGTGAACTTGGTGCGGGCATAACGCTGGTGTCGGAGGTGCTGCATACCAGAATCAGAGGGTACGGAACGATGCTTGTGGCCTCAATCGGCGTTTCGGGGGCCATTCTTGCCAATGTAGTTGCCAATACCTATGAGTGGCATAATGCCTTTTTTATTGGAGGAGGCCTCGGGCTTCTGCTGCTCGTTGCACGGGTAAAGGTTGCCGAGTCGGGGATGTTCAGGGCTATGGAGGCAAACTCAGGCCTCAGTCGGGGCAATATGCTGGCCCTCTTTACCGATCGTAACCGTTTTTTCCGCTACATCAACTCTATCATGATTGGTGTGCCCATCTGGTTCGTGGTTGGCGTGCTGATCACCTTTTCGCCTGAATTTGGTGTGGAGCTTGGTATTGCCGGGCCCGTTTCTGCCGGCAATGCGGTGATGTACTGCTACCTTGGACTTGTTTTTGGCGATCTTTCAAGTGGCCTCTTGAGCCAGCTTTTGAAAAGCCGAAAAAAGGTTATTCTGCTGTTTATGCTGCTGACGGTTGCGGCGGTTGCCCTCTATTTTCTGCAGGGCCATCGGAGTCCGCAATTCTTTTATCTTGTGTGTGCTCTTCTCGGTTTTGCCGGTGGGTACTGGGCAATTTTTGTTACGGTGGCGGCGGAGCAGTTTGGCACCAACCTTAGAGCAACGGTTGCCACGACGGTGCCAAACCTGGTTCGGGGTATGGTAGTGCCCATTACCATGCTTTTCCAGTTTTTCCGGGGGATCTTTGGTATGGAATCAGGGGCATTGCTGGTTGGCGGCCTCTGTATTGCTGCGGCTTTTCTCTCCCTCAGCGCTCTTGAAGAGACCTTCCACAAGGATCTTGACTATTACGAGGAGTTCCTGTGAAATCACGCGATTCCCATCTCTGCTTTTAAAAAATTGCCGGTATAGGAGTGCTCCATGCGGGCAACCTCTGCCGGTGTTCCTTCCGCAATAACCATACCCCCCGCGTGGCCGCCCTCCGGCCCAATGTCAATAATCCAGTCGCTGTTTTTGATAATGTCGAGGTTGTGCTCGATGATAATGACGCTGTTGCCTTTGTCAACAAGTCTTCGCAGAACTTCGAGCAGGTGTTGTATGTCGAGGAAGTGGAGACCTGTTGTTGGTTCATCCAGAATATAGAGTGTCTTGCCTGTCTGTATCTTGGCAAGTTCCGTTGAGAGCTTGATGCGCTGTGCCTCTCCTCCCGAGAGCATCGGGGAGGGCTGTCCAAGCTTCAGGTAGCCAAGTCCGACACTCTGCATGGTTTTAAGGATTCGGAGAATGCGGGGAAAGTCTGCAAAAAATTCTGTTGCTTCCGTGATGCTCATCTCCAGCACATCAGCAATCGATTTTCCGCGATATTTAACCAGCAGGGTTTCGCGGTTGTAGCGTTCGCCTTTGCAGTTTTCGCACCGAACGTAGACATCGGGCAGAAAGTTCATCTCAATTTTGCGGGTTCCGGCCCCCTGGCACACTTCGCATCGACCACCTTTGACATTGAAGCTGAAGCGTCCCGCTTTGTACCCTCTGATCTGTGCTTCGGGCAGGCGGGTAAAAAAATCGCGGACAAAGGTAAAGGCTCCAGTATAGGTGGCCGGATTGGATCGGGGGGTACGGCCAATTGGCGACTGGTCAACATTGACCACCTTGTCGATATGCTGGATTCCCTCAATGCTCTCATAAGGATAGGTGAGCAGCTTGGATCGGTAGAAGTGGCGTGCTAGAATCGGGAAGAGTGTTTCGTTGATGATGGTCGATTTGCCGGAACCACTGACGCCTGTAATACTGACGAGTTTGCGGAGTGGAATAGTGAGGTCGATGTTTTTGAGGTTGTTGCCGCAGCACCCTTTCAGTTTCAGGAGTTGCTGCTCTTCACCTGTAGCGTCCCGTTCGCCCTTGAAAGAGACCTGCCGTTTTCCGGAGAGGTACTCAGCGGTCAGAGAATTTGGGTCAAGGGTGGCTGTGGATCCCTGCGCAACGATTTCTCCCCCGTACTCTCCCGCTCCGGGCCCCATATCGATAATTTCATCTGCCTCAATCATGGTATCCTTGTCGTGCTCAACCACAAGGACGGTGTTGCCAAGGTCGCGAAGTCGTTTCAGGGAGGTGATCAGTTTATGGTTGTCGCGCTGGTGTAGTCCTATACTTGGTTCGTCAAGCACATAGAGCACGCCGCTGAGTTGCGAGCCAAGCTGCGAGGCGAGCCGGATGCGCTGTGCTTCACCGCCTGAGAGGGTTTGTGAGCTTCTGTCCAAAGAGAGGTAGCCGAGCCCGACGTTCAGGAGAAATTCAAGCCGTTTGACAATTTCATGCAAGACCGGAGTGGCAACAAGCCGCTCCTTTGAGGTTAGTTTGTCGGGGAGCGCCGAAAAAAAGGCAAGCGATTCCGGTAGAGGCAGCGCTTCGGATTCAGCAATGTTTAGCTCATCGATCTTCACGAGCAAGCTCTCCTTGCGGAGTCTTGCTCCCTTGCATGCAGGACAGGGCTGGCGAACCATGTAGCTCTCTGCCCACTCCCGCACTTTACTGGTGCTGGCATTATTCAGGATCTCCCGGACGTAAGGGAGAGCGCCCTGAAAAGGCTGCGGGTAGAGGGTGTCGCGCCCGGAGTAAGTATAGCTGACGTTAAAGGTGCGGCTGCCTGATCCCTCAAGCAGAATTTTCATTGCCTCTGGCGGGATATCAGATAAAGGAGTGTCAATGGTGAAGTTGAACTCTTTGGCAATTGCCCTGATTACCTGCCAGAGGTTTCGTTTCCCTGATTTTCCAAATGGATCGAGCCCCCCTTCATGGAGCGAGAGCGACATATCCGGGATCATCAGCTCTCCCGAAAGCTGCATCAACTCTCCGAGACCGTTGCACTCCGGGCAGGCACCATAAGGCGAGTTGAAGCTGAAGTTGTTCGGTGCAAGGGTATCGACCGGCACAGAGCCATCGGCATAGGCATAGCGGGTACTGAAGACGAGCTCTTTCAGCTCACTCTCTGCGGGGTCGCATATCACGGATGATTTGTGTTCCGACATGCCAATGGCCAGGGTGATCGCCTGTTTCAGCCGCTCCTGGCAGTCGGGCCCAATAACCAGTCGATCAACCACCAGTTCTATGGAGTGGCTTTTATAGCGCTCAATCTGCATGGCTTTTTCCATTTCCCGGTAGGTCCCGTCAATACGTACCCGGAGAAACCCTTTGAGAAGCAGGCGCTCGAACAGTTCACGGTAGTGCCCTTTGCGTCCCGTCACGAGGGGGGAGAGAATCTGCACTTTCGTGCCGTGTGGCAGGCCAAGGATGGCTTCGATGATGTTCTCTTCGCTCTGCTGTTGCAGCACTGCACCGGTGACCGGGTCGTAACGTCGTCCGGCCTTGGCGTAGAGCAGGCGCATAAAGTCATGAATCTCCGTAATGGTGCCAACCGTTGATCGTGGTGAGCGATTGGTGCTTTTCTGGTCGATAGCAATAACCGGAGAAAGTCCCTCGATATAATCAACGTCAGGGCGTTCAATGCTGCCAATATATTGGCGTGCATAAGGTGAGAGCGTCTCCATAAAACGCCGTTGTCCTTCGGCATAAATGGTGTCGAAAGCAAGACTTGATTTTCCCGAACCTGAGAGACCGGTAATGACAACAAACTTGTTGCGAGGGATATCAAGAGAGATGTTCTTGAGGTTGTGTACTCGGGCTCCCCTGATGTTGATATGGCTGAATTCCATAGGTAGTGTTCAAGTTAAAAAAGGCGACCTTTTCGGGCCGCCTTTTTATGAAGTCATTGCAAACTTTTCTCTTTACCCCTGCAGCGCGGCTCTTGCAGCGGCAAGGCGTGCAATTGGAACTCTGAACGGACTGCATGAGACATAGTTCAGCCCTAATTTGTGGCAGAATTCAACAGTTGAAGGATCGCCTCCGTGCTCACCGCAAATTCCAAGCTTGAGGTCCGGTTTGACCGCACGACCCTCTTTGGCCGAGATGCTCATCAAGCGGCCAACGCCATCAATGTCAAGAGATTCAAAAGGATTGCGTGCAAAAATCTCCTGCTGCTGGTAGGTCGGAAGGAACTGTCCTGAGTCATCGCGGCTCATGCCGAGCCCCATCTGTGTCAGGTCATTGGTGCCGTAGCTGAAGAAGTCGGCAGCGGTGGCAATCTGGTCGGAGGTAATGGCGGCTCGTGGTACCTCAATCATGGTGCCCACCAGGTATTTTACCCCTGTTCCCTGCTCAGCAATGACGCTCCGTGCGGTTTTATGGATGATTTCGCTGGTGATTTCAAGCTCTTTGACGGTGCTGACCAGTGGCACCATAATTTCAGGAACAACTTCAAGTCCCTCTTTTTTCAGTTTGCATGCAGCTTCTATAATTGCTCTAACCTGCATGACCGTAATTTCTGGATGGAGGATGCCCAGACGGCAGCCACGAAGACCAAGCATGGGATTGAATTCGTGCAGCTCATTAATGCGCACCTTGACCTCTTCAACGTACTTGCCCATTTTTCCGGCAAGAAGCTTGATCTCATTCTCGGTGTGTGGAAGGAACTCATGCAGCGGCGGATCAAGCAGCCTGATAGTGACAGGGCGGGATCCCATGGCTTTGAAGAGACCGTAGAAATCTTCGCGCTGGTATGGAATCAGCTTTTCAAGGGCCTTTTTGCGTCCGTCAACATCGTCGGCCAGAATCATTTCGCGCATGGCATCAATACGCTCTCCACCGAAGAACATGTGCTCTGTACGGCAGAGGCCGATGCCCTCAGCGCCGAAGGTGATGGCAATTTCAGCCTGGTCCGGCTGGTCGGCATTGGTGCGGATTTTAAGTTTACGATATTTGTCGGCCCACTCCATAAGCTGTTTGTAGATAGGCCATGTCTCCGCATCTTCCGGTTTGAGGGTCTTGTCAACCAGAACCTCAATGATTTCAGAGTTTTTGGTAGGAACTTTTCCGGCAATCACTTCACCCGTGCTTCCGTCGATGGAGATGTAGTCGCCTTCTGAGAGGACGGTGTCCTTTCCTGCGACGCGCATTTCACCTCTCTGGTAGTCGATATTGAGTGCTCCGCATCCTGCGACGCAGACCTTGCCCATCTGACGGGCAACCAGCGCAGCATGGGAGGTCATGCCACCACGGGCAGTAAGAATACCCTCAGAGGCGTTCATCCCCTTGATATCTTCCGGTGATGTTTCGATGCGGACAAGAATGACCGCTTCGCCGCGCTTGCCAGCTTCGTAAGCATCAACAGCATTAAAGTAGATTTTGCCGGTTGCGGCTCCAGGGCCGGCATTCAACCCTGTTGCAAGAAGTCTACCGCCGGCAATAGCGGCCTGTTTCTCTTTCATGTCAAAGACAGGCCTGAGCAACTGGTTGAGCTGTTCGGGTTCAATGCGCATCAGTGCCTCTTTTTCGTCGATCAACTTCTCGTTGAACATGTCAACGGCTATTTTCACCGCAGCCATTCCGGTTCGTTTGCCGACCCTGCACTGCAGCATGAAGAGTTTGTTGTTCTCAATGGTGAACTCAATGTCCATCATGTCGTGGTAGTGGTGTTCCAGAATGGAGCGAATCTCTTCGAGCTGGTTGTAAATGTAGGGATTGTCAGCCTTGAGTTGTTCTATTTTCAGCGGAGTTCTTGTTCCGGCAACAACGTCCTCACCCTGTGCATTCATGAGAAACTCGCCATAGAAGATGTTGTCGCCGGTGGCGGCATCGCGGGTGAAAGCTACGCCTGTGCCGCAATCTTCGCCCATGTTGCCAAAAACCATCGCCTGGACGTTGCAGGCGGTGCCCCAGTAGCCTGGAATATGGTTCAGTTTACGGTAGACGATGGCCCGTTCATTGTTCCAACTGTTGAAGACGGCACCGATGGCTCCAACAAGCTGTTCGTGTGGATCTTCAGGGAATGTTCTGCCGGTTTTTTCAAGAATGGCTGCTTTGTATTTTGCAACAATATCCTGGAGGTCTTCGACGGTAAACTCAGTGTCGAGCTCTATGCCAAGCTCGTGTTTTTTTGCTTCAAGAATTTTCTCGAAGGGGTCAATCTGCTTTTTGTCGGTTGGTTTGAGATCGAGCACCACGTCGCCATACATCTGTACGAAACGACGGTAGCAATCCCATGCAAAACGGGGGTTTCCTGATTTTTTTGCAAGACCGTCAACTGTTGCCGCGTTCAGTCCAAGGTTGAGAATGGTGTCCATCATTCCGGGCATGGAGGCTCTTGCACCTGAACGCACCGAAACCAGCAGAGGATTTTCGGGATCGCCGAATTTTTTGCCTAATTCCTCTTCAATTTTACGGAGAGCGTTTGGGATGTCGCGGTCGAAAAGATTTCGCGGGTAATTTTTCTGATTGTCGTAATAGTAGGTGCAAACTTCGGTTGAGATGGTAAAGCCCGGAGGAACCGGCAAACCGATGTTGGCCATCTCCGCAAGGTTGGCGCCTTTGCCACCAAGCAGATTTTTCATGGATGCATCACCTTCAGAAGATCCGCCGGAGAAACTGTAGATGTACTGTTTACTGGCGCTCTTTTCGTTGGTAATCTCAGATTTTGGCATGTTTTCAGGAGTAATTATGTTTTATTTAAACACCTGAAAATTGAAACAGGTGGTGATAAAACAGGTGAAGTTGACTACTTTTAACTGAAAGAGAATTTAATAAATATTGGATGCAAATACTACCGGAAAGGACATTTCATTACTGATTTTATGAAGGGAATTGAGCCTCTTGTGATTATGCTGCAGATTATGCGCCTTGCAGTGCCATACACGCTTACCTCGGTTGGTGCCACCTTCTCCGAGCGCGGCGGGGTTGTGAATCTCGCCCTGGAGGGTATGATGCTGGTTGGTGCTTTTGGAGCTGCTTATGGGCAGTACAGCACCGGTTCTGCCACGTTGGGAATTTTTATGGCGCTGCTGTGTGGTCTGGGGGTGGCGTTGCTCTTTGCTTTTGTGACGGTTACGTTGAAGGCAGACCAGATTGTAGCAGGTATTGCCATCAATATGCTTGTGATGGGGGCGACCCGTTTTGGTCTCACTCTTCTCTATGGCAGCACAATGAATTCGCCGCGTATAGCGGGGCTCGAGGCTCCCTTTCCGGCATTGGATCCACTTTTCATCGCAGCAGTTGTTTCAGTGGTTTCGGGTCAGTGGTTGCTCTTCAAAACCCCTTATGGCCTGCGGCTCAGGGCAACCGGAGAGAGCGCTGAAACTGCCGATGCAGCAGGAGTTTCTGTAGATTGGATGAGGTATTCCGGCGTGCTTGTCTCTGGCGCACTTGCAGCTCTTGCAGGGGCTTTTCTTGTATTTCAGCAGCACACCTTCACTGATAATATGTCTGCCGGAAGAGGCTATATTGCTCTTGCTGCAATGATTATCGGCAAGTGGACTCCAATTGGTGCGGCCCTGGCCAGCTTGTTGTTTGCTGTTACCGAATCGATGGAAATCTGGCTCCAGACGGGATCAATTCCGTCACAATTGGTGCAGTCACTGCCCTGGGTCATCACCCTTGTTGTGCTCGCCGGGTTTGTCGGGAGGGCTGTTGCTCCGCGTGATGCGGGCACCCCTTTTGATAAAAATCGAAAATAACGGTCGTTCGCTGTTGAACGGCCGCTATCCCTCTCATCTTATGCAGGCTTTTCAGCTTCACACAGGAGATGATCGTATTTTCTTACGAATCGGACGCTTGTGAATCCGATAGATTCAAGAATCTCTTTGTAACGACTCTGCTGTTTGTAGCCAAGCACTGAAAAAGGTAATCCGGCCCCAAGAATGTAGTGGCTCAGATAATCGAAATTCGGTCTTTCCGGATCATCGATAATCATATCGAGAATGATGAGCTTGCCGCCGGGTGTAAGCGCGTCAAAGGCTTTTGTACAGAGCATTGCCGTCAACTGTTCGTTGGCCGAATAGAGGATCCTGCAGAACATGACAGCATCTGCTGCCGGGTATGGCTCTTGGTAGATGTCAACGGCAGCGCCTCTCAGTCTGTCGCCAACCCCTTTTTCGGCAGCATTCTCATTGACCAGTTCAACGGCTCCGGGCAGGATGAGGATTGTCGAATCAAGCATGGGGAACTTTTTCAGGAGAGCAGCAGAGATGTCGCCTATGCCGCCACCCACATCAACAAGGTGTTTCGCAGTTGCCAGGTTGGCCTCTTCAAGCAGCAGTTTAATGGCAAAATGGGCGTTGCTGCGGTGAATCTCTTCAAAATAGAGGTTTTCCTCACGTGAGATGGGGGGATAGGGTACCTCAGCTTTGAAGGCCACTTTTCCCCTGACGGCATCGGCTATTTTGAGGTAGAAACTGTCAGATAGTTGTGCCATCGCTTCTGTCAATGGCACCATGCTGAGATTTGGAAGATCCCGGTCTGGCAGAAACATTGTTTTTGCAAACGGGGTGATGCTCCATTTGCCACCCTTTTCTGCAGTAATCCCAATGTGCCGCAAGGCCTCAAGCAGTATGACAAGTCGTGGTGGGATTGCGCCGATACTGGATGCAATTTCTTCGGTCTCCTTTGCCTCATTGGCAAGATGTGTAAACAGATCAAGTTCAAGGGCAGCCTTGATACAACCAAACTCCACCAGCCCTTTGAAAACAAGGTCGTTGGCCCTCTGGCTGTATTTTAGTAACTCTTTGTCTCTCATAGTGTTAATTTGTGCTGAGTAGATGATTGAAAAAAAATCTTTCCCGTCTGTATGTACCAGTGTATGATGCAGGTGTTATCTCTTGATGTTATTCTCCTGCTCAAAAATATCGAGTTGTTCACGAAGGTTTTTTCTGAAGGCAAGGCTGGTGACCAGATTGAGCAATTTATAGGGGTTCACTCTCACTCTGTTGACAATGTTTTTCCATGAGTAAGCCCTGTTGTAGCTGGTCATGAATTTGTGCTGAAACTTGACGGGGTCATACTTGTCTGATCGAATGACAAGATTCATGGCATTGTATTTTTCCCAGTTTTCGTCGGTGATCCACCCTTTATTCTTGTATTCCCAATACATGGTTGTTCCAGGGTATGGGGTGATAATCTGGAAAATCGGCATGAAGATATTGTTCTTGCTGACAAATGCAACGAGGTCATCCATATCTTCATAGCTGTCAAGCGATGGGTTGATCAGAAAATTTCCCTGGACGTTCAGGCCCGCCTGGCGACACTCATCAATAAGACGGGCAAACTTTTCTGCTGAATTGACATGTCCCTTGTTATAGGCTTCAAGAGTACTCTGTTTTATAGATTCAAAGCCGACCAGCACCATAATGCATCCGGCCTCCACAAGTCTTCGGACGGTCTCCTTGTCTTCCAGAAAATTGATGCTGAAAAAGACGCTGAAGTTGATATTGCACTCTTTAATCAATTCAAGTGACTCCCATAACCGTTTCTTGCTGACACCAAGGTTTTCATCACAAAGCATGAACCATGGCTTTGATGATTTTCCTTTCGCTTTAAAAAAGACTTTTTTTGCAGTTTCAATCTGCTTTTTCAGCGCATCGGGTTTTTGTGTGCGATAGAGCTTGCCTGTAAAATTTGGGGTGACGCAGAATGAGCATTCGAAAGGGCAGCCTCTGGTGATGTAAAGAGGGATGGATTTTGTTCCATCCACCTTTTCGCGTTTCGATGCCTTGGCAATTCTCTCGTAATCAATAGGGATAATTTCAGTTACCGGTGGGAACTCTTTTGAATTGTAGAGTGGTTTCAAGCAGTTGAGAGCGATGTCCTCAAGAACGGTCAGCCAGAGGTTTTCTGCTTCGCCGCAGACAATGCAGTCGGCATGTACTCTTGCCTCATCAATATTGAACGAGATGTGCAATCCGCCGAGAATGACTTTCTGCCCTTTTTCCCGAAAGTTGTCGGCTATTTCATAAGCTCTTGTTGCATCAATAGTGCGTGAAGTGATGCCTATAAAATCGTATTCATTTTCATAATTGACAACATCGCCAAAATGTTCATCAACAATTTCAATCTGATGTTGTTCCGGTGTCAAGCTTACCAGAGCACCTATTGCCATGTTGAAGAGAGGCTTCTGGTTCGACTTTGAATCTTTTTTGCCTTTTGGCGCGACAAGGAGGAATTTGAGAGGTTTTATCTGTTGAGGTGCAGTATGAGACATGCTTGCGTGCTGTTTATAAGGTATTTTGCTCTGTGATTGAAGTAGTATAGCCGGGCACTCAGTTGAGCTCTTTATTATACTCTTTTTCCATTCGGCTTTGCTTGTGATTGTTAAGATCGAAAGGAATGTGCAGCCACTTGTCCTTGAAGACCGCCTCTCCCGGTTCAAGCCCTGTGAGGCTGATCGGAAGCGTAATTATTTTACGCTGGTTGCCGACGTGGATATATAACTCATCACCGGTTACCCAGATCTCCATATCACCGGGGTTCGCAAACATGAGCTTCAATTGTACTTCGTAGATGTCCTTGTTTCGGACAAACTTGATCGGGGGTTCGTCGTACATTATCTCTGAAGGATCCGTCTCTCCATAGATATCTCTGGCGAATTGTTCGAGGGCCTTAAGCCCCACAATTTCCTGTTCATACATTCGAAGCTTTTTAACCGGAAGGGGTGAGAAGCCCGCCTCAATTTCGCCAAGGTATTTTTGCTGAATGGCTTTCCAGTTTTCCAGATAGCCACTGTCCTCCTGTGTATCAAGCAGCTTGTTGACGAGTACCATATCTACCTTGAATCCATAGAGGTTCAGGTAGGTCAGCGCCCGCATGGTCTCTTTGATTGACATCTTTTCGGCGTTCATCACAAGCCGTACAGTCGATGTTTTGTCGTCCGTCAGGATCTCCCGAATGCCATCAAGTTCGTCAAAAATCTGGTCAACAGAATCAAGTGCATCTTCAGGAGGGATATAATTTGCGATCTTGTCAGACATTTTGGAGAGTGGCTTGCTGAGGGGCCGGACGATATATTTGGTGACATTTTTAATGGCTTTCATACCCCAGGCGAGAGTATCGGGGAGTGAAAGCAGCCGAAGAGTTTCTCCTGTGGGCGCAGTATCGAGCACAAGTGCATCATAGAGGCATGAAGCTTTGATGCGCTTTACTCTCAAGAGGGAAAAGAGTTCTTCCATGCCCGGAAGGATGGTCATCTCATCAGCGACAACTCCTGATACACCCTGAGCCAGGTATATTCTTGTATAGAATTTTTGTACAGATTGCCAGTTTTCCTTCAGATCTACGTACGGATTGACCTCGATGGCATCAAGGTTCTTTCTTATCTTTGTTGGCTCGGCGCCAAGAGGAAGGTTAAATGAATCCGAGAGACTATGGGCAGGATCGGTTGAGAGAACAAGAGTGCGATAGCCCAGCTCCGACAAGCGGATAGCAGTAGCCGCAGAAACACTTGTTTTGCCTACCCCGCCTTTACCTGTAAACGTTAGAATACGCATAGTTCGGACTTTTATCGATTGACCGAAATGAAATGAAAAAATCAGGGTAATAGCGAAAAGAAAAGAACAGCCTATAATAAGCAAGAAGTACTCAATCTCCAAGAAACCGTTTGGTCGAAAACCCGATAATATACTTTCTCAAATATAGATAGTGCTATATATCCGACAACAAGTCTGATTTTGACCAGTACGTATAATATTCAGTCGCATTGATTTTTTCAACGTTGCCCCAGGTGATTTTTTGGAGTGAGCCCCCGTTTTTTTAAAAAACTTTTCATACCTTGTCACCGTGGTTTGTAACGGTTTTTAACATTTTTTGCAGATTTCAAGGGTATGCAGATCTCTCAATCCAACACTGTTGTTTCTCCATTTGTCACCTCTTCCGATGCCTCAGAAGAGGTGCTCAGTCAGCTTGCAAGAGAGCAGAAATCGCGCAAAAAGTGGCTTCTTGTGCAGCCGGTAAGTACCACCAGTATGATGGTGGATTCGGGTACGGTCAGTATGCCGCTCAACCTCATCATGGTGGCAACCATGGTCGGCAAGCTGTTCGATGTCACTTTTATTGATGAGCGGCTTGGCGACAAGGTGCCCGAAGACTTTTCAGGGTTTGATGTGGTTGCTGTCACATCGCGAACTCTCAATGCGTCCATGGCCTACCGGATTGGTGATGCGGCCTTGCGTCAGGGAAAAATCGTCATTCTCGGCGGCGTTCATCCTACCATGCTCTCCGACGAGGCTTCGCAGCATTGCACCAGTGTGGTGTATGGTGAAATTGAGTCGATATGGACTGAGCTTGCTGTTGATGTTCTGAAGGGGACCATGCAGAGGGTTTACCGGGCAAAAGAGCTCAAGCCCATGAGCACAATGCTTCATCCTGATTTCAGTTATGCGCTTGCTGCAAAAAACGCAAAAAAGTACAGTACCCGTATTCCGATTCTGGCGACCAAAGGATGCCCTGTCGGTTGCAATTTCTGTACAACCCCTACTATTTACGGTAAAAATTACCGATATCGGGAGCTCGATCTTGTGCTTGATGAGATGCGCTATCATCAGAAACGGCTGAACAAGGAGCGGGTGAATTTCTCCTTTATGGATGACAATATCAGCTTCCGTCCCAAGTATTTCATGACATTGCTTGAGGAGATGGCAAAGCTTGGTGTACACTGGAATGCCAATATCTCCATGAACTTTCTCGATAAACCGGAGGTTGCCGAGCTGGCTGGTCGTTCAGGCTGCGATTTGTTGAGCATCGGGTTTGAGTCGCTCAATCCTGAAACGCTTAAAAGTGTTCAGAAGGGTTCAAACAGGCTGGGAAGTTATGAGACGGTGGTGAGCAATCTGCATAATAACGGTGTTGCCATACAGGGCTACTTCATGTTTGGTTTCGACAACGATACCGAGGAGAGTTTTCAGCTTACCTACGACTTCATCATGAAAAACAGGATTGAATTTCCTGTTTTTTCGCTGGTGACACCCTTTCCCGGTACTCCCTATTTCGATGAAATGAAGCCCCGTATGCGCCATTTTGACTGGGACAAGTACGACACCTACCATTATATGTTTGAACCAAATAAAATGGCTGGCGACAAATTGCTGCAGAATTTTGTTAAACTCCAGCAGGAGGTGTACAAGGGTGGCGCTATTCTCAAGCGGATGAAGGGCAAACCAATGAACTGGATCTGGCTCGCAAACTATGCCATGAATCGTTTCACTCACAAACTCACAACTGACTATTACTACTGAATGCCGCGTCTTATATAATACCATAATATGAAAGCAATTATACTGTATGATAGTAAGACTTCGAGTGGTTCTACGGAAGCGGTTATTGATTCCATCGGGTTGAGTCTTGCTGAATCGGGGTTTTATGTTGAAAAAGCAAAATGTACACCCTTTGCGGACTACAGGTTTGTCAGAGATTTTGATCTGGTTGTTCTTGGTGCACCTGTTTACTATTTTGTTGTTGCTTCACAGCTTTTGGGGGCGTTTATCCACGGTAATCTGAAGAAAAATCTGAGAAGGAAAAAAGTGGCGCTGTTTCTGCTTTGTGGAAGTTCAGAGCCCGTGGCTGCATTGCTCTATCTGCCGCAGTTGAAAATGCACTTGATGCGGAATAAAATTCTTGCTGAAAAGATTTTCGGACCCGCCGCTCTTTCAGATGGTACCGTTGACTCATTTGTGGAGGATATGCTGCTTGAGTACAATAAGGGCCCGAAATCCAGGGCGCTGTCTGCGAAGTGGACCGAGGAGGCCAAGGAGTGGTTTGATTCCATGCCTGCATTCATGCAGGGGAAGTTCAAAACCATGGCGGAAGAGTATGCGGAGGAGATGGGGTATACGGAAATTACCCTTGATGTACTCGAAGAGGCGAGGGATAACCTCGGCGGAACCTGACTGGTGTCTGGATGTCTGGTGGGTGGCCAGGCTATCCCTTACTCATTTTTTTCCTTTGCCGGAAGTTTTTTTTTCCCGATAAATTTGTTCAGAAGTATCACAATTGCAATGCCGGAAAAGAAAAAAAGTACTGGCGCAAACAATGTTGTGTATTGGGCAATATGTTGCATGAGCGGGGAGGTCTGTTTCTGGAAAACTCAAGCCAAAATTAAGAAATTCCGCCTGTTTTAAAAGTTTTTTCATCTGCAATGGGCTTGCGATGCGCTTTATTATTTACATTATATCATTGTTGTTCCGTCATTGAAGTGAGAGCCGGAGAAATGCTTCTCTGTTTTTGTCCTCTTGTGAACTTGTTTTATCTTAAACTTATAACTAACTATTATGGCAAAGAATAAAAAGAGTGGTGGTTTTTTTTCTTCATTCAGAACCACACCTTCCTCCGGTAATGAAACAGCGGGTTCGTCGTCGCCCCAGGCAGCATCTTCTCCGGCTCAGCGAGCCAGTGTATCGGCAGATGTTCCTCAGCCCCCTGTCAGTACAGCTCCATCTTCTGCACCAGCTCCGGCTAAGAGTGTTCCGGCTCCTGTAGCGCAGCCCGAGTCAGCCATCGACACCGTCGAGGCCTTCAAGGTGCTCTGCCAGTCTCTGACTGATATTGCCGCATCGCAATTGAAGGTTGCCGAGATGATGATGAATATGGTTGCCAGTTCACTCAATAAAATTTCTGAGGGAGCAAAGCCCAAGAAGTAGCTTGCTGTCATTTTTTTAACGTTATAAAGCCGGGGGCACCCATGTTTGTTCCGCCAAAAAACATTTCGCCAGAATTTCTTGTGAGGCCGGCCGCGACAATTGCGGGGGGGGCGTTTCTGCTCTCCCCTTTGGGTCTCCCGTTCTTTATCAAGGGAGTTCCCAGAGTGCTTCTTGCTGGTATTGGTGGCCTTGTGGCAGGGAAGGTGGTGGACGAAGTTGCCGATACGGTTTCCGAAACTCTTGCACGTCGCAAGGAGTCCCAGGAGTTTGAAGATTAAGAGTAACGGCAATGGTCAAATGAGTATTCAAGGGAACGTCTCAGTTTATCTGTCGATTTGGGTATGTTCCAAACCGTTTTTCTGCTTCTAAATTATTCCTCTGATATTATGGAAGTCATAGGCAAAAGCAAAGCGCACGTCATTCTCGACTCATGTTTTCATGAATCTGGTATCTATTTTGCCGATCATGAAAAGTTGATCAAGTGTAATCCTTACTGCAGTAATGTGAAGTATTATACGGATCTCAATATATTTCAGTGGACTCTCCAGGTGGATGACCCCCGAAAAAATCCTATAACTGCTGTTTTTTTTGTTCGTCAACACGAAGAAAATTTTTCGCTTGACGACACGTGGGGTCAGGCATTTGCCGAAGCCAGAGTTAAAAACAGGGCACATTACAATGGCAAGGGAAAGCGGATTCGCTGGGAGGCGGTTCATGACTATCCTGCATTTGATAAATCTTCTCCCAACACGTTTGTCGGAAAGGCAAGTTCAGAAATTTGTCTGCTCCATCAGCACGATGACAAGACCTCTGTCTATTTCGACACCGATATCTGTCTTGACTTTGAACTCTCTTTTCCCCTGAACCTTATGCCGGAAGGGATACTCAAGTTCATGACCGAGGCGATCATGTCGCAGATCATGCAGCAGGCAACCGATACCATGCTCTGCAAGGTGCAGGCAGATATCTGCAGCACGGGTGCTGAACCTGGTGGAGAGGGCGGGAAAAAGTAATCAGTCACATATCGGCGCACAAGCGAAATTTGTTTGTGCGCCATTTTTTAATGTGTATATTATACCTATACGGGGTATAGGTATTTTGTAAAATATATTAATGCCATGGTTTATGGTTGAATCGAAAAGTTCAATGGGCGATGTGATTCTCCGGCTGAAAAAGGTTGCCGGTCAGGTTGAGGGACTTATGAGGATGATTGAAAAGGGGGAAGAGTGTTCCGATATTATAACACAGTTTCAAGCAGCAAAAGCTGCTCTCGACAACACCTTTTCGCTCGTGCTTCATCGCAACCTGAAGGAGTGCCTGAGTCAGGATGATTCCAGAAATGTAGAGAAAATTTTGAAACTTATCTCAAAACAGTAAAAGAACATGAAGCTGTACAAGGCGTTGATTGGTGTCTGTGTGGCAGGGGGCTTATCCTTGCCGCTGCAGGCTGCAGCCGCTGAAGCGGTGATGCGGCTCTCTCTCTCCGATGCTCTTGAGAGGGCTCGTCAGAACAATTATACCATAAAGGCGGCCAGAAGCAGGGTTGATCAGGCAGATGGACGTGTGGTTCAGAGTCGGCAGGCATTTTTGCCGAAAGTGACGTTTTCGGAGACCCTGACCATCACCAATGATCCCGGTGCAGCTCTGGTCTACAAACTGCAGCAGAAAAGTTTGCAGAACTCCGATTTTGAGGCATCGAAGATGACGCATCCCGATGTTATCAATGACTTTAATACCTCTCTCCAGGTGATGCAGCCGATCTATAATGCAGATGCTTCCACAGGGCGAAGTATGGCGTTGACGGCAAAAAAGGCACAGGAGCTTATGGCGCTCAGAACTCAAGAGACGATTGGTTTGCAGCTCCGCAAGCTCTATTATGGACTTCTTCTTGCCAAAAAAAATATTGAGGCTGTCGATCAATCCATCACCATTATGCAGGGGTATAGCGCTGAGGCGGCGAAAGGCTACAGTACTGGAATGTTGAGTAAATCTGACAAGCTTTCAACTGATGTCCGGCTCGCTGAGCTTCAGGAGCAGAAGTTGCTGTTGCAGGATGAGGTCAACAATGCTGCTGATATGCTTAAGGTGATGCTGCAGCTTGATTCCGGTGTTACTCTTGTTCCAACCGGGGAGCTTGTTGCTGATAGTTCCCTGCCTGGTGAAGAGGCATCAGCCTCATTGGTGAACAGGTCTGATATCAAGGCCTATGAAGCCTTCCGACAGGTTGCCTCTTACCAGTCGGAGATGATTCGTGAGTCCACCCTTCCTCGTTTAAACGCATTTCTGCAAACCAGCCTGCACAGTAACAATATATTCAGCGGTGGTGCTGGCTGGGCGCTTGGCATGAATATGCAGTGGAACATCTTTGACGGTATGGCAGCGGCGGGGCGCACGCAGGAGGTCAAAGCACAGGAGCATGAGGCGATGTATACGTATGAAGCGGCGAAGAGTAACTCGCTTGCTGAGCTGAACAGGTCTTCCAGGTCGTTTAAAACCGCTAAAACCAGAATTGCTGTGGCATCAAAATCTCTGGAAGAGGCAAGAACAAGTTTTGACTATATCGGCAAGAAGTACAAGACTGGTATGGCGATGACCTTCGAATTACTGATGAGGGAGCAGGCCTTTACCTACGCAAAAATGAGGTTGAATCAGGCTGCGTACGATTATTGCGTTTCAAAAAGTGAAGTAGACTATTATAAAGGGGGATCTTGACTATGCAGGAAGGTATTGCCGGTAAACTTGCCAAACAGTTTATCAACTCTAAAATTACGCCACTCCTGATGGTGGCTGCTCTGTTGGTTGGCATTATGGCCACCTTTATGACTCCCAGGGAGGAGGAACCCCAGATAGTGGTGCCTATGGTTGACCTCTATATTCCCTATCCGGGGGCAACGCCAGCAGAGGTTGAGGCGCGTGTTGCCAAGGCTCTGGAGCGTACCCTGACTGAAATCCCGGGAGTCGATTATGTCTATTCGACCTCCATGCCTGATGTTGCCCTGGTCACTGTTCGTTATAAGGTGGGTGAAGATGCCGAGAGAAGCATGGTCAAGCTCTGGACCGCGATTATGAAGAATATGGACAAGATGCCCCAGGGTGTTCAGTTTCCATTGATGAAAAAGGTCTCCATCGATGATGTTCCTGTGCTTAATCTCACCTTCTGGAGCAAAACCACTGATCCTTATCAGCTTCGCCAAACTGCAGCACTGGTTGCTGAGGAGCTAAAAAAGATAAACAATATTGGCGATGTAGAGCTGAAAGGTGGATTGAAACGCCAGGTAAAGATTGTGCTTGACAAGGAGAGGCTTCGCCAGTTCAATGTGAGTCCGTTGCAGATTGCCCGCCAGATACAGATGGCGAACAGTCAGATGACATCAGGTGAGTTGAAGCAGGTTGAGCGGGAGATTATTCTGCGGACAGGAAAGTTTCTTGAAAGTGCTGCCGAGGTATCCAATATCGTTGTTGGCCTTTATGGCTCCTCACCAGTCTATCTGCACGATGTTGCAACGGTGACGGATGGTCCTGAAGAGGTGAATAACTATAACTATTTCGGTTATGCGGCTGCGGCCCCGAAAGGTTCTGCATCAGGCGAGTACCCGGCGGTGACGCTGACCGTGGCCAAGCGGAAGGGTGGTGATGCCTCTCTGCTTGCAGGGAAGGTTATGGAGAGAGTTGAAGGGCTTCGGCAGACGGTTATTCCTGCCGGTATCACAGTGAGTGAAACCAGAAACTATGGTGCTTCAGCATCCGAAAAGGTTTTTACCCTGCTTGAGCATCTGCTGATGGCAGTTGTGGCGGTAACAATTGTTGTGGGTTTTTTTCTTGGATGGAGAGGAGCGCTTGTGGTGCTCGCCTCGGTGCCTATCACCTTTGCGCTTACCCTGCTTATCTATTATCTGCTCGATTATTCCCTGAACAGGGTGACGCTTTTTGCGCTGATCTTTGTGACTGGTATTGTTGTTGATGACTCCATTATCATTGCAGAGAATATTCACCGTCACTTTGCCATGAAGCGCCAGCCGAAGTTGCAGGCAGCCATTACCGCCATTAATGAGGTGGGAAATCCCACTATTCTGGCAACCTTTACGGTTATTGCCGCAGTGCTTCCCATGGTTTTTGTTTCCGGACTGATGGGGCCATATATGAGTCCGATGCCGATTGGCGCGTCACTTGCCATGATTTTTTCGTTGCTGGTGGCTCTGATTGCCACACCGTGGCTCTCTTTCCGACTTTTGAAAACAGAGGAGGGTGATCATCAAGAGTACGATATTACCACAACAGGTTACTACAGACTCTTTAACTCAATTCTTTCACCATTTATTGAGAGCAGTGTCAAGAGATGGATTGCTTTCGGGGTTGTAGGGTTGATGCTGGTCGGCGCAATAGCGCTGGTGCCGATGAAGGCGGTACAGATGAAGATGCTTCCTTTCGATAACAAGAATGAGTTTCAGGTTATTCTGGATATGCCGGAGGGCACATCGCTTGAGCAGACCGGAAAAGTGGCAAAAGAGATTGCCAACTGGCTGAAAACCGTGCCTGAGGTGAGCAGTTATCAGTACTATGTTGGTACCAATGCTCCAATAAATTTTAATGGGCTTGTGCGCCACTATTATCTGCGTCAAAAGGCCAATATGGCTGATATTCAGGTCAATCTTGTTCACAAGGGTGAACGAAAGGCACAGAGTCATGAGATTGCCAGAAGAGTGAGGACCAGTGTGCAGCAGATTGCCAGGCGTTACAATGGCAACGCCAAGATTGTAGAGATTCCTCCTGGTCCTCCGGTACTCTCCACCCTGGTTGCTGAAATTTACGGACCGTCACAGAGCGAGCAGATTGCACTGGCAAAGCAGGTGAAGCAGGTTTTTCAGGAGACACCGGGTGTTGTTGATGTTGACTGGGTTGTTGAGGATGATCAGAAGGTGTACAATCTGGTGGTTAATAAAGAGCGTGCCGCATTGCGGGGAGTGAGCGCCGAACAGATTGCACAGACGCTGCGCATTTCAGTTGCCGGAATGGATGTGGGACTGCTTCATACCGACAAGGAGATTGATCCTGTGACTATCCAGGTGAGGCTTCCAAAGTCTGACAGGAGCTCTTTGCAGAGTCTGTCCGGTATTTTTGTTCAGTCACAGGGTTTGGGTACCCTGGCTACACGTATGCGTGCGGGAGAGATGATTCCGCTCGATGAACTGGTGAAAGTTGAAGAGAGGATTGAGGAGAAGAGCATTTACCACAAGGATCTGCGCAGGGTGGTTTATGTGACAGCCGATGTTGCGGGAGCAACGGAGAGCCCGGTCTACGCCATGCTTGATATGGATAAAAAAATCCAGAAGCTCAAGGTGCCTGGAGGCTATTCTGTCAGTCCCCTCTATACATCCAACCCCTTTTCGGAGGATAAACTTTCGATGAAGTGGGATGGCGAATGGCAAATCACCTACGAGGTCTTCAGGGATCTTGGCACAGCGTTTGCCGTTGTTCTGGTGATTATCTATCTTCTGATCATAGGGTGGTTTCAGTCTTTCAGGACTCCACTGATCATGATGATTGCCATACCGCTGAGCTTGGTTGGAATTATTCCAGGCCATTGGCTTCATGGGGCATTTTTCACTGCAACAAGCATGATCGGCATGATTGCGCTGGCAGGAATTATGGTACGCAATTCGGTGTTGCTTATCGATTTTATCCAGATCCGCAGGGCAGAGGGGGCTGATCTCAAGCGAGCGGTGATAGAGTCTGCTGCAGTTCGTACAAGGCCGATTATTCTTACCTCAGGCGCAGTGGTTATTGGTTCTGTGGTAATGCTGTTCGATCCAATTTTCCAGGGTCTGGCCATATCGCTGATATGGGGTGGTGTTCTCTCTACAATTCTGACGCTCGTGGTTGTGCCGCTTGTCTATTATATGGTAGAGAAGGAGGCGAAAAAATAGACGTTGAGGTATTTTATGATTGTTGAACAGTTTCGTATGGGCGGTGACAGGAACTTCGGTTACCTTGCCGCCTGTGAGAGTACAGGTGAAGCTCTGGTTATAGATGCTTCATTCAATCCTGGCATGATTGTGCAGTTTGCTGCGGATCGGGGTTTTGTCATTCGCTATATCTTTTCCACCCATGGTCATGACGATCATACCAATGGAAACGGGATAATAGGGCTGATGACCGGCCTTAAGCCGATGCTTTATGGTGATACCTGTCCGCAAACAGGTATCACGGTGGCCGACGGCGCTCTCTTTCCGCTTGGTTCCCTTATAGCTCATATAATTTGTACACCCGGTCATACGCACGACTCAATCTGTATTCATATCGGCAATGCCCTTTTTACTGGCGATACTCTCTTTACCGGGAAGGTTGGGGGTACTGGCAACAAAGAGCAGGCTCTTCAGGAATATGAGTCGCTTCATCACAAAATCATGGTCCTGCCCGAAGAGACAATAGTTTATCCGGGACACGATTATGGAGTGTCTCCAGTATCATCCATTGGCGCTGAGCGCGGCACCAATCCATTTCTTCTGCAGGGAGATTTCGATGCCTTCCTTCATCTCAAACAACGCTGGGCGGCATACAAAAAAGCCCATGGTATTACCTAATTTTAGTTTTGAACGGGCAGTTTTTGCATTTATGTTGTTTTTTTTTTAAAATAGAGCCTTGTGCCGTTATCCTCGTTCCTGTGAGTGACCTTTGGCACCCCTCCTTTTTTGAGTTCTGACAGTAAAATCGGTGCCCGGTTATCTCTTCTGTTGATGGTGAAAATGGGCATTATCTGCTTTATTAATTTTAAGTAACTTGATGGCTATGGATCAGCTTATAACATTGCGGACGCTGCCGGTATCTGCTCTTATGCAGAAAGATTTTCATATAATCAAGGGAAGCTGTACGGTTGCTGAGGCGCTGCAGATTATGAAAAAGAGCAAGGAAAGCGGCCTTATAGTTGAACCCCGCAATGAAGATGATTGCTACGGCATTATTACTGAAAAAGATATTCTTGAAAAGGTGATTGATCCTGGCGAGGATATTCACCGTGATCCCTGGAATACCCCTGTGTTTCAGATCATGAGCAAGCCGATTATCAGTGTCGACCCCAGCCTTAGAATCAAATATGCTCTTCGCCTGATGAAACGTACCAATATCAGGCGTCTTACTATCATGGAAAACAATAAAATATTGGGCGTTCTCAATATGACCGATGTGCTTCATGCCGTTGAAGAGCTTCCCGTTCATGATAACCATGTTGCCCTGTAGCAGTCGGTTTACCGTGTGACGGTTGTTATCAGGACTAATCAGAAAGACCAATTTCAGTCAGAGGGGCACTGCCTTGTTGTGCCCTTTCATTTAATCTTTGAGGCTCTTTTTTGGAACTTCATAAAGAGATTTGAGCGTATGAAACCATTTGATATTGTTATTGTTGGAGGCGGGGGAGCCGGGCTCTATGCTGCCATGGAGGCGATGAAAACCAATCCCTCACTGAATATTGCTGTTCTCTCCAAAGTCTATCCGAACCGCTCACACACCTCAGCGGCCCAGGGTGGAGCAAATGCTGCGCTTGGTAACAAGGCAAAGGACGATACCGTTGAAATGCATATTTTCGATACCATCAAGGGTAGCGATTATCTTGCAGATCAGGACGCTGTTGATGTGCTCTGCTCTGAAGCACCGAAAATTATCCGTGAACTTGAGAATATGGGCACGCCGTGGTCCAGAATGGAGGACAACACCATTGCCCAGCGCCCATTTGGTGGGGCTGGACGTCCACGATGTTGTTACTGTTCCGATAAAACAGGCCACACTATTTTGCAAACGCTCTACGAACAGTGTCTGAAAAAAGGGGTGATTTTTTTCAATGAGTATTTTGCATTGAACCTTTCAGTCAAGGGTAGTCGTTCGAGGGGGCTGATTGCCATGAATATGAAAACCGGCAATGTTGAGGCTTTTCCTGCGAGGACGGTGATTCTTGCAACGGGTGGCTATGCCAAAATGTACTGGAACCGTTCAAGCAATGCAGCGGGAAATACCGGAGATGGTCAGGCTATCGCCTACCGGGCGGGCATACCGATGAAGGATATGGAGTTTGTCCAGTTTCATCCAACAGGTCTCCGAAAGAGTGGTTTGCTTGTTACTGAAGGGGCAAGGGGCGAAGGGGGCTACCTGATCAACAGGAATGGTGAGCGTTTCATGGCGCGCTATGCAAAAGAGAAGATGGAGCTTGGCCCTCGGGATCTTGTGTCGCGTTCACTTGAAACGGAAATTCTTGAAGGAAGAGGGTTCGACAGCCCGGCAGGAAAGTACCTGCATCTTGATCTTACTCATCTCGGGGCTGACCTCATAAAGTCACGCCTTCCCCAGATACGCGAAATGTGTATGCAGTTTGAAGGTGTTGACCCGATAGATGAGCCAATTCCTGTCAGACCGACAGCACACTACTCAATGGGAGGCATCGATACCGATAACTTCACCCGGACAATCATGGAGGGTGTCTATGCCGCCGGGGAGTGTGCCTGTGTTTCTGTTCATGGTGCAAATCGCCTCGGGGGAAATTCTCTGCTTGATATCCTTGTTTTTGGTCGTATTGCCGGTCACACGGCGGCTGAAGAGGCAGGAAAGTTTGAGCCGGGAAATATATCGGAAGCTGAGCTTAAGGAACATGTTGAGGAGATGAGGGGTGGAATGCACGCTTCAGGGCACCATGAGCGGTATGGCGAGTTGCGTGAGGAGCTTGGTCAGACGCTTGCACTCAACGTCGGTATTTTTCGGGAAGCATCTTTGCTGAAAAGAGGCATACAGGATATTGCCGAGCTGAAAGAGCGGTTCAAGAAAGTCCGTGTCACTGATACCAGTGATGTTTTTAATACCAATCTTATGCAGGTGCTTGAGTTGAAAAATATGCTGGATCTGGCTGAAACTGTTGCCGCAGGTGCCTCTGCCCGTGAGGAGAGCCGAGGGTCCCATACCAGGATCGATTTTCCTGTGAGGGATGATGCAAAGTGGCACAAGCATACACTGGCAACCCGGGTCAAGGGTAACGTCGTCCTTGGCGAGAAGCCTGTAACTATGGGACGTTATGAACTCCAGGAAAGAACTTATTAATCATTTTGCTTATGACGGCGCCTACAGATCAGCATAGAGAGGGGAAGAAAGATGTAACCTTCCGGATTTTTCGCTTTAATCCACAGGTTGACAGTAAGCCCTATTTCGACGATTATACCATTCAGGTCGAGAGAGGTATTACTGTGCTCAGATCCTTGAACTATATCAAGGAACATATTGATGCCTCCATAAGCTTCAGGGCTTTTTGTCAGGCAGGAATCTGCGGCTCCTGCGGAATGAGGGTGAACGGCCTCTCGCAGCTTGCCTGTACAACCCAGGTCTGGGATGTGCTCGCCAAAAGTCGGGAGCCAGGCATTATCAAGGTAGAGCCTCTCCGCAATCTGCCCCTTATCAAGGATCTTATTGTCGATATGGACCCCTTGGTCGACAAGATGAAACACTACTCTAACTGGATTGATTCTACCATGCCGGAGTCCAGTATGGGTAAAAAGGAGTTCCTGATTTCAGAGGAGGAGTTTCTGCGTTACGACAAGGCGACTGATTGTATCCTTTGCGCTTCGTGCGTTTCAGAGTGCAGTATTTTAAGAGCAAACAAGGAGTATGTCTCTCCCGCCGTGCTGCTGAAGTCTTACCGCATGAATGTTGACAGCAGGGATGCCATTCATGGGGAACGCCTGGCTGAACTGGTCAAGGATCATGGCGTCTGGGATTGCACGCATTGTTACCGTTGTCAGGAGAGCTGCGTGAAAAGCATTCCGATCATGGATGCCATTCATGGAATACGCGAGGATGCTATTGAACTCAGAGGAATGAAAGATACCAGTGGTTCTAAGCATGCCGAGGCCTTCATGTCCGATATTGAAAAGAAAGGCAAGCTGGTCGAAGCCACTTTGCCGATACGCACGAATGGTATTGTCTGGACGTTGCAGAATCTTCTGCCAATGGCTGTGAAAATGATCATGAAGCGCCGCACTCCACCACCACCGCCGCTGGTTAAATCGGCGAAAGGTATAAAGATATTCAGGGAGATGTTCAGGGAGATGACCGAACATGTAAGGCAGGATCACAAATCGCATAAAAAATAACAGGGGAGAACTGCTGGATGAAGCGATATGCATATTACCTGAGCTGTATTAATGAGTCCATGACCAAAGAGGTGGATCGTTCAATTGGGCTGTGGCAAAAGGATTTGGGAATTGAGTTTGTTAAACTGCACGAAGGCACCTGTTGCGGGGGGAGTAATCTTGACTATGTCAGTCCGAAACATTTTGCGCTGGTCAATGGCCGCAATATTGCCCTTGCTGAAAAGATGGGGCTTGATCTTATCGTCTCCTGCAACACCTGCCTGATGACGATACGCAGCGCCAAGAAGAAACTTGATGAGATACCGGAGCTGAAAAAAGAGGTCAATGAGATTCTTAAAAAGGAGGGGCTTGAATATCGAGGCACTTCAGAGGTGCGTCATCTCCTGTGGGTATTGGTTGACGATGTCGGGCTTGATACCATTGGCAAGAAGGTGAAGGTTCCGCTGAAAAACTATCGGATTGCCCCCTTTTACGGTTGCCATATTCTCAGGCCATCGACAGTTCTTGGTCACGATAATCCTCGTGATCCATCGTCACTCGATCAATTGATTGAGGCGCTGGGTGGTCAAACCATTCCCTATAAGCATAAAAATCGCTGCTGCGGATTTCACACTCTGCTGGTTGCCGAGCAGGAGTCGCTCAATGTGGCAGCAGAGGCGCTCCAGGAGGCAATTGATTCACAGGCGGATTTTATTGTAACACCCTGTCCATTGTGTCATACTTCACTGGATGGCTATCAGGCAAAAGCGCTCAAACAGGCTGGTGTTGAGAGATCAATTCCTGTTTTTCACATTTCGGAGATGGTTGGTCTGGCTCTTGGTTATAGTGCGAAAGAGCTTGGGATCAAAAGACATATCGTTGGTTGACGCTGTGCTTGTTATATCTGTTGAGGAAAGTTTTAATAAAAGGATGAAAATGCGTAACTTCGCACTTTCCTTTGCTCTCAGCCGGTGATTTCCGGATATTCTGACGGGCGTTTTGTTTTGTTAACCCATCAAATTATTGCATTGCATGCTCAAAAATGATCTTTTTCTCCGGGCATTAAAGCGCCAGCCATGTTCAAGAACACCAATTTGGGTGATGCGCCAGGCCGGTCGTTATTTGCCGGAGTACCGCGCCGTGAGAGAAAAAACCGATTTTTTAACCCTCTGTAAAACTCCGGAACTGGCAACCGAGGTCACCATTCAGCCTGTAGAATTGATGGGTGTGGATGCTGCGATTATTTTTTCAGACATCCTTGTGGTTAATGAGGCCATGGGTATGAATGTTGAGATCATTGAATCCAAAGGGATTAAGCTCACTCCGCCGATACGCTCGCAGGCCGATATTGACAAACTGATTGTGCCTGACATTGATGAAAAACTTGGCTACGTGCTTGATGCGCTTCGTATGACCAAAAAAGAGCTTGATAATCGAGTTCCTCTTATTGGATTTACCGGTGCAGCCTGGACGCTCTTCACGTATGCTGTTGAAGGTGGTGGATCAAAAAATTATGCTTATGCCAAGCAGATGATGTATCGTGAGCCGAAGATGGCCCATGCACTTCTTGGTAAAATTTCAGGCGTTATTACCGCTTATGTGCTGAAGCAGATCGAAGCTGGTGCCGACGCCATCCAGATTTTTGACTCATGGGCAAGCGCTCTCTCCGAAGACGACTATCGTGAATATGCACTTCCCTACATCAAGGATACGGTACAGGCAATCAAGGCCAAACATCCTGAGACTCCGGTGATTGTCTTTTCAAAAGATTGTAACACAATTCTTTCCGATATTGCCGATACCGGATGTGATACCGTTGGTCTGGGTTGGGGTATTGATATTGGCAAGGCTCGTGCGGAACTGAACGATCGTGTCGCACTCCAGGGGAATCTTGACCCTACGGTGCTTTACGGTACACCTGCAAGGATCAAGGCTGAAGCGGCAAAGATTCTTAAATCTTTTGGCCAGCATACCGAACACTCTGGTCACGTTTTCAACCTTGGCCACGGTATTCTTCCAGATATGGAGCCAGAAAATTTGAAGCTGCTGGTCGAATTCGTCAAAGAAGAGAGCGCACAGTATCACTAGGCACTCCTCTTTATGTAATTATTGCTGCGAGAGCCGCCTTATGCACTGAGCATCAGGCGGCTTTTTATTTGAGCAGTGTTATTGATATTTCTTGATCCTGGGGACGTAGTCGCTCAATAGCAGGTTGATAGTAAGGAGAAAAGGTTGGTATTAATAAAAAGGGAAGAAGAAAAGCTTAGGAATTTTGGGGATGGAATGATACATTGTGTTCCCTGCTGAGAGGAGGTCTGAAAAAGGCAAGAGGAGGCGGGGGAGAGCCTGAAAGATGGCACGTTATTTGACAGAATGCGATGATGGGAGAGCAAGGTTTGCGGATCCGAGAATTGGAGTC
>CAIPMW010000078.1 GCA_903866255.1 uncultured Chlorobiaceae bacterium | reverse complement strand
TTCAGTAGGGGCGGGTTCCGAACCCGCCCCTACTGATAAGGTGATTTTCAATAAAGAATGGATCGTTTCATTCGGCTTGGCTGATTTGCTTCCCCACGCGGTGCTGAAACAGATGCAGATATATTTGAGACCGGATAAAAAATGCTTAACAATACCTATCGTATTCTTGAAGATTACCGGACTTAAAGTATAAGCAAGATTCCTTGACTTCTCAAATTTCGTCATCGCTGATTTGAACGAGCAGCTCATATAAAACAGCAATGCGCCTGTATTTCAATCAGCTTTACCCACATTAGACAGCGAGGAACCTTTTTTTATCTAATGCTAAAATCACATACCCAAAGATACAACGGTGAAATCGTTGCCGGATCTCTTCTTACAATGGAGAGCAGAAAGATTGCCCGCCTTTTGCTCGACAATGCCAATCCGGATGCCTGGCATCAGGCCATTGTCATTGACAATATCTTACAGAAACGGTCCCCGGCGACGGCCAAACGCCAGGCCAAACTCATCAAAAATCGTTTGTCGCTAATGGAACCCGAATTATGGGATATCATAGTGCGGGGCTCCTCTGGTGTTACGGCTCAAGCGCTTCTGGCAGCCGCCATCAAACACAGTCCCCTGCTCGGCGATTTCATGGATACGGTTATTCGGCAGCACTGGCGGACATTTATCAAAAAACTGGATAATAAAGACTGGAAAGATTTTATTGAAACTTGCGTACAGGTTGATCCAGGTGTAGAGCAATGGGCAGCGTCAACGATAGCGAAACTCAGGCAAGTCATTTTCAGAATCCTTGCAGAATCGAAGTATATTGATAACACAAAAAATCTCCAGTTATTGCCCGTATTGGTGATTCCGGAAATACGGCAATACCTTATCAAAAACCAGGAGCATCATATATTGCATTGCATGGAAGTAACCCATTAAAAATATAAGGATGATTCATGGACAACTTGAAACGCCGGCTGGATAAAATTATTGACCGGTTAACATCCGATGCGCTACTGCAGAATAAAGGGCTGGGCAATGAAATCGGATTTTATGTCTTTGATTACCCGCCTGAACATGAAATGGAAGTCAGAGAACATATTCAGTTCATAATTCGCCAGCTCCCCAAAAAGAAACCTGACTTAAAATTCAAACATATCAATTTGTTTGAACTTATCCTCGCGTATTTAAAGTCCCGAAAACTGCTGTATCGCTCCATAGCGATACAAAAAAAAGATGGTGATCAGAAATTGCTCGGCTCTTTAATCAAAGGGCCATTAGACCCTAAAAACATTTCAAAAGCGTTTATGGAAGAAGCAGATCCCCAAAATCACGACCTGATCCTGGTGTCAGGTGTCGGCAGCGCATACCCTTTGCTACGGAGCCATAATCTGTTAAATAATCTTCATTCACTCATGGAAAATACCCCTCTGGTTATGTTTTATCCTGGGATTTATACCGGCCTGGGGCTTAGACTATTTGGAAAACTTAAAGAGGCCAATTATTATCGGGCATTTCAATTGGCGACATAATTCATAATTTTCTTTTTCGAGGATCATCTTCATGCAGATCAGGGACATATTTAAAAAGGACATTACTCGCCCCATCAATGGCGTGGTCAAAGCAGATCAGCTTAATGAATCAGTCATCTGGCAGGAACTTGACGAATATGTAATCACCCGTGAACTGGATCAGCATTTCAGAAAATTTTTATCCGCCTATCTTTCCGTCATCGATAATGCCAAAGATCCGACCCTTACCGATCGCATGGGGGTATGGGTGTCCGGCTTTTTCGGGTCTGGTAAATCCCACTTCATTAAAATTTTGTCCTATCTTTTGGGGAATAGGGAGGCCCATGATGCGGTTTCCGGGACCTGTAAAAATGCTATCAATTTTTTTAAAGACAAAATAAAGGATGCCATGCTGTTTGCGGATCTCCGGCGGGCGGTCGGCCAAGATGGGGATACGGATGTTATTCTTTTTAATATTGATAGCCGAGCCGATGCCAGTGACAGCAGAGCCTCCCTCCTGTCCGTGTTTTGGCGTGTCTTTAACGAAAGCCTCGGCTATTGCAGTCAGTCCCTGCCCGTTGCAGAACTGGAACGCTACCTTGATAAAAAAGGCAAATACGAGGCGTTCAAGAACAAGTTTGCGGAAATATATGGATCAGGATGGGAAAATGAACGGGATGCCTACAGCCTTCTTCAGGATGAAATCGTCGAGGCATTATCCATCGTCCTGGATAAAAGTAAAGAAGTGGCAAGGGAACATTTTGAAAATTCAGAAAAACATCTGATCGTATCTGTTGAAAATTTCGCCAACCGGGTCAAGTCGTATCTGGATTCAAAGTCCAAAAACCACAAAATCATTTTTTTTGTGGATGAAATCGGTCAGTTTATCGGGGGCGATACCCACCTGATGCTTAACCTTCAAACCCTTGTGGAAGATTTGGGCCGCTTGTGCGAAGGCAGGGCATGGGTGATTGTCACTTCCCAGGAAGACATTGATGTCATCCTCGGAGACATGAAAGCCTCCAAAGCCCAGGATTTTTCAAAGATTCAGGGCCGCTTCAACACCCGCCTTTCCCTTTCCAGCGCCAATACAGACGAAGTGATTCAGGTGCGGCTGCTTGAAAAAGATAATGCCGCAAAACCTCAGCTTGCCAATCTGTTTGCCGCAAAAGGCGACATCCTCAAAAACCAGCTCAGTTTTACTTATGACAGCAGCACCATGAAAAACTTCGGATCTGCTGATGATTTTACAAATAATTATCCGTTTGCACCCTTTCATTTTCAACTGGTTCAGAAGATATTTGAGTCCATCCGGAGAGCCGGCGCCACCGGCCTCCATTTGAGCCGTGGGGAACGTTCCATGCTGGATGCGTTTCAATCCGCAGCCTGCAATATCATGAACAAAGAGATCGGCGTGCTGGTCCCTTTGTATGAATTTTATCCCTGTATTGAAAGCTTTTTGGACACATCGGTCAAACGCAGCATTGAACAGGCAAAAGACAATGCCGGCCTTGAAATCCCTTTTGACATCCAAATTCTTCAGGCGCTCTTTCTTATCCGGTATGTGAATATAATCAAGCCCAACGTGGAGAATCTGGTCACTCTTTGTATTGATGAAGTTGATGCCGACCGGATCATACTCAAGCGAAAGATAGAAAGCACATTGCAGCGACTTGAAAAAGAAACCCTGGTCAACCGAAGCGGCGACCTGTATTTTTTCTTAACCAATGAAGAACGGGAAGTCTCCAGGGAGATTAAAAATGTTGAAATTTCAGGTTCTGCAGAAACCGAACTTTTGAGCGACATCATTTTTGAAGATATTTTAAAAGATAAAACTAAACACCGTTATACGGATTATAAGCGGGATTATGCGTTCAACCGGATCTGTGACGGCAGATTCAAGAGCAAGGAATTGCAGGATGAATTGGGCCTTGAAATCATCAGCCCGCTTCATGATGAATACAATTCGTTTGTCCCTGCAAAATGCAATCAATACAGCATCAACCAGACCGGAAATCTGATTGTTAAAATTGATGATGATCCAATCCTGACATCAGAACTTAGGCTATACCTTCAGGTCAAACAATATATTGAGAAAAAACACGATGCCGCCGCATCCGCCAATTTAAAACAAATCCTTAGCGCCAGAGCAGAGGAGAACCAGGAGCGCAAAACCAGACTTATCGACATGGCGGATGATCTTTTGGCAAAATCGCAATTCTATGCCCTTGGCACACGCCTTGAGATTCAGGGGTTGACCACAACAAAAGCCATTACGGACGGGCTTGATTATCTGGTAAAAAACATATTCAGCAAGTTTAATTACCTGACATCGGTTTCAGGCGACCCCATAAACGAAATCAAACAGATTCTCCAGTCCGACGATGTGGCCCAGCATCAACTGTCCCTGGCGCTCAAAGAGAAAGAACCTGCGGACATCAAGGAAGTGATGGTCTATATTAAAATGAAAACCGCCATTAACCATCCGGTGATATTAGATGAAGTTGTGCGGCAATTTTCAAAACGGCCATACGGCTGGGGCGAGTTTCAGGTGGTGATCCTGATTGCGAAAATCTTCACGGCCGGAATCATCAGTCTGGTGGTGGAGGGCTCGAAAGTCAAACCCAAAGAAGCCTTTTTGCCGTTGACCAAAACCCACCAATGGAAAACCGTCAAAATTATCGAGACGCCCCTAATTGACAAGAAAGCGCTGGATAACGCAAAAGCCCTTGCCAAGGAGTTGTTTGCATCCATCCCCCCGGACGGTCAGGACAAACTAAGCCAGTTTATCTTCGAAGGATTGTCCAAATGGGTTCAAACCCTTGAGAAATACAAGCCCCTGGCGGACACCGGCAATTATCCCGGCAAGATAGAAATTGATTCTTGTCTGGATATCACCGCTAATATCATCAAAATTCATGATGTGTTTGAAATCATCAAAGCCTTTATCGCTAAAAAAGATGACCTGAAGGATGCGGCGGATGACCTTCATACTTTAAATGATTTTTATGCCCATCAACGGAGTACCTGGGATAAGCTCAGGGCCTCCATGAAAACCGTCATACCCAACAAATCCGCCTTAAATAAGCATCCGGATGCCGAACGCGCCTTGAAACGGATGATCGAAATCACTCAAGCGCCCAGTCCATACGATCTGCTCAAAGAAGTGGACGGTTTGATATCTGCGGTGGAAATCGTCAATGACGAGATGCTCAAGAAAAGCCGGGAAGAAGCCGAAAATGAGCTGGAAATAAAAATAAGCCAAATTAAGGCGAAACTCAACGATCACGATGCCGACGCGAATTTCCAAAACAGCATCCTTACTCCGATCCAGCAGATCAAAAAGAAGATTGAGACGGAATCCAGCATCCCGGAAATTTCCTATAAAACATCTGAATCCCTAAATGTTTATGAAGAAGCTATTGAAAAAATCGAAGATGCGTTTTTGCCACCTGAAAAAGAGACGGTTAAACAGACAAAAACCATAAAGGCGGCATCGCTTGTTCAGAAAGTATATCTTGAGTCTGAAACCGATGCGGATGATTATGTCAATAAATTACGAACGGTGCTTTTGGATGCCTTGAGGGAAAATTTTCGCGTCAAGATTTCGTAAAAAAATTACCGCAAAGAAATATTTTTTGAAATTTCATACATGGAGTTTGATATTTCAAGGTTTATCATATAATCTCTCTCCTCATGAACATCATTGACAGAAAATACGATCGGGAAACGCTATCCAAATGGATCGGGATATTTCCCGTGGCGGCGATGCTTGGCCCCAGGCAGTGTGGAAAAACAACTCTGGCGAGGGCAATGAACACCGACCACTATTTCGATCTTGAAAATCCTCGGGATGCCGCTCGACTGGATCAACCTCAGCTTGCGCTTGAAGACCTGACGGGGCTTATTGTCATCGACGAAGTCCAACGCATGCCCGAACTGTTTCCGCTGCTGCGCTATCTGGTGGATCAGGGCCAGAACCGAAGATTTGTGATTTTGGGAAGCGCATCACGGGATTTGATCCGGCAAAGCTCGGAATCCCTGGCCGGCCGGATCGCTTATTATTATCTTAGCGGGTTCCGGCTGCACGATATTGGTCCGGAGAACATGAAAACCCTGTGGCTACGCGGCGGATTACCCAGTTCCTTTCTATCGGATTCGGACGAAGAAAGCTACCTGTGGCGCAATCAATACATAACCACCTTTCTGGAACGTGACATCCCCCAGTTGGGAATCACCATTCCCGCCAGAACGCTTCGGCGCTTCTGGCTCATGTTGTGCCATTATCATGGACAGATTCTGAATTACGCAGAATTGGGACGATCTTTCGGGATCTCGGATATGACCATCCGGAAATACTGTGATATCCTGGAAGGTACCTTTATGATCCGTATTTTACAGCCATGGTACGCCAATGTTGGAAAGCGGGTTGTGAAACAGCCCAAGCTCTATCTGAGAGACTCCGGACTTTTTCATGCTCTGCTATCCATCGAAAAACCGGAACATATCCACGCATCCCCCAAGTTGGGTGCATCCTGGGAGGGTTTCGCTCTGGACTGCGTTTGCCGCGCGATTGGAAAGGAAGATTCCGAACTGTTCTTCTGGCATACCCACGGCGGCGCGGAACTGGACCTCTTCTGGCAATGGGGGGGGAAGAACTGGGGTGTGGAATTCAAATACGAAGACGCCCCCCGATTGACCCGGTCCATGCAGACGGCCATGGATGATTTACAATTGACCGGCTTGTGGGTTGTCTATCCAGGCAAATCATCCTATGCCCTGGCGAAAAATATCCAAGTGCTGTCGCTGCCAGAGATCGGCGTTATGTGGGATTACGGGCAGAATGCGATGGATAACAAAAAAACCTAAAAAAATATTCACCGCAAAGACGCGAAGGACGCAAAGAAAAAATATTTAGGCGCTACGCGCAAAAAGCCATACCCTTCCTCAGCGGGGGGAAAAACCCTTTGCCTTTTTGTGTCTTTGCGGTGAGAAAATAAAAATGACAGGACTCAAATGAACACCAATAAAATAAAATCTTATGCCATCCAGGCCAGCCGGGATTTCTTGAAAGCCGTGACCGAACGGGCTAATTTTTACGGTATATTCGCCGATGATCATATTGAAGAAATGACATTCAAGGGCGATGTGGCTATTATCGGCGACCGGCCCATTCCCAAAAAAGAGGGTGAACTCAGACAGCGCCTGGTGGAGCGGATCAAGCGAAACGGCTTTGAAATGACCCTGCAGGCCGATGCCTATTCCTGGTTTAACCGGTTTGCAGCATTGCGGTATATGGAGCTTCATGGTTATCTGGACCACGGCTTTCGCGTGCTGAGTCATCCGTCCGAGTCGAGTATGCCGGAAATCTTTGAGCAAGCTGTGGATATTGATTTACAGGGACTAAACAAAAATAAGGTGATTGAACTCCGGCTCGCTGGGCATAAGGACAATGAGCTCTATCGCCTCCTGATCATCGCTCAGTGCAATGCCCTGCACAGCGCAATGCCGTTTTTATTTGATAAAATCGACAGTGAGACCGAATTGCTCCTGCCGGAAAACCTGCTTCATTCCGATTCCCTTATCCGCAAAATGGTCTCTGATATTCCCGAAGATGACTGGCGGGAAGTGGAGATCATCGGCTGGCTCTATCAGTATTATATTTCAGAAAAAAAAGATGATGTCATCGGCAAGGTTGTCAAGAGCGAAGACATTCCGGCCGCCACCCAGCTTTTCACCCCCAACTGGATCGTCAAATACATGGTCCAGAATACCCTGGGCCGGATGTGGTTGGCCACATATCCGGATTCTCCCTTGCGCGCAAAAATGGAATATTATATCGCGCCAGCCCTTCAGGAAGCTGATGTTCAGAAACAATTGGATGCTGTTACACCCAGAGAACTCCATCCGGAAACCATAACTTTTTTTGACCCGGCCCAGGGATCTGGCCATATCCTGGTGGAAGCATATAATGTTTTCAAAGAGATTTACCTGGAGCGGGGCTACCGGACCCGTGACATTCCCAGGCTGATTTTAGAGAAAAACCTTTATGGTCTGGACATCTGCGACCGGGCGGCACAACTGGCCGGGTTTGCGTTGATGATGAAGGCGCGGGCCGATGACCGCAAAATCTTAGGCTATACGGATTTGAAATTAAATGTTTATGCCATTCAGGACAGCCGACCATCGGATTTGCGCAATATTGAAATGTTTTTCAAAGGCGATGAATTTCAAGGCAGGGGCGATTTGAAGGCCCTGGCCGGTTTGTTTGAAAACGCCAAAACCTTTGGTTCCCTCATCACAGTGCCGGAGCCGCTTGCCGGAAGAATGCAGGAAATTGCTCAAACGGTTGAGGAAAAAATCGGGAAATGGATGGCTGGAAGCGATGTGCAGAACATCCGGGCGCTGGTGGACCAGGCCGCATTGCTGGTACGGAAATATGACTGCGTGGTCACCAATCCGCCGTATATGGGCGGGAAAGGGATGAACGGGATAGTCAAAACCTTTCTCAAGGATAATTTTTCGGATGTAAAATCCGATCTTTTTTCAGCGTTTATTGTGCGCAATACCCATCTGACAAAGCCCAACGGTCAGCTTGGCTTTATGTCGCCTTTCGTCTGGATGTTCATTTCCTCCTATGAAAAACTCAGGAGTTTTTTGATCGACCATAAAACCATTACATCACTGATTCAGCTTGAATATTCCGGTTTTGACGGCGCGACAGTTCCGATTTGCACTTTTACTGTTGAAAACGCCCTAAGCCCAAACTTCAAAGGCGGATATATTCGCCTGTCGGATTTTCGTGGGGCTGAAAACCAAGCCCCGAAAACACTTGAGGCCATCCAAAATCCTGCCTGCGGATGGTTTTTCCATGCTTCCGCCGCTGACTTCAAGAGAATCCCCGGCAACCCGATTGCGTATTGGGTGAGTGAGAAAACACGCGAATTATTTACGGATAAGACTTTGGGTAATTTTTTCGATACAGAGGGCCAGAATAAGACTACAAATAATGAAAAATTTTTGAGATTTACATGGGAAGTTATTCATAAAAAAATAGGGCCACGCAATAAATGGGTTCTTTGTGCAAAAGGTGGAACTTTCCGCAAATGGGAAGGTAATATCGAACATGTAATTGACTGGTCTCCAGAGGCAAGGACGTTTTATAGAAAAGACAATAGTGCGCGTATTATTGATGAAAAATTTTGGTATTTGGAAGGTATCACTTGGACAGATATTACCTCTTCATCAACAGCATTCAGATTTCTTAATTCAGGATGCACCTATGAAACCGCAGGACCGACTCTTTTTGTAAAAAACGTAAACAAATATCTTGTGCTTGCGTATTTAAATACACGAGTTGTCTCAGAATTCATCAAAATGATGAATCCAACATTTCATGCAAAGGTAAAAGATATCAGATCATTACCATTTCTCAGTGCTGACGCATGACATTAAAGATCGAGATGCGACAAGGGTTGCAATGATGCCGTAAAAATATTTTGTCGCAAAGTATTAATAGACATCCTTTTTTTTGTGTGGTAGAGTAGCGTTGATTCATTATATATCGAACAAGGAGATTAACGCTATGCTTCAAAGGGAAGAGGGTCGGGCTGTGCAGTGCGGCCGTGAAATCAACCGAGATGATATTGTTCAGATTCAGGAGACGGTTGCAACATTTGGAGGACTGAGCCGGTGTGAGCTGGCGCAGACGGTATGCGAACATCTGGAATGGCGTACGGCATCTGGCAGCAACAAGGTTGATGCATGTCTGAAGTTGCTGGAGAAGCTGGAACTGCAAGGATATTTCAGGCTACCAGTGAAACATGTCTTTTCACGGAAAGCTCTCGTAAAACCTATCATAACGGAGAGAACGCAACCGGAAAATGAAATAGTCGGGAGTCTTTCAGATGTTGGGCAGGTGAATCTGCGGATTGTAGCAGATCGGGAAGAAAGAGGACTTTGGAATGAATTTATTAGCCGCTATCACTACCTTGGCTATAAGCAGCCATTTGGCTATCCGTTGCGCTATTTTATCGAAAGCGAACGGGCAAAATTGGGCTGCATGTTGTTTTCAGGAGCAGCAAAATCAATAGGGATACGTGATCGGTGGATTGGCTGGAACGATGGGGATCGTTTGAGAAAGCTTGCCTGGGTAGTGAACAATACAAGGTTTTTGATCTTTCCATGGGTGAAGGTGAAAAATCTGGCAAGCCATGTACTGGGGCAAGTAGCCAAGCGTATTGGGCAAGATTGGCAGAAGATGTGGGGTTATCGTCCGGTATTGTTGGAGACGTTTGTTGATCCGAGGTATTTTCAGGGAACATGTTACCTGGCGGCAAACTGGCGGCATCTTGGAATGACAACAGGAGAGGGGCTTGTTCGGGAGGGCAAGAGCTACACGACAAGTCCGAAACTGATATTTATACTGCCTTTAGTGAAAGATTTTCGATCAGTGCTGCGCTTAACTGAGGAGCTAATGCCATGAGCAAGCCCAGGGCGAATCAGGAGCAACTCAAAGCACAGAAGAAGGAGAGAAAAAGAGTGCAAAAGCGCCTGCGCGAAGAGCTGATTGACAAAGGATTTACGCCTCGCTCTCATGCAACGATCTCCAACCACAAATGTGAATACAATAGTGTTGAGGAGGAGCGCACAGCTCGCAATGATGCGGTAGCCGATCAGATACAATTATTTCGCTCAAGACTGCCGTTGCTTCTCTATAGACTATCGAAGATAGAGGATCCGAGAAATCCCAAGAAGATCAAGCACAAGCTTACGGTGCTGATGATTTACGGGATTTTGACATTCATCTTCCATATGAGCTCTTGTCGGGAAGCAAACCGGGAGATGACCCGGCCGATGTTTGAGGAAAACCTAAAGGCTTTGTTTCCAGAATTTGATGATCTGCCACATCATGATACCCTCAAACGGCTATTGGCGAAGATAGACGTGATGGAGCTTGAGAATATCCACATCGAGCTCATACGGCAATTGATCCGCAAGAAGAAGTTTCGACGATATTTGATTGATAACTGTTATCCCATCGCAATTGATGGCACCCAGAAAATGGAGCGTGACTGGCAGTGGGATGAAGAGTGTCTGGATCGTACTTTCAATAAGGGGGAAGAAGAGGAGCTGAGCCAATATTATGTGTACGTTCTGGAAGTCAATCTAGCGTTTCGTGATGGAATGACGATACCTTTTATGAGTGAGTTTTTGAGCTACAAGGAAGGTGATTCTTTAAAAATCAAACAAGACTGTGAGATAAAAGCCTTCTACAGGTTGGCGCATCGTTTTAAGAAAGCCTTTCCTGCTTTGCGAATCATAGTTTTTCTGGATGCGCTTTACGCTAAGGGTCCAGTGATGGAGATTTGCCGCAAAAACAAGTGGCAATTCATGATCGTATTGAAGGATAAATCGTTGCCCAGTGTTATGCGAGAGTTCGAAGCCATTAGTCAGTTAGAGCCCAAGAACCGGTCAACGGGTAAATGGGGGGCGAGAAGGCAGCAGTTTCGGTGGGTTAACGACATCGAATATTTCTTTGGACCCAACGAAAAGCAAATGCAAATCGTGCATGTTGTAGAATGTGCGGAAACGTGGCAGGAGGTGGAAAAAGGGAGCACGGATGTGGTTGAAAAAAGTAGCAGGCATGTTTGGCTATCGAGTGTGCCTTTGGAGAAATCAAATCTCCATGAGCGATGCAATCTGGGGGCACGCGCCCGTTGGACTATCGAGGGAGGGATTTTAGTTGAAAAACATCATGGCTATCATTATGAACACTGCTTCTCCTATGACTGGAAGGCCATGAAGGGGTATCATTACCTGATGCGGTTGGGCCATCTGTTTAATACTCTATGCCGATACTCGGAACGTATTGCCAAAGTCATTCTGGATACGGGCGTTCGAGGTTTCATTAGTTTCATCCGTCAGACCATGAGTGGCCCATGGCTGAACAAAGAATATATCTCCAAAAGGCTGAGTGCTCCTTTCCAACTGCGGCTGACATAAGTCCGCCCAGATACCCGCAAGACTGATGATGCTCCGCCAATTGGTGGAAAACGGTGAACTGTTTCCTGTCTATGCCGGAATTCATAAAATCCGCCAACCAAGTGATCCGAAGAAGTAATTTCACTGATTCACTGACCGCTGACAACCGCAACAGGCTCAGGATATTTCCAAAATTTTCACTATGCTCCGACTTGAGATGCTCAATCGTATCTGATGCGTCAGCACTG
>CAIPMW010000077.1 GCA_903866255.1 uncultured Chlorobiaceae bacterium | reverse complement strand
GTCCGCAAATTCAATGAGGAGAACAACGAAGAGGCCGGTGAGCACTGGACACCCCGCGACGCCGTGCGCCTGATGGCCAACCTTGTCTTTTTGCCGATTGAGGAGAAACTCAAGTCGGGCACCTACCTGCTCTGCGACTGCACCTGCGGAACCGGCGGTATGCTCACCGTTGCCGAAGAGACCGTTTTATCCATAGCAGAAAAGCATCAGCAGGATATCCAATGTCTTCTTTACGGGCAGGAGATCAATCCCGAAACCTACGCTATCTGCAAGGCCGACATGCTGCTCAAAGGGGAGGGCGAAAACGCCGACCACATCGTCGGTGGCGCTGAATGGTCAACCCTCTCGCACGACGCCTTTCCCTCCCGTGTTTTCGACTTCATGCTCTCCAATCCCCCCTACGGCAAGAGCTGGAAAAAAGATCTCGAAGCGATGGGCGGCAAAGAGGGGATGCGCGACCCCCGCTTCAGGGTGATGCACCAGGGCGAAGAGCTCTCACTCGTCACCCGCTCCAGCGACGGGCAGTTGCTCTTTCTGGCCAATCTGGCCTCCAAAATGAACCAGAGCTCCGCGCTCGGCAGCCGCATCGCCGAAGTCCATAACGGCAGTTCGCTCTTTACTGGCGATGCCGGGCAGGGCGAAAGCAACATCCGCCGCTGGCTCATCGAAAACGACTGGGTCGAAGCCATTGTTGCCCTTCCGCTCAACCTTTTTTACAACACCGGCATTGCCACCTACATCTGGGTGCTCACCAACCGCAAACCTGCACACCGTGAGGGCTTTCTGCAGCTTATCGACGCCACCCAGTGGTTCAAGCCGCTCCGCAAAAACCTCGGCAAAAAGAACTGCGAACTCTCCCAGGAAGATATTGACCGCATCCTCAACACCTTTCTTGAGTTCGAAGAGACCCCTGAATCAAGAATTTTTCCCAACGAAGAGTTCGGCTACTGGAAAGTAATGGTTGAGCGCCCGCTTCGGCTCCACAGCCAGCTCACCATAAAAGCCATTGAGAGCCTCCGCTTTGCCTCCGGTGATGAAGAGATCCGTTCCACCCTCTACGAAGAGTTTGGGGACGACCTCTTCACCAGTTTCAGCATCATTGCTCCAGCGCTCGAAAAGCGCCTTGCCGAGTGGGGAAGCGATGACGAGGAGATTGACGACGAAGAGTGTGGCAGCAAAAAAGGGCTCCCCGAAAAAAAGAAAAAAAAGCTGCTCGACCCGAAGAGCTGGGAACGCGATGGCAGGCTTGTTGAATCCGCTTATGCCCTGCGTGCCATACTCGGCGAACAGCTTTTCGAAGACCACAACATCTTCCGCCAGAACGTCACCGCAGCACTCATGCAGGGAAGTATCAAGCCCGCAGCCGACCTGAACAAAATAGTGAGAGCCGTAAGCTGGCGGGTAGAAACCGCACCCCCCGTCATTGCCAAAATGCACAAGCCGGGCAAGAACGAAGCTGAACCGCTCTACGGTCTTTACGATGCTATGACCCCTACAGGGAAGCCCGTGGTTGTCGAATACGAACCCGACCCCGACCTGCGCCGACACCGAGCAGGTGCCACTTCTCGAAGAGGGAGGTATTGAAGCCTTCATCCGTCGCGAAGTGCTGCCCTACACACCTGACGCATTGATCAAGGAGAGCGCCACCAAAATCGGCTACGAAGTCAGCTTCACGCGCCACTTCTACAAACCACAACCGCTCCGCACACTCGAAGAGATATCTTTGCCATTGAGCAGGAGGCAGAAGGGAGCAACTCACAAGGGATTCTTGTCAGTTCGCCAGGAAGGCACCTGACAGGTCAATAGAATGAGAGTGCGTGGGATAGACCGTTAATTAAACGGTGCCTTTCACAAGGCGATATTTGAAGTCTATATTAAAGGCTGTGTTTAGTATGTGGCTCTTGGTAATCTATAGTAAAGGAAGCTTTACTGATGAGGAACCCTGAAAATCTCTCTGACGGGTCTCCCATCACCCGGCGAACAGGTTGCGATTGTTCGTTTTCTGAATTGGGCAAACGGGCAATTGGAAAAGGCCATACGGGCAAAGCGCAAGGTGATTACGTTGCTCAACGAACAGAAGCAGGTCATCATCCACCGTGCTGTTACCCGAGGGCTTGACCCTTCCGTGCCCCTCAAACCCTCCGGCATTCCCTGGCTCGGCGATATTCCTCAGCATTGGGAGGTGCGGCGATTAAAAAGTTTTGCACACCTTCAGAGTGGTGATGGAATAACATCCCTTCAGATTGAGTCGATTGGGAAGTTTCCTGTTTATGGAGGAAATGGGCTTCGTGGCTATACGTCAAAATATACTCACGATGGTCATTATGCTCTCGTTGGGAGGCAGGGTGCATTGTGTGGAAATATTAATTTCGCAATGGGGAAGTGAAATTCAAAGGCAGTGCCAAAGCTTTCTGCCCTACAGCAACGCCGCATGGGAAAAGCTCTCAATCTTCCTGAATCTCCTCACGCCCAAGCTTCCGGCTCCAGTGGAGGAGGATCTCTCGAAAGGTATCCTCGAAGCTATCGACATGGACAGCTACCGGGTCGAGAAGAAAGCCATGCAGAAAATTGTACTCCAGGACAGCGACGCCGAAATAGAACCGATTCCGATGGAAGGTGGCGGTCACAAACCCGAACCGGAGCTCGACCGTCTGAGCAATATCCTCAAAAGCTTCAACGACCGATGGGGCGGGCAACTGCAAGACCCCGAACGCCAGAACAAACGTATCATCGACGACATTGCGCCAAAAGTAGCCGAAAGCACAGCCTACCGGAACGCCAGGCAAAATACCCCGCACACCGCCCGCATGGTACACGACGAAGCACTCGGGAAAGTGATGCAACTCATCCTGAAAGATGATACCCAGTTCTACAAACTCTTCGTCGAAAACGACGCCTTCCGCCGCGAACTTGGTGATGTGGTGTACGCCATGACAAACGGCTGACGGTCGGCAAAGGCCAACGGGAGAGTCAAAACAGAGAGGGTTATCAGGCAGATGGAGATGCCATGCAGCCGGACTTGTCTCTTCGAATGCATTGACGACGAAACCTGATATATCAAGCGTACAACTATCCGAAACCTGACAAAGAAAAGCTTCGGTGTTTTTATTCAGCGAAGCTTTCTGAACGATGAGGCCTTGATGGCGGCAAAAAGGGTAGAGCCTGGTGTGATAGTGAGTTCATCAGCGGCCGCACGGACAATTTCTGCAATAAGTTTTTCTCCTTTTGCGGAGAGAACAACGCCGACTCTTCCATCCGAATCGAACAGTTCGGTGACTGTGCACTCCAGCAGGTTACGTGCGCTTATCGCTTCAGGATGCTTTTTGAACAGGATAATCTCGCGTGACGAGAGTTCAAAAAGTGATTCTCCCGTGATATTTCCGGTTGAAATAAGGAGGCGATTTTTTCCCCAGGGGTATGAAAAGAGGCCGTTCTGATCGACAGGCTCAGCAAGTCGTAACAAATTCAGGTATCCATTCTGACTGCGTGCCATTCTGCTTCGTGCAAGTTGCTCCGGAGTTGTCTCTTCAAGCACATCACCATTATTGATGACCAGAATCTGGTCAGCCATTAACTGCATTTCCGTGATTGAGTGCGATATAAAGAGGTAGGGAATGTTGAACTCTTCACTGACGCTTCTCAGATAGGGAATGATCTGGAATCGGAGTGTGTCATCAAGAGCAGAGAGAGGCTCGTCCATCAACAAGAGACGCGGGTTTGCAAGAACTGCCCTGCCGAGAGCTACCCGCTGCTTTTCTCCGCCGGAGAGGCGGTTGACTCCTCTCTCAAGAAGAGGCTTTATTTTGAGAAGATCAATCAACGCTTCAGGCTTGATGCTTCTATGTTCCGCACGACACCGTTTATAACCGTACAACAGGTTGCTTTTGACGCTCAGATGCGGGAAGAGCATCGCCTGCTGAAACACGATGGCAATGCGCCGCTGTTCAGGCGAGAGATTGATGCCCTGCTGATTACTGAAGAGGCACTCATCATCAAGAAAAATCTCACCATTATCGGGTTGCAGCAGCCCGGACACAAGGTTGACGATGGTTGATTTCCCGCTGCCGGAGTCACCAAAAATTCCAATCCGGTCGCCTGAAATATCGGCATTGAGCACCATTGAAAATGCGCCCATCTTTTTTTTTGCTTTGATACGGAGCCTCATAACGCACTACTCCGGTCAAGTTGCTTGCCGAGCATTTCATGCAGCAGAAGCACGGCAACCGAGATAACAACCGAGACCAGGCAGAGTGAGAGAGCCATTGTGGTGCTTGACGGGGAACTGGTGTAATCATAGATTGCCAGCGGAATGGTTTGTGTTCTCCCTGGCATATTACCGGCAACAATGATGGTGGCGCCGAATTCACCGAGACTTCGCGCAAACATCAGCGATGAACCGGAGAAGATACCTCTCAGCGAAAGCGGTAGAATGATGGTCATCAGACTGTCATACCAGGATGCCCCCAGGCTTCTTGACGCATCAAGAAGTTGCCGGTCGATCGACTCCATCCCAAGACGAATCGACCGAACCAGCAGAGGAAAACCAACGACGGCTGAAGCGATAACGGCGGCTTTCCAGGTGAATATCAGTTGGATTCCGGTTTCAGCAAGTACTTTGCCCAACCAGCCATTTTTGCCGAGCAGCAGCAGCAGGAAATAGCCGATAACTACCGGTGGCAATGTCAGTGGCAGGTTGACAAGAACTTCCAGAACTACTTTACCCCTCAATGTTTTGAAGACCAGCAACCAGGCCGTAGCAAAACCGAAAGGCAAAGAGATTAGCGTCGCTGTCAGTGCAACCTGCAACGACAGCCAGATTGCCGTAATGTCTTCCGTGGTCAAAGTCATGTGGTCAAGATATCTCCATGGTTGTTGTTCCTCATAAAGCCACTCTTATTTAAGAAGGAAGCCGTATTTCGCAAGCACTGATTTGGCCTCTTTGCCCTGAAGATAAGCAAGGAATGCTTTTGCTTCACTGTTTTGTGCAGCTTTGAGTGTCAGCGCCATTGGATAGACTACTCTCGGATAGAGTTCCTGGGGGACTGAAAAAAGCAGTTTTGCTTTTTTTGCCTGCAAAGCATCGGTTTTGTACATGAACCCACCATCGACTTCACCAAGTTCAGCATACATAAGGCATTCACGAACATCTTTGCCCATAATGAACTTGTCTCCAAGTTTTGCAGTAACACCAGCTTTTGTCATGGCAGCCATAGCGTATTCACCAGCGGGAACGCTTTTCGGGGTTCCGATGGCAATTTTATCCAATTTTATCAGATCGTTCATTGACGACACTTTCTTGCTGGTTGTGCCAGCAAAAACAAGCGAGTTCCAGGTAAAGGTCTTGATACTGCTGGCATCCAGCAGCTTTTTACTGTTCAGATAATCCATCCACTCCGTATTGGCAGCAATAAACAGGTCGGCTGGTCCACCGTTTTCAATCTGGCCAGCAAGTGTACCGGATGGGCCAAAGTTTTTCAGAAAAACAGTGCCCGGATGCTTTACCGTGTAACTGGCACTCAATTCGTTGATAACCTCCTTGAGGCTGGCAGCAACAGAGAGGTTTAGTTCGCTCGCCATTACCGATGTTGTCATCGCAAGCAGGGCACAACAGAGGATGAGGAGCCTTTTCATGGTGTGAATCATTGTCGTTCTCATATTTTTTCTTCTTTTCGTTATATATTTAATGATATTGCGATTGGTTTTTATTATACTTGAATTGGTTTAATAAAACAAAAATAGCTTACATAATTTAAATTAATTTAATGAAAAGGCTATTAATATTAATTTATTAAGGTTAGATATTCATTTTTTATTAATTTATTTGCTGTAGCGAAATGCGTCGCAAGTTGTCAGAAACACTCAGTGTCAGCCAATGGCCCTCTTTTTTTGCTTATCGATATATAATTAAAGTTATGACGCTTGTTTCGATCACGCCATGAAAGGTCTCTCTCTGATTGTGGTTTGCCTGCTCGTTCTTGCAGTGCTCGCCCTCTTTTTGATAGGCACGGGGAGGTATCCCGTGTCGTTTGCGGATCTCCTGACGTGGGTCACGACCGTTCAGTGCCGTGATGAGAATCTTCCAATTATTCTTGTCAATATTCGCTTGCCCCGTCTTGTCGGTGCTATAGCCGCTGGCGGGGCTTTGGCCATGTCGGGCGCAGCTTATCAGGGGATGTTTCGTAATCCGATGGTGAGTCCCGATATTCTTGGCGTCAGCTCCGGTGCCGGATTTGGTGCGGCGCTCGCCATTCTGCTCTCCTTGCCGGATGGCGTTCAATCCCGAGTTCCTTACATATCCGCAGATAGCTCGAATTGCTCTTGGTATTCGGTATAGAGAGAAGGTTGGAAGGAATTGCTCCACCGTTATCCTTGCCAAACGCGTCACTGATGTCATGGCCTGATGGGCGTTATTTTGGTGTGTAGAAACTCTCCGGGTCTTCAATCAATTTTTTCATACGATCAGAAGAGGGAGTCAGCACCTTCCTGACATCGGCTTTTGGAAAGTCGGTTTTACTCAACCACCACACCGTGTTGACAGAATCCTTTGCACGAAGCTTTTGTTTGTTGACCCATTCAATTGGTGAAGGCAACTTTGCCGGATTGAACCAATAGAAATCCTCCGCCAACTGAAACCCGATCTCATCGCAGAAGGCCAAAAGTACCCGGAAGTTGTACAGAGAACGTGATGGAACACCAGAACGATATGCTCCGCCCAAATCAAGAACAAAACTTCCGCTCTCTTTGAGAACCCGAAATACCTCCTGGCCGAATGGCTTGATCCACTGGACGTATTCCGTCTCCTCAACATTGCCGTAACTCTTTTGGCGCCGAAGTGCAAAGGGGGGCGATGTCATAACCAAATCAATGCAATTGTCTGGCAACTCTGCGAGAAGTTCAAGAGAATTGCCGACATAAGCTTCTCCTTTCGCTGTATGGTAAAGAGGTGTGCTCTGTATTGAGCGGGTGTTTTTTCTCACGAGTGAAGAAGATTCATTGCGCCGTGGATCACAGCAACAACGTCAATCTGTTCTGATTTAATATGATAAATAATGCGGTAAGGGCCTTCTATGACTTCACGAATCTGATCATTCTCATATTCAGGAACCATACGCCCTGACAATGGGAAATCAGCGATCTGTCGGGATTTTTGGGTCAGGTGATCGACCATACGTTTGGCATATACCGGCGAATCCAGCGCAATATGATCGTGGATAGCATCCAAATGTCCCTCGGCTGTAACTGTCCAGTAGACTTTCATTCTGGTAGGCCATACTTGGCGCGGACTTCCTGTACGTCCTTGATTCGACCTGCATTGCTGTCCGCCAAGCCGCGTTCAATTGCTTCACGAACGTATATTTCGTGCATCAGGTCATCCCATGTAGCTTTCGGGGGCAGAAGGTCAATGAGTTTATGCGCATCTTCCTTTTTCATTACTGTTGACATAATGTAATTTTCTTGGTGACTGTTGTTAGAAATCCTTCAGGATTGATACAGCAGCACGGGAGTTCCAGTCTCCAAACTCTTGCTGTGCAATCAGATCGGGATTGATTTATTGACAATTCTCCATCCATTCATGGCGGAGCAGTTTTTCGGTAATGGTTGTTTTGCCTGAACCATTAGGCCCTGCAACCACAATCAATCCTGGTTTTTGAGCATCTTTCATGCTGGGAGGGATTTTTTTTGAGATAAAACCGCCTCGGCAATCATGTCGTTAAGTTTTTTGAAATGTGCGTCCAGCATTTTTTGTCTGCGAATTTTTGCCTCTTCGCCTGCTTGATGGATTAAGAGGGCGAGATGCTTTTCATCCTCTTCACTGTCATCCTGCACTTGTGGGTTGTATGTCGCGTCTGTGTTCAAGCGGTTCTCCTTGCGTTCAATGTGAGGTGTTAGCCAGAAGTTGGCTTTACCATTCTTTTTTTTATTTCGTTCAACCCATTGCTATGTTTGGGGGTTAACGACCTAAGCTAACCGGCCCAACAGCCGACCGGATGACGAGGGGATACGAGAAATATAGAAGCACGGAGAAAAAAGCTGTACCGTGGCTGTTAGATCCGGTTGAGCGCTGGGTTGGGCATTGATTCATGAGTGTAATGCACGTTATGAAATGGAATTAGATCAGTCGAATATTGTTACCCGAACATTTCTTGCATAGATCAATTTATTTGATTTTGCCTGAGGCATTGCATGCTGCACATGGCTCTGTGATATTGCCTTTGCCGCCACATGATGCGCAAGTAACTTGCTCGTTCGTTGAACCTGAACCATCACACGTTGAACAATGCTTATATCCACGACCATTACAATCTGGACAGGTTTGAACCCCGCGATCATACACATATCCTCCATCGTAATCACATCGATTTAACTTGCCGCCTTCACATTTAAACACATAATGCGTCTTAAACCATCCCCAACCATTCTCACCGTTATCATGTGAATAATAGCAACGTTTTTCACCGCTCCCACCGCAATCAGAGCATGTTTTTTTGTTTTCTAATTGACCCTTTCCTGAACATGTTTGGCAAGTTTTTTCTATTGTAGTTTCACCATTGCATATTCTACAGATAACTTCAACAACGACATTGCCTCAGCCATTGCAGTCCGGACATGTTTGTGTACATGACGAAATGCATGGTAAGCATAAGCTAAAAATGAAACAAAATACTTTTATACCGAACGGTGATCTCATTGTATTTGAATTTTTCATGAATGCCGTCATCTATTTTTAGGGTAACTGTTTTCATGGCTTTTGTTAATACTACTCAGACACTTATTGTTGTGTTATTATCCTTAACCTCTTGAAAAACATATTGATAACTGAAAAATCATCAGCCATAACTGGTGTAATGTATCTTATTTCAATTCAATGGGTTACACTTTAAGTATCTGAGTAGTATTAAATAGTATTACATGATTCTCTTCGTGATATAATACGCAAATTTCAAACCTTCTAAAACTCCCCTCACCACCCCTCTACCACAAACCAAACCCCGGTCGCAATCATAATCACGCTGGCCACCCGGTAAAACCACCGCCGCATTCTGCCGCTGATACTGTTCACCACCTTCCCCACAAGAATCAGCGCTGGCGCGGTGCCGATGCCGAAGAGCATCATCATCAGGGCGCCCTGGAGCATTCCTGCAAAGGGGTGAGGGGCCTCCATGGCGGTGCGGGCGGCGGCGAGGAGGGCGGTGTAGGTGAGGCCGCAGGGGAGAAAGCCGAGGACGATGCCCATGGGGTAGTAGGCGCCGATGGAGCGTGGGGCTTTGAAGAGGGCCATGATCTTTTGGATGAGTGAGTTGCCGGGGGCGCAGCTCCTGGTTGAGGAGCTGCGTGGCAGCCACTCTGCGGTGGAGAGGCCCATGAGGATGATGGCGAGACCGGCGATGATCATGATGGCTCGCTGGAGCTGCTCGATGGAGGCCGCAAGGACAAGGAATGAGCCCGAGAGGCCGACAAGGGCGCCGAGGATGGTGTAGGTGGTGATTCGCCCGAGGTTGTAGAGCAGGTGGTAAAGCACTCCCTGCCGGGTTTCGCCGACGGTGAAGGCGGCAACCACCGGCCCGCACATGCTGATGCAGTGGCCGAATCCTCCGGCAAGTCCGGAGAGGAGCATGGCGAGGAGGGGGGCGCTGCTCATGGTTGCTTGGTCACAGGTTTTTCAGCCGCAGGGAGTTGCTTACCACAACAAGGGAGCTGGTCACCATCAGCAGTGCGGAGATGATGGGGTGCAGCACCCCCGACACGGCAAGTGGCAGCGCTATGAGATTATACGAAAAGGCCCAGACAAGGTTCTGCCTGATGATGGAAAAACATCGCGAGGAGCTTGTAATCAGGGTGTTGATGAGCCTGAGATCGTCGTTCAGGATGGCAATGCTGGCGCTCTCGAGGGCAATGGCGGAGGCGTGGCCGAGGGTGACGCCGATGTCGGCTTCGGTCAGCGCTGGTGCGTCGTTGATGCCGTCGCCGACCATCATGACGCACGTTCCCTTTGCTTTCAGGGCGCGGATCACCGCTGCTTTTTCGAGGGGGCCAAGCCCGGCCTGCACGTCGTTGATGCCGCATCTGGCGGCGATGTAGTTGGCCACTCCACGGTTGTCGCCGGTCAGCATCGCTTCGTTCACCTCAGCATCGCTTCGTTCACCTCAGCATCGCTTCGTTCACCTCAGCTTCGCCATCAACCACCCTGCCGTCAAGCGGAATCCGGTCGCCCGGGATGATCTCAATCATCTCGCTGCTTTGAACCGCTGCTACTGGTACCATGCTGGTTTCGCCACTCTCCTCAATCCTCAGTGCCTCATGCGGTTGCAGCTCAGTCAGCTCGCCAATGGCATTGCCCGCCTTGAGCCTGCCTCCAGAAACCGGCCAAGCAGAATAAAGGTGATAATCATCGAGGCTCACCTCTTCACCACTCCAGGTGATGGTTGCTTTGTGGGTGGCATAGTTCACCCTGACGGAGAGCTGTCATGACCGTCCCATAAACCCCCAGGATGTACGATTATGCGTGAGCGGCTTTGTTCAGTATTTCGGATGCCCATTGGTTTAGGCTTTTACCTGCTGCTTCTGCGGAGGCGGCAACAGCCGCATGGATTTCCGCGCTTACGCGGATAAGGAGTTTGCCGGAGTAGGGTTTGTTTGGTTGCTGACCAAGTGCTTCACAGGCGGATAGATAGCCGTCAACTGCTTCCTGGAAAGAGTTTTCCAATTCGCTTACCGATTCTCCATGGAATCCGACAATATCTCGTATCCCGATGATGTGGCCGACAAAAATGTGGTCTTCTGCGTCAAATTCAACACGAGTAGCGTAGCCCTTGTATGTCATTCCGTTCATGGTTTTACCCTCAATTCAATTAAAAAGTTACGGGCATCCTTTACCCGATACCGGAGCGCAGCCTTGTCAGGGTGTGGACGATGGAAGGTGACGCGGAGGCCATCCTTTTCAAAAGTGACAATGGAACCCTTCCCTTCCAAAACTCGGCAGCCAATAGCGACCAGCAATGATTCAATTTCGCGCCATTCCATATTGCCGTTTACCTGTTCGGCAAATATGGCCTTCAGTGTCTTCCTGTGCTTGCTGTTCATGTTGATAATGATAGCAAAATATGTTAGCACTGTCAAAGAAAATATTCCATGACCCACGTAACCGATTTTGATATGAAGTAACGATTCGGCTACGTCCTGAATCGGGCTGGGCAGCTAACGATAATTAGATTGATCCGCCTATACCGCAGATTGTTGAATTACAACCCATAGAGCATGTAACTTCCAAAAAATTTAAAATATCGTTAATTCTCTTAATATCAATTACTTATGCCGTTAATATATTTTGTTTCAGCGATTTATATTGGGTCAGTATAACTACGCTGATGCCGACTTTTCAATAGAGTTCTGATGTTGGTATGATCTGATGCTGATCACACTTCATATTTTTGTATCTCACAACCCGACACAACAAGGCAACGATCTGCTTCAATCAGCATAACGTTTTTACCCGGCTGACAAGCGGAAACGCATCAGGGTTCCGAATTGATTCAATGGAAAGATCAATATCGAGTAATGGCCAATACAAGTGTTCTTGGTGATGGAGTTCAACATTACAGATTTTGCTAACAGGAGCCTCCTTGAACCAAGGGAACTCAGTGTACGGCAAAAAAAGCTCTTCTTCTCCAATCAAGAGCCAAAAGCCATAAGGTGAGATATTTGTTACTTCAACAAGGGAAGTGCTTACGCCATGCGTTGTGTATGTCATTGAGGTGCTCCGTAATCAAAGAAAAGGCTTCAGTTATTTCATGTTGAGCAAGACCTGTGCTTTTTGCCAATTCTATGTGAGGTGTCAGCCAGAATTTCGCTTCACCATGTTGGTTTTGCACATGGACGTGCATTCTTGGTTCTTCACGAGAGAAAAAATAAAACCTGAAACCGGCCTCACGAAAAATTGTAGGACTCATCTCGCTGTTTGTCTCCAAAATATACCAGTTAACTCTCTTCGTGATATAATACGCAAATTCCCAACCTTCTAAAACCCCTCCACCACAAACCAAACCCCTGTCGCAATCATAATCACGCTGGCCAGCCGGTAAAACCACCTCCGCATTCTGCCGCTGATGCTGTTCACCACCTTACCCACAAAAATCAGCGCTGGCGCGGTGCCGATGCCGAAGAGCATCATCATCAGGGCACCCTGGAGCATTCCGGCAAAGGGGTGAGGTGCCTCCATGGCGGCGCGGGCGGCGGTGAGGAGGGCGGTGTAGGTGAGGCCGCAGGGGAGAAAGCCGAGGACGATGCCCATGGGGTAGTAAGCGCCGATGGAGCGGGGGGCTTTGAAGAGGGCCATGATCTTTTGGATGAGTGAGTTGCCGGGGGTGCAGCTCCTGGTTGAGGAGCTCCGTGGCAGCCACTCTGCGGTGGAGAGGCCCATGAGGATGATGGAGAGTCCGGCACTGATCATGATGGTGCGCGGGAGCTGCTCGATGGAGGCGGTAAGGACAAGGAATGAGCCGGAGAGGCCGACAAGGGCGCCGAGGATGGTGTAGGTGGTGATTCGCCCGAGGTTGTAGAGCAGATGGTGAAGCACTCCCTGCCGGGTTTCGCCGACGGTGAAGGCAGCAACCACAGGCCCGCACATGCTGATGCAGTGGCCGAATCCTCCGGCAAGTCCGGAGAGCAGCATGGCGAGAAGGGGGACGCTGCTCATGGGCTCTTCCTCTTTGCGGGCGTTCTGAGCCTTGGGGGCTTTGCCGCTTTTGCTGGCTCGTCGTCATCGTCAAGCATCCGGTATTTCGGCGCTTCGGGGTCGTCGAACTGGCCGCTTTTGACTGCCCAGATAAAGAGGAACCATGCAGCGACACCGACAAAAAAACCGATGCCGATCAGGTAAAAGGTGGTGCTCATGGTTGCTTGGTCACAGGTTTTTCAGCCGCAGGGAGTTGCTTACCACAACAAGGGAGCTGGTCACCATCAGCAGTGCGGAGATGATGGGGTGCAGCACCCC
>CAIPMW010000076.1 GCA_903866255.1 uncultured Chlorobiaceae bacterium | reverse complement strand
TCAGGTGCGTTGTTTGTCCGGCATGACCCACTGAAACTCAACTTCTTCCCTGCTATAACCCTGAATGGCCAAGTTACCCGTTGAGTGGTTTCTTTTTTACTGCAAAAGACACTCTTCGCCGGGGCTCATGAATAATTCAGGTTAGACTGTCTCAATCGGAGTTCATAAAACGGCTGTTCGTGCAGGTGGTTTTCGCTTGTTTTTTCCCTCACCAATAGCTATCTGTTCTATTGAGACTGAAGTTAATAACAAGTAGGCAAAGTATCATATTTTGATGGATTCATAGTAACGCATAATACACTCCATGCAGACTTTTTCTTTTTCCGATTCTTTTGCAGCCAGGCGTCCCTCTTTTGCTTTCAATACTCTCTTGTTGATCGCTCTTATGCTGCTTTATCCGCTTGTTGGCGCCCTGCTTTTTTCCATGGTAACCGGTGGCTTGCAGCAGGGCGCGGTACTGCCGCATCCCGACAGAAGCACTATTTCTTTGCTGCGGCTGGTGCAGTCAGTCGGGCAACTCCTCATGCTTGCGCTGCCAGTGATTTGCTTTGCCGCTTGGCATACGGGCAGGAGAAATCCTTTTTCAGGTGATAGTTTTGCTTTTTTGGGGATACGCAGAGGTGTCGATTTGGCTACAGTCGCTCTTGCTGTGGGAGGTATTTTCCTGCTTCAGCCTCTACTGTATACTATTTCATCGCTTCAGGATCTCTATCTCTGGCCATATCTTGGGGATGCTGGAAAGGAAGTTGTTCGTCAGCGTGATATGATGGAGTTGTTTATAAAAGAACTAGCACGGGCAAGCTCCCTCTCCGAGTTTGTTCAGGTGGCTTTTGTTTTTGCCCTTACTCCGGCAGTCTGCGAGGAGATGCTGTTCAGAGGCTACATCCAGCAGAATTACACTTATTCGATCTCTTCCGGAGGCGCGGTGCTCTTGACTGGATTTGTCTTTGCTTTTTTTCATCTCAGTGCAGCGAATCTTCTTCCTCTTGCTTTGCTTGGGTGGTATATTGGCTATATTTACAGTAAAACAGGTAATCTGGCTGTGCCTGTTGCTGTCCATCTGATGAATAATCTGGCGGCTTTGTTTTTTCTTCTCTTCGCTGACGGTTCAGACTCCCGGATGATCATGCGCTCTGAGTTATTGCTTGACTCCCTGTGGTGGTGGTTGGTTGTTGCAGGGAGTTTATTGTTGCATTTTATGGTTATCCGGCGGTTTTCCGTTCTGTCGATATCGGGTCGTAAAATGGTGTAAGGGCGCTTTCAGGATGATGTGTTGATTTAATTGTGATGTATGAGTAAGTTTGTGAGTGTTAATCTGTTACAGAGGGTCATTGTTGCTCTGATTGGGATCCCTCTTCTTTTGTGGTTGAACGGGGGTGGTGGGCTCCTGTTTTTTTCTTTTTTTTCATTGCTCGCACTGTTGGCGGTTTTCGAGTTTCATCGTCTTGCGCGTCAGAAGGCTCAACCGCCTTCTCTCTGGGTTGTGTTGCTGATAACGCTGCTTTTTCAGCTTGACTTTTATCTGCATTATGTCGAGGAATGGGAGCTGTTGCTTGCCGTTGTTCTTGGGCTTATGGTTATGGAGCTTTTTTTAAAAGAGGGCTCCCCTTTGCTCAATCTTGGTTCAGTATTTCCTGGGCTTCTCTATGTCAATCTCACCTTTGGCTCACTGTTGCGGCTGCGACTTGAATCCGTGCACGAAAATGGAAAGATCATGGTTTTTCTTCTCTTTTTTTGCGTTTGGGGGGCGGATATTTTTGCGTATTTCGGCGGGAGTACATTGGGAGGAAAATTTATTCACCGCAAATTATTTGAGCGTCTGAGCCCCAACAAGACGTGGGAGGGTTTTTTGTGCGGTTTGGCAGGTAGTGTGACAGCCGCGCTTGTTTACGGAAGTTTTGTTCCACAACTCTCCATGAAGAAAGTATTGTTGACAGGTGTGCTGATTGGTCTGGCAAGTCCGGCAGGAGATCTGATTGAGTCAATGTTCAAGAGAGATGCAGGAGTAAAAGATTCTTCCGGTCTGATTCCTGGCCATGGCGGGGTGCTTGACCGTTTCGATACTATTATGTTTGTGTCACCATTTATCTACGTTATTACCTTTTACCTCTGAATTGAGCGGGCTGGGGAAGGTCTTTTACGGTATGGAACCCAAATGTTTTATATATTACGGCTCAAATTTATGAGCAGATGAAAGCTCATACGCGTGATGCCGTATTAACTGCAAGGGGTTGTTATCATGAAAATTGAAAGCCTTCTATCCCGGAGATGTATCGTTTTGAATCTTGAACTCGCCCTCAAAAGTCAGGTGATCGAAAAAATGCTCTCAATAGCGGCTGATCACCCTGGAGTAGCGGATATTGGCAGGCTTCGGGCGGATGTGCTGAGGCGTGAGCAGGATATGTCGACAGGTATAGGCAAGACGCTGGCTCTTCCTCATGCCAAAAGCGCAGGTGTGACGCAGCCTGTTCTGGCGTTTGCAACACTTTTGAAGGAGATTGATTTTGATTCCATCGATCATGAGCCGGTAAAGATTGTCTTTCTTCTTGCCACGCCAGAAGAGATGCTTGCGGAACATCTGAAGCTCCTTGGACGGATTACGAAACTGGCCGGGCGTGAGGATGTTCGCCAGAGGCTTGTTCTTGCTCAATCACCGGACGAGGTCATAGCGCTTTTCAGGGTTGAGGAAAAAGATTTTCCGCAGATATAATTATGTCGCAATTCCAGTCAGTCAAGGGCACTCGGGATATCTTTCCTGAAGAGTCAGTTCAATGGAACCATGTAGAAAGCGTTGTCCGTACTCATGCAGCTCTTTATGGCTTCAGGGAGATACGGATTCCTGTTTTCGAGTACACAGAGCTTTTCCGGAGAGGCATTGGCTCGACAACTGATATTGTCGGAAAAGAGATGTTTTCTTTTCAGCCTGATCCAAAAGGTCGTTCGGTAACGTTGCGTCCTGAGATGACTGCGGGAGTGATGCGGGCAGCATTGCAGAAAAACCTCTTTTCGTCAGGGATGGTGCACAAGCTGTTCTACATAGGAGAGCTGTTTCGGAAGGAGAGGCCACAGGCAGGACGGCAGCGTCAGTTCTCACAGTTTGGAGCGGAGCTGCTTGGCGTATCCTCTCCTGCGGCTGTTGCCGAGGTTATTTCCCTGATGATGCAGGTGTTCAGCTCCCTTGGCCTCAAAGGACTTCGACTCAGGATCAATACCCTTGGTGACGGCGAAGAAAGGTCTCGATTCAGGGAGGCTTTGCAGGCGTGGTTTGTCCCCTTTTACGACACTCTTGATGAAGCATCGAAGGAGCGACTTGAAAAAAATCCACTGAGGATTCTGGATTCAAAAAACCCGACCATACAAGAGCTTGTTGCCGGTGCTCCGAGGTTGTACGATTATCTCAAAGAGACTTCATTACAGGATTTTGAGAAAGTGCTTTTCTATCTGGGCGAGAGGGATATTGCTTACGACATTGATCATCGTCTTGTTCGGGGTCTGGATTACTATTGTCATACAGCCTTTGAAGTAACCAGTTCGGAGCTAGGCGCCCAGGATGCCATTGGTGGAGGCGGGCGATATGATGCACTTGCCCGGGAGCTCGGCAGTTCGATGGATGTGCCAGCCACTGGTTTTGCTGTGGGAATGGAGAGGCTTCTGATCACCATGGAAAGGCAGGGACTTCTGGCGGCACTTCCTTCAGATGCGCCGCTTGTTTATGTTGTTGTGCAGCAGCCAGATCTGGTCGATAACGGTATGCAGCTTGCCTGGCAGTTGCGTCAGGCTGACATTTCAGCAGAGATTGATCTTGCCGGAAAGAGTATGAAAGCGCAGATGCGGGAGGCCAACAGGGTAAATGCCTCTTATGCCTTGTTTCTTGGCGCCACTGAATATTCGACAGGATGCTATTCGCTGAAAAATCTGGCAACTTCTGAACAGATAACCTTGACGCTGGATGCCATACTTCAGTTTCTGCAAGAACGGAGAGCACAAAAGTCTCTTTACTCATGACGACCATGCCTCACAAGGTAACGATCTACGGAAAAAAGGGGTGCTGTCTCTGTGACCAGGCTGTGGATGTGCTTGAAAAAGTGAATGCTTCATTCCCCTTCGAATTTGAAAAAATAGATATTTCCGACAACAAGGAGTTGCTTGCGGAGTTTGGCCTTACTATTCCAGTTGTTCTTGTTGATGGTGTTCGGGCATTCAAATACCGGGTAAACGAAAACCGCCTCAGGGTGTTGTTGAGTCAATGCTGAAATTTATTCTTTTTACAATTATCCTTTTTCTTGGCATTCGTCTGGCCATTCGTCTGGTGTTTCGACTCTTGCGGGGCGGTATTTTTCTGATGCAGAGGCGGGGTTTTGATCAGGCAGGAGCTTCATCAGCGCCACGTTCGGCGGGAGAGCTTCTTGATGAGGCAGAATATGAGGTGATCGAGAGCCACTTGAACGAGCATAATAAGTAAGCGCTAGTTGTTGAGGAAGGTTGTTTTGCTGTTGACAGGTTTTTTTTGTACATTTCGCCACTTGATTTGGAAGGTGTACAGTTATCTTGTCTGAAGTGGGGTATCCCCACTTTTTTGTTTTCTGTAAAAGTTTTTGGGGTCTCCATGCAAGAGCGTATAAGCAATTGTCTTCACCAGATTATAGCAGAGTCCGCAGGAACTCGTGGCGAAGGCGCCTATCTTCTTGATGTTAAAGTTAAAGGCAAGGGAAGTGGCCGGAAGATAGAGATACTCATGGACGCTGACAGTGGTATTCGTATCCATCAGTGTGCATGGTTCGGCAGAAGGATCAGGGAGATGATCGAAAACGATGATGAACTTCAGGAGCTGATTGGTGAAAATTTTGACCTGATGGTCTCTTCTCCCGGTCTTGGTGAGCCCATCATCATTCCCCGGCAATATATCAGACATATCGGCAAGCTTTTGAGCGTCAGGTATACCGATCTCGCTGGGGTGCAGGATGAGCTGCGTGGTCACCTTCATGAGGTATCGCTTTTTGAAGAGAGCAGGCCCTGGATTGTTATCGTGCCGGAAAAGGGCAAAAAAAGAGCTTCGCAACCAGCAGCAGCGTCAATTTTACTCTACCTTGATCAGGTGATTTGTGCGGTGCCTGAGGCTGAGTTATAGTGTTTTTTTTCGTAAGGGCAGTGATTTTCTTTTATAAATGCACAATCTATAACGAGAGATGGTCAAAAAGAAGATAAAGGATGAGGGGCAGGACAGAAGGTTGCTGATTGCTGGCGCTTTTGGTGAAATTGAGCAGTCAAGGATTTTTCTGGACAAACGCACCGAAGTTGCGGCTGTGAAAATGGATATTGCCGATCTTCTCAAGGATATTATTCAGAAGCAGCTCAGGAAAGATTATGATCCTGAAGTTGAATCCAACATTTTTATCAACCCTGAACGGGGTGATTTTGAGGTGTATATTCTCAAAAAGATTGTTGAAGAGGTGGATATAGAGAGTATCGAGATTTCTCTTAAAGATGTACGGAAAATTGATGATTCCCTTGAGGTTGGCGACTCTTATGAAGAGGGTCCTATCAAGCTTGAGGACTATCTGAGTCGTAAATCAATTCAGATTATCAAACAGTCTGTACAGAAAAAAGTCAGGGATCTTGAACGCATGGTTGTGTATGAAGAGTGCCTTGAAAAGGTTGGTGAAATTGTTGCTGGCGAGGTGTACCAGATTCGTGCAAATGAGGTTATTTTTACCTACAATACCTCAAAAGATCATCGTGTTGAGCTGGTGTTGCCGAAGTCAGAGATGATGAAGAAGGATAATCCCCGTCGTACTCCAAGGATGAAGCTCTATGTCAAGCGCATCGAGCGCGAAAAGGCAAAGGTGCGGCTTGATGACGGAAGTATGGTTGAACGGGAAAAGGCTGACGGAGGAATGAAGGTCATTGTATCGAGAGTTGATGACAGGTTTCTGTACAAGTTGTTTGAGCATGAGGTGCCCGAAATTCTTGATGGATTAATTGTGATCAAGGCCATTGCAAGGGTGCCGGGTGAACGGGCCAAGGTTGCTGTTGAGTCAACCAGCGCAAGGATTGATCCTGTCGGAGCAACGGTTGGATATCGTGGTAAACGCATTCAAAGCATTGTCAAGGAGCTGAACAACGAAAATATTGACGTTATTTACTACGCCGATGAGCCACAGATTTATATCTCAAGGGCGATGCAACCAGCGAAAATTGATCCGCTTACGATTCATGCTGATATGAAGACGCGGAAAGCAAGAGTTATGCTCAAGCCTGACCAGATCAAATATGCCATCGGAAAGAATGGAAACAATATTCATCTGGCAGAAAAACTGACTGGTTATGAGATTGATGTGTATCGGGATGTTATCGACAAATCGACAGAAGATCCTACGGATATCGACATCATTGAGTTCCGTGAAGAGTTTGGCGATGATATGATATATCAACTTCTTGATGGCGGTCTTGATACGGCTAAAAAAGTGCTGAAGGCGGGAATTGACAAGATTGAACTTTCTCTTCTTGGTTCTCCAAAAACAGAAGAGCAGACGGTTTTTGGGAAGAGTTACAAGAGTATCGTAAAACCAAGAGAACGAAAAGTTACCGATGAGGAAAAGCGTTATTGGAAAAAGATAGCTGAAAATATTTATAAAACCGTGAAGGAACAGTTTACTGATACGGATCTGGAGGGGCTTTTTGATGACGATATCTATCCAGCACCTGATGAATCGGCGATTGACAAAGTATGAATATGGTCATAGAGAGTGACATTGGTTAATGTGGTAAAGAGTTTATAAATCCAGAGGAGGATGTAATGGCCCTTGAGGACATGGAAAAGAGATATCGTATCAGTGATATAGCCAGAGAACTGCAGGTGAGTCCGCAGGAAGTATTACTTTTTGTCAAGCAGGAAGGTGTCAGGGTGGCATCGACATCCTCTATGGTAAGTACAGAGATACACGGACTGATATTTGGCCATTTCAGCGTCGAAAAAAAGATGGTTGATGAGACAAAAAAAATAAGAGCTGAAAAGGAGAAGCGGCTGTCGAGACTTGAGGAGCAATCAAGGAAAACCTATGAAAAAGAGCAGCATTTGATTGAAACACTTAGTCCCCAGTCGCTTCAGGTTGCTCCTCCTGCAGTGGTCATTTCTCCTGCTCTGGCACCAGATATTTATAACATCAAGGATGAGGTTGTTGCCACAATCTTCACACCAGAAATTCAGGAATTGCCTTTGGAACCGGAACCGGAGCAGGATGTTTCTGCTGCTGAATATTTTGCAGAAGAGATTTCGCCTGAAGTACCCGATATTGATGATGTCATCAGGTTCATTGATGCTACTGATTCCACTGAACTCCCTGAGCCTGATCTGTCAAATGCTCTTGAGTTTTCTGACCCCATTGATACCGCTGAGCCGATTGCTATTGTAGAGTCAACCCTGACTATTCCTGAATTGCCGGAGCTGGAGCTGGAGTTACCAAAAGAGGAGCCATCGGTGAATGAGCATCTTGTCTCTTTTGATGCACCACAGATGATGGGTGGTCTTACGGTGGTTGGCACTCTTGATATCCACGCGGGAAGAGGTAAGAAAAATCGTAAAAAGAATTTCAGGGAGCAGGCGGATGCCCTTAAAGATGAGTTTGAGCCAAAGGTGGCTGCAGAGCTTCGTGAAGAGGAGAAGGTTGTTCCTGCAAAGAAACCGCTGAAGGCAGTCGTCGAGGCCAAACCAAAAGTACTGCAGGTCGACAGCTCTGCCGTAAAGAAGAAAAAAGGAAAGAAAAAGAAAAAAATAGAGGTTGACGATAAGGTAATTTCAGCAAATATCCAGAAAACAATCAGCGGCATAGAGGATCGAAGCAGTACTGGTTCACGACAGAAGTTTCGCAAGTTGCGCCGAAATGAGCGTGAACGAGAACATGAAGAGGACGAGGCGTTTCGCGAGTCACAGCGGATGATTTTCAGGGTTACTGAGTATGCCTCTCCGCATGAGCTGGCCGAGCTTATGGGGATTACAGCAAAGGAGATTATCCAGAAATGTTTTGCGCTGGGCAAGTTTGTTACGATTAATCAGCGGCTTGACAAAGAATCGATTGAACTTATTGCTCTTGAATTTGGCTTTGAGGCCGAGTTTATTTCAGAGGTAGAGGCAACAGCAGTTATCGTTGAAGAGGATGCAGAAGAAGATTTGCAGACTCGTCCGCCGGTTGTCACCATTATGGGTCATGTTGATCATGGAAAGACCTCACTGCTTGATCATATTCGTAACAGCAAAGTTGTTGCTGGTGAATCTGGTGGTATTACCCAGCATATCGGAGCTTATGAAGTAACCGTTGACGGTAACCGAAAAATCACCTTTCTTGATACACCTGGCCATGAAGCATTTACTGCCATGCGGGCAAGGGGAGCACAGGTGACTGATATTGTTATTCTTGTTGTTGCTGCTGACGACAGTGTTATGCCTCAGACCATCGAGGCGATTAATCATGCAAAAGCTGCTGGTGTGCCGATTGTTGTTGCACTTAATAAGATTGACAAGGTTGAGGCTAATCCAGAGAAGATCAAAACCCAGTTGTCCGAAGCAGGAGTGCTTGTTGAGGAGTGGGGTGGTGTCTATCAATGCCAGGAAATTTCTGCAAAGAAAGGTATTGGTATTGTGGAACTTATGGAAAAGGTGTTGACCGAAGCTGAAATGCGTGAGTTGAAGGGCAACTATTCTCCTGATATCCAGGCGAGTGGCATCATTGTTGAGTCCGAGCTTGACAAGGGCAAGGGTGTTATTTCTACCGTTCTCGTGCAGCGTGGAATTCTCAAGGTTGGTGACCCATTTGTTGCTGGCAATACGATGGGCAAGGTTCGCGCTCTTATGGATGAGAGAGGCAAGAGAATTCTTTTTGCCAACCCTTCTCAGCCAGTCAGGGTGCTTGGTTTTGAGGACCTGCCGCAATCCGGCGATGCTCTGACGGTTATGGTGACCGACAGGGAGGCACGCGACCTGGCGCAGAAACGGCAAGTTATCCGTCGCGAACATGATTTCCGCCGCAGTACCCGTGTCAAACTCGACAGTATTGCCCGTCAGATCAAGGAGGGGCTGATGAAGGAGCTGAGTGTCATTATCAAGGCTGATACTGATGGTTCCATTCAGGCTCTGGCAGATGGTCTTATGAAAATTCAGAACGAAGAGGTCAAGGTACAGATTATCCACCAGGGTGTTGGACAAATTACGGAAACTGATGTGTTGCTTGCGGCAGCTTCTGATGCAATTATTATCGGTTTCAGGGTGCGGCCCAACGTGAATGCTAAAAAGCTGGCGGAGAAGGAAGATCTGGATGTTCGCTTTTACAGCGTTATTTACCATGTGCTGGAAGATGTCGAGAAGGCACTTGAAGGAATGCTCTCCCCTGAACTCCATGAGGAGAGTCTTGGTTCACTTGAGATTCGCCAGATTTTCAAGGTACCCAAGATTGGCAATGTCGGCGGATGTTATGTGCTCGAAGGAAAGGTTTTTCGGGACTCAAAAGTTCGTCTTCTGCGTGATGGAGTACAGATTTATGAAGGCCAGCTTGCTGCGCTCAGGCGTTTCAAGGACGATGTCAAAGAGGTGGATGCTGGCTACGAGTGTGGTATGAGTCTCAAAAATTATGACGATTTCAAGGTAGGCGATGTAGTTGAGGCCTATAAAATTGTTGAGAAGAAGAGAAAACTTTGAACTGCTTATTGTTGACACATGTCGATACGTACTGACAGGGTTGCATCGCTGCTGCAGCATGAACTTGGAGGAATTTTTCAGAAGGAGCTGCCTCGCAGCGGTCCAATTATTACTGTGGTCGATGTGAAGATAACGCCGGATCTCAGTATTGCAAGGTTTTATGTCTCCATTATAGGTACGGATAAAGAGCGGGCAAAAGCTATGGAGAGCTTGAAGGAAAAAACCAAAAGCATAAGAAAAATTCTTTCTTCAAAAATCCGGCATCATTTCCGGCGTATTCCTGAGATCGAATTCCATGAAGATCACCTGTATGAGCGGGCCAACAGAATTGAGCAGCTTCTGAATCAAGTGAGAAAAGTGCCCGTAGAAACTGGTGAACAGAGGGGCTTGTAATAAACAGTGTGCATGGAAAAGCAGTGTAACCGACAGTCTTTCCCTGATCAGGGAGATTTTCTCCTGATTGACAAGCCGCTTGACTGGACATCGTTTGATGTTGTGGCTAAAATCAGGAATACCTATAAACTGTGCGGTTTTAAACGCAAAGTCGGGCATTGCGGAACGCTTGATCCTAAAGCGACAGGTCTTTTGATACTTGCTACCGGACGTAAAACAAAAGAGATTGCCTCTCTGGAGCTGCTTGACAAAATTTATGATGGTACGATCAAGCTCGGAGCAAAGACTGACAGCTATGACACAGAGACGGCAGAATATGGACATTGCAGCACCGCACGGCTCTCGGAAGAGGAGGTCAGATTGGCTGCTTCTGGATTTACAGGTACGCGCCAGCAGCAACCACCCATGCACTCAGCGACCTGGCACAATGGAAAACGCCTCTATGAACATGCTCGCAAAGGAGTGGTGATCAGCGATCGAAAATCAAAAGAGATTGTTATCCATCACTTTGAGATTACCAGTATTGAGCTGCCGCTGGTCAATTTCATTCTTCATGTATCCAAAGGGACCTATATCAGGTCGATCGCCCATGAATTAGGTGCTCAGCTTGGTGTTGGGGGTTATCTTGCTTCACTCAGGCGGGTATCTATTGGTCCCTGGCAGCTTGGTTCAGCCAGAACAGTTTCAGAGACTATAGAGGATATTCTTCAGAAGGCATCAAACACCAGTGAAGGTGAAGGGAGATAACAGGACGTATGCGTATCATTGAGTATAACGATAATCATGTCTACAGCTATGGTTCGGCTATTCCAGTCAATTATTTGCCAGTATCAGCAGCACTAACTGTCGGCTCTTATGATGGTGTGCACCGGGGGCATCGCAAAATTATTGCCCGGATGGTTGCTGTGGCACAATGTCGCGGGTTACGAAGTGTCGTTGTCACTTTTGAGCCACATCCGCGAAGAGTGCTCAAAGGTGAAGTTGCTGGCCCACTGGGTTTATTGACAACTCTTGATGAAAAGGTTGAGCTTCTTGAGGGCGAAGATGTCGATCTTCTGGTTGTTGTTCGTTTTACTCCCGAATTTGCTTTGCGAAGTTCGGATGATTTTATCAGGAACTTTCTTGTTGGGTGTCTTGGAGCCAAATGTATTATTGTTGGCTATGACCATGCTTTTGGGCGTGACAGGAGTGGTAGCCGCGAAACTCTTGAACGGTTGGGGAGCGAGCTTGAAGTCGACATAGAGGTGGTTGAAGAGGTGCTGATTGGCAATGAACATTTTTCCAGTACGAAAATAAGGAGACTGCTTGACTGCGGCATGATTGAAGAGGCCAATGTGTTTCTTGGTTCGCCCTATATGATTACCGGCAGGGTAGTGCATGGTGAAAAACTGGGCACACGGATTGGGTTTCCGACCGTTAACCTCATGTTGATTGATGCGAACAAACTGGTGCCACATTCGGGAGTATATCTTGCTCACACGGTGGTCAACGGTGCTCCCTATAAGGCATTAATGAATATCGGAGTTCGTCCGACGCTCTCTTCGGCAGGCATTCTGTCTATAGAAGCTCATATTTTGGGATATAGCGGAGACCTTTACGGTTTTGTTATCAGGTTTACTCTGCTTAAGTTTATCAGAGAGGAGAAGGAATTTTTGAATATTGAAGAGTTGAAGTGTCAGATCGAAAAAGATAAAAAATCGGTAGAGTTGTATTATTAATAATATTATATTGAGGGCTAAGCGATTTATCATATAACAACTGAAGAGATATGAGTTTGACAAAAGAGTATAAAATTGAGGTTATAAAGCAGTTTGGCACTTCCGAAAAGGATACCGGAAAGTCGGAGGTACAGGTGGCACTCTACACCCGCAGAATCAGTGAACTCACCGGCCATTTGCAACAGCATCCAAAGGATAAGCACTCCCGTCGTGGTCTGCTCATGCTTGTGGCAAAACGTAAAAAGATGCTTAATTATGTGAAAAATATTGATATCGATCGTTATCGCAAGGTGATTGGTGAGCTTGATCTTCGCAAGTAATCGTGTTTGTTGTCTAATCTCTGCAGGGTGATTCCCTGCTTGTTGTTTTATTTACACAAACGCAGGAAGGAGAGCTATGTTGGAAAGTATGACCGGATATGGCAGCGCTGAAGCCGTTGAAAGTGGTATTCGGACACTTGTTGAGTTGCGTTCAGTAAACAACCGATTTGCTGAAATCAGTGTAAAGCTTCCCCGTCAATTACTCTCTTATGAACTCGAAGTCAGGGAGTTGATTCGTGAACATTTTCAAAGGGGGAAGATATCGGCTTTTGTGCAGATTCAGGTTGACGAGGAGCAGCCCATCTCTGTCAGTGTCAATGTCCAAAAAGTAAAGGCTTACAAAGAGCTTCTTGAGTCAATCAAAAGGGAGTCCGCTCTTGACACTCCACTCCAGCTTGAGCATATTCTCAGATTCCCTGAAATATTTGAAAACGGGACCACCTCTCTCGACAATGTCGGTCAGTGCTGGCCTTCTGTCAAACGGCTTTTGCACGAGGCCGTTGGTCGCCTCAAAGCCATGCGTCGCCGGGAAGGTGAAGAACTTTCGCTTGATTTCAGAGGAAGAATAGCCGGAATTGATGAGACTCTTCGGCTTATTACATCTCTTGCCTTTGGTAATCTTGAGGCGGTGAGAAAAAGACTTTCCGTTAAAGTCGAGGCTGTTGCCGGAAAGGATTTGGTCTATAGCAGGGATCGCCTTGAAATGGAGCTTGTCCTTGCTGCTGATAAGCTGGATATTACTGAAGAGTTGATAAGGTTTGCGAGTCATAACAAGTTTTTCCTTCAAGAACTTGATAACGATGAAAGTGGCACTGGCAGAAAGCTGAATTTTTTACTTCAGGAGCAGTTGCGCGAGGCGAACACGATTGCATCAAAATCCCAGAATGCGGAGATTTCCCAGAAAATTGTCAAGATCAAGGAAGAGCTTGAGAAGATAAGGGAGCAACTGCAAAATATCGAGTAGTTTTATGGGCGAAGAGCGACTTAAACAGGGGAAGCTGATTGTATTTTCAGCACCTTCGGGTACTGGCAAGTCGACTATTGCTACGATGGTGCTTGAGCGTCTGCCGAATATTGGATTTTCGGTTTCAGCCACAACCCGGCAAAGGCGGGAAGGCGAGCAAGAGGGTGTCAATTACTATTATCTTACCAAAGAGGCTTTTGATGCGACCATCCAAAGCGGTGGGTTTATTGAGTACGAGTTCTTTTTTGGAAATTATTACGGTACGTTGCTGGATAAAACCTCTGAGGCTATTGATTCTGGCAGAGCCATGCTGTTTGATCTTGATGTGAAGGGCGCTCTGAATCTGAAAAAGCTTTTTCCTGATAACTCTTTGTTGTTGTTTATAAAACCTCCGGATATGGAGGTTTTAAAAGAGAGGCTCAAACAACGGGGGAGTGAAGAGGAAGATGGTCTGCAGGTACGTCTTCAGCGCGCTCAGTTGGAGCTGGAATATGCAGGTCAGTTTGATGAGGTTGTTGTTAATGATAGTCTTCATGTTGCGGTCGATACTGTGACAGCCATCATCAGTAAGTTTCTTACAAAAACGAAAAATATATAGTGTAATGTCTGTTAAACCTGTTGACCTGAATAAATTAAGAAGTGCGCATCTGAATCTGTATGAAACAGTGGTTGCCATTTCAAAAAAGGCAAAGAAATTACACGACGATGAGCGGGCGGAGCTTGAAGAGAAGCTTCTTCCCTACAAAGAGATGATTCGCAATCCGAGCAGCGAGTCTGAGTCTGACAAGATTTTTCCGGAACAGATCGCGATCAGTCTGGAGTTTGAAATTCGTGAAAAGTCATCACACAAGGCGGTTGCCCAGTACTTTGAACGGAAGTATGATTACACTCTGGAAAAACCGGTAGACAAAAAGATCGTCCAAATTGATGATAATGATGAAACTGACGGGGATTAGCCAGATTACCCTTCGTGTTAATGACCTGCGTCAGTCTGAAGATTTTTATTGCGATATTCTTGGCATAAAGCTTGACCACAGGGTTGGCGCCAATATTTCATTTCTTCGTCTTCAGTCAGACCTGCTGGTGCTGGTGAAGGCAGAAACAGTCGGTTCACCTGAAGCGAGGGACATAAGGGTTGATCATTTTGGTTTCAGGCTCGCTTCGGATACGGAAGTGGATGCAGCCGCCCGTTATCTTGATGACAAGGGAGTTCATATCGTTACCCAACCGGCCCGTCGCAGGGAGGGGAGAGCTTTTTTTGTTATGGACCCTGATGGCAATCTTGTAGAGTTCTACTCAATGCGTGACAATGGTATAGGGGATGAAAGTACAGATGTGGATTTATCGACACCGTACATTTCCGATGCGCCAGGCCGAAAGTATCTTCTGGAGGAGAGAGTGTCAACCAGGAGCCGTCGTTCAAGAAAATAACCCAGGGTTCTGGTGCAGGAACAGCTCGGCATCAAGAAGCTGTGCTGGAGTGTTAATGCCAAGAATTTCGCCCGGATTATCCGTTGTGAAAGCACAAACCCTTGCTCCTTTTCGAAAACATACCTCAAAGACATCTGTTAGATAGTACTCTTTCTGCGCGTTGTTAGTGTCAATCTGACTGAGAGCCTCAAAAAGCACCTTGGCATTGAAGAGATATACTCCTGAATTTATCTCCTTTATGTCACGTTCCTTCTCAGAAGCGTCCTTTTGTTCAACAATTTTAAGGACACCGTCGCTTTCTGTCTCCCTGATAATCCTGCCATATCCAGTCGGGTCATCAAGCTCTGCTGTCAGAACAGTTGCTACAGCCTTTGTTGAACGGTGAAATGCAATCAACTTCCGAAGGGTTGATGGATTAACCAATGGAGCATCTCCAGACAGAATAAGTGCATCTCCGTCAAAATCGTGAAGATGTGTCTCCGTTTGCATGACAGCATGACCAGTTCCCAGTTGAGGTTCCTGAAGAGCAGCAGCGACCTTGAATCGGGCTGATGCATGCATAACCAGTTCCGCCTGGTGACCGACAACAAGTACTATTTTTTCAGGATCAAGAGATTGAGCTGTATCAAGCACATAGTCCAGTAGAGGGCGTCCATTGGCCTGGTGCAGTACTTTTGGAAGCTCTGACTGCATTCTGGTCCCTTTTCCGGCGGCCATGATGATTACCGCAATTGCCATTATTCTGTTATGTGTATGGAGTGTATCAAGACAGTGATTGCATCTTCTCACCGACATAGTGTCGACTCTTGGGGTTGTTTTTCTTGTCGACGATAAGAATCATGGGTTTGAAAGTGCGCGCCTCAGCCTCTTCCATGACTGTAAACGTCATGATGATGATCTCATCTCCAACCAGAGCGCACCGGGCTGCGGCACCGTTGAGCTGAATTTCCCGGGAGCCCTGGGCTCCCTTGATAATGTATGTCTCAAAGCGCTCGCCATTGTTATTATTGACAACAAGTACTTTTTCGTTGGGAATCATATTTGCCATTTCAAGCAGCTCATTATCAATAGTGATGCTGCCTTCATATTCGAGATCACCGCTTGTTACAATAGCGTTGTGTATTTTAGACTTCAGAACGTGTAATTTCATGAACAAACTAACTTCATTATTGTTGTATAAGGGCCTCTCCACTTCCCCGGAAAATCCGATACTTTTTTAAGGCCTGATCACTTTCAAAACCCTCTCCTCGAATTACATCATCCAGCATGGTTATGGTAACAGCTCTGTCTGAACGTATCATATTATCCCTTGCGCTTCTCTTGACGTATTCTGTGCTTATTACCGTTCCATCAGTCGAGGTAATGACAACGTGCCCCATTGCCTCAACATCCTGATTATCATGAATCACCGCATGTCGCGCTGTTATGGTCGTTGTTGCATTGCCTTTGACGTCAAAGAGGGTTACTTTTACTCCCCCATCAAGATGGTGTTCGCTGCCCCTCTTTGTTCTATACTCTGCTTCGTGAGCCGCCTGAACGATCCCGCAGTGCCTACCTGACTCAGTGAGAGCTACCCTGACCATCCAGCTCTCCTGTATCAGATTTTGTCGCAAAACAACCACCTTGAAAGCGGGACTGCTATTTTTGACATTCCCACTGCATCCCTGCATTACGATCAAAAGAACAAGCAGAATAAGGGCAACGATTCTTCTCAATTCAGCAGAGCATTACTTGATATTCAACTTGTCCAGAACCTTGAAGGTAAGATCATTTTCAGGTGTGACATAAATAGAAATATTCTTTTCAAGAACAAGGGTAACTCCCTCTTTTTGAGCAACAGACTCGACAGCGGCCAACACTTTCTCGCGAATCGGCGTGAGCAGTTCCTGCTGTTTCTTTTCTACAACACCTCCACGTCCAAATTTCTCCTGCTGATATTTTTCAAGGGCAAGGCCTTTTGCGCCAAGGTCCTTCTCTTTCTGATCCCGAGCTGTTTTTGTCAGTGAGGCAGCCTGTTGCCGATATGTGGCTACTGATTTCTGATACTCCTGATTTAACCGATCCAGCTCTTTCTGCAAGGGAACGGCGGTTGCCTGTAATGTAGCCTCAGCTTGTTTTGTTTCAGGCAGCATTTGGATAATTTTGCCCGAATCTACTACGCTGACCTTTGTTCCATCCTGGGCCGCAAATGACTCAGGCCCAACCAGTGCCAGACTCAATCCGACAGCCATAATGATACGGCGAGACAGGTTAATAAATTCTTTTGAATGACTCATCAATGTTAATTGTTTAGGTTAGCGTGAGTAATGCTTCCGTACCTTTGAATGTATAATTTCTGGATATATCATGTCAAAGGTAATAATTCCCTGATAAAAAACTACACAAAGCTGAATAACCTGTTTATTGAAAGAGCAGAAGGTTTTCAAAAGGTTTTTTTCTGGAAAAATTGCCCTGGATGCTGTACAACAGTGCCGTTCAGTTCGAGTTCAAACAGGTTCACAAGAAGAGAAGGGATATCAAGTCCTGAGGCAGTGGCAAGAGCATCTATGTGTATGGGCGCACTTCCCATACAACGGATAATGTCTTTTTCAGAAGGTGTGAGGTGGTTGTCGCGGCTCTCCTGGGCTGGAGCAATCCCTGCTGAACAACTTTTGGGCGCTTGACCTCCCAGTTCGCTGATGATATCCTCAACGTCCATGATCGCCTTTGCCTGACCCTGCTGGATGAGCTTGTTCGTTCCCCTTGAAGTTCTTGAAAAAATACTCCCCGGGATAGCAAAAACTTCCCTGTTCTGCTCAAGCGCAGAGGCGGCAGTAATCAGTGATCCCCCTTTCAGATCAGACTCAATGACGATGGTGCCTGAAGTGATGCCTGAAATAATGCGATTTCTTTTTGGGAATTTTCCTGGAGAGAGTTCAGAGCCAATCCACTCTTCTGAAATAATAGCACCCTGTTCAATAATTTTTGGCCATAGTTTTCCCTTGGGATCGGTATAGATGGTCTCTATGCCGCTTGCAAGTACAGCAACCGTTATTCCTCCATGTTCAAGAGTCGCCGTATGTGCAGCCATATCAATACCATAAGCCAGGCCACTGAAAATGGTAATGCCGCAATTGACCAGCCCCTTGCATAGCAGAGCCGTAACTTGTTTGCCATAGTGCGAAGCATACCTTGTTCCGACCACAGCAAGACTCAATGACTCCGCAGGCGGAAGTTTTCCCCGCACAAAGAGGCATGGCGGTGGGTCATATATCTCCTTCAACAGTTGCGGATAATCATGATCAAGAATGGTTATGATGGTTGCATTGTGGCGGTGAAGTGAGGTAATCTGCTCCTCGGCTGTGCGCATGGCCTCTTCTCTTGATGGCGCATGGTGAAGAAAATGGTGCATCTGTCGGGCAAGCGATTCACCAATTCCCGATATCTGAACAAGTTCATTGAAGTTGGCATGCAGAACATCTGCCAGATTGGGAAAATGGGCGGCTATTGCCTTGATTCTTGCCGGTCCGATACCCGGAACAAGTGTCAGGAGAAGAAGAAGATGCCTCTGTTCCATCGTATCAGGATGCTGCATAACGCACAGTGGTTAAAAGTCTCTCTGCATCAGGATATGCGCAAACCCTTTCAGGTACTCTTTTCCCTCTGCATGAGGCAGGCTCTCCAGAGCAAACAGCGCCTCTTCTGTATTTTTGTTGATCAGTGCGGCAGTCTCTTCAAGGACTCCACATTTTTCAAAAAGATCCTTCACTTCCGGCACCCTCTCTGCGCCAATACCCTTATTGATGACGATTGAGCGAAGAAGATCGTGATCAGCACCTGCAGTCAGCTCTAAAGAACGGAGTAGTAGCCAGGTCTTTTTGCCATTGATGATATCTCCACCGGCCATCTTGCCTGATTTTCCATCTTCAGCCATAATATCAAGATAGTCATCCTGTATCTGAAAAGCGCGGCCTATTTTTTCCCCGAATAGCACCAGGCTTTGAAGCTGTTCCTTCGTTGCATCACCGGCAACTCCACCCGCTTCAAGTGCGGCTGAAATGAGCCGTCCGGTTTTCTTGGCAATCATGTCGAGATAGTCGGCTATGGTGACATCCTGTTTCTCTTCAAGCTCCATGTCGAGCGCCTGCCCTTCACAGATAGTGATATTGGCGTGGTTGAGAATATGGACAAGTTCAGCATGGCGGTTACTTTTCGCCTGCAGCGCAAGATCATAGGCATAAGCAATCATCATATCTCCTGCAAGGATCGCGGCATTGATGTTCCACTTCCTGTGAACGGTAAGTCTGCCGTGACGGAGCTCTGCCTGGTCCATTATGTCGTCGTGGATCAGGGTAAAGTTGTGGAGAATTTCAACAGCAAGAGCCACATTGAGCGCCTCTTCCGAAGAGCCACATACCGCTTCTGACGCAAGCAGCGTCAGAAATGGACGGATTCTTTTACCCTTCCCCTCAAGAATATACCTTGCAGGAGCATAAAGGGTGACAGGGCTTTCCCTGTCAAAACACCTGTCAAGCGCATCATTGATCTTCTTGTGGTAAAAAGAGTATTTTTTTTCAACAAGTTCCTGTGTAATAGGCATAGTTATGATGAAACCGGTCAGTGTTTGATAAGAAGTCTTTTGTTTCTGAGATCCTCAATGGTTGCGGCTCCTGTCAGGAACATCACAGCCCGGAGATCGTTAACCCAGGTCTCGATTGTTTTTTCAAGGACTCCTTCGTGCAGCGCTTTAAGGATATATCGTGCAGAGGCGGCAAGCCGGGCTCCAAGCGCCAGTGAAGTGGCAATATCAGTGCCGCACGCTATTCCACCTGAAGCGATGATTTCAACGTCCATAAACTCCGGGTGCTCTTTTTTAAGCTCGCGGATATCCAGCAGGCATTGAGCCGTAGTAATTCCCCAGTTTAGAAGAAGGTCAAGAGCTCCCGGACTGAAACGATTTTCCTGGCCGAATTGCCGGATATAACGAATCTCTTCAACTTTCTGCCAACTGATTCCTCCAGAACCTGCTACATCAATGACGCTTACCCCTGCCTCTATCAGTTGTCGGGCAACGGTTGCCGAAATACCACATCCAACCTCTTTGACAATAACCGGCACCGTGATAGTATTGGTGAGCGTTGCAAGTTGGTGAAGAACATGTCGAAAATTTGTGTTGCCCTCAGGCTGAAAAAGCTCCTGTGCTGCATTAAGGTGTACAATCAGCCCATTGGCATGTAACAGATCGAGCATCGTATTGATGTCGCTTTTACTCAACCCTTTGGCAATCTCCGGTGCACCAATGTTTGCAAAAATCTGGATTGAAGGTGCGAACTTTCGTGTAATGGCAAAACTTTCGCGATAGGAAGCATTTTCTAACGCCTGTCGCATACTGCCAACGCCAAGCGGAATGTTGAATCGTTCGGCAGCCTCTGCAAGATGCTGGTTGATTGTAGCAGCTTCGCTGTATCCCCCGGTCATGGAAGAGATCATCAGGGGGGCCCCGATTTTTCTTCCAAGAAACGTTGTTGAGAGGTCAATATCGGAGAAAGAGATTTCAGGCAATGCATTATGGACAAACTCAAATCGCTCAAGCCCTGTCGTTTTGCTGTTAAAAACAACATCACCGTGCAGACATATCTCCACGTGGTTATGCTTGCGCTCAATTGTTATATTGTCTGGAGTGTCGTTCATGCCATCTGGAAAGGTTCCGTGAAAGATCTCTGTATACTCTGCCCAAGATAGCATATCTTGATAAAAATAGTTCATAACTTTTTACCTGCGGATAGAATTGGTTTCATCATGCTGAAAACGCTGTTTGCTATAGCGGTACGTCATCTGATAGGACGCCGCCGACAGACATTGACCACCATCTTTGGTGTTGCCATAAGCACGATGGTATTGATTACCACCAACTCCCTGACCAGGGGACTTCTTGAATCATTTATTGAAACAATCGTTAATGTTGCACCGCATATAACTGTTAAAGGGGAAAAAACTCATCCTGTGCCGTTGAACCTTTTCAACCGGGAGGAGTTCTCTGAAGTGGCTTTTGTTGATAACAATATCCAGAAACTTGAGCAAGAAGAGGTGCGCAACTATAGACAGATTCTTACTCTGTTCGCTTCACCTGCGTATCAAAAACAGGTTACGGCAGTCTCTCCCTATGTCAATGCCCAGGTTATGGCGGTAAAAGGGAGTCGAAATCAGCCAATTCTCCTTAAAGGTGTTTTGATTGACCGGGAGGATGCTATCAGTGGTATCCGCAAAAAAATAATCAAGGGTGATATTGCCCTGTTTGAAAAAACCACACATGCGCTTCTTGTCGGGAGAACAGTTGCAAAGGATATGAATCTCAAGCTGAATGATCAGGTAGTTATTATTCCTGCGTCTGGAAAAAGTCGGCAGTGCAAGGTGGCGGGAATCTTTTTTTCCGGCATCAATGCTGTTGACAACAGTGTTCTTGTCTCTCTCAAATTTGCCCAGATTATTGAGGGATTGCCTGCCAACAAAGTGTCGGGCATAGCGCTTAAAGTGGCAGACCCGTTTGACAATGCCTCACTTGCAGGAGATCTTGAGAGGGTTACCGGTTATCGTTGCCTGACCTGGCAGACGGAAAATGCTAGTCTACTTTCCCTTTTTACCCGTATCGGGTACATCGTTTTCTCTCTGGTTGGCTTTGTTGGTATTGTCTCCGGGTTTGGAGTTGCAAATATTCTGGTAACCACCGTTTTTGAAAAGAGCCGCGACATTGCCATCATGAAGTCACTCGGATTTTCTGCTGTTGAGATGGTGAGCATGTTTATTTTTGAGGGATTTATGGTGGGATTGGCAGGAGCGCTTGTAGGAGGGGTCATGGCAATTGGGTCAATCAATCTTCTTGCAAGCCTTCCTATAGAGAGTTCTCAGGGGCCTTTGACCAAAACAGGCTTCAGTATGTCCTGGAATCCTCTCTATTTTCTGCTTATTATCGGCATAACGGTGCTGATCAGCACGCTTGCGGCAATTATTCCGTCAGCGCGAGCCGCTAAACTTGAGCCGATTACCGTTCTGAGGGACAGTAGTCTGTGATGTTTACAATTCTCAGGGAAGCGTCTGTTCCGGGTGCTGCAGCAGGTAAAGTTTGTAGTAAAGTCCTCTTTTTGCCAGGAGCTCCTGGTGGTTTCCGCTCTCTCTGATAAGCCCTTTGTGCAGCACAATAATTCTGTCAGCTTTTTGAACGGTTGAAAGTCTGTGAGCAATAATAATGGAGGTGCGCTCACTCATCAGCCGCGTGGTTGCCGCATCAATAAGGGATTCCGTTTCCGTGTCAACCGAACTGGTAGCCTCATCAAGTACAAGAATTTCAGGATTATAGAGGAGTGCCCGGACGAAGGCGATTAACTGTTTCTGCCCGGATGAGAGTCCAGTGCCGTTTTCAAGAACCCTGTACTCGTACCCACCAGGAAGTTGCTGAATAAAGCGGTCAGCTCCCACAATTCTTGCCGCCTCCCGAAGAGCTTCATCAGTGACCCCGGGATTTCCAAAGGCGAGGTTCTCTTTTATGGTGCCGGAAAAGAGAAACACATCCTGCATCACAACACCAACGAGTCTTCTCACCGAGAGTTCCGTTATCTGCTGCAACGGGATGCCATCAATGGTCACTGACCCTTTAGCGAAGGGGTAGAGCTTTGAGATGATATTGATCAGCGTTGTTTTTCCGCTTCCCGTGGCGCCGACAATGGCAATTTTTTCTCCATGCCGGATGGTCATTGATATATCTTTCAGCACCCAGTTGTCGCTTTCATAGGCAAACCAGACATTGTTGAACGCAATGCAATCCCTGAAAGAGGTGAGATTGTTCAGTTTGGACTGCTCTTCTATGCCCTCTTTCTCATCAAGAAGTCGAATAATGCGATCAGAGCTTGCAATAGCGGTCTGAATAACATTGAACCGGTCGGAGAGATGTTGCAACGGGCGGAAAAAGAGCCAGATATACTGAACAAAAGAGACCACAACCCCAATCGAGAGATCGGACTTGAGCAGTCGCACACCGCTGTACCATAGCACAAGTCCAGCCGCAGCCGAACTTAGAACCTCAATCAAAGGGTAGTAAATTGAGAAGTAAAAGACTGTCCTGATATTGGCATCCCGATGGTCCGCATTGATAGCGGCATAGTTTCCCGCTTCCCGCTCTTCACGGTTAAAGAGCTGTACAATAGTCATGCCGGTAAGGTGCTCCTGAAAAAAGGTGTTGAGTCTTGCGTTATGGGTGAGAACATCCTGAAAGGCAATTCTGACCCGTTTTTTGAAGGCCATGGTTGCATAAATCATCAAAGGGAGAATTGCAAGAACAATGATGGTCAGTTGCCAGTCGATCCAGGCCATCATCACAACGATGAAGAGGAGCTGTAACAGGTCGCCCAGAATCGTGATGATTCCGCTGGAAAGCATCTCGTTGAGTGATTCTACATCACTGGTTGTTCGGGTGATCAGTCTTCCAATAGGGTTACGGTCGTAAAATCTTGCAGGGAGCTTCTGCAGGTGGGTGAAAATATCCATCCGCAGGTCGAGCACCGCTTTCTGGCCGATAATCTGTGTCAGCCAGGTGGTGATATATTGCTTGATGCCGTCCAAAAGAATAGCGCTTGCCAGGAACAGACTGATAACGCTCAGCCCTTTGAAATCAGCCCGTGCGATATAATCGTCAATGGCGATTTTTGTCAGATAAGGTCTCAGCGGGGCAAGAAAAGAGCCTGCAATGGTAAGAGCAACGGCAATGATGACAAGCCTGTTGTAGGGTTTGATATACCTGAAAAGACGGGAGATGATATAGCGGTCGACCGAACGTTTTCTCTCTTGTTGCAGTGTATCATCCTGCTGTGTCCGGAAGCTTTTTTTTGTAGAGTCGTTACTCATGCTTTTCCATGCCCGTGCATCTTGTTTCAATGTCATGCTTCAGCATATTGGCCAGTGCCTCGGCTTCTGTTTTTGATGGCGCTTCGGAATAGATTCGCACAATTGGTTCAGTGTTTGATGGTCGTAAATGAACCCAACTGTCAGCAAAATCAAGTTTCAACCCATCAAGCCTGTTTGTTTCAGCGGTATTGTAGTGCAGCGAGATATCGGTAAATATAGCGTTAAGTGATTCACGGTCAGCTTTGCCGAGCACAATTTTCTGTTTTGACATACAATATTCAGGGAACTGATGCCTGAATTGTGACAGCGTCCCCCTGTTGTTTTCGCTTCGCCAGAGGGTGAATGCCTGAACAATCAGCGCTATACCGACTAGCGCATCACGTCCGTAGTGCAATTCAGGCAGAATAACCCCACCATTTCCTTCACCACCGATAACAGCCTGTTGATCTTTCATCACCTCACTGACGTTCACTTCTCCAACTTTGGCGCTGAAACATGCCACCCCGTATCGGGTGGCAATATCACGGAGGGCCCGGCTGCTCGAGAGATTGTTTACCACTGATCCGGGTTTGTGCCTCAGGTAATAATCAGCACAGGCAACCAGCGTGTACTCCTCCCCGAAAAGCGAACCATCCTCGCAGAGAAGAGCGAGCCGGTCGACATCAGGATCAACAATTAGCGCAAAATCGCATCCACTTTTCTGGAGAGCTGCGATGGTGCCAGACAAATTTTCTTCTATGGGTTCAGGATTTCGGGGAAAGAGGCCGGTGCCGCCACAGGCCACGTGCACAATGTCATCAATGCCAAGGCGCTCACAAAGCTTCGGCACTATCGAAGAGCCTGCACCTTCAACACAGTCAACCAGTACCTTGAAATGTTCTCGTGTGATTGATGCGGTATCAATACAGGGCAACTGAAGCACTTTTTCAATATGATAGTCGTCATAACTGTTCTTATGGCTGATTGTCCCGATGGTATCCCAGCGTGCAGTGATAAATTGCTCGTGGTCTGCAATGTCGACAATCTCCTCCACCTCTTCAGCGTTTAAAAACTCGCCAAGGTGGTTGAGCATTTTCAGTGCGTTCCAGGCAACCGGGTTGTGTGATGCTGTAATGATAAGCCCGGCATCGGCATGCTCGGCTGTGACGGCAAGCTCAACGGTGGGTGTGGTTGCGATACCCAGATCAACAACATCACATCCGCACAGGAGGAGCGTATTGCTGACCAGATCACTGATCGCTTTACCGGTAGGTCTTGTATCTCTGCCGATAACGATGCGGGCTCTCTTCCCGGGATTCCGCCGTAGCGTCCACGAAGCAAAAGCCATCGTAAATGCCGTCAGATTTTTTGGGGTCAGGCTTTCGCCAACAACACCCCTTATCCCGGAAACGCTGATCATCAGGCTCATATCATTCGACAGGTAACGTAATTAATAATTCCCACAATATATATAAAAATGGGGGAGGATGAGTATCGGGGCGGGATTGGGTTTTTTGTTTCAGGGACATGAGAGGAGTGGTTGCACTGAAATGACAGTATAGCTCTTCGTCAATCTTTATCTTTCTCATTTGTCGTTTTGAATTGTTTCTTCTATATTGAGAGACTTTTGTTATCCTATAATATTTTATCCCGGATTAAGCGTATATGCCTTTACACAAATCGGCTGAAAAAAGACTTCGGCAGTCAGACAGAAGAAATGCCAGGAACAGAGCACGGAAGAAAGAGCTGAAAGTTCTTGTTAAAACCATGCAAAAACTGATTGATACCAGCGCAGACAAGGCTGTAGTCGAGGTTGCCTACCGTTCGGCTGTACAGAAACTTGATCGCCTTGGTGTAAAGAATTACATCCACGCTAACAAAGCGTCTCGCAAAAAATCACAGTTGACACGTCTTTTAAACGGTTATGTGAAGGCTGAACAATAAGCTGAGCATGTTAAGGCACCGCAGGAAGTGATTTTTGTTGTCTGACATCCGGGCAGGATAGTGTTCCCGTCCGGGTTTCCATACCCCTTGATTCATGTTTGCATATTTTCATGGCAAGCTGGTTTCAGTGTTGCCGGAGGAAGCGGTTGTTGATGTCTCTGGAATTGCTTACCAGTTTCTGATTTCCGCAACTACCAGTCATCGTTTACCGGAACCGGGATGCGAAGTCCTTCTTTTTTCACATCTTTATGTAAGGGAAGATGCTCTCCAGCTTTTCGGCTTTTTCGGGGAGGATGAGCGTCAACTGTTCCGGTTGCTGTTGCTTGTTTCTGGTGTAGGACCAAAACTTGCCCTTGCAGTTCTGTCAGGATTACAAGTTTATGAGATTCATGAGGCTATTCTGGCCAATACGCCAGAACGACTTTATGGTATTTCCGGTGTTGGCAAGAAAACAGCCGCAAGGATTATTCTCGAATTAAGGGATAAAATACTGAAGCTTACTCCCGTTGGCACTCTGGTTGTTCCAGCGTCGCTTAAGACAAACCGACTACGGGATGATGCTGTCAATGCGCTTGTTACGCTTGGTTTTTCCCGCTCCGCTGTTCAAAAAGCTGTTGTTGCTATTCTTGAAAAAGATACGGTTCTTACGGTTGAAGAGGTTGTCAAGTCAGCCCTTGTTTCCATTCACAATAGTTAGCAGGTAGCAGTGACCTACCAGGACGCACTTGATTTTCTTTATCCGCTCCATCGGTTCGGTATAAAACCTGGTCTGGAGCGGGTACTGGCGCTGCTTGATCTTCTTGGGGCGCCACAGAAACGTCTGGGTCAGGTTGTGCATATTGCTGGCACAAATGGCAAGGGGACTGTTGCTGCTTCGCTTGCATCTATTTTTCAGGCGAGTGGAAGGAAAACCGCGCTCTACACATCACCTCATCTGGTTGATTTTACTGAACGAATTCGTATCAACGGAGTCCAGATTCCCCGTGATCGGGTTGTTTACTACTGCTCTTTGTTACAACGAGCGGTCATTGATAACCATTCCACCTTTTTCGAAGCGACCACGGCTATAGCTTTTGCCTGGTTTGCGGATGAAGGGGTTGATGTATCCATTATTGAGACAGGCATGGGGGGGCGGCTTGATGCGACCAATGTTGTTGATTCGGATTATGTCGTTATTTCAAGTATTGGTTTTGATCATACCGAATGGCTTGGCGGGACTCTGGCCCTGATTGCTGCTGAGAAGGCGGCTATCATCAAAAAAGGGTGCAGGGTCTTTACTGCAGTCTCTGATCCGGAATCTTTGCTCCCGATACAGAAGATGGCCTCATGGTGTGATGCTCCTCTTTTGTCTGCCGGAAACGATGCGGTGTGCAGGGTATCAGCTCGGGAACCGGGAATGATCGAGATGGATATCAGTACTGCATTACAGCGTTATCCTGTGTTGAAAGTACCACTGACCGGTTTTTTTCACGCTTCCAATGTTACTCTGGCTGTCATGGTAGCTGAGAGTGCGGGTATTGCGGCAGAGCATATCTCTTTGGGAATTGAGCGGTTGTTGCAGACTGGTTACAGAGCACGACTTGAGAAAATTGGCGTTTTACCAACCGTGCTTCTTGATGTTTCGCACAATCCTGACGGTATGCGCGAAACAGTCAATACTCTCTGTTTATTTCGCCATCGTTATAATCAAGCATGGGTCGTGCTCGGTCTTGCTTCTGACAAGGATGCAAGGGCAGTTGTTCGGGAACTTCTCCGTCTCAACGCCTCCTTTGTTGTCGTTGCCATTCCGTCTGAACGCAGTGCGCCATCTGAATTACTGTATTCTTTGTGCCAGGAGGAGGGTGCAGAGGCAACGGTGTCGAGTAACGGACGGGAGGCGCTTGCCTCCTTGCGGGCGACAGCGGGTAAAGATGATCTTATTCTGGTAACGGGCTCTTTTTATCTTGCTGGCGACATTATTGCCAGCGGTATTTGAACGACCTCTTTTTTATGGAAAATTTTTTATTTATATTTTGGGGGCTACAGAGATTCTTCCCCTTTCATTTTTTTCCTGCTTTCATGTCATACAGACAAAGCGCCAAAGGTAAATTCCATTCATGATTTGTGTCATCAGGCACGGTGTGGGGCACCATACAGAGGTGGTGTGTTGCTATCCACTCTTTTTCTATAGCTTTTTTACAAACAAGCGTTGAATACAATTTAATACAATGTCGAACAATTCGAGTTTTAAGGGTCTGGACATCAATATGCTCCAGAAAAAGAAGGTTTCTGAATTGCATACATTAGCCAAAGAGCTTGGAGTCATGGCTGCTGGCTTGCGCAAAGAGGAGCTGATTTTCAAGATTATTGAAGCCCAGTCACAGAAGAATACCGACTCTGAAAGTGGGAATGTCATGGTCAATACGGGCGTGCTCCAGGTTATCCCCGAAGGCTACGGTTTTTTACGATCAGCCAATTACAACTACCTCTCTTCTCCTGATGATATCTATGTATCTCCTTCCCAGATCAAGCGCTTTAACATGCGTACCGGTGATACGGTATCAGGGCAGGTCAGAGCGCCCAAGGAGGGTGAGCGTTTTTTTGCTCTATTGAAGATCAATACTATTGATGGCAACGATCCTGAAATTACAAGGGAGAGGCCATATTTTGAAAACCTGACTCCTCTTTTTCCGCGTGAGCGCCTCAAACTCGAAACCAAACAGAACGAAGCGTGCGGTCGGATCATGGATATTTTTACCCCGATAGGAAAAGGACAGAGGGGTTTGATTGTGGCTCAGCCGAAGACAGGTAAAACCATGCTCCTTCAGATGATTGCCAATGCTATCATCAAAAATCATCCCGAAGTTTATCTTATTGTTCTTCTGATTGATGAGCGTCCTGAAGAGGTGACTGACATGGCCCGCAGTGTTCCTGCAGAGGTTGTCAGTTCAACCTTTGATGAGGATCCTGAGCGTCATGTTCTTGTGGCAGATATGGTGCTTGAAAAGGCCAAGCGGCTTGTGGAGGTTGGCAGGGATGTGGTTGTTCTGCTCGATTCAATTACCCGCCTTGCAAGAGCTCATAACACCATTATTCCCCATTCCGGCAAAATTCTTTCGGGAGGTATTGATGCCAATGCTCTTACGAAACCGAAACGTTTTTTTGGAGCAGCCCGAAATATTGAGGAAGGAGGTAGTCTGACCATTATTGCAACAGCGCTTATCGATACTGGCTCACGTATGGATGACGTTATTTTTGAAGAGTTTAAAGGTACAGGAAATATGGAGCTTCTCCTTGACCGCAGGCTCTCCGAACGCAGGGTGTTTCCTTCTATAGACATTCTTCGCTCCAGCACTCGTAAAGAGGAGTTGTTGTTTTCACAGGAAGAACTCTCGCGAACCTGGCTTCTCAGAAAGTATCTCGCCGACAAGAACCCGATCGAATGTATGGAGTTCATGCGCGAAAAAATGGCTGATACAAAGGATAACAAGGAGTTTTTCAAATATATGAATGCCTGATCTACAACAGGAAGTTTGTATATTTTAAAATAAATCGTATATTATCTGCCTTTAAAACAAGAGGAAAGACACTTACTATATGCCCTGCGGAAAAAAGAGAAAACGTCATAAGATGGCTGTGCACAAGCGTAAAAAGATGCGTCGCAAGAACAGGCACAAGAAGCGCCAGAGATACCAGAATAAGTAAGTCCCGGTACTCTCGTGTACCTTATTGAGGTTGAGAATATAGCTCAGTCGGTAGAGCATCTGCCTTTTAAGCAGAGGGTCGAAGGTTCGAGTCCTTCTATTCTCACTGAGTGCGAAAAGGCATTCAGTCGTTTTACAAGCCCGAGTGGTGAAATTGGTAGACACACTATCTTGAGGGGGTAGCGCCGAAAGGTGTAGGAGTTCGAATCTCCTCTCGGGCACTTGTTCTGTAAAAAAACCGCTGGAAAGCGGTTTTTTTATTCTAATTCAGCGTTGAATTTACCACAGTATCCGGTCAAAGTGTCCTAATCAGATATTCCGCTGCCTGCGGTAACGTGCTTCATTTCTGTCTTGGTCATGGCAATCAGGGGAATCTTCAATGAATATTGCCGTATGTGTCTGTCATGTACCTGATACTGCTTCGGTTATTGGAGTTGTTGATGGGGAAAGAGATTTCTCAAGAGTCTATGAGGTGATGAACCCTTACGACGAGTATGCTCTTGAAGAGGCTGTGCGCCTAAGGGAGCATTTTGCGCCCGGTGAGGTCACTGTTTTCAGTGTTGCTTCAGTTTCGACCAAAGAGATGGTTCGCAAAGCCCTCGCAATGGGAGCTGATCGTGCTATTCTGGTTGATCATACGGTGGTTGCAGATCCATATCAAACGGCCTTTGCCTTGAGTCGTGCCATTTCCGTTTTTTACGGTGATACTTTGCCTGAAGTTGTGTTTTGCGGCAAGCAATCAACAGATTTTCAAAGTGCGCAGGTGCCACCAATGCTCGCAGAGCTTCTTGGCATCGGAGCAGTGACTGGTATTTGCTCTCTGGGTGTTTCAACCGAAGGCCTTCAGGTTGAACGTGAAATAGAGGGGGGGAGTGAGTTTTTTGATCTTCATTATCCAGTGCTGCTCAGTGCTGAAAAGGGGTTAAATATGCCACGCAAAACTAGTATCAAATCGGTTATGGAGGCGCGGAAAAAAAATATTGATTCTTTTTCTATCTCTTTGGATGTGCCGCCTTATGTGGTTATGGCTGGCTTGAAACCTCTTGACAGAAAAAAAAGATGCCAATTTCTCTCTGATGAAAAAGAACTGATCAAGATTCTTCGTGAGAAACACAAACTTTTTTGATTCAATACCATAGTTAATAATCCTGATCGTCTCAACATAAATATTTTTAATCTCTCCGGGTTAAATTCCCCACCGCTTGCGGTGAAGTATGTTAAGCTTTTTCTAAAACCAGATACCTCGCTATTTGCGGTGGGGAGCCACGTTTAAGACTGTAAAGCAGATAATTTGTGGCTATTTTGATGACGAACAGTAATGAAAAGCTGTAACAATATAAAGTCAAAAGGGCGATGAACAAATATCTTGTGTTTCTGGAACAGAGGGAAGGTATTGTAAAAGCAGCTTCCATTGAGCTCTGGAACACTCTTCAGCAGCTTGCCGCAGTACATGAAGATATTACTGTTTGTGGTCTGGTTGCGGGAGCAGTTGATCTTCATCAGCTTCGTTGCACTCTTGCCGGAAAGGGTGTTCTTTATTACACAAGTGACCATCAGTTCACTTTATACAATTCGGCTCGTTATGCCCGTCTAGTAGTGGACATAGTTAAACAGGAAAGTTGCTGCGCTCTTTTTTTTGCCGATACCGTGCTCAGTCGTGAACTGGCTCCCAAGCTTTCTATACGTATGAAGGCAGCTATGTTATCGGGTGTTCCTGTGTTTGATGCTGCCGGGGTAGATAGTGGCACGGTACGGACAGTTTATTCTGGTTCTTTTATGGCATCGTTTTTTTTTGAATGTCCACTTAGAATCTATACTATCTCTTCACTTCCGATAATCTCAATGATTCCTTCGAGAGCTCAAATTGATTATATACCCCTTCATCCGCTCTCCACTGATACAGATGAAGAGCTTTTTCCCCTGCTTCGCAGGATGATTATGCGTGAGGGCAGGCGGGATGTTGCTGAAGCGGGCATTATCATTGCCGGAGGCAGGGGAGTTGGTGGGGCCGATGGTTTTGCATTGCTTGAGCAGCTTGCGCTGCTTCTCGGAGGAGTTGTTGGCGCAAGTCGTCCAGCCGTGGATGAAGGGTGGCGCCCACAGAGCGAGCAGATAGGGCAGACTGGTAAAACAGTAAATCCAACACTTTATCTTGCCTGCGGTATCTCCGGCTCGGTTCAGCATATAGCCGGGATTGGCTCATCTACGGTGGTGGTTGCCATCAACAATGACAGTAATGCCCCGATTTTTGATGTTGCAGATTATGGGATTGTTGGTGACCTTCGTCGTGTATTGCCTGAACTTCTTGGCGCTTTGCAGAATATATTCCGGGAGCAATGATTAGTGGTACTTTGTTGTTAAGGTACATGGTATTTTTTTATTTTATGACATTGGATGCAACATTAATTTTTTGCTCATGCGTAAACTTCAGGTAGATATTCTAGGCCTTTCAACCAGTCCTCATACCAATGGAGCCTATGCCCTCATCCTCTACGAGTTGGAGGGAAGAAGGAAGCTGCCGATTATTATAGGAGGGTTTGAGGCTCAGGCAATTGCCCTTAAACTTGAAAATATAAAGCCGCCGCGTCCTTTTACTCATGATCTTTTCAAAAATATTGCTGACGCATTTCATTTGCGTGTCAGCGAAATTATTATTGACGAACTGCACAATGAGACCTTTTATGCGAAAGTTATTTGTGAGGTCAATGGTGAAGTACATGAGATTGATGCGCGTCCCAGTGACGCTATTGCCATCGCGGTGCGTTTTAATGCCCCACTTTTTGTTACCGAAGAGATTATGAATGAGGCTGGTATCAAAGAGGATCATAAAGAGGAGAACGAGGAGGTTCAGGAAGCTGAAGGGATGGCTGCTCTTGAGCCTGCCCCTGATACTCTGCTTGATGAACTTCAGATATCTCTCAGTGAGGCGATAAGTAACGAAGACTATGAAGAAGCAGCGAAGCTTCGAGATGAAATATCCCGTATGAAAAACAGAAGCTGAAGAGGCATCGCAATCAGATTCCTCTTCAACTATATTTTGTTATTCTGTTGTTGTGCCAAAACTGAACATGAAGTTCCACCCCTGTTTTGATTTGGACGGATTGCTCTCCACTGCATCAAGCCCGTAACCATAATCAAGCCCGATTTGCCCGATAATAGGCAGATAGAGTCGAAGGCCAAGGCCTGCGGATTTTTTCAAATCCGAATACTTGATTGCGCTGCTTGTCTCCCAGAGATTGCCAGCCTCAAGAAACCCCAAAGCATAAATACTTACTGATTGCGACATGGAGAGAGGATAACGAATCTCTGATGTAAACTTCGAATAAAACTTCCCGGCATACAGTGTTGATGTGTTTGAACTCCCCCCTCCGAGCTTTTGGCCGATGCTGCGGTCGTCATATCCTCTGAGCGGAATGGTCGGCAGAGTTGACAGACCACTGCCCCCCATGTAGAAGTACTCTGTGTAGGGGATATAATCAGTATTATTAAAGGTTGCCAGATAGCCGTGCTGTGTCGAAAGGTTCCAGACGAATTTTTTTGTCAGAGGAATGTAAAAGCTCGAAGATCCGATCAGCTTATAAAAATCAACAGAACCTGGCAGTGGGCCACCGGCAAGTTGTCCTGTAATTGAGTTTTTGCTGCCTCGTCTTGGATAGATGGGGCTGTCTATGCTGTTGCGTGTTGTTGTGAGGGTTATTGAATACTCCTCAGCTCTGGTTGGAGCATTGGGATCATTATAGTCGATAAAACTGAGGAAGCCGCCAGCGCTGTGAAGATATTTCAGTTTCAGGTTGATTGAGCAGTAATCATCTGGCCAGGTGAGTCTTCGTCCGACGGAAAGAGTTGTGCCATACTGGTCGATGACGGTTGGGTTGTCAATGCTGTCATTTGTATAGTCGTAAGCGGTATGAGTCTTGAAGGCGGAAAAACCGACTGCTGTTGGAGTGCCAAATGCCCAAGGCTCAGTAAAGTTAACGCTGAGAGTGTTGTAATTGTAGCTGCCGAATTGCCACTGGAAGCCAAGTTGCTGACCATCGCCATGTGGCAACGGTCGATAGGCATCAGCATTGAAAATATCTTTCAGCGAAAAATTATTGAACGTGACGCCAAGCGCACCGGTAAATCCGCTCCCGCTGTAGCCAACAGATGCGTTAAAGGTATCGGTCTGTTTTTCAGCAACATTGTAGGTCAGGTCTACAGTATTGTTTTCTGGATGCGGCTCAATATCCGGTGTAATCTGCTCGGGGTCGAAGTAGTTGAGCATACTGAGTTCCCTTATGCTGCGGACAACATTTTTGCGACTGAACATATCCCCTGGAATTGTGTGCAGTTCACGCCGGATAACGTGGTCTTTTGTTTTTGTATTCCCGCTGATATGAATTGAATTAAGCTGGAACTGCTCTCCCTCCCGAAGAGAGATATCCAGATCGACAATATCGGGTTTTATGATTCGCTCTTCAAGATTTGCCTTAAAGGAGAGGTAGCCACGATCAAGATAGAGTGAACTGATATCTGAATTGTCTTGTGAATAGGTCAACCGTTCCTGAATCAGCTTTGGATTATAGGTGTCGCCTTTTTTTATCCTGAAGGTTTTTTCAAGAATATCTGTTGTGGCAAATTCTTTGGTGTTGCCTGACCAGGTGATATCTCTTATATGGTATTTATTGCCTTCACTGAGATAAATATCAAGCAGAAGCCCTTTTTTGTTTTTGGTATAGCTGATTGAGTCGCGTAACACCTGTGCATCGCGATAGCCATTGTTTCTATAAAACTCGACCAGAAGTTTTTTATCTTCATTGAATTTATCGGTATCAAGCTTTGGAGATCCAAAAATTCTTCGCCACCAGGAGTTCTGGGCAGTTTCTTTAAAAACCCCTCTAAGTTTTACATTATCAAATGCAGTGTTTCCGTGAAAAGTTATTTTTTCAATAGATACCTTTCTGCCTTCGGTAATATCAAAAAAAACTTTTGCATGGTTTTTGGTAATCTCCTCTTGGCGAAATTCAGCTTTCGCTGTTAAATAACCCTTTGATGCATAGAGTTTTTCAATTTTGTTGGCAGCAGTAAGTATAGATTGTTCCGAATTTTTTTTCCCGGTTCCAAGGGATACTGTTTTGATTAACTCATCATTGTCGATTTGTTTATTGCCAGTAAAGATGATTTCATCAAGTGTTGGCAGTTCAGTCAGCACGAACTTGAGCGCAATATTTTTCTGGCCAAGATCGGTCATGCTTACATTAATGTCGCTGAAAAGCTGTAGTTTCCAAAGGTATTGCAGTGCTCCTGAGAGCTCTGTTCCGGGGATCAGTATTCTTTCATTTACCTTAAGCGGAAGACTGCTCGATAGCTCGTTTTCGTTAAGTGATTGCAGGCCACTAAATGAGAGAGACTTTATGGTGTAGAGCTCTTTTTTTGACGCAGTTACTTCCGACTGTTCTGCAGCAGCGGGCTGTTTTGTCGGGCGGTTTTTTGCTTCAACTTTTTTTTCTGCGGCAATGAAAACAAGAGCAAGCAGAATCAAGGTTATCAGTTTTCGTGTTTGTTTCATGAAATGTGTGCAGGACAATCAGGTTAAACCTTGTTGGCAGGAAATTTTTTTGTCTGAATTTGTTCGCTTGTCTGTCCAAATCGTCGCTCTCTTCGTTGAAATTCTCGAATGGCATCATACAGTTGTGAACGTCGAAAGTCGGGCCAGTAGGTGTTTGTGAAATAGATTTCAGAGTATGCGCTTTGCCAAAGCATAAAGTTGCTGATTCTGAACTCACCACTTGTACGGATCAGTAGTTCAGGATCAGGCATAGAAGCCGTTGCCAGGTACGATGCGACTGTATTCTGAGTAACAGTCTCAGGTTTCAAAAGGCCCGCCTTTACATCAAAGGCAATGGCCTTGCAAGCTTGGGCAATATCCCATTGACCACTATAGCTGATTGCTATGTTCAGTACAAGCTTATTATTATTTTTTGTAAGCTCCATGGTTGCTTCAAGAACAGAACGGACATTCTCAGGCAAAAGCCCCATTTCTCCAATAATGCTGAGGCGGATGTTGTTATCATGCAATTTGCGACTCTCCATGCCGATCACTCTGACAATGAGCTGCATCAGTGCCGATACCTCTTTTTCCGGTCGTTTCCAGTTTTCAGTGGAAAAGGTGAAGAGCGTAAGATACCTTATGCCAAGTTGAGAGCAGGCTTCGACGATGTCCCTCACTGATTCTACGCCAGCAACATGTCCATCAATTCTCGTCTTGCCTTTCAATCTTGCCCACCGCCCATTACCGTCCATGATGATCGCAATATGGCGGGGCAGTTCGCATGATGATTGAAGTTCATACTGCACCTGCGCGTCTTCATCGTCAGATTCCATAGAGAGCCAACTGGCTTTAAGTGATGATGAAAGGCCCTTTACATTTATGAGTTTCATATATCCGGTTACTATCTTGCCTCTTAATCTGTGTCCATGTACAAAAGTCAATCGACAGAAATCTTCTGTATCTCGACACAAACCCGAATTGAATAATATGCAGTTATTTCTTATTATACAAACTTTCAACGGAACAGAAACGATTGCAAAGGTACGCAATAATCAGTTACAGATACTCTTCTCCTAAAATAATTCTCAAAAGACGTGCAAGTAAGTAGTTACGAAGATCTTCGCTCAAAGATTGTCTCACGTATGATAACCTGTGAAGAGGTTGTGCGTTTTTTTCTTGAACGTATTGACAGGCTGAGTAATCACAATATCTATATAACAGTCTTTCACGACCAGGCGCTTGAAAGGGCCAGAATGCTTGACCGAAAACTCAGGGATGGCGTTTCTCCCGGCAAGTTGTTTGGCATGCCGATGGCTATTAAAGATAATATTTCCATCAAAGGAAGCAGGCTTACCTGCGCGTCAAAAATTCTTGAGCATTACGAGAGTGTCTATGATGCAACTTCAGTGCTTCGGCTTGAGGCGGAAGACGCTATTTTTTTGGGAAAAACGAATATGGATGAGTTTGCCATGGGTAGCTCAAATGAAAACTCTGCCTATGGTATTGTTCCCAACCCATTTGATAACAAAAGGGTGCCCGGGGGTAGCTCAGGAGGATCGGCAGCAGCAGTTGCAAATGGTCTGGCTATGGTGGCGCTTGGTTCAGATACCGGCGGGTCGGTTCGGCAGCCTGCGGGTTTTTGTGATATTGTCGGGTTGAAACCAACCTACGGACGGATCTCTCGCTATGGACTGGTGGCTTTTGCCTCTTCATTCGATCAAATAGGGGTGCTTGCCCGAAATTGTGATGATGCTGCCCTGGTGCTGGAGGTTATGGCTGGCAGGGATGAACGGGATGCCACATCTTCATCCCATATTGTTCCAGATTACTCTTCGGTGATGGCGACTGTTTCGGTCGAGGGGTTGAAGATTGGTGTGCCAAAAGAGTATTTCCCTGAGACTCTTAACGCTGATGTTGCCAGGATGGTAAAGGGAAAACTCTTTGAGCTTCGTGATCAGGGAGCTGAACTGGTTGATATTACGCTGCCGGATAGCGAGTATGCCATCGCAGCCTACTATATTCTTGTAACTGCCGAAGCATCATCAAATCTTGCCCGTTTTGATGGTGCCCGGTATGGGTATCGTTCTGAGCAAGCGGAAGATCTTGCTGCCATGTATGTGAATTCGAGGACTGATGCTTTCGGCAGGGAGGTCAAGCGAAGGATTATGCTTGGAACTTATGTGCTCTCCGCTGGATATTATGATACGTATTACAAAAAGGCACAACAGGTTCGTCGGGTTTTTCAGGATCGGTACCGCGAAGCGCTTGAAAAGGTTGATGTGATTGCTGGCCCAACATCACCATTTCCCCCTTTTGGCATTGGTGACAAAACTGGTGATCCACTCGATATGTATCTGGCCGATGTATTCACCGTTCCTGCAAGTATTGTTGGTATGCCTGCAGTCAGTGTCCCGCTTGGATTTGACAGCTTGAATCTTCCTGTGGGAATGCATCTTGTTTGTAATTTTTTCGAAGAGGGAAAGCTGCTTGGTATTGCAAAACGGATACAACGTTCTTTTTAATCTCTGGCCAACGTCTCAAGAGCCATCAATCTTAATAAATCTATTATTATGAGCGTCTTAGTGAACAAGGATACCCGTCTGCTTGTGCAGGGTATAACCGGTGCGGAAGGCACCTTTCATACCTCCCAGATCCTTGAATATGGAACTAATGTGGTCGCCGGTGTTACTCCCGGGAAAGGCGACCTGCTTTACCATGGAAACGAAAAAGACAAGTTCTGTCGTCCAGTGCCGGTTTTCAATACAGTCCGGGAAGCAGTGGAGAAGGCAGAGGCCAATGCAACAGTAATCTTTGTGCCAGCGCCGTTTGCCGCAGATGCGATCATGGAGGCTGCAGATGCCGGGCTGAAAGTGATCATCTGTATTACCGAGGGCATTCCAGTCAACGACATGATGAAAGCCTTTGCTTTTGTCAAGCAGAAGGGTGCGGTTCTTGTCGGGCCGAATTGTCCGGGTGTTATTACTCCGGGAGAGGCAAAAGTTGGTATTATGCCAGGTTTTATCCACAAGAAAGGGACAATTGGAGTTATTTCACGCAGTGGAACCTTGACTTATGAAGCGGTACACCAGCTTACCCTGGTTGGCCTTGGCCAGTCAACCTGTATCGGTATTGGTGGTGATCCTATTATTGGCACACAGTTTATTGATGCAGTCAAGCTCTTTGCCGACGATGATGAGACGGAAGGGCTGGTCATGATCGGGGAAATAGGTGGCAATGCGGAGGAGGAGGCTGCCGCATACATCCAGAAGTATTTCAAAAAACCGGTTATTGGATTCATTGCTGGCCGTACAGCGCCTCCTGGCCGCAGAATGGGTCATGCTGGCGCAATTGTGTCAGGCGGAAAAGGCACGGCTGAAGACAAGATACAAGCAATGACAGAGGCAGGCATCCACGTTGTGGAGAGCCCGGCAGACATCGGCGAAGCCATGCTTACAGCTTTGGGACGGTAGGAGGAATAGGGGCGTGATTCACTATAGATGGGTTCGGCGCGTGGGGATGAGAGGGGTATATAGTGCGTCGTGGTATCTATGTGTGGGCTCATAATCATAGGGCTGCGCCCTATGTTGGCGGGTTACGCCCCTTCAGGGCTGAAGATATGGGGTTTTTCAAGCCCTGGAGGGGCGTGATACGTTAGCGATAGGTGCAGCCCATCGGTTGGGTGGTCACATCGTTGGGGTATCACGGGGTTACGAATCATAGGTGCAACCCATCGAAATTAGAGTCCCAGTGTAATCAAGTCATGGATGTGCATCATTCCAACAGGTCGCTGCTCATCGTCACATACCAGCAACTGTGTTATGCGCCAGGTTTCAAGAATATCAAGGCACTCTTTGGCCATTGTTCCTGTCGTCACGGTTTTCGGATTGGGTGTCATAACCTCCCCGGCAGTGAGGCTTAAAAACTCTTGGCCACTCTGAACCAGGCGCCGCAGGTCGCCATCGGTAAATATTCCACAGAGAACCCCTTCACCATTCACAACAGCACTGACACCGTATCGTTTTGAGGTCATTTCAAGTATAAGGTCAGTCAGTGAGGCATGCTGTGTTACAATTGGCACGGCGTTGCCTTTTGCCATGATATCACTCACTTTCATTGTCAATTGTCGTCCAAGAGAGCCTTTGGGATGAGTGAGTGCAAAATCGCGCTGTGTGAACTTTTTCTGTTGCATCAGACACATTGCGAGAGCATCCCCCATTGCCAGCATGGCCGTTGTAGAGGTTGTTGGCGCAAGATCGTAAGGACAGGCCTCCTTTTCTATGCCGGTATCCAGAGTGATGTCCGCATTCAGGGCAAGAAATGAGCGAAGGTTGCCTGTCATGGCAATAATTCTGGCTCCGATCTGCCGAAGTGCGGGGAGGATAAAATTCAACTCCTCCGTGGTGCCACTTTTCGACAGACAGATAATAACGTCGTCATGGGCGACAATGCCAAGATCGCCATGTGCCGCATCAGCCGGGTGCAGGAAGAGAGCAGTTGAACCCGTTGAAGACATTGTTGCAGCGATTTTCTGGCCAATAATACCCGATTTACCCATTCCGGAGATAATAATTTTGCCTGTGCACGATACCAATAACTCTACAGCAGCAGAAAAACTTTTATCAAGCCGTTGTGCGATGAGGAGAATGGCGTTTGCCTCCTGTTCGAGGATTGTTTTTCCGTTGAAGGTAATATTCCCTGTTTTTGATGGTTTGCTCATAGTCTTCTGGCAGAATAGATGCTTCAGTGAAGAAAAGATGGTTGGTTACTATTTTTATAAAAGGTAATATCGGGTAAATTAACCGGATAACATTTTCCTTTGCTCATCATAACCATTTTCTCATGAGTTGGCTCGTTCTTCTTGGTTTATCCCTGTTCGTTTTTTTTATTTTTGTCGTCCTGTTTCGCAAGTTTGTGGGCTATATGAAAAAAGAGCAAAATCTGGTCATTGAGTCGTTCCATGATGCGCTTATTGACAAAGATAATCCTGTTGGCCTGAACAAGGAGGAGCTGGATAAACTCAAGCAGCAGCAGGAGGAGGCGCAGCGTCATCTCCGTGATGTCATCTCAAGAATCCCTGTGATTCAGAAAGATGGCAGGTTTCAGATTGATGAAGAGGCAATCAGGCAGAGACGGGCAGCGGCTCAAGCTCAAAGTAATGGAACGGCTGATACGGTGACGGATGACAATGTTTAAAGCCCTCTGATTTTTCTTCTGCATGCTCTCAAAATTAAAGCTTCTTTTCAAAGATACCGTTATTTACGGCTCAAGCACTATTCTTGCCCGCAGCCTCAATTATTTGCTGGTTCCCCTTTATGCCAACAAACTCTCCACGTTTGATAATGGTATACAGACCATCATCTATGCCAATATAGCTCTCGCCAATGTTCTTTTTTCTTATGGCCTTGAGACCTCCTATCTCAAGGTTGTATCAGATTCAGCCCATAAAGAGAGTGACGATACCCGGCTCTTTTCAACAGCGTTTATCACACTTCTGGTGACCTCCACGCTTTTTGCCTTTCTCATTGTTTTCTTTGCTCGGGATATTGCCCAACTCATCGGTCTCTCATCAGGTGATTACCTTTTTGTCCGCTTCGCAGCACTGATATTATGGCTTGATACCCTTCTGGTCATTCCCTTTGCCGAACTGCGTCTTAAAAGAAAAGCCTTTCAATTTGCCATTGCCAGAGTACTTGGAGTGGTTGGAGTGGTTGCGAGTGCCATTATCCTTATTGTTTACTTTCATGCTGGATTGTCAGGTGTCTTTATTGCCGAGGCATTTGGCTCATTAGTTTCTCTTCTTCTGGTTATTCCCGTGTTTCGACAGTTCAGGCTTTTCTATTCATCGCTGCAGTTGCGTGACATGTTGCGCATTGGCTTGCCTTATGTTCCAACCGGTATTGCCGGTCTGTTGATCCATCTTATTGATCGGAACATCTTAATCCGTATTCCCGCTTCTGACATTGAGCGCATTTACGGTTCGGGCTATCAGCCATCCGATATTGTTGGTATTTATGGAAGGATTGCCGCTTTTGGTGTGGTTCTGCAGCTTGTTATCCAGGTTTTCCGCTTTGCATGGCAGCCTTTTTTTCTGCAACATGCCAAAGATCCCGATGCCAAAAGGCTTTTTCAACATGTGCTCAGCATCTCAACTCTTGTTACCATGTTTCTGGCGCTTGCAGCCACTTTTTTTGTTCAGGATCTTGTTCGTTACCACTATGCAGAGAGCTTTTATCTGCTTCCTCCCCGTTACTGGATTGGGCTCTCTATTCTGCCATGGATTTTCCTGAGTTATGTGTTTGACATGATCTCTACCAATCTTTCTGCAGGACTGCTCATCACCGGCAATACCCGTTACTTGCCCATAGTCACCTTTGCTGGTGCCGTAGTGACGGCTGTCTCCTGCTGGTGGTTTATTCCCCTGAGTGGCATGGATGGAGCGGCTTATGCCATTGTTGCCGGTACAGCCGTCATGTGCCTGGTGATGGCATGGTTCTCACTGAGAGTTTTCCCGATTCGTCACGACTGGCTCAAGCTTTTCCTCCTTCTTGTTGCAGGTATTGCTCTGGCATCAATGCAGTTCACTTTCAGATCGGAAATTTCACGACCAGAGGCGGCGATTGCTCTTAAAGGCGGATTACTGTTACTCTATCTCGTGATTGCCGGAGCGTTGTTCCATAAAGAGACGAGGCTTCTTGTCATGAAAGCAGGCAACAGATTTACTAAAAGAACACCATAACAATGGCTTGTGTGGTTATTGGCGTTGCTCCATCCATCTCTCCATCCTCATGGCGTGTTTCTGAGCAGTCAACTGGTTGAGCACCTGTTTCAGTGATTCGCGTTGCGCCGGTGTACACACCTTTGCCAGTTCATGAAAATGTACAGCAATTTCACGTTCCAGGGCAATATGGCGAGAGCCGATACCTGAGGCAATAATTTCAAGTTTTGCCTTGTCAGGGTTCTCTTTCAGCGATTCTTCCACCAGTTGTTGTTTCAGCAGTGCAATACTCTCCATCTCGGGTCTGACTTTGAGAAAATGCTGCCGACGCAGTTGACGGAACGAGACCGCCTGGGACGGGGTGAGGGACAGAGACTCCATAAACGCCGGATGAGCTCCAAATTGATGTCCCCCGGGTGTTGGTCGTACTCTGCAGGTATTTTGCCAGAAGAGCAGTCCGAGCAGTGTCACGTTAAACACAGCGAGGAGAACAAGAGCTGTTGTAACAAGGCGCTTTGAAGCGAGAAAGTTCATGGTGTGGTCAGTGTCAGTTTTTTCTCATTACAAAAAAGCAGGCATTATAGCCATAAGCCTGCTTTTTCATGGATGTTGTGCAATAACGTTATCTCGGTCTGATGCCTTGATTGCCCCGCAGAGGCCGATCATCCATCATGGTGCGCATGGAATCGCGCTGCTCGGGAGTTAGTATTGCTGAAATTTCTGCAACATGGGCGCTTCTCAGGCGGGCAAGAGCGGCATGTTGTTTTCCAACTTTTTCTGAGAGCAGCTCAACTTTTTTACCATCCGGGCTTGCTTTCAGCGACTCCTCTTGTAACTCACGCTCCAGGGTGGCAAGTTTTCTTCTTTCGACCGATACTTTTCGGAAATGATTTGACTGAAGTTCATCAATCTTCTCATTCTGTTTTTCATTCAGTCCGAGACGCTCTTCCATCATGGTCACTCCGCACCCCTGCCCTCTGCCGCCGAATCCACCCATAGAGGGGCACCCTGGCGCTGCCAAAGCGCTGTTGAATCCAAGCAGCAATGCCGACGCTGTGAATACCATCAATCTCTTTTTCATCAGTTATCTCCTTTTATTTGAGTGTGTTACCGTTACATGATAATCATGAGATATTGAAACAGGGGTCAGGGTTTTTCGGGCTCATAAGAGGCGGTCTGGTCATAGTACGCAAATTCCTGACTGGAATAATCATCACTCTGGTTATCTGCGAGCTGCCCAACAGTTGCCGCCGATTGGCTCTCTTCCGGTTTCATAACCAGAAGAGCCGACGCAAGATTGATGAGCAGAAGCAGCACAATAAACGCCAACCCAAAATCAAGGCGTGCACTGACCCGGCCTCTCCCTCTTTGTACCAAATTCTCCTCCACCCTTCGCATGAGCCGCACCCTGAAAATATGGTGAACCTCAAGATGCTCTGCCTCATCAAGCAACCTCATGGTTGCAGTCACCTCAGCCTCTACCTGTTCATGACACTTCATCATCATTTTCTCCTGTTTCATTGTATGGGACGACAGGCTTCTGTAAAACTTGCGGTTTCTGAAAAAAAATTAATGTTCTGCATAATAGGTATAGAGCTTGTCGTGAAGCTTTTTTTTTGCCCTGTGAATCAGAGATTCGACGGCTGAAACTGATGTTTTGAGAATATCTGCAATTTCCTGATTACTGTATCCCTCCTGTTTGCTGAGGAGGAATGCGGTTTTCTGACTGTCAGGGAGAGACTGAAGGGCATCCTGCAATATTCTGGCTCGTTCGTTGCCTCCGAATGCTTCTGCGGGATTATTTTGTGAGGGTGCGGCAATATCATCGGCCGGATCGCTGATGCCGATCATCCTTTTCAGTGAACTGAAGCGCTTTTTCCTGTTCAGGCGGCGCAGGTGATCAAGTGATTTTGTAACGGCAATCCGGTATATCCATGTTGAAAGTTTTGACTCTTCACGGAACTGCTCCAGAGATCGGAAAACCTCAACAAAGACATCCTGCGCAAGATCCTCTGCATCTTCACGGTTAAGGACAAATCGATAACAGGTATTGACCACCATCTCCTGATGTTCAGTAACAAGGCATCTGAACAACTCATCATCAGAGGTCATACCCGATTTTTTCAGTCCAGCGCTCTTCTCAGGCAAGTTTGGAGGCAAATGCAAGTACCTTGTCGACCTTCTCCTGTGAGTCTGCTTCGCAGTAGATACGTAATATCGGTTCAGTGCCTGATGGTCGAATAAGCATCCACCCACCCTCAAAATGATATTTGTAGCCATCAAGATCACTGAACTTCAGCACGTTGTATCCAGCAATCGAATCAAGATTTCCGCCTGCAGCACGGTCGATAATCCCCTGTTTTTTTGCATCGCTGACATGCAGGTCGAGGCGATTATAACAGAAAAAGCCATACTCATCATACAACTCATCAACAAGTTGCGAAAGAGTTTTATCGCGGCGAATCATCATTTCAAGAATCAACAGTCCGGTATAGACTCCGTCGCGCTCTGGCAGAAAGGCGGTAATACCTATGCCGCCAGACTCTTCACCACCCATAAGAATATCATTGGTGGTCATGAGTTTGCTCACATGCTTGAACCCCACCTGCAGTTCATGCATTATGAGATTATGTTTATGGCATATTTTGTCGATCACGTCTGTCAGAGCAAACGTTTTGGCAACTTCACCGGTTTTGTGTTGCTCCTCAACCAGGTCTTTGAGAATGATGGCAAAGAGTTTGTGGGAATCAACAAACGCACCCTTCTCATCAAGCATACCGATCCTGTCAGCATCACCGTCATTGATAATGGCAACATCAGGTTCAACCTCCTTGAAAAATTCAACAAAATCCCCGATATACTGAGGTATTGGCTCAGGATTGATGCCTCCAAAACCGGGGTTAATGTTACAGTGATAGCAACTCAGCATCGATTCATCAAACAGGCTGGTAAGCATATCCTGCCCGGCGCCATACATGGCATTGTGTGCTATTTTTATTCGTGACTCGCGTATCATTGCTACATCAATGCAGCTCTTCAGATAGGCGAGATAAAAGCCCTTCATATCGACCAGCTCAATCAGCTTTTTATCACCCTTGATCTCCGTTGCCGGATCAATCAGCTCAAGGTTTGCTTCTATTTCAGTGATCACCTCTGGATGCGCAGGGCCGCCATACGAGGCCTTAACCTTGAATCCGTTATATATTGAAGGGTTATGGGATGCGGTAATAACTATGCCGCCCGCAAGTTGCCTGGCTCTTGTAAAAAGAGAGACGGCAGGAGTAGAGGCAAAGCTGTTTGAAAGAAAGACCTTCAGCCCCTGTGAAGAGAAAACCTCAGCGGTATACTCAGCAAAATTCTTTGACATGAAGCGGGTATCGTATCCGATGCACACCCCTTTCGACCGGTTAGGGTGGCCAAGAAAGTAGCGTGCCGATGCCAGCGCGGCAAGTTTCAGGTTATCAAAAGTATAATCTTTTGCAATGATTGCGCGCCATCCGTCAGTACCGAATTTAACTTGCATTCTTTATTGATTTTGATATAATTAAGCCTGATTTGCGACTCCATATTTTCATGTGCTTGTAGGGCACCGAAAAATAAACAAATAATCCAAAAGAAAAGAGATATTCCCGCTCTGATTACCCTAATTATCATCTTTTTTGATGCTAAAGAAGCTTTTTGTGTTAGCCGGTGAAGTTTCCGGAGATATGCATGCCGCCGGAGCGATTGCCGAGTTGCTAAAAGCACGGCCGGATATCAAGGTTTTTGGGGTCGGCGGTGAAAAAATCCGGAAGCTTGGAGCTGAGCTGCTGTATGATACCGCGCAAATGAGCATTATGGGTATGGTGGATGTTGTTAAACATGCAGGATTTCTCCGGCGGGTTATTCGTGAACTGAAGGAGGCAGTGCGCCGCGAAAAGCCGTTTGTCGCGCTTCTTGTTGATTATCCCGGCATGAACCTATTGATGGCACGTTTTTTACATCAGCTTGGCATTCCGGTTGTCTATTATATCTCTCCGCAGGTGTGGGCATGGAAAGAGGGACGGGTGAAGGCCATCCGGCGTGATGTTGATCGCTTGCTGGTGATTTTTGACTTTGAGGTTGAGTTTTTCCGCCGTCATGGCATCAATGCCGAGTTTGTGGGTCATCCTGTTATTGAAGAACTGACAGAACTTGCTCTTCCATCACGGGAACATTTTCTGAAGCAGCATTCGCTTGCACCTGAAACCCGCCTTGTCGGTCTTCTGCCGGGAAGTCGCAAGCAGGAGATTACCCATATTTTGCCGGAGCTGTTGAAAGCTGCCCGACAGCTCAATGGTGATTACCCGATGGCTTTTCTTTTCGGGCGTGCTCCGCATCTTGACAGGGAAGTCTATAGCTCGTTGTCGGAATACCGTGATCTCTCCATTGTTGAGTGTTCCGCCTATGAGGTGATGCAGTTCAGCGAGCTGGCGCTGGTGACTTCCGGGACAGCAACATTTGAGTCGCTCTGCTTTGGCGTGCCAATGATTGTGGTGTATAAAACCGGGCAACTGAATTACCAGATTGGGAAAAAACTGGTTAAACTGAAGAATATTGCTTTGGCCAATATTGTTGCCAAAGGGCTCTGGAGTAGTGAGCGGGCAGTGCCTGAGTTGCTCCAGCATGAAGCGAACGGAGAGGAGATATACCGGCAAGCACGGCTGATTCTTGATGACCCGGCAGTGGCTGGAGCCATGCGGCGTGAGCTGCTTGCTGCACGGGCAAAACTGGCCGAGGTTTCGCCATCTCCCAGAGTGGCATCTATTTTACAGGAATATCTTTAACACTTCAAGTAACGATGGAAAAAGCGATTACCTATCTGACTCAGCATCCGTTCTTTTTTGTGATCGCTGTGATTATATCGCTTATGATTCTTTTCTCTTCTTTAAGAAAAATCATGGGGATGTTTTTGCTGTTGGCCGCGCTGTTTGTGCTTTATGCCGCCTACCTCCAGATCAGCGGAGGTCATGTTCCGGAACTTTTCAAGAGTTTTGAACAAACGGTCGGGAACTGGTTTCACCTTTTGGGCGATCTGTTCACGTGGCTGTTCAGCTTGCTCAAGTTTCCGAAGAAGGGGATGGTGTAAGCAAGCTGAAGAGTGCAGGTTACGCATACATCAGCCGACCCTTTGGTTCCGGCACCTGCCTGCCGAGTGAATGAGCGGTTTCGACCCATTCCTCTATAACTCTTTGAGCATTCGTTACGGCCTCTTCATAAGTCACCCCATCAGCCATACACCCGGGAAGTTCCGGGACATCCACAATGAAAGCGTTATCTTCTTTGCTCCAGTAGATTATCAATTCGTATTTAATCGACATCAGCATCTCCAAGTATATACTTCGTTACAATTGATCTGACTTGCTTTACCTGATAAGGCTTGGCTTTACTCCCGTTGGGCTGCAAGTTGATAATTTCTGCAATGTTTTCCTTTACAAAAATATGATGATCTCCTCTGATACGCTCTTCAAACCCGAGGCGAATGAGAAGCCGACAGAGTTCCCGAAACTCAATATTGTTGTCAGCAGCACCTGACAAAATCCTTTCCCTGAGTTTGGAATACTTCCCCACCGTATTATACTTGTTTTAGTTAAATCTAAATCAATTTGCCCTATAAACTACCGATAAAACACACATTTTCCATACAGTGCTACAAGAGTTTGCCGTTCACCAGAAACTTCATGCTGCCAACACTTTGGTGCTCTTGATATGAGCCAGTCGAGCGGCATAAGCTAACGTAGCGAGAATATCTTCCCGTTCAAGATCCTCATAGTCACGCAAAATATCATCAATGGTCATTCCGCCAGCCAGCCATTCGAGGACGTTTTCAACGGGATAACGGAGTCCGCGAATACATGGCTTACCATGACAAACATTGGGGTCAATGGTGATACGATCGTGAGTGTGCATCGTTTGCTATTCCTTTATAAAATAATTGGTAGAGAAATCCCTTGAGGAGGGAACTCCGTATCAAACGTTACTCTCAAGCCTTATCCATAAATACGTTACGGGTAACATTGTGGTATGACTTTTCCTTTACTTATTCCGTTTCATTTGTGTTCGCTTTACAGCTTATGAATCCCCATTTGCTGTCAATTCGAACCGCAGCAAGACCTTCGGAAAAATCTCGTGCATCATCAAATTGCGGATAAATCACCATTTTGCCTTGTTGGTCAATGAACCCCCATTGATTTGCGGTGAACAACCACCTCCATTTCACATCAATCCTGATCCTTGCAAGACCGTTAGAAAACTTACCGACCTCATCGAATTGCGGGGGAATAACCCATATACCTTGTTTGTTAATGTATCCCCATTTTGTACTAGTGATGTCCAAGCGGCCTTCATTCTTAACAATGAAATTCCCAACGACCATGGTACCTGGTTTAATGATGTCGTACTTATCAATAGGAACGAGCTGTCGGCCCACCAACTCACGATGTGTATCACAGGCGCCAGCTAAGCCATCGGAAAAATCTTGGGCAATATATAGTCTTGGTCTGACAACCATTTCGCCTTGTTTATTAATAAATCCATATGTATCACATTCTGTAAATTTTGTGCTCCCCATCTTTACTTTAGCGAGTCCGTCTGAAAACGGCCACATTTCAGAAACATTTTTGTCATACGATTCACCGATATTGCAGGTATATATTTTGCCTTGTTTGTCAATAAATAGAAAGCCACTATTTTCAAGAGTCTTAAAAGTAGTTGTGAAACCATCGTCAATAACGGAAGGTAGATAGACACCGGCAAGTCCCTCGGAAAAACTGTCGGCACTATTGAATTGAGGCTTGATAACCCAGTTGCCTTTTTTATCAATAAAACCCCACTTTCCGGTGTTATCATCCCCCTTTCTGACCATAGCAAGTTCGTCATGAAAATCACCAACATAATTGAATTGAGGCTTGATAACCCAGTTGCCTTGCTTATCCATGAATCCCCATTTACCAATTTTATTATCCCCGAACCAGACTTTAGCAAGTCCGTCGTGAAAATCATCAACATAATTGAATTGAGGCTTAATAACCCAGTTGCCTTGCTTATCCATGAAGCCCCATTTACCAATTTTTTTATCTCCAAACCAGACTTTAGCAAGTTCGTCATGAAAATCACCAACGTAATTGAATTGAGGCTTGATAACCCACTTGCCTTTTTTATTAATGAATCCCCATTTATCAGTTTTTTTATTTTTAACCCAGACTTTGGCAAGTCCCTCGTGAAAATCACCAACATAGTCGAATTGCGGAATAATCACCATCTGCCCCAACGTGCTGTCGTCTTTTGTGGCTTGCTTGTCGCCCGACGGAGTGTTACATCCGCAAAGAAAACAGAAAAAAAGAAGAGTGATGAGGTATTGCAGGGTTTTCATGTGTTCTCCTGTGCGCGTTTCTTGCTGGTTACGCCAATAAGCTATGTTTTCGGAAAGCTCCATTCTTGTCATTTTCATGGTTTAGCGAGCCACGTTTTACAACGACTCCAACAGTTTCAGGTAACGGAGATTGACGGTTTCAACAATGGCTCGTTCCCATTATGCTACACTGCTCTTAATCCCGAAAGAGATCGGTGATTTTTCATGCTGACTTACATGCAATATTGAAAATCCGATAACAGTTCCATCGGCATCAACTTTCTCCATAACATCTTCATTCTCGGTCTCCTTGAAATATCCCGCTTTAACATCAAACATAACCTCAAGAAAATCCGCCTCTTTATCGAACCATACGTTTATATTTTTCTCCATATTTGCCGTCCTTTTTTTATTGTATCAGTGATATAAGCTGTTATTACAAAGGCATCTGCTAATTGTATTTTGACAACCACGCATAAATATTTATCCCCAAAAGAGAGGTGACAAAACTTTCGATAAAACAACTGAACTGCGTTATCATTAATCGATTCGATAACAGCATAAGGATTTACAAGCGTCTCGTCAAGATTTATGATTTGGTCAACCATTTCAGGATGTGTTGCAACAATATGCACCAACCGCTCTTCTGTAAGACGTACAGGTCTGCCAAATATATCGAAAATCACCTTCATTCAGCTACAGTTGGTGCCGCCACAAAAGCAGCTCTTTGTTTGATTTGTTTGCTGCCCCCAAAAGCTATGTTTTTGGAACACTCCATTTCCCCCAACTTCACCGCCTATCCGGCACGTTGCGCAGCAACTCCACCATCTCATACCCGGAAAGGAAGGTGTGCATGTCGAGCTGTTCTGATGCTTCGAGCCATTCGGAGACGGTTGTTGCTGGCTCTCGCAGAAGCTCCTGCATGATAAACCACGCCACGAGGACGCTGAAGCGCTGTTCGCGGAACCACGTTTTGTAGTGGCGTTCGTCAAATTGCAGCAGGCGACCAAGATGGTGGCGGTTAGCGTTGTTCAGGGTTTTGATGCCAGCGAGCAGACGCGCTTCGAGCGTTGCATCTGCCTCTGCTGCCGGTTTAGGCGTAAGCAGGCAGACGAGCAGGTCTGGCAGGTTCTCGCCCGGAATGCCAATCATGCTGGATTCTGCGTAGATTGCCCGCAGTGCGTCGCTCATCAGCCAGTCGTCAATAACGTTCTGGTTGAGCGAGCCGGTTGCGGTGAGCATCTGTTGCAGCGCGTCAAGGATAACCCAATGTTTTGCGATAGTTTCATAAGCCACGCCATCATCGCTGCTGAGTCCAAGAGCAGTCTGGAGTTTGCGCGACTCTGGTGTTTTTTTCAGCACGCCTTGCAGCAAAAGCGCTTGCTTGTAGAGCTCCGTAGCCTCTGCTGCAAGGTTTTCTGGTACGTCAAGCGGTTTTTCCATCAACTCACTGAACTGCCGGGCAACCGCTTCGAGCAAGGTCGTTAGCGTTGCTTCAAACATCTCCTCTTCAAAAGTCTCAGCTTCAGAGGTGAGCGCCGTTGTGATGATGCGGTGGAGCGGCGTGAGGCTCATGGTGAGAGCGGCCAGCTCGATTGATGGAACACCACGCCCGTTGAGTTCCGCTGCAAGGCGGTAGTAAGGTCTCAGTTTTGAGGGATAAACCTCCCTGAAGTCAAGGAAGACGTTGTATCGATAACCATCCACAGCAACCATCATGCCGTTATAGGCAATCTCCTGGCAGGAGCGGATAAACTCAAGGCCACTGGCATGATCCCTGAAGACAACAAAGGTGTTCTCCTGATGGCTCAGGTTGAGACCGTCGGAGAGAGAGCTTTGGCGGATCTCGTCGTTCTGACGGTAACCGACGGACATTTTGATCCAGCCGGTAGCCTGTTCAAAGCAGTTGTTGAAGATAACAAGCGCGGTTTCATTGCCGAGCCGATTGGAGTAGGCGAAGATATTTTCGTTGACCATCCCCTCCGGTGAATAGACATCGTAGAGAAAGAAGTTGCGCACCTCGGCAAAGAGCGGTCGCTTCTTCATGATCGGGAAAATCTCGTGATAGTGGCGCCAGACAAGATGATCGTCGGGCTGCTCATCGTAATAGGCTTTGGCGTACTCCATGCCGTATTTCTCGGTAAAGCCTTCAACCTGTCCGTGCCCAAACATCGGGAGACCCGGCATGGTAATCATCATCATGCAGACACCGAAATATTTATCGCCTCGCCCAAACTGGGCAATGGCGGTATCTTCGTCGGGATTATTCATGAAGTTGACGTAGCGCTTCAGAATTTCAGCGTCAAACTCCAGCGTGTTCTTGATGAGGTAGCGGTAGTTGGCGTTATCCTCCTTCTTGAGCATGTGCATGAAGGCGCTGTTATAGACGCGGTGCATGCCGAGGGTGCGCACAAAGTAGCCTTCGAGCATCCAGAAGGCTTCGGCAAGCAGCAGCGTGTCTGGTACCTCCTGATGAATACGGTCAACCACTTCCCGCCAGAACTCTACGGGAATGGCTGCATCAAACTCAGCCATACTCATGGAGTGGGAGGAACGTGAAGGGACGGCAGCGCTGTGGCCATGCAGCGGGAACCAGAGCCGCTGGATATGCCGTTTTGCCAGCACCATGGCGGCATCAAAACGGATAATAGGAAACATTCTTGCCACATGGAGAACCTGCTGAATCACCCCTTCTCGCACCTCGGCGCTGAGGAAATTGAGCTGCGCGGTGTCGTTCCACGGCATGTTGGTGCCGTCATTGCCGTGATAGATGTAGCGGGTATCGCCATTCATATAATCCACCCGCTTGAAGGTAACGGCAGCATCAGAGCGATTCCAGTAGCCATCTTCAAGATAGATGCCGTAGCGCTGATCGCTGCTGAGGTTCGGTCCGTTATAGGAGTAATTATAGTAAGGCGGCGTGTATGTTGACAGAAACCAGTCAGGATTATTGCGCACCAGTTCGGAATCCATCGCTGTGTGGTTTGGCACCATGTCGCTCGCAAGACGAACGCCGCGCTGTTTTGCCCGGTGCATCAGGTTCAGATAGCCGTCGTAGCCACCGATGTCGTCCGAAATATCGTATTTTTCAAGTGCATAAGCTGAAGCTTTCGCTTCGGGATTGCCATGGAGTTGCTTGATCTTCTGCGAGGCGTAACTCCGCTGCCAGAGACCAATCAGCCACAAGGCGGTAAACCCGCGATCAGCGATGGCATTGAGCTCCTCATCGGGAATATCCTGCAAGCGGTAAATTGGACGCCGGTAGAGTTTGCTGAGCTGATCGAGCCAGACGTAGGTGCTCTTTGCCAGCATCACCACTTCTGGCATCCAGGATGAATCAACGGAATAATTTGCAGGGGCATTGGCGTCATCAAAGGTGTAATCAGGTACGTGTGCCTCTTTTTCAAACTCATGACCATCATTGCGGAGCGCTTTTTCACGAGCAATCTGTTCAAAGAACAGATACTTGTCTTCATCTTCGATAAAATCAATAGCTCCTGCCAGCAGTCCCCAGAAGGCGGATTCTTCAAGCAGCTCTGCCCAATTCAGACGGATGTAGCGAAGCTGGTCAAGAATGGACGTTGGTGCATATTTGATCGGGCTGATGAGCAGTTCTGCGAGATCGAGATTGTCCGATCCAACGGGCCCCATCGCCTGCATGGAGTTCCGCATGGTCATGATCAACTTCCTGTATGCCGCCTCTTTTGTCAGAGGATCAGTCAAAAGATCAGCAAACTGCTCAAGCGCAGGATTCTGGTTATTCAGCCAGACAAGAAAAGACTCTTCAAGTACCTCTTTTTTATTGCTTTGCAGCTTCAGCCATTCGGTGTGCGTCACTTCTCCCGCATACAGCTTTTGTGTAGGAAAAGAGGTTGTAAAGTGAGTCAGGTACTCTTCCGACTGCTCAGGGGAGATTTCTTCCTGAAAGGCTCCAAAGACGTTTTGAAGAAAGTTCGGTTGCCGTAAGGTGATGGCTTTTATCATAATGGCATGGAACAGTTCGTGCAGCAGTTTCATGCCGTGGAGCTGTGCCGGAAGGATCGCTTTTGCTTCAGCGCCCTTCTGTTGCTTCAGATAATTGTTAATGACTACCGCCTGTTTTTCAGATCTTTTCAGGCTTTCTGTACCTGAACCGGATATTAGAAGAAATTCAGGATCGGCAAGATGAAAAAGCTCTCTGGCATTCCTGTTGACATAAAAGTGTTCTTTGTTTTGTAACACTGGGAGGTTGTGCTTGATGGTCACTGAAAAAAAATTTTTGAATGTTGTCCAACGGGTTTTAATGGACAGATCTGAATGCCCGTCTATCTGATTTTTTTTCAAGGTAGCGCTGAAGGTATGTAAATCCAATATCCTTTACGGTGCGCAGTACCTCAAATCCAATGGCGGAGAGGGCGGTTTTGCTCTTTGCCGACAAGTGTTGCGATGGAATGGTGTGTTGTGTGTGCTCCACCCGATTGGAAGGGCTTCCATGTCCCCTCAATGCTCTTGTGAGGAGCAGACCGGTCAAAAAAGCTGCTCCTGCTGCTTTTTTAGGGTGCTGCCTGATAATGTTTTCTGGAGAAATCTCTTTTTTTAGATCCGCCGCAAGTTTTTTGGTTCTCAATTTTATCTGCTCCTCCTTTTCCGTAATGGTATGATGCAGCTCTTCTATGCGTGCCTGAATGCTGGCTAAAGGCTCATTTGGTGTAGTCATGGATGGATAAGAGGATTTTCCGGATCAGATTTTTAAGGAGTAATGGTCTGATTTTTGTCAAAAACAGAAAGCACAGAAGAAAGATAAAGCTTACCAGAAGATAACCAAGAAAAGGATGTCCCAGAAGCTCGCCTGCGAGCAGCGCGAAGGTGGTGATAAAGTAACCTGTACCAATAACAAGTATGACACCAAGCACAACGCCAGCACCGGCAAGGGCAAGCTTTTCAGTCATCTCTATCTTGAGCAACTCTAATTTTGCCTCAATAATGGCCATAACATCCCTATACATGGAAGTTGCTGACTCGTCGAACAGTTGCTGCATTCCGTTTTTTTTATGTTGCACGGAGGTCTTGTTATCACCCTCTCTATCCTGCCGATTTATCATAGTATCCAAAGTCAATGCTTTTTATCGCTTCTTTTTCAATATAAGTCCAAACAAAGCACCTGCGCCTGCTGAAAAGAGCATCGCCTGCACGGGATTCTTTTTAATATACTCCGTTGTCTTTTCAGCGCCTTTCAACAGCAGCGCACCAAGCTCACTCTCTTTGAAGCCTGATAACACATCAACAAGTGTTTCCCTGGTCTCTGACCGCTGTTTTGTTGCTTCATACTGATGCTCTTCTGCAAACCCCTTTGGCTTGCTGCTGTGTATAGTAACCGGGATTTCCTGTTCCATAAGCGTTCAACGATATTTCATAAGTTGTGGTAAACCTTTGTGACAAATATATAAAAACAATATGGTCTTTGCATGGCCCACTTACTGAAGAAGTCTTCCTCCGTCAACAGTAATAACCTGTCCGGTGATATAATCGCTCTCCAGGAGAAAGATAATGGCTCGAATAATATCAAGCGGGTCGCCGGGTCGTTTGAGCGGAATGCTATTGATCGTATCTTCAATTGGCTGAAGCTCCTTGTCAGGATGCAGGGTGATGGTGCCCGGCGCAATTGAATTTACAAGAATGTGTGGTGCAAAGGTTTTTGCGAAGACTTTCGTCAGGTGCTGGATGCCTGCTTTTGAGACGGTGTAAGGGGCAAAATTTCGCCACACAAGGTTGGCAGAAATATCGGTCAAGGAGATGATGCGTGACACGAACGACTGTTTCTGCATGATGCGTACTGCCTCTTGCATGGTAAAAAAGGTGCCTTTCAGGTTAGTGTCTACCAGGCAGTCCCACTGCTTTTCGGTGACATAAGGGAGTGGGGTGCTGAAAAAATTCGATGCGCTGGCAATCAACAGGTCAAGCCGGTCAAACTGCTCCTGAAAAGCTGCAAAAGCGCTGCTGATTTCGGCGGGTTTTGAGACATCGCAGCGGATCATCCGCGATTCCGGGCTTATCCAGCGGATTTTTTCGAGGGTTTGGGCAGCTTTCTCTTCCGATGTGTTCCAGGTAAAGAAAATGGTATATCCCTCTCCGGCCAATGAAAGCGCAATTTCACCACCGAGCAGGCCCGAAGCGCCAGTCATGAAGCATACTTTTTTGCCTGAATGGGTCATTGTCTGTTATACTGATGCAGAAGTTTAAACACTATGAAACATTTGCTCAACTGAAGGACATTCCGTTTATTCTCTTAACATTATCCTTTGTTTAAAGGTATTGCTTTTTCTGCCAACTCTTGAAATAATCATGCCGAAAAAATCAGTTGGAGGTAAAGAGAGTGGTAGAAGTGAGTTTTTCGTTGATATTGTCACCTGTTACAAAGGAGTTGCTGCGGAGCGGTGTCATCTCTTGCACAAGCGTTTTCAGCAGGTATTGATGATTATAAAGCCACCATTGAATTATGAATGAACGATTTTTTCTGAAACTCCTTCTCGCTCTGTTTTTCGGGCTCCTTGTTGCCGAGTGTCTTGTGGTGCTGTTGTTTGGTTTCAGACTGGAGATGATTGTTTTCTGTTTTGTTATCGCTGTCGCCATGACGGGTATACTTATCGTGGTGCGACTTTTGCTGCAGCAGCGGGCGGAGATTGACTCTGTCTCGTCGCGGCGAGCAAAGGCCAAGCGCTCCGATGTGATGCACGATCGGCTCAGAGAGTACAGTGTTGATGAGGAGTTTCTTGGTGGGGAGAGGTTTACGAGGAAAAAGGGAGGCGCTCCGATACCTCCGACCGCAGAGTCGCGCAACAGTCATAATCCGTCAGCAGGTGAATCGATAGCGACGATTGAAGAGGCCATCAAGGCTCACGCGGAGATGTATGGTGGGCTTGGGCAGTTACTTCTTATGATGGAAAAGATTGACGACAGCTCTTTTGTCCGACTTGTGAAAAAAGCTGGTTTTGGTGAGCTTTCTCGTGAAGAGGTGATGCTCAAGATGACGCTGATGGTTCATGAAGAGTCAACATCCAGGGGCGAGGCCCCCGCAAGAGATGGAGAACAGACCTCTATTTTGGAAGGGCATACCATGGATAAGGAGAGTTTTGACGAGTATATTCGCCGTTGCATGACAGGCGCTGGGAATGATGAGAAATGTGGCGATGGTATTTTTGTTGATCTTGATGATGCGGCTCTTTTACGAGGAACGGGGAGACCACCAGAGGATTTTGAGCACAATCCAAAATCGGTTATTGCAAGTCTGAAGAGGGCGGGGATGAAGCCATGACACCGGTTGTGTTAAGCAAAGCCAGGTTGCGCTATTTTGTGAAGCTTCACCAGAAAAAGTTCAGGGATTCGGAGGAGCTGTTTCTCGCTGAAGGGCTTCGCACGGTGCAAGAACTTTGCCTGAACTTGCCGGATGAGGAGATGCTTGTTGCCCTGCTGGTCAGGGATGGTGAAACAGAGGCAGCCCGTTTTGCAGAGGCGTACCAGAAAAAGCTCTTTTCTGTCACCGAAAAAGAGTCTGCTCAGCTTGCCGGAACCTCCACGCCGCAGGGTATTTTTGGTGTTTTTCGACAGCCTCGGCATGAGGTGCCTGCAGCGCCGGAAAAGCCCGGGCGATCGCTTGTCGTTGCCCTTGATGATCTTCAGGATCCGGGCAATGTGGGCACTATCCTCAGAACGGCGGTATGGTTTGGCGTAGACGCGATGATTTGCAGCGCTGGAACCGCCGACCGCTATAATCCCAAAGTGATACGTTCATGTGCGGGAAGCATCTTTGCTCTCCGTCATTACGGTGTTGGGCAGCTTCATCACGAGCTTTACCGTCTCCAAAAAAAAGGCTATTCCATTCTTTGCACATCGCTTGATGGCCAGGATTTTCGGGAATTCCCGGCGTGGCCTGAAAAAGTTGTACTGGTGATTGGCAACGAAGCCAATGGGGTCAGTAAATCGGTAATAGCGCTGGCTGACCTGCTGGTTCGCATCCCTCACGCTGGCGCACGGGTGAGGGTTGAGTCGCTCAACGCGTCAGTTTCAGCCGCTATTTTGATGGAGCGGTTGGCGCTGGGGTGAAGCGTGGATGTACTTTCATTGTCCGAGAGTTTACTTCACCCCCTCTCTCCGTCGATATTCATTGTTGTACGCAGATGGACAGGCCTGGCAGATTTTTTGCGCAGGCGGATATTCAGCATCTCGACGGCGACCGAGAAGGTCATGGCGAAGTAGATGTACCCTTTGGGAATTTCAAATCCAGCGCCCTCGGCAAGCAGGGTGACACCGACAAGGATGAGAAAGCTGAGCGCGAGCATTTTGATGGTCGGGTGAGCTTCAACATAATCGCTGATAGCCTTGGCTCCCAGCATCATGATGCCGATAGAGATCATGATAGCGATGATCATCACCTGAATATCATCAGCAAGACCTACAGCGGTAATGACCGAGTCGAGCGAAAAGACAATATCGATGACCGCAATTTGCAGCATGGTAAAGATAAAATTGCTGCTTGACTTACCCAGTTTAGTCTCTTCTTCCCCCTCAAGACTTTGGTGAATCTCCTGGGTGCTTTTGGCCAGCAGAAAGAGCCCGCCGCCAAGCAGAATCAGGTCGCGACCTGAAATGGTGTGACTGAGGAGGGTAAAGAGTCCTGTTGTCAAGCTCATTACCCATTTTATAGAGAGCAGAAGGGCGATTCTGGTGAGCATGGCGAGGCCAAGCCCTATGATTCTCCCTTTGCCTTGCTGCGCTTTTGGCAGGCGCCCGACGATGATTGAGATGAAAATAATATTATCAATACCGAGAACTATCTCCAGAGCTGTCAAGGTTGCCAAAGCGATCCATGCTTCTGGCTGTGCGATCCATTCCATAGAGGGGTTTGGGTAGATGTTGTTGTATCCTTTTCGTTTGAGGAGGCAATGTACAGAACAGATTACTCCCTGCAAAAAAACCACCCGTTTGGCTGAACTGCTTTTTCGTTACATTACAGTGTAGCGCTGTATTGTACTACGGAGAAGCCAGGTATTCTCGGGGGGGCGATCTGGTTGAGTCAGGGGTGTTGCTGGCTTGGCCTTATTCCCGTATTATGTTACCTTGCTTACAGAGTTGCTTGTGAGTTGTTTATTATAAATGCAGGGAAAAGAGTCAGTGATGAAAAAAAGAGTGGCTGGAGTCGTCGCAGGGTTCATTGCTTTGTTGATGTCCGTTCCATCTGTTACTGTTGCAATGCCTTATGTGAGAGGTGCAGTGGGTCTCGCCTCAATGGGTGATTCTAAATATACAGCCAGCTCTTATAGTTATAGTTATCATCTCGCCGGGGCTGTCGGGCTTGATGGTGGCCACTATCGTGTTGAAGCGGAGGTTGGGTATCAGAATAATGACATCAAGAATATGTTGAAAAAGTTGTCGATGACCACCTATATGGCGAACTACTATCTGGATATAGCCGTTCCAGTTATTCCGGTTGCCCCTTTTCTCAGTGCCGGAGTTGGCGTTGCAAATATTTATGGAGGGAATGGCAGCGACCGTGTAGTCGCCTGGCAGGTTGGCGCTGGAGCAGGGGTTCATGTTTTTCCTTTTACGACTCTTGATCTCCAGTATCGTCATGCCAGTACTGCCGATCCAATATTGGGTGGTCATAAATACAGTATAGGGACGAACAATGTGACTATTGGATTGAGAGTTGGTCTGTGATGCGACGGATCAAGGTTTTTTGAGCAGTTGTCAATAACCGTTTAACAAGGGAGGTTGTCGTGCCTATTCGCAAATTAAGGGAATTTCTTGACAGTCATGCGGTCAGGTATTTTGTGGTCAGCCACTCTCCGGCCTATACGGCGCAGGAGATTGCTGCTTCCGCTCATGTTCCGGGAAAAGAGCTTGCCAAAACTGTTGTTGTGACGATTGCTGGCACCTTGGCCATGGTTGTTTTACCAGCCTCCCGTCAGCTTGATTTTAAGCTTTTGCGGGAATTTTGTGGTAAACAGGAGGTGGATCTGGCCAGCGAGAAAGAGTTCGTTGATATCTTCCCTGAATGTGAGATTGGGGCCATGCCTCCCTTCGGTAATCTTTATGGTATGGAGGTTTACGTCTCTGAAGAGCTTGAGGAGGATGACGACATTGCCTTTAATGCTGGAGCTCATACTGAACTCCTGCGACTCTCCTACGACAGTTACAAGAGGCTGGTTCATCCAAAAGTAGCAAAGCTCTCTTGTGGTGTTCCGTGAACAGGCCCGAATGAGTGCTTTTTCAAGGGAAATGTTACCTTTGAATGGTGACTGCCGACCGAAGCGGGGTTGCGTGAGTTTGGCAGCAGTGAAACTGAATTGATCTATTCTGTATTTGGCCTGTTATGAAAATCGCCTTATATGCGGGGAGCTATGTCAAGGATAAGGATGGAGCGGTTAAATCCATTTATCAACTGGTTTCATCATTCAGGAAGCAGGAGCACGAGGTGGAGGTGTGGTCTCCTGATCTCTCTTCCAGTGATGATGTTGGCGACATAGCCCTTCACGGGGTGCCTTCTGTTCCGATACCGCTTTATCCCGATTACAAACTTGGCTTTTTTACCAATGACATTCGCTTGCAGCTCGAAGCCTTTTTCCCGGATATTGTCCATATTTCAACACCTGATCTTATTGGCAGAGAGTTTCTCATTTACGCCAGAGAAAAAAACATTCCGGTGGCATCGGCCTTCCACACGGATTTCCCCTCCTATCTTGCCTACTATCGACTTGGGTTTGCTGTCGGGTTAGCCTGGAGATACCTTGCCTGGTTTTACAACAGTTGCACCCTTGTGCTGGCTCCAAATGAGAGTGTTCGGTTGAAACTTGAAGGCCATCATATCAATAACATTGCTCTCTGGTCACGGGGCGTGGACAAAGAGCTTTTTGATCCATCCCGTCGCTCTCTGCAACTTCGGTTAGCTTGGAATGCTGCCGACAGGAGGGTGATTGTCTACGCTGGACGTTTTGTGGTGTATAAGGATATTGAGGTGGTGATGGATGTGTACGACCGGTTTATGCAAGGGATATACGCTGATAAGGTACGGTTTGTGATGATTGGTTCCGGTCCTGAGGAGGAGGCTATGAAGCGAAGAATGCCGGAGGCGGTATTTACCGGCTATCTTACTGGAGAAAAGCTTTCTGTCGCTTATGCCAGTGGAGATCTGTTTCTGTTTCCTTCCACAACAGAGGCTTTTTGTAATGTTGCGCTTGAAGCGCTGGCTTCAGGATTGCCTGTTGTGGTTTCTGATGCCGGGGGTTGCAGGGAAGTTGTTGAGAGGTCGGGTGGTGGCCTCGTGGCTCCCGAAGGAGATAGTGGAGCATTTTATGCACAATGCATTGAATTGCTTGATAATTCATTGAGGCATAAAGAGCTGAAGGCGCGTGGTCTTGCTTTTGCTGAGCAGCAGTCCTGGTCTGAGGTCAATCAGGGCTTGATTGAGCGGTACAAAAAAATTGTTGCACGAGGAGTACCCTGTGCGGAGATGAGTGACAGAAGAGCTGTCCCGGTTGAATCAAGTTGATTGAAAAGGTTATGAAAGCTGGACTTGTTGGATTGGGGAAAATGGGATGCAACATGGCGCTCCATCTTCTGGAGTGTGGCCATGAACTGGTGGCTTTTGATCTCTCCGGGGAGGCTGTTGCGTCTCTTGCTGCACAAGGAGCGTATGCGTCAGGCTCTTTGCAGGAGCTGGTGGGTAAGCTTGACCATCGCCGTCTGATATGGTTGATGGTACCCGCTGGCGCTCCGGTTGATCGCACCATTGAGCAGCTTCTGCCGCTGCTTGACAGAGGCGACATCGTCGTTGATGCAGGTAATTCGCATTATAAGGATTCCGAACGGAGAGCGGCGCTTCTTGAAAAGCAGGGTATCCACTTTCTTGATGCCGGAACCAGCGGTGGCCTTGAGGGGGCGCGGCATGGTGCCTGCATCATGGTTGGTGGCGACAAAAGCGCTTACGATGTTATCGAGCCATTGCTAAGCGATCTTTGTGTCGAAAACGGATACGGCTATATGGGGCGTTCCGGGTCAGGCCATTTTGCCAAAATGGTCCATAACGGTATTGAGTACGGTATGATGCAGGCGATGGGCGAGGGGTTCAATCTGCTTGATGCCAGTGGTTATGATTTTGATCTTGAAGCAGTTTCCCGGGTCTGGGCAAATGGCTCGGTGATTCGTGGCTGGCTGATGGATCTCATGGCTCAGGCGCTGCAGAAAGATCCAAAGCTCGATTATCTTACCGGTGCCATTGCCGATTCTGGTGAGGGTCGCTGGACGGTGGAGGCGGCTCTTGACCATGAGGTGTCGATTCCTGTTATTGCAGCATCTCTCTTTACCCGCTACCGTTCACGCTCTGAAGGAAATTTGTCTGACAGAGCTGTCGCTGCATTGCGTCATGAGTTTGGAGGTCACTCCTTTATTGAGAAACCATAAAACGCCCCCATATCATGCAGGTAAAACCTGATAATTGCACCATCGTCATCTTTGGTGCCAGCAGCGACCTTGCTGCCCGCAAACTATTTCCGTCGCTCTATGAGCTGGCCTTGTGGGGCAATCTTCCTGATGATTATCGCATTATCGGCGTTGGTCGTTCAGCACTCTCTCATGAAGAGTTTCGCTCTTTTATGCAGGCCAAAATGGCCGGAATATTTCCTGACAGCGTGCGGGATGAGGCCGCTTATGCCGCGTTTATTGCCCGCATCGCTTATGTACGCCTCGATCTTGAAGAGCCAGATGGTTATCACGCACTTTACCATGAGATTATGACAACTCCCGCAGAGGTGAGTCGTTGTGCCAATTTGCTCTTTTATCTTGCGACACCACCAAGTTTTGCTCCGGTTATTGTCCGCAATCTTCAACGTGCCGGTCTTGGCGAAAAAGATGGTTGCATGGATGGGTGGCGGAAAATTATTGTCGAAAAACCTTATGGACGGGATTTGCAGACAGCGCGCGAACTGAACAGTGTCATCGGCGAGGTTTTCAGCGAAAATCGTGTCTTCAGGATTGATCACTACCTGGGCAAGGAGACGGTGCAGAACATCATGGTGTTCCGTTTTTCCAACGGAATTTTTGAGCCACTCTGGAATCGCCAGCATATTGCCAACGTCACCATTACCATTGCGGAAGATTTCGGCATTCGTGACCGTGGCGCATTTTATGAAGAGGCTGGTTTGCTTCGTGATATTATGCAGAATCATGCGTTGCAGCTTCTTGCCGCCGTTGCCATGGAACCGCCGGTTGATCTTTCGGCGGATGCTGTGCGCGACGAAAAAGCAAAAGTGCTTCGCTCAATTCGTTTATTTACAGCGGACAGTGTCGATTACTCAGTGTCGCTTGGTCAGTATGATGGCTACCGTGCTGAAAAAAATGTTGCCTCCGATTCAACGGTGGAGACCTTTGCTGCAATCAAGTTTTTTATTGACAACTGGCGCTGGAAAGATGTTCCATTTTATGTCAAGGCAGGCAAAAATCTGGCTGAAACCGTGACTGAGATTGTCATTACCTTCCAGTGTCCTCCCCAGAACTATTTCGGGCCTGCCGAAAGTTGCAGCTATACGGCCAACCAGGTTATTCTGCGTATACAGCCGGAAGAGACTATTGCCATAAAGTTCGGGGCAAAACGCCCGGGAGAATCGTTGGTTACCGATCCTGTCTTTATGAAGTTTGATTATAAAACCTCGTTTACTGAGGCTGGGTTGACTCCCTATCATCGGTTGCTTCTCGATGCTATGGCAGGAGATCAGATGAATTTTATCCGTCAGGACAGTGTCGAATACTCGTGGGCCATTATTGATTCTATCCGTCAAGCCGTTGGCAGCAAGTTACCTGAGGGTTATCCTGCTCATTCGCATGGGCCCGAGTCGGTTGACAAAATCTATGGTTGAGCGGTAAACCAGAAGAGTATTCCTTTGTCCGGTTTTACAAGACTTGCGGGTACGCTTTTTTCATGTCCAAGAAATATCTTTTCAGCCAGTTCGCTTTTTGCTTTTCCGGTGGTGAAGAAAAGAATATTTCGACCATGGTTGATGAGTGGCAGGGTCAGGGTGAGCCGTTTTCCTGGTGGTTTGCCGAATGGAGCGTTGAGCGCAATGACCCATCGGTTCTGTTTCTGAAGTACCTCAGCATTGTCTGCAAACAGCGAGGCAGTGTGGCCATCATCGCCGAGACCGAGCAGAATGAGGTCAAAACGTGGAAACTTGTTCGATGTGCCACTCTCTTCAATCGGAAAAAATGTGCGGATGGCATCTTCATATTCCCTTGCAGCCTCTTCTGTATCAGCCTTTTCTCCAGCCATTCTGACAAGATGATGTTCGCCAATACCGGAGTGGGGCAACAGCGTTTCCTGAATCATCCGCTCGTTGCTGTCGGGATGGTCGACGGGGAGGCACCGCTCATCGCCCATGAAAAACCATGTCTTTTCAGGAAGCTGGTGGAGAGTCTGTCTGCTTTTCGACCAGCCATCAGGGAGTGGAAGTCTATATTTTGCCAGCAGTTCACCGCTCACTCCTTGCGCAAGCCGCTTGTAGAGAATCCGTGGTGAATTACCTCTAGCCAGCACCATCAAAAATCGTCCACGTTCAGCAATAGCATGGTATGCCTCTGCAACGATCAGCGCTGTGGCATGTTCTGTTATTGCAGTTTCATTGTCATGGTAGAGAAACTTTTGTGAAGATCGGTTCATAGGGGATTTCTTTGCGTGAAAATTATTGTTGAACGGATGATGAAGGCAGATACCATTGATGGGGGATGAATATTGCCTTGGAATATATCTCAAAATATGTTAACGCGAAGCGTCCGGTCTTGAACCTTGATTTACAGGATTATTGGATTACATGATTTGATGCATACCCATGGGACAGGCCAAGGCTGTCCCTGCGAATCAACAGGCACAGGAACGTGAACAATCAAGAAATCAGGCCAATCAAGAGAATCATGGTTCAGACAGATGGTGGTTGATCGCGAGTATGTTGAGCTCCAATGTTGGTTGTAAACATCCGTTTGTCTCCTGCATCCTTGTTGTGTACCTTGTTTCTGATGAACCATAACTATAACACGCGGAGAAGTAAAGATGGCAGCATTTGATTTTGGTGAAAAAGTGGATCCGCATCTGTTTGAGAGAGCGGGCGTTGCCACAACATCCGTGAATATTCAGCGATATCTCCAGCAGGCGTGGCAGATGTTCCTCGAAAATGTTGGCGCATTTTTTGGGTTTAGTTTGACGCTCTTTGCTGTGTGGCTCGCAACTTCAATGGTGGATGCGGGTAGCTCCCTGCTTTTTTCCTCTGTTGCAGCACCATTCTATGCCGGGTACAGTATTGTGGCTTTCAAGCTGGCAAGTGGCCAACCGCTTCAGTTCAACGATTTTTTCAAAGGTTTCAATTATTTTCTTCCTCTTTTTCTTGCCTCACTCGCCAGCACTCTTCTGGTCTGCATCGGTTTTGTATTGCTGCTGCTGCCAGGGATTTACCTTGCAATTGGTTACATGTTTACCACTTTTCTTGTGATTGATTACCGCATGGAGTTCTGGCAGGCAATGGAGATGAGCCGTACCATTATTTCACGACACTGGTTTTCCTTTTTTGGGTTTGCCTGTGTGCTTTTTGTTCTGAACATGCTGGGTGCGCTCGCTTTTGGTATCGGATTGCTGATCACTATTCCTGTGACGTCATGCGCGGCAGCCATCGCCTACAAAGAGATTGTCGGCCTGTACTCTTCGGAGTGGTAGGTTGATCATAAAAGTATGTATGTGGTTATTCGCGCTGGGAGCATATTGGTTTGATGGTTTCCAAAATAATCTATCTTTTCGGATTGTGATTCCAGAGTTATAGAAGAGTACTTGTTTGAATCCGCTTGACCGATTGCTTATGTTCCGCTTGATTTCTCTGTATTTTTTGACGGCGCTTCTCGCTTTTCCTGCCTATGGAGGGCTGCCGTTGGCGAGAGAGCGACCGTATCAAGGCAATGCTGTAGCTGAGATAATTCAAGGCTATTGTGCGCACCTGATTCAACAGAAGAGACCCGCAGATGGAACCGCAAAAGAGATGCTGCATATCCGGCTGGATCGCTTCTATGCAGCGAGAGGCTATCAACCTCTCTGGATAAATGGGCAGATGGTTGATGAGTTTATGGCTGCTGTTGAGGCCTCTGCTGCTGACGGTCTCAATCCATCCGACTATGCTATCGCCTGGCTCAGGGAGTTTGGTGCACACGCATTGGTTTCGCCTGAAAAAAAGGGGCAAGATGACATCCTTCTTACCAAAAATTTGCTTCTTCTTGCCAGCCATCTTCGTTATGGCAAAGTTGATCCGGTCACCCTTGAGCCCTTCTGGAACCACGAAAAGAAAAACTTTCAGTCGTTGGATGAGAAGCTTCAACGAGCTCTCGCCGCCGGTTCAATCACTGCTTTTTTCAACGAGCTTCGTCCGCAAGATGTAAACTATGGCCTTCTTAAAAAAGGACTTGCGCGATATCGTGCTCTTGCCCGTAATGGCGGTTGGCCACAGCTTCCAGGCGGAGCTGCGCTGAAAGAGGGCTATCGGGATAGCCGGATTACAGTGTTGAGGAGACGTCTCAAAGTGTCGGGTGATCTTGCCGCAGAGGATGCGGATACCTCAACAGTATACACTCGGGAGATGGCCGGGGCTGTCAAACGGTTTCAGAAGCGGAACGGCCTTGAGGTTGATGGTTCTGTTGGGGCGGCCACTCTTCGAGTCATGAATATTCCGGTTGAGCGCAGGATTGAGCAGATTCGCGTTAACCTTGAACGGTACCGCTGGTTTTTACATGATATCGACCCTACCTGTATTCTTGTCAATATTCCAGGATATTCTCTCCAGTACATCGAAAATGGGCATTATCGGTGGGGAACAAAAGTGATTGTCGGGCAGCCACAGCGGCAAACTCCAGTGTTCAAGGCAGTGATCCACTCTCTTGTTTTTAACCCGCAATGGGTTGTGCCCGAGACCGTTCTTGATAAAGATGTTCTTCCTGCTCTCAATAGAGATAATTCTTATCTTGCAAAAAAACAACTCAGGGTGGTTGATGAAGAGGGGAGTACCGTTGATCCAGCATCAGTAGACTGGTCACACTATTCTGCGAGCAACCTACCCTACCATCTCCAGCAGCGTTCGGGCGATCAAGGGGCACTGGGGAGAATCAAGTTTCTGATGCCGAATCGCCATACCATTTATCTGCATGATACGCCAGGGAAAGAGCTTTTCGACAAAAGCAGCAGAGCTTTCAGTTCTGGATGTATCAGGGTACAAAACCCAGCAGATCTTGCCAGACTGTTGTTGCAGGACACACTTCTCTGGAGCAGGGCAAAGATTCAGGAGTCCATCAATACGGGAAAAACAAGAATAATTCCTCTTCCACAGCAGATTCCGGTATTTCTTTTCTATCTGACTGTCGTGCCCAACGGTCAAGAGCTTCAGTTTCGGGAAGACATCTATAATCGTGACAACAATGTGCTGAAACTCCTTAATAAACCTGTAAGCGGTAGATAAGTTAGTGGTTCTTGTGCTGGTACTTTCAACAAGTCATCGTAACGATAGTTTACTCAGACTATCTGTGTAGGGCGGATCGTGCCATAGTAATACAAAAAGCACCCTGGATCCCAGGGTGCTTTTCCAATCAAAAGAGCAGCTTACTTCTGTGGAAAAATAGATGATGCGATGTTCTGGACAAGCTGGCAGCAATTGCTTAGAAGGCTGCCAATAAGATCAGACGATGATTTGACAACCGGCTCAATAAGCTGTCCGGCTGTTCTGATTCCGATGTTCAGCAAGTCGAGCTGCTGCTGGGCCAGTGTTCCTGCAGTGGTCAAAAGGTTGTTGAAAGCAACTGAAAAATCACTGATTGCGTCGTTTGACATGGCGGTTATTGTTTTAGTGTTATTATGAGAATGTATTGGTGAAAAAATTATGCAAAAATAAAGCTATTCCCCTGAACCAACAAATAGTAAACATGCTACTCCCTCATAATAGAAAAATTTCTCTTTTATTCCGACTATTCTTTACACAACAGGTTACTCTCTATTGTAGTTCAGCGTCGGAGCAAGCCATTTTTCCGCATCCTTGACACCTGTTCCCTTGCGTTCAGCGTAATCCTCCACTTGGTCTCTCCCTATTTTTCCCAGCATAAAGTATTTTGCCAGCGGATGGGCGAAGTAGAAACCGCTGACTGAGGCTGCCGGGTTCATGGCAAATGATTCCGTGAGTGTTATGCCGGTGTTGGTTTCAGCATTCAACAGGGCGAAAAGTTCTGCTTTTTCGGTGTGATCGGGGCATGCGGGATAGCCGGGTGCCGGACGGATGCCCTGGTACTTTTCGGCCAGCAGCTCATCAAGAGCGACCGGCTGGCATGGAGTGATGTCGGGGTGGCAGGCACATGTTTTCTTGCCTGCCGGGTTTACAGCAGTTTCGTAACCCCACAACTCCCTGCGCACCCGCTCGTGCAGCATTTCAGCAAAGGCTTCTGCCAGGCGGTCGGCAAGGGCCTGCGTCATAATGCGGTGGTAATCGTCCTGCTCATCACTGAACTGTTTGAGCACCTTTTCTATCCCAAGACCGGCGGTGACGGCAAATCCGCCAATGTAGTCCTGAACTCCCGATTCTTTGGATGCTATAAAGTCGGCAAGGGCGAGATTTGGTTCGCCAGCGCTCTTTTCCTGCTGCTGACGGAGGGTGTGGAGTATCGTGAGGACGCTGCTGCGGCTCTGATCGGCGTAAACATCAATGTCATCCCCGTTGCTGTTGGCCGGGAAGAGTCCCGCAACACCTCTCAGGCCGAGCAGTTGCTCTTGTTCAATCCGGTCGAGCAGTCTGTTGGCATCATTCAGCAGCTTTTTGGCTTCTGTGCCGTATTTGCCGTCGTCGAGAATCTGCGGGTAGCGTCCGTGCAGCTCCCATGCCATGAAGAAGGGTGTCCAGTCGATATAGGGGCGCAGCTCTCCAATGGTAACATTTTCCAGCAGAGTAATGCCCGGCTTCAGCGGTTTGTAGGCCACCGGTTGCAGTAAAGCGCGGTTCTTGCGGGCATCCGCCAGCGAAAGATATTTTTTTGAAGCGTTGTTCGACGAGTGGCTCTCTCTCAACCCCGCCTGCTCTTTGTTGAGCGCTTCGATATACGAGGGGCTGAGCGCTGGATTGAGGAGGCTGTTGACCACAGGAACACTCCGTGATGCGTCGAGCACCTGAACGACCGCGCCAGAATAGACCGGCGCAATTTTGACCGCAGTGTGCATTCGCGATGTGGTGGCACCTCCAATAAGCAGCGGTATCTTCATGCCGAGTCGTTCCATTTCGCTGGCGACATGCACCATTTCATCAAGCGACGGGGTGATGAGGCCGCTGAGGCCAAGCAGGTCAGCCTTTTCGCGCTCGACCGCTTCCAGAATTTTTTCGCAGGGCATCATGACGCCGATATCAACCACATCGTAGTTATTGCAGGCAAGCACAACCGCAACAATATTTTTGCCAATGTCGTGCACGTCCCCCTTGACTGTTGCAAGAAGTACCTTGGCGGCTGCGCGGGTGTCCTTGTTCTTCGCCTTCTCTGCGTCGATGTAGGGCAGAAGGCAGGCGACCGAGCGCTTCATGACGCGGGCGCTTTTCACCACCTGTGGCAGAAACATCTTGCCCACCGCAAAGAGGTCGCCAATAGCGTTCATGCCATCCATCAGCGGCCCCTCAATCACCTGAAGCGGCCTTGGGTAGAGCTGGCGGGCCTCTTCAGTATCCTCTTCAATAAACTCGACAATGCCCTTGATCAATGCGTGGCGCAACCGCTCCTCAACCGGAGCACTCCGCCATTCAGCGGCTTTGGCTTCAATCTTTTCTCCGCCGGTAGCGATGGTCTCGGCAAAGCTGACCAGCCGTTCGGTAGCGTCCGAGCGACGGTTGAGCAGCACATCCTCAACCCGCACCAGCAGCTCAGGCTCAATATCCTGATAGATGGCGAGCTGTCCGGCATTGACGATGCCCATGTCGAGACCCTCGTGGATGGCGTGATAGAGGAATGCCGCGTGCATCGCTTCACGGACGGTTTCGTTGCCACGGAAAGAGAATGAGACATTGCTGATACCGCCGGAGACTTTGGCATAAGGGAGATTCTCCTTGATCCAGCGGACACTCTCAATGAAATCAACAGCGTAATTGTTATGATCATCAATGCCGGTGGCAACGGTCAGGACGTTGGGGTCAAAAATAATATCCTCCGGCGGGAAGCCCACCTCCTGAGTGAGAATATCGTAGGCGCGTTGGCAAATTTCAATACGGCGCTGATAATTATTGGCCTGTCCCTGCTCGTCAAAAGCCATCACCACGGTGGCGGAACCGTACTGCAACACCTTGCGGGCTCTCTCCCTGAAAAGCTCCTCACCCTCCTTGAGGCTGATGGAGTTCACGATGCTTTTGCCCTGAACGCACTGCAAGCCGCTCTCAATAACCGACCACTTTGAACTGTCGATCATCACTGGCACACGCGAGATGTCGGGCTCGGAGGCAATCAGGTTGAGGAACTCCTTCATCACCTTCTCGGAGTCGAGCATCCCCTCATCGACATTGACATCAATCACCTGGGCACCACTCTCTACCTGCTGGCGGGCAATGGAGAGCGCTTCGTCGTAGTTGCCCTCCTTGATGAGACGGGCAAATTTTTTCGATCCGGTGACGTTGGTGCGCTCACCGATGTTTATGAAGCCGGTTGTCTGGTTGACAAAGAGGGGTTCAAGGCCGGAGAGTTGCAGCTCATGTTTTTTTGCAGGGCGTTTGCGTGGCTGAAGATTTTTGACCGCATCCGCAATTGCCTTGATATGTTGTGGAGTGGTGCCGCAGCATCCCCCGACGATATTGACAAATCCCGAGGTGGCGAAGTCGGCAATCTGGGCGGCCATGTATTCAGGGGAGTCGTCATACTCTCCAAACTCATTGGGGAGGCCTGCATTCGGATAAACACTCACATAACTTTCAGCAATGCCCGCCATTGCCGCAATGAAGGGGCGCATCTGCTTTGAGCCAAGCGCACAGTTCAGCCCGATGGAGAGCAGATCCGGCAGGTGAGCAATGGATGTCCAGAAAGCCTCGGTGGTCTGGCCGGAGAGGGTGCGCCCGCTTGCATCCACCACGGTGCCGGAGACCATCACCGGCACACGCCATCCGGTTCGGTTGAAAAACTCTTCAATGGCAAAAAGGGCCGCCTTGCAGTTCAGGGTGTCGAAGACGGTTTCGACGAGCAGCAGATCAACGCCGCCCTCCATCAAACCTTCGAGCTGAACAATGTAGTTATCGACCACCTCCCGGAAGGTGACGGCGCGATAACCGGGACGGTTGACATCGGGGGAGAGAGAGAGCGTTTTGTTCGTAGGCCCTATGGAACCGGCTACAAAGCGCGGTTTGTCGGGATTTTTTGCGGTAAAGTCGTTGGCAGCGCGGCGAGCAAGGCGAGTGGCTTCAACATTCAGCTCCTTCACCAGCTCAACGGCATTGTAGTCTCCCTGGGATATCGGGTTGGCGTTGAAGGTGTTGGTTTCGATAATATCCGAGCCAGCCTCAAGAAAGTCGCAATGGAGGTTGTAGATGATCTCCGGCTGCGTCAACACAAGCATATCATTGTTGCCAATGAGCGGATGGGAGTGCGAGGCAAACCGTGCGCCCCGGTAATCCTCCTCCTTGAGTTTATGGCGCTGGATCATGGTGCCCATAGCACCGTCGAGCACAAGGATGCGCTGTTCAAGCAGAGATAAAAGGGTCTCCTTCATTCGTCTTTACTTCCTCTTTAGTTTGCCAAGGCATGGCGGTGTTTAAAAATGGAGAATATACCGAAAAGGGGGCAATTACTCTCTTTCCAGAGTTGGCGGTACCCTTTTTTCAAGCCACGAATGGATCAACCGGATACCCTCATCCGCAATCTGGTGCGCAATCGGATACTCCTGATAGGTGAGGTCATCCACCCGCTGCTGGAGCCACTCGCGGGAGGCTCGCCCTTTTGCAATCGGCAGCACATCGTCGTAGAGGCCATGCAGCACAACAAAAGGGAGTTTGCGCAGAGCGGGATTGTCCAGCGGGAGATTCCTTTCGGGCAACTGCCCCGAACAGGCGATCACCCCATGCAGCAGCCCAGGCTCACTGAAGGCGGTCATGTAGCTCATCACCGATCCCTGGCTGAAGCCCATCAGAAAGAGTTTGCCTCCTGCCGGTTTGTATTCGGCAAGAATCTCCCTGATAAAGCTGATGAATTGCAGGCGAGCCTCCTCTGCCGCGGCATAATCGACCGTAATACCGGTCGGGGTAAAGCCGAGGGGGAACCAGCCGAACATCCCCACATCAAGAGTGTGCGGAGCGCGAACGCTGATATATCGGAGCCCCTGATGCAGCATTGGCGCGAGCTGGATCAGATCTTTTTCATTGCTGCCATAACCGTGCAGCAGAATCATGAGTGGAGCATTATCCGGCGCGGCAGGTGCCAGATCAAGAAAGGTTAGTGAAAGATGTTTTCGTTGAAGCATAAGGTGAGATAAGATTTACAAGTGAGATTCCTGAAGAACCTGGCGGATAAAGCCTCCGCCGAGCACTTCGCTGTTGCGGTAAAAGACTGCGGCCTGCCCGGCAGCAATGGCGCTTTTGGGTGAAGTAAACGATACCGCAACCTCATGGTTCTCAAGCGGTTCAAGGGTGCAGGGGCTCTCTTTGTCACGATACCTTATTTTGCCGAGCGCATCTGTCGGGGCGCTCAGTTGTTCAATGCCAATCCAGTTCAAGCCGAAGGCAATGAGGCGACGGGTTTCAAGCGCAGATTTTGTGCCAACCTGGATGCGGTTATTCTCTGTATCTATCCCTGTGACGTAGAGAGGGATTTTCGCTGAAACACCAACTCCGCGCCGCTGGCCGATGGTGTAAAAAGGGTAGCCCCGGTGCTTGCCGATAACCTTGCCGGTTTCATCCACAATGTCGCCGTTCGCTACCTTTTCAGCAAGGCCGGGAATGGCTCCAGCGAGGTAGCTGCAATAGTCGTCCTGAGGAACAAAGCAGATCTCCTGACTCTCCTTTTTTTCAGCCGCTCTGACACCAAAGCTGTGAGCCAGCTTGCGTACCTCCGGTTTGGTCAGTGCGCCCAGTGGGAGGAAAGTTTTTTCGAGATCACTCTGGGAGAGCATCCAGAGAAAATAGCTCTGATCTTTCTGCGGGTCAACCCCCTTGTAGAGCCGGTACCGTCCATCGCTGAAAGAGGTCGAGGCAAAGTGGCCGGTAGCGACAAACTCCGCATCAAGCATTTTCGCCCCCTCAAAGAGGCCGAACCACTTGATCTTTTTGTTGCAGACCATGCAGGGGTTTGGTGTTCTCCCTCCAAGGTAGTCGTCATGAAAATAGCTGATGACATCACTTTTGAACTTGCTGCTGAGGTTCAGCGTGAAGACCGGAATCTGAAAATCGGGGTGGTCGCTGATGACGAGCGGTGATGGCTGAATCGAAGGGCTCTCCTTAAGGGAGTCGAGCACCCTGATGTTGAGACCCGTCACCTGATAGCCCTGCTTCAGGAGCAGGCAGGCGGTCACCGCAGAGTCAACACCGCCCGAAATACCTACCAGAACTTTTTTCTGTGCGCTCATGAGCTTTTTTAAGTATTTAAAGAGAGGCGATTCAGGGTCTCTTTCTCCCCAGACCTATGGCTAAAATACGAAAGCGCACCATAATGCAAAAAATGGAGAGCTTTCGTGATTCCTGAGAAAAGGTCGTATGGATGGCTTGCTCAGTTTACGCCGATGATAACGCTTGATGCCCTGAAAATTGCACAGGCCCGGCAGGCTCATTTGTATTATTCTTCGCGAAACCCTATATTAACAATCGTTAACACGTTCTTTATCCATTACTGGTCATCAAGAAAGGCTGAGGGAATAGACCCGGTGAAGCCTTGACAACCGATTCCTGTTACAGTGGAACACGGTGCCACATTCTACTTTTGCGATCTATGCGTCTGACTTGTTGAAGCCGGATGAAGCAAAAGAACGATGAGTGAAAAAGAGCGTTTTACCGTTTCTCTTTTCAAAACAGGCGAGTTGCTTTCAGCGCTGGCTCTCTTTAGAAATAGAATTTCATAAAAACCTCTTCCTTGCTCATCAGGGAAGAGGTTTTTTTATTGTACTTTCCTTTTCATTTTTCTAAACAGGTGATTTATGAGTTTCCAGACCGACACGATTCACGCCGGTGTAGGCCCCGACAAGGCTTACGGCGCTATTATGACCCCGATTTATCAGTCGTCAACCTTTGTGTTCGAGGATATCGGCAAACATCGTGGATTTGACTATACCAGAAGCGGCAACCCGACGCGAAAGGCGCTTGAAGATAATCTCTCTGCTCTTGAGGGATGTTCGGCGGCAGTTGCCGTCACCACCGGCATGGGGGCCATTACTTCGACCCTGAGCATTTTCCATTCGGGTGATGAAATTATCTGCACCGACGACTGTTATGGTGGTACCTCCAGATTGATGAAGACGGTTGAGGAGCATTTTGGCATCAAGGTTCATTTTGTGAACATGCAGAGGGCCGAAGATATTCTCCCTTATGTCAATGAGCGCACCAAAGCGGTCTGGGTTGAAACTCCATCCAATCCACTCCTGAACCTTATTGATATTGCTGAAGTGGCGGCACTTGCCAAAGAGCGAGGCCTTTTGACGATTGTTGATAACACCTTTCTCTCTCCTTACGGGCAAAAGCCTTTCGAACTTGGAGCGGATATTGTAGTGCATTCAACAACCAAGTATCTGAACGGCCACTCTGATGTGGTGGGCGGAGCGGTTCTCTCGAACAGTGAGGAGCTGGATGCGAAGCTGAAGTTTACCGTGAATGCGCTTGGCACCTGTGCCCAGCCGTTTGATTGCTGGCTGGTGCTTCGCGGAATCAAGACACTGGTCGTTCGCATGAGAGAGCATGAGATCAATGCATTTGCGGTGGCACAGTTTCTGGAGCAGCACCCCAAGGTGAAACGGGTATTTTATCCCGGTCTTGCCAACCATCCCCAGCATGAGCTTGCCAAAAAGCAGCAGAAAAGTTTTGGCGGCATGGTCTCCTTCGAGCTTGATGGTACTCTGGATGATGTCAATCGTGTGCTGACAGCCACGAAGCTCTTTGCGCTGGCAGAAAGCCTGGGAGGCGTTGAGTCGTTGATTGAGCATCCGGCATCCATGAGCCATGCGTCGATGGATAAAGAGCACCGCGAGGCGGCGGGAATCACCGATACCATTATCAGGCTTTCGGTAGGTATTGAGGATGGTGACGATCTTGTTGCCGATTTACAGAGAGCGCTTGGTTGACGAGTATTGTATCTCATAGTTGCGACGGGGAGATGTTTCCTCCGCCCTATACCGTCCAGGTGAGCCGAAGGTCGAAGTATGCCCGGCTGAAGATGACACCGCATGAGGGACTGATTGTGGTGTTGCCCGAAGGCTTTCCCAAAAAGGAGATACCGGCGCTTCTGCTCCGTCATGCGGAGTGGATCCGAAAGACGACGAAGAAGCTTGATGCGCATCGCCTGGAGCCTCCTCCTGTGGCTGGCAACGGATGGCCGAGCAAGGTACTTTTTCCCTTCTTTGATGAGGAGTGGGAGGTGGAGTACCAGCAGACGGCCGCAGTTGCACAGGGTGATATTGAGGAGCTCTCTCCAACCCGGCTGCTGATCTCCGGGGACGTTGCCAATGAGTCGCTTTGCCGCAAGCTTCTTTTCTCCTGGTTGAAGCATCGGGCAGGGCTGTTGCTGCTTCCCTCGTTTAAATCCCTTGCAACATCTCTTGATTTTGACTATGCTGAAGCAAAGGTGCGCCTGCAGCACTCACGATGGGGGAGTTGTACCGTTGCGCATGTGATAACGCTGAACACCAAGCTGCTCTTTTTGCCGGACTATCTTATCCGGCACATCATGGTTCATGAGCTTTGCCACACCGTTCATCTCAACCACTCCCGCTCCTTCTGGGCGCTTGTCCATCAGCATGATCCCCTCTGGCGGATTTATAACCGCGAAATGAAGAGTGCCTGGAAATATGTGCCGGCATGGGTTTCGGGTAAACCCTGACCGCTTACTTTTTTTACCCTTTTGTTTAATAATTTTACACTACACGATGCAATTTGAGTCACTGAACATTATAGAACCAATTTTGAAGGCGCTGCAGGAAGAGGGTTATACCACCCCGACTCCGATACAGGCCGAGGCGATACCGATTATTTTAGAGGGGAACGATCTGCTTGGTTGTGCCCAGACGGGAACCGGAAAAACGGCGGCATTTGCTATTCCGATTTTGCAGTTGCTTGGAGCTAACAAGGTCTATGACAGAAAGAGAAAAATACGGAGCCTGATTGTTACCCCGACACGAGAGCTGGCCATCCAGATCGGCGAGAGTTTTAAGGCCTACGGCCGTCATACCGGGTTAACCAATACGGTGATTTTTGGCGGAGTTAACCAGAATCCCCAGACAGCAACGCTGATAAAAGGTGTCGATATTTTGATTGCCACTCCCGGACGCTTGCTTGATCTGCTCAATCAGGGATTTTTGAGTCTGCGTGATGTGGAGATACTGGTGCTGGATGAAGCCGACCGCATGCTTGATATGGGTTTTATTCACGATGTTAAAAAGATACTGGCACTGGTGCCAAAAAAGCGGCAGTCACTCTTTTTTTCGGCCACCATGCCGCCGGAAATTGTCAAGCTTGCCGCCACCATTCTGCATAATCCCTCAAAGGTTTCCGTCACACCGGTCTCTTCAACGGTCGATATTATCAATCAATCAATCTACTTTGTGGACAAGGGCAATAAAAGTGCGCTCCTGGTGGATATCCTTCAGGATAAAAACATCAAGACAGCGCTGGTCTTTACCCGGACAAAGCATGGGGCGGACAAGGTGGTCAAACTTCTCGACAAGCACCATATCAAAGCGGAGGCGATCCATGGCAACAAGGCGCAGAATGCCCGCCAGCGTGCTCTTTCCAATTTCAAGGCGCAGACCACAAGGATTCTTGTGGCGACCGACATCGCCGCTCGAGGTATTGATGTTGATGATCTGGAGTATGTGATCAACTATGAGATGCCCAACATCTCTGAAACCTACGTCCACCGTATTGGCCGGACGGGCAGAGCAGGGGCAAAAGGTACCGCGCTCTCATTTTGTGATGCTGAGGAGAAGGAGTATCTGCGCGATATTGAAAAACTGATTGCCAAAAAAATTCCGGTTATCGACAACCACTCTTTCCCCTTGATGGATCACAATCCGGTCAAGGCACCCAAGCAGCAGGGGAGAGGGAACTCGGGTCATCCCGGGCCAAAACCACCGGCAGCCAACACGGCAAAACGGTGGTCTGAACGGACAGGGAGAGGGCGGTAATACTACGACTCAGGGTATAAGCAGCTTGAAGCCGGTGTGGGGATCAAACTGACGGGTTGCGGTGTTCTCAAGCAGCTCAATCAGAATGATCTCCATCACTTGCCACACCTTTACCCCGGTGCGGATACAGCCGGTCACCGTACTCTCCTCCCTGCCACAGGCAAAATGGCCATGAAGTACAGGCTTGCCTGTGTCATCCGGAAAAATTGTGCCGGTGCCCGTGATTTCATGGGCATCGTACAGTTCATGGGTCATCGGGGTTGACGGAAATATGCGGCTCTCTTCGGGGCCGGTAACCAGAATGCTGCCCTTGTCAGCTCCGCCGACAGCAATCAGTGAGGCGCGTTCAATGTTATGATCCTGAACAAACTGCTCAATCACCTGATGGACAATTTCGCCATCTTCCAAGCGTATCACAAAGACTCTACCCTGCCTTGCTTCTGAATATTTCATGACATGATGACTGTGCTATTTCCTTATAACCCTTTTATTATAAAGAAATAACTGTTGTTTTATACCGCTGTTGGAAGTGAGTATCTGCAAAAAACTTCCAGTATTTCAATGAGGCGCGTCTTCTATTATACCACACTCGCAAGGTAATGAGAAATTGAAAAAGGATTTTCTTGTGTTTATGTATCACACCACGCACGTTGCTTGATAGCGGGTGAACTCAAGCTGGAGGCGTTCCAACCAGAACATATTGGCCAGATGAAGGGTATTGACCACCTTTGCCCTTTATCAAGAGTGGAAGCCCTTTATTATCTGCCGTTAAGGGCAAGGCTTCGGCGGGTGAACGATTGAGAGTAAAGGCCAAACTATCCGGTTTACCGGAGATTGCTACGGACTTGTCTGGAACAAGGCGCTGGAGACAGGGGGAGTGGCTGTTGGCGAAGAGTTCAACATCTCGCTAGATGTTGAACTGGTCAAGGCGCAGGCAAAATAGTGAATAACGGGATGGAAAAGGTGATGCCAGCGATTTTTTCGGGCATGGCAACCCGATGTATGCGATCCAGACGAACCGCTATACCGAAAGCTCGTGCCGGTTCGGGCATGGCATCCCCCGACCGAAGGCGATACTTGCCGTTTCGGCCCACTGGTACGGGGCTGACATGGCGGTGTCGGGCACTACCTCTCCTGAGACCATACACGATTTCTACGGATTTCCCCGGGAGCTGTTTGAGGTCACCTGGCCAGCTCCGGGCAGTCAGGAACTGGCGCGATGGGTGGAGTTCAACTGCTTTTGCAGCCGCCCCGTGATGAGTGTATCCTGATAGTCGGCAGTGGTAATGTTGTTGGTTGCAGAAAGCGAAAAAGCAAAGGAGAATAAAAACATGTATAGAAAAGACCATTTTTTTTACACATATAATTATCTATATCCAATAGAATAAATACTTTACCCCTTACGATTGAGCTGAAAACAGTTCCTGTTTTAAAAAAAAGTCGCATCGGTATACCGTTATTTAGCTGAATTAAAAGGAATATCTCATAGTATCCCTAATTAGTTAATTTTAGTGAATACCCTCTCGCTTCATGATGCCAAAGACAGCTCCGCAATTGAAAATATCATCACCACACACGACAAACCTGCCTTGAGGCGGGTTCGTCGTGTGTCCCTTTATGCGCAATGGGAGAACCGTTCGTTTTACGTGACTGCCTCTCTCTGTTTTCCTGTCAAAAAGTTTTATATTTTGGCGTGTAGTAAAAAAGTGTTACGCTCTGTAGCTGATGCGTTGGAGAGTCGATACCGCTTAATGGGATCATGTTTTAAATGGAGGTTGACGATGAAAAAGCTGCCGGTAGGAATACAGACGCTCAGTACAATAATTGAAGATGATTATCTTTATATCGATAAAACAGAGATTGCCCGCAGCCTGATTGAGAACTATCGGTATGTTTTTCTGTCGCGGCCCCGGCGATTCGGGAAAAGCCTGTTTCTTGATACGCTGAAAAATATTTTTGAAGGAAATCGGGAGCTATTCCGGGGTCTGCTGATTGAGGAGCAGTGGGACTGGGAGGTGACATATCCAGTCATCAAGATCAGTTTCAGTGGCGGGATTCACTCGAAAGCCGACCTGGAGGAGGATTTGCAGTACATCCTCAAATCCAATGAGAAGCGACTTGGGCTGGAGTGTGAAAACAGAACCAGGGCACAACACTTCTTCGCGGAATTAATCGAAAAAGCCTGGGAAAAATATCATCAGAAGGTGGTTATTCTGATTGATGAGTATGACAAGCCGATTCTGGACAATATTGACACTATCCCTGAGGCTCTCATCATTCGGGATGGGATGCGTGACTTTTATACAAAAATCAAGGATAACGACGAGTATCTGCGCTTTGTGTTTCTCACCGGAGTGAGCAAATTCTCCAAAGTGTCGCTCTTCAGCGGCCTGAACAATCTCGAAGACATCAGCCTCAACCCTGACTATGGCAATGTCTGCGGGTACACCCAGCTTGATCTGGAGAACTCTTTTACTCCTTATCTCGAAGGGGTGGATATGGAGCAGGTCAAACGGTGGTACAATGGTTATAATTTTTTGGGTGACAAGGTCTATAACCCTTTCGATATTCTGCTCTTTATCAGAAACCAGCGTACATTCAAAAACTATTGGTTTGAGACCGGAACGCCCGGATTTCTGATTGAACTCATCAAAAAGAACAGCTATTTCATCCCCAAATTTATTGGATTACAAGTTAATGAGTCTCTGATCAACAGTTTTGACCTTGAAAATCTCAGGCTGGAGACTCTTCTGTTTCAGACGGGCTACTTGACCATAAAGCGCCTGATTCCGTTGGATATGGGATTTGGCTATGAGTTGGGATTTCCCAATATGGAGGTGCAGACCAGTTTTAACGATTATATTCTGCAATCGGTGACCTGCGTTTCGGAAAATGAGCCGATCCGCCGTGAGCTGCTTGCTCTCATGAAGAGTGGTGATGTTGCAAGTCTGGAACCGGTTATCAAGCGCCTTTTTGCCAGTATCGCCTATAACAATTACACCAACAACGACATTGAGAGGTACGAGGGCTTTTACGCCAGCGTGCTCTATGCCTATTTTTCGAGTATCGGGGTGGACATCATCGCCGAGGATGTGAGCAACAAGGGCAGAATTGACCTGACCATAAAGGCCGGTGGAAGAACCTTTCTCTTTGAATTCAAGGTGACCGACGGGGAGCCGCTTGAGCAGATCAGGACAATGAAGTATTACGAGAAATATGAAGGCGAACGCTATCTGATTGGCATTGTCTTTGACCCCAAGCCAAGAAACGTCAGCAAGTTTGAGTGGGAGAAGTTGTAATGCTCCGAACCAGAGCGATAGCTGACGCGGAGCTGGGAGCGCCGAGCTCCAGCTCGGCATAACAAAAGGATGACAACGGATACCGGCCTGGTTATCCCTCCGGGGAGCTGTGCAGCGCAAGCGGTTCAGCGACAGTTTGACGGAAGAAATGGAACGACTAAATCAATCCTTTGGAATTGGTATAATTGAACTTAATGCAAACCCATATCAAAGTAAAATATTATTCCCTGCAATTTTTCGCAATTTGGACTTCAAGACAATTGACAAACTTTGCAAAATGAATAAAGACTTTGAAAAATTTATTGAGCAGACGGAAAAACTTATGACTGCAGAAGACCGCTATTATGAATCAACAGAAACGGAACTTGACCAATTTTGTGACCGCTACTTTGCAAACGATAGTGAAGTAGAAAAGTATTGCAAGGACTACTATATACCGACTGAATGAAAAGAACCATTGGGCATAAAAGCATATTTGCAATAGGGGGGGCGCACTCCGCAGCCTTTTTTGTTGATGCTATAAGTTCATTTCTCCGAATGGACATTTGAGCTTAAAACCCATCCATCGCAAATCTGCAACCTTCACGTATCCTACTTATTATGACACGGCCAACAAAAATCGAAGCAGAAAAATTTAACGCTTATTACAAACCAGACACAGACTTTGCTGCCTTTGGACGATTGTTACAAAGCCAATGGAGGCAGTCAAAAAAATTTCCAATTGGTGAACGAGGAAATTATTTGCAGACAGAATTTGCAACGACAAGTAAAGCAAACTATTTGACAGACAAAATAAAAACACTTGTTCAGTACGAAGTTTACAAAGCAAAAGTTGAGGGCAAATTAATTAGCGAACCTCGTATTTGGGACAACCTTCTATCCTCTCAACCTCTTTGTTTCAAACTTTTTGGAGAACTTCATTACGATTTTAAGTTGGCGACCAAATATTTCAAAAGGCTTTTTCCGAGAAGAGTTAGCGAAGTAACATCTGTAAAATTTGAACATTCACCAGCAAGAGGACACATTGATTACACTGGTGACCATTCTGCTTTTGATGTTTTCATCGAATACTTAAACCTTGACAACAACAAAGGCTTTATCGGCATTGAGGTAAAATACGCAGAAACATTAAAAGACGACAAAGTAAAAACAGAAGCGATTTTTCAAAAACATAAAGACGCATATTTAAAACTTGCTGCAAAAAGTAAACTATTTCAAACTTCATCAATAGACGTTTTAAAACGCGTTCCTCTTCAACAAATTTGGAGAGATCATTTACTTTCTATTGCGACACTTAAAGATTATGACGAAGGCTTTTTTGTTTTTCTGTTTCCATCAAAAAATCAAGAGTGCCAAGACGCTGTTGATAGTTATGTTCAGCAACTCAAAACAGACAATGAAGAGTTCAATAATTTTTATCCAAGGCATTTAGAAACATTTGTTGACACATTAAGACAGGTTTGTAAAGCTGACTGGACTGTAGAACTTTCAAAAAGGTATTTGGGGCTTTAATAGGCTTTACAGACAACGGCTGCTGCTTTTCATGGCTTAACGGAGATTATCCCTGTCGATCGAGGATGCGAAACACAGACGCTCTCCCCTAAATCTGACTTTTTCTGAAACGTTGACAAGTCGTTTTTGTAAATTTAAGCTACAGATATAAAAACACTACCCGTGGGTGAAGTAAAATCCCAACTCTCTGAGATCCTTGAGAATGTAAAGCAGGGTGAGTCTTTTGGTATCCTTTACGGCAAGAAAAAGAGACCAATTGCCATGATTGTTCCTTATCTCGATACTGAAAAGAAAAAAGAGCGAAAAATCGGGATTCTTGACGGAAAAGTTAAAGTCACATTTGCTGATAATTTCAAAATGACTGAGGAAGAGTTTCTCGGACTGAAATGAACTATTTACTCGATACACATACATTTATTTGCCTGCTGTGGCTGAAAAAGTTGCGGCTCTTTCGGCGCTTGAATATTTGGAAAAGCGGGCAAAACAAGGCAGCCGTGAAACATTTCTTGAAATTTTGAGCAATGTTCCTGATGTGGAACCAGAAGCCTGTGATACATTGTAAAGAGGTAACTTTTTACACCTTTTCTTTTATTCGATCAGCGTGCTGCTATGAGTGAGATCAGAACAACTGAATACGCAGAATTTCTTGTCGATATCAAGTCTCGTATTCGCCAGCGGCAGTATCAGGCGTTCCGGGCGGTGAATACGGAGATGGTCGCGCTTTATTGGGAGATTGGTGAGTCCATTGATCGGAAACAACAGAAACTCGGCTGGGGAAAAGCGGTAGTGGAGACGCTTGCCCGTGATCTGCAGGCAGAATTTCCCGGTCGAAATGGTTTTTCTGTGCAAAACCTCTGGTTCATGCGTCAGTTTTTTTGCGCGTATCGCGATCAGCCAAAACTCCAACCATTGGTTAGAGGAATCAGTTGGGCTAAAAACCTTGTTATTTTCACCCGATGCAAAGATGAGCTTGAACGAGAATTCTATCTTCGGGCGACGGCCAGGTTTGGCTGGACAAAGGCGGTACTCCAGCACCAGGTTGACAACAAAAGCTACGAAAAATACCTGCTCAATCAGACCAGTTTTGATAAAACACTCTCTCCTGAACTGCAAGCTCAGGCTGTGCTTGCAGTCAAGGATACGTACACTTTCGATTTTCTGGAGCTGGCTGATGAACACTCCGAGCGGGAACTGGAACAGGCATTGGTGCAGAACCTTCGCCGTTTTCTCTCCGAAATGGGCGGCGCCTTTACTTTTATTGGCAACCAGCACCGCCTTGAAGTTGGAGGGCAGGAGTACTTTATTGACCTGCTGCTTGTTCATCGCAGATTGCGCTCTCTTGTAGCAATAGAGCTTAAAATCGGAGCCTTTCAACCCGAGCATAAAGGGAAGATGGAGTTTTACCTTGAGGCCCTTGACCAGCAGGAGCGTATGGAGGGTGAAAACGCACCAATTGGTATCATTATCTGCCGTGACAAAAACAAGACCGTGGTGCAATATGCCCTGCGTACAGCAAGCCGCCCGATAGGTGTTGCAAGCTATACCGTTGTTCCTGAACTCCCTGAAGCTTATCGAGCTGATCTACCAAGTCCTGATGCCATTGCGGAACGGCTCAGGTTGTGGGGTGCAAAGGGGGATGGGGAGTGACCATCATATTACTCAGTTTCTTGTATCGACATTACGCGACAGTGATCATGACGCACAGTTATCTGTATACCGATGGCGATGAGCTATTTGGCCCTACGTACTTCCGGTGAGGGTGTTTTGCAGCGATAAAAGCCCATCTGCCGAGCTGGGGCTCGGCGTTCCCGGGGTGAGATGAATGCTTATTTTAGCTTCGCTTATCCGTTTATCGGAAAAGTAATTGATGTTCTCATTGATCTCTGAATTGATGTATACCGTTGCCAGACAGAGCCGGTCAATATTCTTTCCTACAATGATAAATCGTTTCTCTTTTGGTGGTTTGGTATCCGTGACGTAGAGCTTAAGAGCACTCCCAACTTCCAGGTTCCTTCTGGCGTAATCAGCCTTAAAGACTTCCGGGAAAAATTCACCTAAACTCATTCAAATACAGCGAAGCGGTTCTCACAGCTCTCTTTGATATACTCAATCATGTCATTCCCGGAACCGCCACACGTTGCAACATCAAGGAGATCTATTTCACTATTAAATACCGCTTTTTGCCATGCCGTATCATGGGATTTCTCTGTTAAATCTGAAAACTTGAGATGGTAATTCTCTTCGATGAATTCGTCAATGCATCGCATCTCAGATTCAGACAAATAATCAAGATCAGGGCTCTTTCTTGCCTTTACGGTGTGTTTGTTGATTTGTAGTTCAAAATATGGAGTAAATTGCTCTTTCTGTGAAGTAAAAAGACCCTCACCCCGTAACGATTTTAAAATATCGTAAGCCATTGACGGCACCGGGCCATTGGCCATGGCGATATAGGTATCATCAGTAATAGCAGAGCCATACCTCGACTGATGTTTCTGATCCGCGAAGTACAGAATTTTGAATCGCTATAGGACATATTCCTCGAAGCTTTGCTTCGGGAAGAAAATCTTAAATTGGCGATATTTTGCCCAGGGAAACACGCTCAAGCACAGGTTAATGACCGTAGCATCGCCATATTCACTGGGGTTTAAATCCTGTTGAGCACCTTTGGGATGAATTGCGAGAAAAGGAATTTGGTCATCGAGTCTTTGAGACTCTTGGAGCAGTTATCGCACAACCAGCGAGGGGACTGAACAAAAAATGGAAGAACTTTCCGTTGTGCTTTTCGGAAAGCTGTTTTCGGAATTATTCCCCTTCTTTTATACATTGGAGTTATGTCATTTTAATCTCGCGTTATGAACGTGATACAATAATTTTTACCCCATGCCTAATCTTCGTAAAATCGTTGCTGTTGTTGGTCTTGAACAGTACAACGCCGGTCTCTGGAAAAAAATCAAGGGGCTTCTTGCCAGCGAAGCTGAATTGACTCAGTTGAGTGATATTGATCTTGAAAAAAAGAATCCTGATGCGGCAAAAGCGATTCGGGAGGCTGATTGCGTCTTTATGAGCATGATCAACTTCAAGGAGCAGATCGACTGGTTTAAACAGCAACTTGAGCTGGCCACTAATGAAAAGACTATTTTTATTTTTGAGTCTATGCCTGAAGCTATGGCTCTGACCAAGGTGGGTAGTTATTCCGTCGGTGATGGAAAGGCAGGGATGCCCGATATGGTCAAAAAAGTTGCGAAAATGCTGGTGAAGGGGCGCGATGAAGATGCTCTTTACGGCTACATGAAGCTCATGAAAATCATGCGCACTATTTTGCCTCTTGTGCCAAACAAGGCGAAGGATTTCAAGAACTGGCTGATGGTCTACTCCTACTGGATGCAGCCGACAGCAGAGAATATCGCCAACATGTTCCGGCTGATTCTTCGAGAATATTTTAATGAGCCGGTGAAGGTTGGGGCAATTGTCGATGTGCCCAATATGGGGATTTACCACCCTGATGCGCCAGCATACTTCACTGATGTCAAGAGTTATAAAAACTGGCAGAAAAAGCGCGGGATAAATATCGACAAGGGGCAGAAAATTGGACTCCTCTTTTTCCGCAAACATCTGCTGCAGGAGAAGACCTACATCGACAACACCATTCGAGTTCTTGAAAAGCAGGGGATTCATCTGTTTCCATCGTTTGTTATGGGAGTTGAGGGTCATGTTCTTGTACGGGACTGGCTGGTCAAGGAGAACATCGATCTTCTGATCAATATGATGGGTTTTGGTCTTGTGGGTGGTCCTGCAGGATCAACCAAACCCGGAATTGCTGCTGAAGCACGTCATGAAATTATGACAAAACTGGATGCTCCCTACATGGTGGCCCAGCCTCTTCTGACTCAGGGGTTCGATTCATGGAAAGAGCTTGGTGTCTCTCCGATGCAGATTACCTTCACGTATGCTATTCCTGAAATGGATGGCGCCATCTGTCCGATTATTCTTGGCGCTCTGCAGGATGGCAAGATTGAGACTGTTCACGAACGTCTTGAACGGCTGGCTCTTCTGGTCAGCAAATGGCTTCGGTTGCGGGCGACGGCCAATCGCGATAAAAAGGTTGCATTTATTGTGTATGACTATCCTCCGGGTCTTGGCAAAAAAGCCACAGCAGCGCTGCTTGATGTCCCGAGAACACTTTTTGCTACACTTCAGCGACTGAAAAAAGAGGGGTACAATGTGGGCAAGCTTCCAGAATCATCTGATGCTCTCTTTGAAGCACTTGATCGTGCAACTGAACACCAGATTATGCAGCACAAGCCTGAGGCTGTAAAGGTCAATTTTGATACATTCAAGGAGTTGACTACGTCAAGGGAGCGTGAACGGATTGAGGAGCGGTGGCAGAAGTTTCCCGGTGAAATTGTTCCGATTGGCGATCATGATGTTTTTGTAGGAGGTTTGCGTTTCGGGAACATCTTCATTGGTGTTCAACCCCGTATCGGTGTGCAGGGTGATCCTATGCGGTTGCTGTTCGACAAGTCAAACACGCCGCATCACCAGTATATTGCCTTTTATCGCTGGATAAGCCGGGAGTTTGAGGCTCATGCCATGGTGCACGTGGGTATGCACGGGTCGGTAGAGTGGATGCCGGGACTTCAGACAGGTCTTACTGGTGACTGCTGGCCAGATGCGCTTCTCGGTGAGGTGCCGCATTTTTACATCTATCCGGTGAATAACCCCAGTGAATCCACCATTGCCAAACGGCGCGGCCTTGCCACCATGGTCTCTCATGTGGTGCCACCATTGTCGCGTGCCGGTCTCTACAAAGAACTGCCTGCGCTTAAAGAGCTGCTGGTCGATTTCCGTGAAAGGAATCTCGCGACATCCGGTTTGTTTGAAGGTCAGGGTGACGGCTCGGGTATTGAAGAGGCTGTTATGCAGAAAGCGGAGCTACTCAATCTGACGGACGACTGTCCCCGCCGCGAAAATGAGGGGTTCAGTGATTATGTCAGTCGTCTTTACATCTATATCAGCGAACTTGAAAATCGCCTTATCTCCAATTCACTTCACGTGTTCGGTGAGGCAAGTCCGCCGGAAGCACAAATTATCACTGTTACCGAAACGCTTAAAAATCGTGAAGAGGATGCCAGAACGCTGCCTTCGCTTCTCATGAGCGCATCGGGCAAGAACGGCCATTTCAGCAGTTATGAGGAGCTGAGCAGCCGGTCAAGAAAGGGTGAAGAGGAGGCTATCCGCCTGCGGGAGTGGGTTGATGGTGCGTGCAGGGATTTTGTTCAGCAGGCCCTGTTTGACCGCAAAAACGTCATGTCGGCTTTTGCGTCGGTAACGGGAGGATCCAGGCTTCCTGTTGAGTATACTCCCTTTGTTGAGCAGTTGATCAGGGAGGGCACTCAGCTCCTTTTTGCTCTGCGCGATAATACTGGTGAGATGGATGCACTCATGAAGGTGCTTGATGGTCGTTATATCTCATCGGGGCCAGGTGGTGACCTGGTGCGTGACGGTGTTAATGTGCTCCCTTCCGGTCGTAACATTCACTCCATTGATCCATGGAGAATTCCGTCGGTGATGGCTTTCAAGCGTGGTTCGCTTATTGCGGACAGCATTGTTAAAAAGCATCTTGAGGAGAATGACGGGCAATATCCTGAAACCATCGCCCAGGTACTCTGGGGGCTCGATACCATAAAAACCAAGGGCGAGGCTGTTGCCGTGGTGATCAGGTTGCTCGGTGCGGAACCATCCTATGACGCGTTCGGTAAAATCAGCCACTACAGTCTGGTGCCGCTGGAGAAGCTTCGTCGTCCTCGAATCGATGTGCTCATGCAGCTCAGCCCAATCTTCCGTGATGCTTTTGGGCTGCTTATGGATCAGCTTGACCGGCTTGTCAAAGAGGCGGCCAACGCTGATGAACCGGTTGAGATGAATTTTGTGAAAAAGCATGTTGATGAGGCGCTTGCCTCGGGTATGGAGTTTGAGAGCGCTACAGCCCGTCAGTTTACCCAGGCACCGGGCGCTTATGGCACCTATGTTGATGATATGATTGAGGATTCAGCATGGGAGACGGAAAATGATCTTGACGATCTCTTTATTCGTCGCAACAGCAGCGCTTATGGCGGTGGTCGGAAAGGGGGGAGTGAGTCAGCAATATTACAGAAAATGCTGGGTTCGGTTGATCGGGTGGTGCACCAGGTTGACTCCACCGAGTTTGGTATCTCCGATATCGACCATTACTTCTCATCATCCGGTTCACTGCAGCTTGCCGCACGTCGCCGAAACACAAAGGGTGGCGATATCAAGCTCAACTATGTTGAGTCGTTTACCTCCGATATCAAGGTCGATGATGCCGAAAAATCGCTCCGCATTGAGTACCGCTCAAAGCTGCTCAATCCCAAGTGGTTTGAGGGGATGCTCAAGCATGGCCACAGCGGCGCCGGTGAAATCAGCAATCGGGTTACCTACATGCTTGGCTGGGATGCTGTCACCAAAAGTGTGGATGACTGGGTCTACAAAAAAACCGCCGAGACCTACGCACTTGATCCCGAAATGAGGGAGCGGCTTGCAACCATCAATCCGCAGGCCATCAAGAATATTGTCGGTCGTATGCTCGAAGCCCATGGTCGCGGTATGTGGAAAGCCGATCAAAATATGATTGATGAGCTACAGGAGATTTACGCTGACCTTGAGGATCGGCTGGAGGGGATGACTGACGACAAATAGCTTGTAGTAACGGGTCCGTTGTATTTTGGAAGTTGCAAACTCGTTGCGTAGCTCAAATCATGGCTCGGTGTATAGAAATTTTGAATGAACATTAAACATGGAGGGTTTTGATATGGGTCCATCTAATCCCGAAAATATGATGAAAGCTGCCGTAGGAGTTGCTGGCGGGGCAGCTTTGATTGCTCCTGCAGCTCCAGTTGTTGCTCCGGTTGCCATTCCTGCAATACATGGTCTTGCCGGTATTGCTGTGGTGGGGTTTGGTATTTTTGCTGTTGGTTCGCTTGTGGTTAAGGCGGCAGGAGCACTGAGCAGCCTTGGTAATCCGATGAAGCCTCAGGGTGACGGCAAGGCGGTTGGTTGATCACAAGAATTACGATTTGTGTATCTTCCTGTGGTTTTGTTAAAGAGCTCTGAAAGGCAAGTGCTGGCCGCTTGCTCTTCAGGGCTCATGGAGTGCTGTCGCTGTCTCTATAAGGATGTGCAAGCGGCAAATCTGGGGAGTATTGGCGGAAAAAGCGTATTTGAACACTTTTTTTATCCGTTGCTGCAAACGATTTGCTAACACAACCCTACATCGCAGTCGAATAATTCGGTGCCTCTTTGGTAATTTTGACATCGTGCGGATGGCTCTCCCTGAGGCCAGCCGATGTGATTCGCACAAAGTTTGTATTGGTTTTCAACTCTTCAATGGTGGCAACTCCACAATAACCCATAGAGGATTTCAGCCCTCCGATTAACTGATAGACAACTTCATCGAGTGAGCCTTTTGCTGGAATACGCCCCTCAATTCCCTCAGGAACATATTTCTTCGACTCATGAGACGCATCCTGGAAATAGCGGTCGCTGCTTCCATCAGGTTCTGACATGGCTCCCAGAGAGCCCATGCCGCGATAGGTTTTGAATTTTCTACCTTCGTAAAGAATTGTTTCTCCGGGACTTTCATCGGTCCCAGCAAAAATACTACCGATCATCACCGAATCAGCGCCAGCCGCAAGCGCTTTGGCAATATCGCCGCTGTATTTAACTCCACCATCAGCAATGACCGGAGTGTTGGTTTTTGCCGCCTCTTCTGCACAGTTCATGATAGCGGTCAACTGTGGCATACCGACCCCCGCGACAATACGGGTGGTACAGATACTGCCGGGGCCGATGCCCACTTTCACGCAGTCGGCTCCAGCTTTGACAAGATCCCTGACCGCTTCGGGCGTTGCGACATTCCCGGCTATAACCTGCAGGTCAGGCCATGTGCTCTTGATCGTTCTTACCATGTCGAGGACGGCTTTGCTGTGGCCGTGTGCCGTATCAACAGCAATAACATCTACTCCAGCTTCAATCAGGGCGCTGACCCGCTCAGGAGTATTGGGGCTGATACCGACGGCCGCTCCAACCCGAAGATGGCCCTGGCTGTCCTTGCAGGCATCAGGAAACTGTTTGCGTTTTTGAATATCCTTGAAAGTGATCAGCCCCTGAAGGTTTCCATCATTATCGGTAATGAGCAGTTTCTCAATTTTGTTGGAGAGCAGAATCTCCTCGGCTCTTTGAAGATCGACATCTTCTCGTGCCGTAATGAGATTTTTACTGGTCATGATCGTGGCAATTTTTGAGTCAAGCTTTGGCCTGATGCGAAGATCCCTGTTGGTAACAATGCCTTTTAGCTTCATATTTTGGTCACCCTCATGTTTCGGGCGTCCAATGACCGGAATTCCGGAAATGGAGTGGCGTTGCATCAGGTCAAGCGCGTCCTGCATGGTTGCATCTTCATAAAGGGTAAAGGGGTGGCGGATGATGCCGCTCTCATACCGCTTCACTTTTGCTACCTCTCGTGCCTGTCCCTCGATGGACAAATTTTTGTGAATAATACCGATACCACCTGCACGAGCCAAAGCTATGGCCAGTCCTGACTCTGTTACGGTGTCCATTGCTGCGCTTACCAACGGAATTTTCAGCGAGATGCTCATTGTCAGACGACTTCCAGTAACAGTCTCCTTCGGGAGAATTCTTGAATATGCCGGGATAAGCAAAACATCGTCAAACGTTAGCGCTTCATAGAGAATCTTCGTCATGGGCAGAGCAGAATTTATTGGATTGTGACAAAATCGTTTTTTGCAATTTACAAAAAGTGAGCGTAAAATAACAATATTAATGGTGCTTCCAGTCGACCGCACAAAAGTACCATGCGAAAACCATGATGAAAATAAAATGCTTTCTGAAGAGCGCTACTCTGCCGGAATACTTTTGAAAATCAAAAATAGAATGTAAATTCCAGACCTTTTGCCCTTGCAAAATACGGAGAGGTCGCATAGTTGGTCTAGTGCGCTCGCCTGGAAAGCGGGTAGGGTGTTACAGCCCTCGAGGGTTCGAATCCCTCCCTCTCCGCCAGAATATGCCACCGGAATCTTTTTTCTGGATTTTTCCGGTGGATTTATTATCTTCGGTGCCTGTTCTTTACGGCATGATGGAGGATTTGCCTAATTGGTAAGGCAGCAGTCTTGAAAACTGCCGGGTTCACGCCCATGGGGGTTCGAGTCCCTCATCCTCCGCCAAACATCTGGAGAGGTGGCCGAGCGGCTGAAGGCACCGGTTTGCTAAACCGACGTAGTTCTTATAGGGCTACCGAGGGTTCGAATCCCTCCCTCTCCGCACATCAGAAACCCCGCACGTCGGGGTTTTTGTTTTTCAGGAAACGGCTTTTCGTTGATTTTCATTCCTGAACCATATATTCTCCAGAAACACCAAGAGTGAAACAGAGGTCAACGCCACAAAACAATGATATTACCGATTAACATTTATAGTGATGATATCCTTCGACAGAGAGCCAAACCGTTGAAAGGTGTTGACAGTGCCGTTGAGAAGCTTATAGGTTCAATGTTTGAGTCGATGTACAACGCTTCTGGTATTGGTCTGGCTGCACCGCAGGTGGGCCATTCTCTCCGGCTGCTGGTGCTGGATGTCTCCTGTGTCAAAAATTATGAGGGCGAAAAGCCCATGGTGGTTATCAATCCTCACATTCTGGCGGTCAGTGGCTCAAGTGAAATGGAGGAGGGCTGTTTGAGTGTTCCGGGGGTGCAGGGTGATGTTGTGCGTCCCTCTGTTCTTACACTTAAATACCGGAACGAGCGTTTTGAGGAGCAGGTTGGTGAGTTTTCCGGGATGCCAGGCAGAGTGCTGCAGCATGAGATTGATCATCTCGACGGGACTCTTTTTGTGGATCGGGTGCAGAAGCGTGATCGACGAAAGATCCAGAAGGAGTTGTCTGCCCTTGCGTCGGGCATTGTTAACGCATCTTATCCGGTTGTTGTTCCGGTATCAAAACTTTATTGAGAGCCATGCGTATTATTTTTATGGGAACTCCGGGATTTGCAGTTCCTTCGTTACGGGCGATTGCTGCTGAAGAGAGTGCTTTTGAGATTGTGCTTGTGGTTACCGGCAAGGACAAGCCGCGTAAGAGTAAACATGCAGATGTTGAGCCATCTCCGGTAAAACAGGCAGCTCTTGCTCTCGGGCTTCCGGTGTATGAAGTTGATGATGTCAAGGATCCAGCGTTTGCTGAGACGGTTGCTGTTCACCGGCCTGATGTTATTGTTGTGGCAGCCTTTCGCATTCTTCCTCCAACGATCTATGAACAGGCTCATCTTGGTTCATTCAATCTTCATGCCTCTCTGCTGCCTGCCTACAGGGGGGCTGCTCCCATCAACTGGTCGCTTATCCATGGTGATCACGAAACCGGCGTCACAACATTTTTTTTGCAGCAGCGTGTTGATACTGGCACGATCATTCTTCAGGAAAAAACCGCGATAGATCATGACGAAAATGGCACCGATCTTGCATGCCGTCTTTCGGAGATTGGTGCAAGGGTTGTTGTCAATACCCTGCACATAATAGCCTCAGGGACTGTCAATGTCTCTGAACAGAATGAAGCGTTGGCTTCAAGGGCTCCCAAGCTTAACCGTGATAATACCCGAATCGATTGGGCCCAGCCAGTTGCGATCATTCATGATTTTATCAGGGGGCTTGCCATGAAGCCAGCGGCATGGACAACATTCCATGGTAAAACCATGAAAATATTCCGGGCTACTCCCGGAGTACTCTTGTCTGAAGGTGCTTCAGTTTCTCCGGGGAGGCTGCTGGTCAATCAGGGAAGACTTTATGCTGCATGTTCGGATGGGTGGCTTGAGCTGCTTTCATTGCAGGTTGAAGGGAAAAAATACATGGAGGCATCCGAATTTGTCAGAGGTTTCCGCCAGAATGCCGGGAACTCTCTGTTTGTGTAACAGCACAGTAATGTCACAATTGCATTATTTGCTTATATTGTCGTTACGTTGAGTTATAACAAGAATCAAACGATCATTTTATGGCCTCGCCAAGTACAGAAGTCAGTCGTATCAGGAACTTCTGCATTATCGCACATATTGATCATGGAAAATCAACATTGGCCGACCGCCTGCTGGAGATAACACATACGCTCGATCGTACCCAGATGGCCTCCGCCCAGGTTCTTGATGATATGGATCTTGAACGGGAGCGCGGCATTACGATTAAAAGTCATGCCATCCAGATGAAATACAGGGCGGCTGATGGTAATGAATACACTCTGAACCTTATCGATACGCCCGGTCACGTCGATTTCAGCTATGAAGTGTCACGCTCTCTTGCTGCCTGTGAAGGGGCTCTCCTTATTGTTGATGCGACCCAGGGGGTAGAGGCGCAGACGATTGCCAATCTCTATCTTGCTCTTGATGCCGGGCTTGATATTATTCCTGTTATCAACAAAATTGACCTCCCCTCATCGGATGTAGAGGGTGTTGCCCGTCAGATTATCGATCTTATGGGTGTCAAACGCGACGAGATTCTTCAGGTATCGGCAAAAGCTGGTCTTGGTGTCAGTGAACTGATAGAGGCCATCGTTGCTCGTGTTCCCCATCCTGCTGACAACAATTATCTGCCGCTTCGTGCGCTGATTTTTGATTCGGTTTTCGACTCCTATCGGGGCGTGGTGGTTTATCTTCGAATTGTTGAAGGTGCGCTGCGGAAGGGCGACAAAGTAAAATTTTTTGCCAGTGACAAGACTTTTCTTGCCGATGAGATTGGCACCATGAGCATGAAGCGGCAGCCAAAAGCTCTGCTTGAATCTGGAGATGTCGGCTATCTGATATGCTCTATCAAGGATGTCAAGGATGCCAAGGTCGGCGATACAGTGACTCTTGCTGACAATCCTGCACACGAGCGTCTTGCGGGGTACAAGGAGGTTAAACCGATGGTTTTCAGCGGTCTCTATCCCATTAACTCGAATGAATTTGAGGATCTCCGCGAATCGCTCGAAAAGCTTGCACTGAACGATGCCTCCCTGGTCTATACCCCTGAAACCTCTGTTGCTCTCGGCTTTGGCTTTCGTTGCGGCTTTCTTGGTCTTCTCCACATGGAGATTATTCAGGAGCGTCTTGAGCGGGAGTATGGGGTCAATATCATCACCACCGTTCCGAATGTGGAGTATCGTGTGGTGATGACCAACGGGGAAGTTGTTATTGTCGACAATCCATCAAAAATGCCTGAGACGGGTCGCATCAGCCAGGTTGAAGAGCCTTATGTGACCATGCAGATCATTACGCTTGCCGACTATATTGGCAATATCATGAAACTTGGCATAGAGCGTCGGGGCGAGTACAAGAATACCGACTATCTTGACGTCTCACGGGTAATCATGCATTTTGAATTTCCACTGGCTGAAATTGTCTTTGATTTTCATGACCGTCTCAAATCCATTTCAAAAGGTTATGCCTCAATGGATTACGAGTATGTTGGAAATCGTGAATCTGATCTGGTGAAGCTTGATGTGTTGCTGAATGGTGATACTGTTGATGCACTCTCCATCGTCGTGCACCGCTCAAAGGCTTACGACTGGGGGAAGAAGCTCTGCCTGAAACTGAAGGGGATTATTCCGAAGCAGATGTATGAAGTGGCCATTCAGGCGGCAATCGGCAGCAAGGTGATTTCACGCGAAACCATCTCGGCGATGCGCAAAAACGTGCTTGCCAAGTGCTATGGCGGCGATATCAGCCGCAAGCGCAAGCTGCTTGAAAAACAGAAAGAGGGCAAAAAGAGGATGAAGCAGGTCGGCAGGGTAGAGGTTCCCCAAGAGGCCTTCCTTGCGCTTTTGAACATTGATGAAAAGTGAAAAGTCAAGCATCCCGATAAATTTTAGGAAACGATCAAAAAAAGTACAGCATTGGATATTAAGAGGGATATACCCGAAAAAAAACATTCGCGAGAGTGGTTTGAGGCACTCATTATAGCGGCGATATTTGCTACGGTTCTCCGGGTTTTTGTGGTTGAATCGTACCGTATTCCAACTGGATCAATGGAGAATACGCTCCTTGCAGGCGATTTTCTATTTGTCAATAAATATGTGTACGGGCCAAAAGTGCCTTTTACCGAAATTCGGCTGCCGGGAGTTGACAAGGTTAATCGTGGTGATATTATTGTCTTCAAGTTTCCGAAAGATCGCTCCCTGAACTATATCAAGCGTTGTGTTGCAATCAGTGGAGATACCCTTGAGATTCACAGTCAACAGCTCATGATCAACAGAAAACTGGTACCCCTTCCACCACACGCCCAGTTTATCGGACAACGTGTGCCCGCCGGTGAGGGTGATTACATGGTATTTCCCCAGTTTTCAAATTTCAACAAAGATAATTACGGTCCGATACGTATTCCCCGAAAAGGAGATATCATAAGGCTTGATGCGACGACATTTCCGCTTTATAGTTCGCTTGTTGCCGATGAAGGACATGAGGTGAGTCTTCAGGGCAGGGAGGTGTTTGTTGATGGTTCACCGACCCGGCAGTATACCGTCAGGGAGAACTACTACTTTGCCATGGGTGATAATCGGGATAACAGTCTCGACAGTCGTTTCTGGGGCTTTTTGCCAGAGAAGGATCTCGTAGGACAGGCTTTGATGGTTTACTGGTCATGGGATCCTGATCTCTCTCTGTTGACCGAGCCTGTTGCGAAACTGGCATCCATTCGGTGGAATCGTCCAGGCTTGGCAGTTCACTGAATGATATGCCCATCGGAGAAGATTTTTTCGCGTATCACCTGAGTCGATGATGCCCTTTTTGCCGGGCTGAAAAGCAACTTTTCAAGGTTTGAGCAGTTTACTTCGATGGTTGGAATGGTGACCGGGGGTTGAGCTGAAGTCCCCGAAGGTGTCAGTTTGATATATTTAAGGGTGACCGAATCAAGTATCAAATCCGATGAGAGTGATTTGATCGTTATCTTCCAAGTGCTGTCGCTTGCCTGGTTGACTGATCGGGCAAGGTTCGTTTTGAACACAGTATTCAGATAGATGTTTGTGGATGTATACACCAGGAGATATGCCGCAGGAAAAAGTACTCCGGGCGAGAGCATGAGGGCTTTGCACCAGTTGATGAGGAAGTTCTTTTCACGAAATCGGTGTGCCATGATTACTTTTGAGCTCGGTCCGTTTCCCGCGCAGCAATACTGGAATTCTTTTCTTCACGATACAAAAATATTCTCTTTATTTACCCTGTATCAATCATAAATTCAGGACTCATTTTTTATGCCAGCACAACAACGGCATGCCCCTTATCTTCTCAAGCCTCTGTTCAAAGAGGTTCACGCCGATACAGAGACGCCGGTTTCAGTGTATCTCAAATTGCAGCGTCCATTTTCATGCCTGCTTGAATCGGTTGAGGGTGAAGAACTCCTTGCCAGATTTTCATATATCGCCATAGACCCGATTGCCATTCTTAAGGGCTCTGTGGACGGGCCAACAGAACTTGATATTCTTGATGAGAAATTCAGTGATCTTCGTCTGGCAGCCGGTAAGGAGATAAATCTGCGTCGAAAGATTGACCTTATGGTTGCCTCCTTTGATACAGAGGAGATCCCAAAGAAAAAGAACGGTGCACCCCAGATGATTACTTCAGGTGTGTTTGGCTATTTCGGGTACGATGCCATGCACCTTGTCGAAAAAATTCCGGCTCCTGTGCAGATCGACCCGGCAGGAATGCCGGATATTGTTCTTCTCTTCTGTGATACGCTCGTGATTTTTGATAATATCATGCGGAAGGTTTTCATCGTCTCCAATTACCTTGATGAAGAAGACAAGCCTCTTGCATTAAAGAAAATAGAGCAGATTGCCGATCAGATGTTCCGCCCACTTTCGCGTGCAGAGATTGCTTTTCAGCCGGAACAGTCAGAGCCGATAGTTTCCAATACAACGAAAGAGGAGTATCTGGATAAGGTGGGCAAGGCTAAAGAGTACATTGTGGCCGGAGATATTTTTCAGGTACAGATTTCACAGCGTTTGCGCCGTCCCCTCAATACCCGTGCCTTCGATGTGTATCGTATGCTGAGAACCATTAACCCTTCGCCCTACCTTTACTATTTTAACATGAAGAAGTTTGAGATTGTTGGTTCATCGCCGGAATTGCTGGTCAAGGTAGAGCGGGACAGCAGGGGACGACGGATAGTGGATACCCGTCCCATTGCAGGGACAAGGCATCGGGGAAGCACATTTGAGGAGGACGAACGTCACGCCCGTGAGTTGCTTACTGATGAAAAAGAGCTGGCAGAGCATCTGATGCTGATTGATCTGAGCAGGAACGATATTGGCAGGATCGCCAAAATTGGTACTGTAGAGACAAATGAGATGATGGTTATCGAAAAATATTCCCATGTGATGCATATTGTCAGCAATGTGCGGGGTGAGCTGCGTGATGATTTTTGTGCCATGGATGCCTTCTGGTCCTGTTTCCCTGCAGGTACTCTCACCGGTGCGCCGAAGGTCAGGGCGATGGAGATCATCTATGAACTTGAAAAAGAGAAACGGGGGCTGTATGGCGGAGCTGTCGGATTTCTTGATTTCAAGGGAAATCTCACGACCGCCATTGCAATCCGCACCATGGTCATTGATGATAACACTATCTATTTTCAAGCAGCAGGCGGCATTGTTGCTGACTCCAGACCAGAAGCAGAATATGAAGAGACAATGAATAAAATGAAGGCTGGCATCACAGCCGTTGAGGGTATTGAAGCGTTAAGATCATGATTAATTAAAAAAAGATATCCGATGGATAAGAGACAATCATTGACGAAATATCTGCTCCTTGTTTTTGCAGGTATTGCTGTCGGGGCCCTGGTGTTTTCCAATGTAGAGTTAAATCTCTCATTCAATGGCTCAAGTTTTTCCAACAGACCGAATTTTGCGACTGCGACCAGTAATATTGAAAACTATCCGATTCAGTCACTCAAAAGTTTTAACGAAGCCTTTGTGCAGATTGCCGAGTCGGCAACTCCTTCGGTCGTGACCATATTTACAGAAAAGACGGTGAATCAGGGGGTCATTTCGCCCTTCGATTTTTTTGGTTCACCTTTTGACGACTTTTTTGGGATGCAGGGGGGAGGGGTTCCGAGCCGTCGCAAGGAGGTGCGGCGAGGACTGGGCTCCGGTGTTATTGTGACTGACGATGGCTATATTCTTACCAATAATCACGTTATCGATGGCGCTGATACCGTCTATATTCGTACCTCGGATAACAGGAAAATTGCGGCCAAGGTTATTGGCAAAGATCCCAAAACTGATCTTGCCGTAATCAAGGTCAATGAAAAAAATCTCAAACCCATTATTATAGGCGACAGTGATAAACTCAGGGTAGGAGAGTGGGTGATTGCCATCGGCAGTCCCCTTGGCGAAAATCTTGCAAGAACGGTCACTCAGGGCATTGTGAGCGCTAAAGGTCGAGCAAATGTCGGGCTGGCCGATTATGAGGATTTCATACAGACTGATGCAGCAATCAACCCGGGAAATTCAGGCGGACCACTGGTCAATATCAATGGTGAGCTTGTCGGAATCAATACCGCCATAGCAAGTCGCACTGGAGGGTTTGAAGGAATCGGGTTTGCAGTGCCGTCAAATATGGCAAAAAAGGTACTGACCTCGCTCATTGCTACCGGTAAAGTAATCAGGGCATACCTTGGCGTAACTCTTCAGGATATTGATGAAAATCTTGCAAAAGCGATGAATCTCAAGGCAGGAGAAGGCGCATTGGTTGGAACGGTTCTTGAGGGAAGTCCGGCGGCAAAACACGGGATAAAGACTGGTGACGTTATTCTTGATTTCAATGGTGTAAAGGTCACAAGCAGTGTGGTTTTGCGCAATGCCATTGCCAGTCAGTTTCCCGGATCCACAGTGAAGCTCACTGTTCTCAGGGATGGCTCAACTCTGCATTTTACTGTTCCTCTTCAGGAGCAGGCGGCAAAAGAAATTGCCTCCTCCCGCACACCGACCGATGATTCGGTGAGTACAATCCTTGGTTTCAGGGCTGAGGAGCTGACGCCAGAGAGGGCACAAAAGCTTAAATTGCAGTCTGCTGCAGGAAAGGTTGTTATAACTGCAATTGCTCCAGCATCAAATGCCTATCGCGCTGGTTTGCGTGCCGGTGATCTTGTTTTTTCGGTTAACAAACGGGAAGTTCGTACATACGCGGAATACAGCACCCTTGTCAAACAGGCAAAAAAGGGTGATCTGCTTTTTGTTCTTATTGGAAGAGGTGGCAGTAAAATGTATTTTGCATTCAATCTGTAAAGATTTTTTTGCCTGAAGGATTAAGAGTTGTACATTGCTGGATAAAGTAAAGTCAGCAGCGCGTAGCTGACTTTACTTTTTTTGTTTGCAATCCTGTTCGCTTGCCCATGTCGTGTTTGTGGAGTTTTTTTATTATTTAACAAAAACAGTACCAGAGATGACTGACAGAATTTACCTGACAAATGATGGCTATAACCGGCTCAAAGTGGAGTTACATACGCTGGTTCATCAAACCAGAAGGGAAGTTCTGGAAAAAATTGCAGAAGCGAGGGCCCATGGCGATTTGAGCGAGAATGCGGAATACGATGCAGCGAGAGAGCAGCAGTCACATACGGAGGCTCGCATTGCTGATCTTGAAAACAAGCTGGCATCAGCAACTATTCTCGATCCAAAACAGATAAAAACGGACAAAGTATACATCCTTACCTCTGTTAAACTGCGTAATCTTGATGATCCGACTGAAATCATAGAGTATACACTGGTCTCCTCTGAAGAGGCTGATACCGATGCCGGTAAAATTTCAGTACGCTCCCCTGTCGGAAGGTCACTGATCGGAAAGGCTGTCGGTGAAAAAGTACAGGTTGTGGTACCGAAAGGTGAACTTCATTATGAGATATTGGAGATTTTCGTTAAATAGCGGGCAAATTAAACCAGCGATCCAATGGGGAAACGTCAAATTATCTATCGTAAAGGCAGTATTGGTGGTAATCAGGAACTGCTGAATCGTGAAATTAATCTGGTCACCACAGAGTCAAGGGTGTGGAATGGCAGGGTTATTGCCGTTGGCAGTAACGACATTCAAGTCAAGGATGCACGTGCAGGAAAACACCGGTTTACTGTAGATCAGATTGACCGGATCTATTATGATGTAAAAACAGAATATTAAAAATGCGCAAAAAAATTGTTGTCGGCAACTGGAAAATGAACAATTCCATTGCTGAATCTGAAACTTTGGCAGCCGAAGTTGTTGCCGCGCTTGGGGAGAACTTTTCAGGTTGTGAGGTTGGCATTGCTCCGACCTTTCTTGCTTTGGAAGCAGCAGGGAGGATTATTGAGGGCAGTGAAGTTCAGCTTGTTGCCCAGAACTGCCACTATGAGAATGATGGTGCATTTACCGGCGAGGTATCAGCAAGAATGCTCTTTGCCGCAGGCTGCTCCTCTGTTATTATTGGGCACTCCGAACGTCGCCAGTATTTCGGTGAGACCAATGCGACTGTCAACCTCCGTGTAAAAAAAGCATTGTCAGAAGGGCTGAATGTTATTCTTTGTGTCGGTGAGACACTTGCTGAGCGGGAAGGCGGAGTCACTGAAGCCATCATCTCGTCCCAGGTCAGGGAGGGTTTGACTGGTATCAGCGATATCAGCACCATCGTGATTGCTTACGAGCCAGTTTGGGCCATCGGTACCGGAAAAACCGCCTCATCCGCCCAGGCAGAAGAGGTTCATCTCCATATACGCACCCTTGTTACTGAACTTTATGGTGATGCCGCCGCCCAGGGGCTTCGCATCCAGTATGGTGGAAGTGTCAAGCCATCCAATGCTGTGGAACTCTTTGCCATGCCGAACATTGATGGAGGCTTGATTGGTGGAGCCAGCCTCAATGCTGCCGACTTCGCAGCCATCATCAAAGCCGCATCGCTTTAAGCCCACATTGATTTATTAAGAGTGGGTAACAAGTTTATCCACTCTCAATTATTCCATTATCAATTGACTTTCGCCGCCTCTTGCGACCTTTTCATTGAGCAGAAGTCGGGCCCGCACATGGTGCAGAAATCGGGGTTTTTGCCGGTGTGGCCGCTTTGGGCCATGCTTTGCGAGTGGATGGCGCGTGTCTTTTCGGGGTCAAGAGAGAGGTTGAACTGATCCTCCCAGGAAAATGCGTAGCGTGCGCGGCTCATCAGCTCATCACGCAGCCAGGCGACAGGGCTTCCCTTCGCCAGATCAGCACCATGGGCGGCCACTTTGTGGGCGATGACTCCTTCACGGACATCATTTTTATCAGGCAGGCCGAGATGCTCTTTCGGGGTGACATAGCAGAGCATGGAACAGCCATAGCCTGCAATAATCGCTCCACCGATTGCGGAATTGATGTGGTCATATCCAGCGGCAATGTCGGTAATCAGCGGCCCAAGGGTGTAGAAGGGGGCCTCATGGCAGTACTCAAGCTGTTTCTGCATGTTTTCCTCAATGAGATGCAGCGGCACATGACCTGGCCCTTCAATCATCACCTGCACATCGTATCTCCAGGCAACTTCAGTCAGTTGGCCGAGTACCCTGAGCTCACCGAACTGCGCCTCATCGTTGGCATCAAGTATTGAACCGGGCCGCAGGGCATCGCCAAGCGACACGGCAATATCGTAAGCCTGCAATATTTGGCAGATCTCTTCAAAATGGGTGTAGAGGAAGTTCTCGGTTTTGTGGAATTTGCACCATTTTGCCATGATCGAGCCGCCTCTCGATACAATGCCGGTCAGCCGCTTTTCAGCATAAGGAAGATGTTCCTGTAGAATGCCCGCATGAATAGTAAAATAGTCAACACCCTGTTCAGCCTGCTCAATCAGCGTGTCGCGATAGAGCTCCCAGGTCAGATTTTCTGCTTTCCCTCCCGCTTTTTCCAGTGCCTGGTACATGGGCACCGTGCCAATCGGCACAGGCGAGTTCCTCAGAATCCATTGGCGCGTCTGATGAATGTTGGCTCCGGTGCTGAGATCCATCACGGTATCAGCCCCCCATCGGCACGACCAGACAGCCTTTTCAACCTCTTCATCAATGGAGGATCCCAGCGCGGAGTTGCCGATGTTGGAGTTGATCTTGACCCGGAAGTTTCGACCGATAATCATCGGCTCCAGCTCAGGGTGGTTGATGTTCGCTGGAATGATGGCGCGTCCTTCAGCAATCTCTTTTCTGACGAATTCTGCTGTTATGGGTTTAACCCTGGTTTTGCCTCTAGAAAAAGAGGTGATCCACCCCTCCAGTTGCTGGTTTTCGCGGATAGACACATACTCCATTTCCGGTGTGATTATTCCTTTGCGGGCGAAAAACATCTGTGTGATCGGAGAGCCCATCTGCACTTTGCGGGGAAATTCCCATGAACTGCGTATCGGAGGCAGCCCTTTTTCAGGGTTAATCTTAACAGAATAGTCAGAATAGGGGCCGCTGGTATCATACATCGGAAGCGAAGAGAACTCCTGCCCGTTGCAGAGGTAGCTTCTGCTTAGTTTCAGACTTCTCATGCCCACTTCAATTGGATAAAGAGAGCCCTTTATGTAGATTTTTTCGGATGAAAGCGACTCCTGAGAACGCTCAGGGCAGCCATTATTTTCAGTGACGTTGATCATAGCATTAGGTTAAACAGTCAGGCAGTGCTGAAGAAGCGGGAAGAGAGGGACGAACAGGAAGCACAGAGCCAGCATTATCTTTCCTTGCGTCAGCATTACCTGCATCAAGTTACAAGGGTTTACTCTCAGCGTCATTTTTCCTGCTGTTGTCAAGGAAAAATTCTGCACCCCCAAGATGAGAAATTATTGTTCACGATACTTAAATTCAGGGTATTATACAAATGAGGGTTCCGCCGGGCACGTGTGTCGCTTTTCTGCGGTATAGAGTCTGGTGAGAAGCATAAATTCGATAACATAGATGGAGAAGATTAATAGTGATAGATTTCAAGGTCAACAGGCAGAGCTGCACGCTTTGCGGGGAGTGTGTTACCGACTGCCCGTCTCGGATTATCAGCTTTGGAGATGATGGTTATCCCACCATTACTGCGGAAAAGGAGGGAACCTGCTACCGTTGTCAGCACTGCCTTGCCATTTGCCCGACGGGGGCGGTTTCCATTCTTGGCCACCAAGCCTCTTTTAGCCGCCCGCTGAAGGTGGCTTACCCTGATCCGGATGCCCTTGAGACGCTTATCAAGGGGCGTCGTTCAGTGCGTCGTTTCAAGCCGGAAAACCTTGATCCGGTGCTCTTCCAAAAGCTGCTTGATGTTGCATGGCAGGCTCCGACCGGGGTGAACTCCCGTCAGGTGCGTTTTACGGTGCTCGACAGCCTCAACAAGGTTGCGCAACTGCGTGATGAGGTGATGGCTGGTTTGACAAGGCTGGTGAACAACAATGCCTTGCCGGAGGGGATGGGCTTTTTTGCCAACTTTGTGTCAATATGGGAGAAGCATCAAGCGGACATTATTTTTCGTGATGCTCCCCATCTACTCATTGCCTCTGCTCCACACTCTGTGGCATCTCCCATGCAGGACTGTATGATTGCCCTTGCCAGTTTTGATCTTTTTGCCCAGGCCAATGGAGTCGGCACACTCTGGAACGGCCTTGCAAAGTGGGCTATCAACGATATATTGCCGGAGACACGCCATCGCCTCGGTATTCCTGATGATCATCTTTTTGGCTATGCCATGGTTTTCGGCAAGCCGGCGGTGCACTATGCCCGCACGGTGGAGCATGGCCCTGCGCTCATTTTCCGGGCCCTTGAGGGGGATGGCTGTGATGTTCCTTTACGTTAATATTTCATAACTATGCTGACACAAACTGAATCACAACAACGAATCGTCCGCTTGCAGGAAAAGCTGCGGCACCAAGGTGCGCATGCAGCCCTCCTCATTCTGCCGATTGATGTCTACTATTTTGCAGGTACTCGCCAGAACGCTGTACTCTGGATTCCGGCGGATGGTCTGCCGATGCTTCTGGTGCGCAAAAGTCTCTCAAGAGCAAGGGAGGAGAGCCCGATTGCCGATATCCGTCCGTTTCCGTCAAGCAAGGAGTTTGCCTCCGTTTTCAGCGAGGAGTATGCCAGTGTCGGTATGACCTTTGATGCCGTCCCGATCCAGCAGCACAGCTATTACACGCGGGCATTGCCGGGGCGCAGTTTTGTGGATATCTCGATGATCGTGCGTGACATCAGGTCAGTCAAGTCAACCTTCGAGCTTGAACTGCTCAGGGAGAGCGCCAGCAAGCTTGCATCGGTATTTGCCGGGGTGCCGCAATTTTTGAAAGCAGGGATGCGTGAGCTTGATGTGTCTGCCGAGATGGAATATCGACTCCGCAAGGCCGGGCATGAAGGATATGTTCGGATGCGTGCCTTTAATCAGGAGCTTTTCTTTGGTCTGGCGGTCTCTTCGGGAGGGGTCAACGGCGGCTTTTTTGACGGCCCGGTGACCGGCAAGGGGTTGTCGAGCGCGTCACCACATGGTGCTTCTTACGACTGTATTCAGGTAAACCAGCCGGTTCTTCTCGATTTCGCTGGGGTTTTTCATGGCTACATTGCCGATATGACGCGCATGTTTGTGATCGGAACGCTTGATCCTGAATTGCAGCACGCATTCGATGTCGCTCTCAATATTCAGGAGATGGTGCGTCAGGCCATGAAACCTGGTGTGATTGGTGAAGAGCTGTTTCTTGCCGCCGCTTTATTGGCCGAAAAGGCTGGACTTGGCTCCTGCTTCATGGGAATGCCGGGTGAACAGGCAAAATTTGTGGGCCATGGCGTTGGTCTGGAGCTTGACGAGTTGCCCGTGCTGGCCAAAGGGTTTACGGCACCATTGCAGCTCAACCAGGTCATTGCCGTTGAACCCAAGTTTGTGATTCCCGGCAAGGGGGTTATCGGCATTGAAAATACCTTTGTCGTCAGTGATGAGGGTGGTCTCAGGTTGAGTGATCTTCCCGATGAGATTGTCTTTCTGGAGGCTTGAACGTTTTGATGTTTTGGTTAAGTTCTGACGACTGATTGATAGTATGGCCCTTAATCATTCATTTTCACCCTTGGCATATCATTATGGAAAACAATAAAATAGAGCAGGATCCGCTGGTTGAGTTGCTCCAGACGGCCACGCCAGAGATCCTGATCACCTTGATTACAGAGCTGACCCTCTATCGCCCTGATGTTCGGCGTGAATGCTTTGACTACCTGAAAAAGCACATCACTCTGACCACTGCGCAGAAGAGTCGCTCGGAAGGCGAGATCATTTTGGCCCTTTGGGGGGAGTTGTATTCCGATTTGGAGGAACTCGACGAACGTGGTGGCGGTGATTATGACACGGAGGATGATGTTGTCGAGCGGATGCAGGAAATCCAGAAGATACTGGAGAAATCAGAGGTTGATGAGGATGCTCGTCGGGAACTCCTTGATGAAGTGCTGCCATTCATTCAGAGTGGCAATGCAGGCATGGATGATTCGCTCTATGAGTTGGCTTATGCTTCTTGCCGCAGTGATGAAGACTTGCACCATCTGGCATTTGAGTTGGAAGCTCTTAACAAGGATTGGCCTGCCGATCATGCTCGACAGATCTACCGAAAACTTGGTGACCGGGAGAAATATCTTGAATTGCGGCATAAAAAATTGCACTACTGTGGTGATTACCATGATCTGGCTACCTTTTATTGGGATGAAGGCAGCCACAAGGAGGCACTCGCGATTGTCGCAGAGGGGATGAAGAAAGGTGAAGGGCGAATGGATCAATTGAGGACGTTCCTCTCTGACCGAGCCCTTGAGGATGGTAACCGGGAGCAATATCTTGCCCTTCAGTTTGCGCAGGCCTCTGATCAGCTTACTCTGGAAACATACAACACCTTTAAAAAGATATGCACTCCCGAAGAGTGGGCACTCTTTGAACCAAAAATAGTTGAGCGGCTCAATACATCATGGCTTATGGAGCGTCTCAGGATACGGATGGAGCGCGAGGAATACGAAGAGGCTCTGGCTATCCTGCTCAAGGGCAAATATCCATCCTCTGCCGGCGATTCATGCGCTGAACTCCAGGCAGCGAAACAACTTGAACAGCGTTTTTCCGAACAGATTCTAACCTACTACCTCTCCGGTCTCGGGAATCTGAACAGCAATGCACAGCGCAAGGAGTATGCCCGGCAGGCTGGAGTTATGGTTAAAGTTCGCTCTATACTGGTGGATGTCATCAAGGATGAAGCCAGATGGAAACTTTTTGCTGGCAGGGTGAAGGGTGATAACCTCCGCCGCGTGGCATTCCAGGAAGAGCTCGGCAGAGTTATTGCCGGATGGGAGGAGCTTGTTCCTGCGTAGGATCGCTCGTGTTTGAAGCTTTGAACGATTCGCAATGATTGCCGGTCAAGCACGAGGAGTGGGAGTATTGAGCTGAGTGCCTGATGCCGAGGGTGATGCTTCGCGATGATACTGGAGGGTTTTCTGAAGATGCGGCTGCTGCTTTATCACAGCCCCTGCCAAATCCTCAGAAGCAAGCGAGATTATGCGATATTTCTGAAAATCTATTAACTGCATAAAAAGCTGATGGATACGACAATAGTAACGAACAAAACTCTTCTTCCATCTCAGCAACAGGTGCCATCGCAGCGGCAAGCATCCAGCGACGCGATTGTCCGCTTTCGGAGGAAGAGCTTCGGAAAAAATACCGGCGTTTTGAGAGCGAGAGGGCTTTTCTCTTTTTTACAAGGGATGCTGCGGGCCATCCGCTCTGCATCAATGCGCTCAGATGTTTCCCCGGAGACGAGGCTGCTCCTGTTGGGCACGGCTGAAGTGCAAATGAGAGTCTTTTGTGGTTGATGATGAAGCTGAAGGCCGTTTATGTGCTCTGCCTTGATGATTTCTCCCTCTCCTGGAATTTACTCCTGAATTTTTTGCAAGAGCTTCTTCAGGAGTTGCAGATCCGGCTCAATATTGGTACTCTGAAACGAAACACTTTGATTTTCTCTTGATGGAGTACAACACACCAGTGAGTATCTTTGAAACAAGAAACAGGATGGTTCCATGCCGCTTGAACGATTTTTATGAAGGAGCTTCACTATGACAGAAACAATGACGTTTGAAGTATCCCAGGACTTGCTGGCCTCACTCAAGATTGGGATTCAAGACTTGGCACAAGAGATTCGTCTCATGGCTGCCATAACTTATTTTCAGGAGAAAAAACTCTCATTGGGGAAAGCTGCTGATTTGGCGGGATGTAATCGGCTCAGCTTTATGGATATTTTGGCGCAAAAAGGGATTGTCATTTTTGATTATGACGAGTCTATTGTTGACAGTGAGTTACGAGGAGTTGCTCAGTTATCAAAAGGAGCTGCATGATTATCTGCAATGCTACTCCGTTAATTGCCTTAGCCCGTATTGGTCAATTGGCTTTGCTTCGAAAAGTTGTTGGAACACTTGTCATTCCAGAGGCGGTGGCCAGAGAGATTTCTGTGTACAGTGACATTCAGCACGGTGTCATTGATGTCTGAAGCACGTTATTTGCTTAACACCCCGGATGTTGACCACATCCGAAATCAAATTATTGCGGCAGTCCAAGGTTGAAATTGCCCGGCGGGTTCGTGAATTGGCAGGATTACGTGGTGGGCCAGCCCCATTTACGGAAAATGCAATTGGAACATCGCTTCGGCGCACTGCCAGAGTAAGCGCAAAAGGAGATAAGCAGTAATTTCATCTGTAAAATGAATCAACGCCTCGATTTCGACGTTGAAAGCTATTCGGCAGCGAAGAAAATAAAATAAAGATTTACTCATCTCCCTCATAAACGTCATCATCTCCGATGAAGAGCAGATGGTGGAAGTGAAGCTTAAAAATCCCTGCAACCTGACCAATTACCGCCCCGGAAAAATCTCTCTATGCGCCATGAGAGTATCAAGGTGTATCTAACCTGGAGAATATTTTGTCGAGAATTCATTATAAATTGTAATTTGCGACATAATGCTGCTTTTGAGCTAAAAAAGGCGACGATTGGGCAAGAGTTATGGAGACAACACTAAAAAAAACGACAGTCGATGATTCGCTCATCTTCTATGCTGAGCTTAACAAAGCAGAGGTGCGAGCGGCACAGCGGAGACTCAAAGCCGGGACGTTACGACGTATTGTTCCTGGTGTTCTCACCGCCTGCGCTGAAGAAGAGTGGCCAGCCATTATTGCTTTACACAGAACGCGTCTTTTGGCCGCTCTCTTTCCGGGTGCCGTCATTGGCTACCGAACCGCTTTCAAAGGTGGTATCCCTGTCGATGGAGTGATGCATCTCAGTTGCAGCTACAACAAGGTCGTCGAGTTGCCCGGCTTGAAAGTGGTTATGGTCAAGTCGCAAGGGAGAGCTGCAGGTGACCAGCCAATGTCAGGGCGCAATTTCTATTTTCCCTCTCAGGCGCGGATACTTTTGGAAAACCTCACCACAAGCCGTGGGGCAATCAAAAAAGCGATGGGGCGAGTCGCTGTTGAAGAGAGGCTTGTCAGTATTTGTGAATCAAGAGGCCCTGATGCACTCAATCATATCAGAGAAGAGGCCCGTGAACTGACTGGTGTCTTGGGGTTTGAACGGGAATTCAACGCTTTGAATGAGCTTATTGGAAGCATTCTGGGTACAAAAAGTGCGCAACTTGCAACTACCGCCGGACAAGCGTGGGCTGCAGGTATGCCTTTTGATGCTGGACGGTTAGTGCTGTTTGAAACACTTGCCGCAGCACTGCGTGAAACACCGATGCATCAAAAAGCATCAAAGACCCCGACAGCAACCGCACGAATCAATTTTGCTTTTTTGGAGTCCTATTTCAGCAACTTTATTGAGGGCACGGAATTTGACGTTTCCGAAGCGAGAAAGATTGTTCTGGAGGGAAAGCTCATCGATCAACGCCCCAAGGACTCTCACGATATTCTGGGGGTCTTTCGTCAAGCCATCAATCATGGATGGTCAAACCAAACGTTAGCATCAGGTGAAGCCGTCTTGTGCCAACTCCAGCAACGCCATGCTGACCTGATGAGAGAACGCCCCGAGGTTGCTCCCGGTGAGTTTAAAGATCGTGACAATTTTGCAGGGAACACAACGTTTGTGTCACCAATAAATTTACGAGGAACACTGGTTGAAGCCAGCAAGTTATTGCCAGGCATCCCTCCGGGAATGGCTCGGGCGTTGCTCTCGATGTTCATCGCTTCCGAGGTACATCCCTTTCTTGATGGCAACGGCCGATTGGCACGCCTCGTCATGAATGCAGAGCTGACGGTCGTTAACGCTTGCAGAATAATTGTTCCGACACTCTTCAGGGAGGAATATCTGGATTGTTTGCGCGTGCTCACACGGAAGGGAGATCCCAAACCGTTCATTGCCGCTATGCAGAAAATCCAACAATGGTCGGCTGCTTTTGACTATGAAGATTTGGATCAGGTGATTGACGCCATGAAGGCTTGCAATGCATTTGAAAAATCTCTTATGCAATATCAGTTGCTTAGCCCGACGGAATTGGCATCGGATGCCCCATAAAGAGTGTGCAGTTTATGCTGCGTATTTGCAGAAACGTGTTTTCCCAGACAGTTGGCGGATGCTGTGCCGTTATTTTGTTTTTTGTCGAAGATGAAAGATTTTTTTTGTTGATTGATTTGTAAACTGTTGGTGAATCCTTGTTGCCCGCAGTGAATTTTGTCCTCCCGCTACCATGGGAAAAACAATAAACAACCAATGACGCAAGAGAACCAGCATATTGAGTGGAAGGAGTCCTGGAGGGAGGAGTACCTGAAATGGATTTGCGGTTTTGCCAACGCCGAAGGTGGTGTGCTGGTTATTGGCCAAAATGACAAGGGCACTGTTGTTGGTATCCATAATGCTCGCAAGCTGATGGAGGATATCCCGAACAAGGTGCGCGATATTCTTGGCATCATGGTGGATGTGAATCTCTGTGATGAGGCGGGCAAAGAGACTCTGGAGATAATTGTGGAGGCATATCCATATCCTGTGAGCTACAAAGGGGAGTACTTTTACCGAAGTGGCAGTACGAAACAGGAGCTTAAAGGGGCAGCATTGCACAGGTTTCTTCTGGGTAAGCAGGGTTTGCATTGGGATGGGGTACCTTTGCCTCACGTATCGGTCAGCGATCTGGATACCAATGCGCTTGCCTATTTTCGCAGGCAGGCACTGAAGAGCCAGCGACTCACGCCGGAAATTATTGATGAATCGGATGAGCTTCTGCTCGACCAATTGCACCTGGTGGAGGGTAAGTACCTCAAGCGTGCTGTCGCCTTGCTGTTTCATCCTGATCCTGAACGTTTCTTTACCGGAGCATATATCAAAATCGGATTTTTTGAAAATAATGTCGATTTACGGTATCAGGACGAAGTGCATGGCGACCTCTTTTCACAGGTGAACCAGACCATATCGATATTGAAAGCCAAATATCTGAAAGCATGGATCTCTTACGAAGGCTTGCAGCGAATTGAGAGCTATCCCATTCCGGAGACCGCGTTACGTGAAGCGATTCTGAATGCCGTTGTGCACAAGGATTATGCAAGCGGTATTCCAATCCAGATAAGTGTCTATCCGGACAAGCTGATGATCTGGAATTCGGGGCAATTGCCCTCTGATTGGACATTAGAACGGCTGCTTGGCAAACACTCCTCACAGCCATTCAATCCTGATGTTGCCAATGCTTTTTTTCGTGCAGGCATGATTGAAGCTTGGGGGCGTGGCATTGAGCGTATCATGCAGGAGTGTGTAACGGCGGGGGTTCCTGAGCCAGAGCTGCGTTACGAGCGGACAGGTCTATGGACAGTATTTTATTTTCTTTCCGAACAGTTTTTAGGGGAGACTACCGGTAAAACTACCGGCAAAACTACCGGCAAAACTACCGGTAAAGCTACCGGTAAAACTACCCAGAAAAAAATACTTGCTTTGCTGAAAATACAACCATCCATAACGCAGCGTTTGTTGGCGGCTGAGTTAGGTGTCAGTGCGAACGGCATCAAATATCACATTGATAAAATGAAGTCAGAAGGCATCATTCGTCATGTTGGCGCAAGCATTGGCGGCCATTGGGAGGTCTTGCAATGACCACCATCGGCAACTCTGAACGTGAGACGCAGAACCGCGTGCTTGCCCTGTTCACCAAAGAGCTTGGCTACCGCTCTCTCGGCAACTGGAAGGATCGCGAGGGGAACAGCAATATCGAAGAGTCTCTTCTCATGGCCGGCCTTTTGGGGAACGGCTACACGTCGGCGCAGAGTACCAAAGCCATCCATGAACTGCGTACTGAGGCAAATAATCCCAACCGTACGCTTTACGAAAACAACCGCAAGGTCTACAGCCTCCTTCACTACGGTGTTCCGGTAAAAGCGGCGGCGGGTGAGAAGAGTGAAACCGTCAGGCTCATCAACACCGACCACCCGGAGCTGAACGACTTTGCCATTGCCGAAGAGGTGACGGTGTATGGGCAGCACGACAAACGGCCCGATATTGTGCTCTACCTTAACGGGATAGCGGTTGGCGTGCTGGAGTTGAAGAACAGCAGGGTATCGCTGGGTGACGGCATCCGCCAAAGCCTTGTCAATCAACGCCCCGAGTTTATTGCTCCTTTCTTTTCAACCGTGCAGTTCATTTTTGCCGGAAACGATTCGGAAGGGCTGAAGTATGGGACGGTCGGCACGGAGGAGAAGTATTTTCTGCAATGGAAAGAGGATGAGGAGGATAACTCCCGTTTCAAGCTCGACAAATATCTGCTCAAGATCTGCCGGAAATCCCGCCTGGTCGAGCTGCTGCACGATTTTGTGCTCTTTGATGGCGGGGTAAAGAAGCTGCCACGGGTACATCAGTATTTTGGTGTCAAGGCGGCGCAGCACTCTGCCGAGGTGTTCAGGGGTGGCATTGTCTGGCACACGCAGGGGAGCGGCAAAAGTATTGTGATGCTGCTGCTGGCCCGCTGGATTCTGGAGAACAAGCCTGCCGCCCGTGTGGTTATTGTGACTGATCGCGATGAACTCGACAAGCAGATTGCCGGAGTTTTTACCGATGCGGGAGAAACAATCAGGCGCACCACCAGCGGCAGTGACCTGATGAAGCAGCTCAGCCTTCCTGCTCCGCGTCTGCTCTGCTCACTGGTACACAAGTTTGGCAGAAAAGGGGTGGATAATTTTGAGGAGTTTATCCGGGAGCTTGAATCACAGCCCGGCCATACGGTGGGGGATGTTTTTGTCTTTGTTGATGAGTGCCACCGGACACAGAGCGGCAAGCTGCATCGAACCATGAAGGCTCTCATGCCCAACGCGGTCTTTGTCGGGTTTACCGGCACGCCTCTCCTGAAAAAAGATGCGGCAACCACCCTTGACGTGTTCGGGAGCTACATTCACACCTACAAGTTCAACGAGGCCGTTGAGGACAGGGTGGTGCTTGATCTGGTGTATGAGGCGCGGGATATTGACCAGCAACTGGGCTCGAAGGAGAAAATTGACGCATGGTTCGATGCCAAAACGAGGGGGTTGAATGAGTGGCAGAAGGGCGCTCTTCGCGAGCAGTGGGGAACAATGCAGCATCTGCTCAGCTCCCGGTCACGGATGAACCGGGTGGTCAACGATATTGTGTTTGATTTCAGTGTGAAGCCCCGTCTCAGTAACCATCGAGGCAATGCCATTCTGGTTGCTTCAAGTATCTACGAGGCCTGCAAGTATTTTGAACTGTTTCAGAAGTCGGTGTTTAAAGGCAAGTGCGCGGTGATTACCTCCTGCAATCCGCAAACGAGAGACATTACAACGGAGGATACCGGAGCCAACACGGAGACGGACAAGGAGTCGATCTACAACACCTACATGGCGCTCCTGCAGAGTGTTGAGCCGGTACCGGGAAAGTCAAAAACAGAGAGCTACGAAGACAATGCCAAACGGCTTTTCAGGGAGCAACCGGCAACGATGAAGCTGCTGATTGTGGTCGATAAACTGCTGACCGGCTTTGATGCGCCAAGCTGCACCAGCCTCTATATCGATAAAAGTATGCAGGATCATGCTCTCTTTCAGGCCATCTGCCGCACCAATCGCCTCGATGGGGAGGACAAGGAGTTCGGCTACATCGTCGATTATAAGGATCTCTTCAAAAAGGTCAATGATGCTCTGAAGGTCTATACGGTTTATAGTTCAGAGCTGGATAAGAGCGATACCGGCGCAGGAGAATCTGACATTCTGATGAAAGACCGGCTGGCAAAGGGGCGGGAGCGGCTCGACAATGCGCTTGAGGCGCTTGCACTGATCTGCGAACCGGTTGAGCCTCCGAAAGGCGAGCTTCAGCACATCCATTTTTTCTGCGGCAACAGTGAAATTCCTGATGAGCTTGCAGCAAAAGAGCCGCTCCGCTCTGCCCTCTACAAGGCAACAGCCATGCTGGTGAGGGCCTACAGCGGTATTGCCGACGAGCTTGATGCCGCATGCTATAGCGCCACTGAGGTGCAGCGCATCAAAAAAACTCTCGACCGCTCGGTCAAGTTGCGCGAAATCATCCGCCATGCCAGCGGTGAAAGCATTGACCTGAAGGCTTATGAGGCGGATATGCGCCATCTCATCGATACCTATATCGAAGCCGATGAGCCGAGAAAGATCTCTCCGTTTGATGCTCTGCCGCTTTTGGAGCTGATTGTGAAATCCGGTATTGCGGAAGCGATCAACAACCTGCCCGAAGGGATCAAAAGCAGCAGGGATGCGATTGCCGAGACGATCGAGAACAATGTTCGAAGCAAAATCATCAAAGATCACCTGAACGATCCGGCATTTTATGAGAGTATGTCGCTTTTGCTTGATGAACTCATTGCGTCGCGCCGTCGGAAAGCCATTGAGTACGAGGCGTATCTCAAGCAGATGGCCGAACTGGCTAACCGCGTAGCATCAGGCCATGCTGAAGAGACTCCCGCGCAATTGAATACTCCCGGTCGCCGCGCATTGTACAACAACCTGAAGCTTGACCGGATTGGAGATGTTGACCTTGACCTGTCCGATGAGCCGACCGGCTATAAAGGGTTGCAGGATGAAAAATTGCTTCTAGCGATGATGCTGGATGAAACAGTCAAACGAGTCCGGCCGAATGGCTGGCGCGGTGTCAAACCAAAAGAGAATATTATTAAAGGGGCGCTTTTCGAAGTGCTGCAGGACGCTGACGAGGTGGAGCGGCTCTTTCTCGTTATTGAACGGCAAAGAGAGTATTGATGGTGACCAGAGTTGTTATCGGAGATATTCCTGTTGATGTGGTGCTGAAAGATATCAGGAATATCCATCTGAGTGTTCACCCGCCAGCAGGGAGGGTGCGTCTTTCGGCCCCCGTCGGCATGGATATCAACACCCTTCGCCTCTATGCCATTTCACGGCTGGGTTGGATAAAAAAGCAGCAGCGCAAGTTGTGCGGGCAGGAGCGCGAAACTCCACGGGAGTACCTGAATCGGGAGAGCCATTATCTCTGGGGAAAACGTTACTTGCTGAAAATTGTTGAGCGGGAAGCTCCGTCGGCTGTTGACGTGCAGCATAGCGCAATACTTTTGTATATCCGCCCTGATGCCAGTCAGGAGAAAAAACAGTCGGTGCTTGATGCATGGTATCGAAAACAGTTGAAGGCTGCCATTCCTGATCTCATTGCTTTATGGGAGAAAAGGGTCGTGGTGCGGGTCAATGAGTTTGGCATCAAGAAAATGAAGACGAAATGGGGCACCTGCAACCCTGATGCCCGGCGAATATGGGTAAACCTCGAACTCGCCAAAAAGCCGAAAGAGTGCCTCGAATACATTGTTGTGCATGAAATGGTTCACCTTCTGGAGCATCACCATAATGAACGATTCATTGCCCTCATGGATGCCATTTTGCCAAAATGGCGCTCACTGCGCGACGATCTGAATCGCCTGCCGGTCAAGCACGAGGAGTGGGAGTATTGAGCACCATCGGCAATTCTGAACGTGGGAGGCAGAACTGCGTTATAACCTGTGGGGGAGAGAGACCAAATGAATATATTCTTGAGGCCCGATGATCAATTGCTCATTGCTGAGGAGCTTGGGGCTAAGGTTGAGGTAGTGAACTGTAGTTTCCGATATTGATAAGGGTATACATTTCTTTCATTCTGATTAACTTATACCATAGGAGCCGGAGGGTTTGGGACATATATTTCAACAATTTCTGGTAACCATGTTGCGGGAGGTATTGTTATGGAACTTCATATAAGTGATGAAAAAACCAAAGAACTTCTTTCTGAGGTTGTTGTGGAGCTTTTACAGACAAAAAAAAATTTGTTGTATGATGTTGTCATAGAGGCTTTAGAGGATGTTGGTCTGGCAAATGCCATCGCTGAAGGGCGAAAGAATGATTTTGTATCAGAGGATGAAATTTTTTCTATTCTTGACGGCAATGCAAAGTGACCATTATCTTTGAACAGAGATTTGCAAAAGAGCTTCGCAGGCTTCGCGATGATAAGCTGCTGGCAAAGGTAAAAGCAATTATTATCGAGTGCAAGGAAGCTGAAAATTTGACTGGGATCAGGAATCTAAAAAAGCTTCGAGGTTACGATACTTATTACCGGATTCGTACAGGGGATTATAGAATAGGGATAGAGTGTGCTGGTAATGAGCTTATTTTTACGCGCATTTTGCACAGGAAAGAGATTTATAAAAATTTCCCGTGACGGTCTGGATTTTGCCGAGATGTAACGGTTTCGGGCAAGAAACGCAAAACTATCGTTGTTTTATCGTTCTTATTGGAGAAGCATTATGACGGTCATCGAACAATTGAAACATGAAGCCGAACTCCTTACGGAACCGTTGGCTCAAGAGGTATTGGATTTTTTGTTATACAAGAGTGACGCTTATGCAGCAATCCATGAAACCATGGCAGGCATGTCTGATGCTGGCGTTATCGACAAAAAGACAATGCGCGAGTTTGACGAAGCTTGCCTGACACCGGTTCATGCGTTCAGTGCTCCTGATATCAAAGCCTTGCGAGAGCGTGAGGAGGTGAGCCAGAGAGTTTTTGCCCTGTACATGAATGTGAGCAAAGATTCGGTCAGTCAATGGGAACGGGGACTCAAGAAGCCCGCTGGTACAACACTGAAACTCCTTTCTCTGGTGAAGCAGAAAGGACTCTCGGCCATCACGTGACCGCAAAATTGAGGCCGTCCCCGGCAGGACGTTTCGCCTGCTTGAGTGCATTCCGTTTAAACCAAAAAGCTTCAGGGCTTTTCTTGAGCGTCATGCCATTGCAGGGGCAAGCTTCCACCGATGCTCCATAATCGGAAACAGAAAAGATAAGATTCGCGAAGATTTCGCCAGCGATAGTCCTTTGCTGATTTGCGGCTTATTGTAAAGATTCTGATATCAGGAGTATGACTACCAATAATCGAATAAAATTAAAATCAACACTTGCCCACCATACTCAGGGCACGGTTGATTTGGCATCATGGCTTGAGCAACGTGGCATATACCATGACCTCCAAAAGCATTACCGCAAGAGCGGCTGGATGGAATCCGTCGGCACCGGAGCACTGAAACGGCCAGGTGAAGAGGTGACATGGTCAGGGGCCCTCTATACCCTGCAAACGCAAGCCAAATTGCCGCTTCATGCCGGGGTGCTCACGGCTCTTGCCTTGCAGGGTTTTGCGCATTATGTGCCTCTTGGCAAACAGACCGTCTCTTTATTTTCTCCCATCAAAACACATTTACCGGCATGGTTCAGAAACTATGAGTGGCCGCAACTGATCGTCCATGAAAGAACATCATTTCTGCCGAACGACACTGGACTCATGGATCTGCAGTTGCCCTTTTTTTCCATACGTGTCTCTTCGCCGGAACGGGCAATTCTCGAATGCCTCTACCTTTGTCCTGATACCCTGAATCTGGTGGAGTGCTATCAGATCATGGAAGGTTTGACAACACTTCGCCCACAAGTTGTACAGGAGCTTCTTGAGCAATGTCGCTCAATCAAGGTAAAACGCCTTTTTCTCTACATGGCAGAAAAAGCTGAACATGAGTGGTATAAACGCCTTGTTCACGCTCAACTCGATCTCGGAAAAGGAGCAAGAAGTATCGTTAAAGGCGGTGTTTATGTTGAAAAAATACGCTCTTAACCTGCCAGAGGAGCTGGTAAAGTTATGATAGACCCAATGTATCGCCAGCAGGTTGACCTTCTGCATCAGGTATTGCCGCTTGTGGCCAAAGAAAAGGTCTTTGCGTTAAAAGGCGGCACGGCAATAAATCTGTTTTTACGAAATATGCCCCGATTATCTGTTGATATTGACCTGACCTATTTGCCTCTGGATGACCGTGATACTGCGATGAGAGGGATATCTGAGGCATTGAACCATATCAGGCAGCAGATCAATCATACAATCTCGGGGATAAAAAGCCAATTGGTTCAGCAAAGCGGCCGACAGGAAGCAAAACTTACCTGTCAATCTTCATCAGCACAGATAAAAATAGAGGTAAACACCATTATCAGGGGTCCACTTTAGATGGTGGCCATTCGCTCAAACTTGTTTATTATTTTGCCGTGCTTTATCGATAATAGTATATTCTGTTTTTGAAAAAGAAGTTATTGACTTAAATCTCTCAGGGTTGAATTCCCCACCGCTTGCGGTGAAGTTTGTTAAGCTTTTTCTAAAACCAGATACCCCGCTGCTTGCGGGCGGTGGGCTTTATTAATCTTCTCATTTCTGTCTTGAACACATTCTAATCCAAATCAATCAGGTTAGGTATGAGCAGTTCTTTAGGTGCCAAGTCAAAGCACAACAAGGTTATGAACATACTTGCCGAGGTTACTGGCGGTAAGAGCTATAAAGCTCATAAATATGTTCTTGACCACGCGGACCGTCCAGCAGTCGATTATGGCAATAGCGAGATCATTTGGAAAAGAAGAGCCGAAACTACACCGCACAAAACCTATGTCCCCCTGTCAGGATTATGCAAGAAGCTTGCCTCCCGCAACGACCAGATTTTGAGCTACTTTTTGGATGGTTCTCGCAGGGTTTTCAAGGTGGATGACATTGCCTATTCACAGTCAGGCGGACGAAGCATCATTTACCCCGTGATTGCCGGTCAGATAGGTGTCGGATGCTGCCGCCGTATCGATAAGAGAGTTGTACCGGTCAAATTTAAACGAGAGTTTGTGTTATCTATGCCGGATGTCGCTGATGCCGACGGAATATCCGGGTTTTGGCCAGCTACAGCTAAGAAACTGAGCGAGTGTGATGAATTGACTCGGCTCGGTATAGAGTTTTCTACAATACTGCCGTACAAAACATCCAAGAATGACGAAAAGAAATTCGAGGATAGGGCAACGGCTTGTGTCCAGGACAGAATGATTGAGTGTGAGAAAAAACTTGTTGCCGAGCTTGTGCGAGAAGGTAAAATAAATCAGAATAACTACTTAGTCAAGGATGGATCGTTAGAGTATCGCCCAACAAAGGGAGACAAAGCTGACAAGAAAAAGTACCAGACATTTAAAAACAACTACAACTGGGTTATTGGTGCATCAAAAAACTTCAATCCAGAAGTTTGCGAGGATATTAACGGCAAGCCGAACCCTGGCTTTATCGCGGATTTGCCACTCTATAGTCGTACACCCGTTGCAGAGTATGAAAATTCTATGTTGGGCGATATCAAGTTCGCGGTGTGGTATATACGGCTGAGGGACAAGACACAGACGCGGACTCCATTCGATGGTATTCTCAAAGTCGAGAAAATTCTCGTTACTGAGGAAGAAAACGAGTGTGGTATAGACAGCCAGCTCGTTGATACGCTGAGCGCTTACATGATGAATGAGAGAAACCCTGTTTGTTATGGCTCTGACTTGAGGTGGGCAAATCATCTCTACCCCATTTATCTGACAGAGTCCTATGTGAAATCACGATACCTCAGTGCTGAGAGCTTCTTGCACTTATTCTAAAAAAAATCGAAATGAGTAAACTGATAGGCCGTGTAATGGCGACCGAGAAAAGCCCCACAACCATGGATGAGTTCAATTTCTGGACAAACTCAGACTTGAAGCTTCACGCATTCGATATTGTCAAGGTCGAGCATATCGAAAATTCCTATACGTTCGGGGTGATTGAGAACATCTCTCATATTACGGATGCCCAGAGCTTTCTGACAAACTTTATCTCAAGTGATTTTGGTGATGTCGATATTGATGAACCGACCCTTCGTGTTGGCATGAATTATGCAAAGGCAAAGGTGTCCTTCAACAGCGGGAATCTGTATACGCCAGTTCATAACAATGCCAAGGTGTGTCTTGCAACAGCCGAAGAGATCACGATGGCATTAGGATTGGATAAAATTCAAAATCCATTGGTTTGCGGCTCGCTAAAGATGTACGAGGGAACCGCCGAAGAAGTCACCCTTCCTGTACATTTGAATTCGAAATTCATCTTGGGTCCAGAAGGTGCGCACTTAAACATCTCGGGCATTTCAGGACTTGCAGCCAAGACATCTTACGCGATGTTTCTGATGAAAGCCATTCAGGACAAATACTTGAGTAGTGATGAACCAGATGATACCGTGGCCTTTGTCATTTTCAACGTAAAAGGCAGAGACTTGATGGCCATCGACCGTCCGAACGACTTCTCGGCTGATGGCCCCGGTGAAAGAGATCAGGCTCTTGCAGAATATGACAAGCTGGGTTTATCTACCGACCCGTTCAAGAATGTGAAATACTACATGCCTTTCGCCAGCAACACATCGGCCAAACAGAGTACGTATCTACTGCAGGAAGACGTAAAGACATATATGGATTACGGGCAGCTACAGAAGTTTAAGTATTCCTATGAAGATGATAAAGAAAGTCTGGAAATGCTCTTTGCCGATATTGACGACCCGCAGCAGACAATGGAGGCGATCATCAGCAAAATCATAGACGATACTGACCCTGATTTCGGCGGTGGTCGTGTCAATACGTGGTCTGATTTCAGAGAGAGAGTTGATGAGCTTTCTCAACGGTCGCAGCCCGCAGGGCGCGGTGGTCAACAACGGGTGTCTAACGAAATCTCTGTGCTAAGTTGGCGAAAATTTAAGCGTATTATAAATAAAGCCACAAAAAATGATGATATGTTTGCTAACCGTCCTGACTCAAGTAAACATGAGTGTCGCTTGGCTGACGAACTAAAGAAGATACGAAAGAATGAAGTATGTGTTATCGATATCGCAAAGCTCCCTGAGGACAAGCAGGCGTTTGTTTTCGGTGATGCCGTCCGTACTATCTACAACCTGAAGTTAGGGGAATATGACGCAGAGTCGGGGGTAGAACCTCCCACACGGATTGTTATTTTTATCGATGAGCTCAACAAGTATGCATCAAAGGAGATACCGAAAACATCACCTATCTTACGGGAAATTCTCGATATTACTGAACGCGGTCGCTCTTTGGGGGTTGTTCTCTTTGCTGCAGAACAATTCCGATCGGCAATTCATGACCGTGTAACCGGGAACTGTTCCACCCATGCCTATGGAAGGACCAATTCCATCGAAACATCAACGAGAGACTACGGAAGCCTACCGAATACGTACAAGAACATGTTGACGCGCTTGGAGCAGGGGGACTATCTGGTACAAAATCCCATTTTCCGTTCCCTATTGAAGCTAAAATTCCCAAAACCTATCTACAAGCAGTTCAAGTAAAAAAGGGGATTATGATATGACTGAGTATGTTTTTGGTGCGAATATTTTAGAAAATCTTACAACAGGAATGTATAAGGACTCTAAGGTAATCTACCGCGAGTACATTCAGAATTCATGTGATCAAATTGATAAAGCCTTAAAAGAAGGAATCCTGAAACCCAACGAAGGCACAATTAAGATATGGCTGGATCGGGACAAACGAACTATTAGTATCGAAGACGACGCAACGGGTATAGCCGCAGCATCATTTCAACGTACTCTTGGAAATATAGCCGATTCTGACAAAAAAGTTGGTGAAGACAAAGGATTTCGAGGAATTGGCAGACTGTGTGGTTTGGCGTACTGCAAAGAGCTTGTCTTTAGGTCTTCTGCTAAAGGCGAGAACACGGTTTCAATCATGGTTTGTGATGCCAAGAAAATGCGGAGTCTTATTGACGAGAACCAGCGTGGTAAGAAGCACTCGGCTAATGAGATGCTGCATGCTATCAATCGCTTTGAACAGGAGATGACAGACGATCTTGACTCACATTTTTTTCGAGTGGAGCTGATTGATATCAATCAAGAGAACACAGACTTGCTCGATTTTCAGCAGGTAAAAGATTATCTGTCGTTTGTTGCCCCTGTACCGTACCAGAATATCTTCACTTATCGTAGCGAAGTGTATAAAAAGGCTAAGGAGCTTGGCTTCAGACTTGATGAATATAATATTGCGCTTGAGGGAGAACAAATTTTCAAGAAATATATCACTATCCTGAAAGAACCAACAGGAACCAAATACGATGATATTTTTGACATCGATTTCAAGAACTTCTATGATGCAGATGGAGAGTTATTGGCTTGGATGTGGTTCGGTTTATCAAAGTTTCAGAAAGCTATCCCGAAGATTAATCAGATGCGCGGTCTACGGTTGCGTAAAGAAAACATACAGATTGGCGGTGAGGACTCACTTCAAAAGTTGTTCAAAGAGGATCGTGGCAACAGCTATTTTGTCGGCGAGGTTTTCGCTCTGAACAAAGATTTGATTCCTAATTCGCAGCGCGATTATTTTAACGAAAATAAGGCGCGAGCAGAGTTCGAACAAGAGTTACGAAAGTACTTCAACGAGGAACTTCACAAAATCTATTATGACGGTTCGGCCTTCAATAGTGCCTATAAGAAAATTGATACATACCAGAAAAAGGAAGCCGAATTCAAAGAAAAAGATGCAACAAGCGGTTTTGTCGATAAAGATCATCGCAAACGCGATTTAAAGATTGTTGCTGAATCAAAGAAGGAAGCTGAGACCGCTCAGGTACGCATCGAAAAAATGAAGGAGAAGGCTGATAATCCGATGCACAAGGTTATAACCAGGATAGAGCACGACCGGCCTAAACCTGTTATCAGGGTAGTATTGCCTGTGAGCACGGATGAACCAAAAGAAATTAAATCAACGCATCGTACGGATAGGCTTTCACAGTATAGCCGACCCGAGCGCAAGCTCATATCAAAAATATTCAGCATCATATTAACTGAAACAGATAGCGAAACTGCTGAGCGAATTATCAGCAAGGTCGAGGAAGGTCTTCAATGAGCCGAAATATTCTCTTGATTGAGCCGAACTATAGTAACAAATATCCGCCGATGGGCCTTATGAAGTTGGCCACCTATTACCGCAAACGAGGTGATGATGTCCGTTTTTTTAAAGGCGATCTCAAGTTTTTTGCAGCACAGTTGTTATGTGAAGAGTTTCTGGCAGAAGTAAATGACCCAAAGCTGGGAAAACAAGTCCCTAAACTCATCGAGCATATAAAGATAGGGAAGTTCGTTCCACTCGATGCTATCCCGAACTTTAGGAATAGCGAACAGGCATCATTGTTAAATAAGTACCGCCTTCGTTATCGAAAAAGCCAGTTTCCTCAGTTTGATGTTGTCGGAGTCACTACCCTATTCACATTTTATTGGCGTGAAACAGTCGGCACTATCAATTACGCAAAGAATTTCTGCTCGGAAAATGGCAGAATGATCGTTGGCGGAATCGCTTCAAGTATTCTTCACGAGCAAGTGTTTCAAGAATGCGGGATTAAGCCAATTTGTGGTTTGTTGGATAAGCCAGGCATGCTGGATGACGATAGCGATGACATCATCGATGAGCTGCCATTGGATTACTCCATCTTGGATGAGATCGATTATCAGTATCCTGCCAGCAATGCCTATCTCTCTTACATGACGCGCGGATGTCCACGCAAGTGCGTTTTTTGTGCTGTCCCTCGGTTAGAGCCGGAGTACAAGGACTACATAAAACTGAAGGAGCAAATCCAGCAGACCAATGAACGGTTCGGTGCGCAAAAGGACCTACTCCTGCTGGACAACAACGTATTTGCTTCAAAACACTTTGACAAAATCATCAATGAAATAAATGAGTGTGGATTTGGGCGCGGTGCTACGTATGTCCCTGAAAGTGAATATGATATAGCGATGAAAAACCTTCGAGACGGGTATAACGTGCGGGCCTATACAAGGAAAATGATTGTTTTGTATGACCGTATTTCTAATAAACTGCCTGAGACGGAACAAGCGGACTTCTACTTAAAACGAGAAAAGCGCAACCTACTTTATGCTCAAGTAGCAAGCCCAGACGCTATAATTGAGTTTGATGATACAGCGCGTCCCCTTCACGAAAAGTATTTCAAACGCCTGAAGCGTATGCGCATCGTTGATTTTAATCAGGGTGTAGACGCTCGTCTTGTAACTGACAAGAAAATGGAAAAGTTGGCCGAAAGTAACATCCAGCCGTTGCGGATTGCTTTCGACCACTACTCAATGAAAGATACCTACGAAATGGCTATTCGTAGTGCTGCAAAGCATGGTATCAAGAAATTAGCCAACTACTTACTTTACAATTTCGAGGACAAGCCGGATGATTTGTATTACAGGTTGAGTATCAATATTGACTTATGCCATGAGCTTAGTGTGACTATCTACTCATTCCCGATGAAGTATCATCCCATAGACGACCCTGATTATTGTTATAACCGGGAATATATTGGGAAGCATTGGAATCGCAAGTTTATCCGATCAATCCAGGCTGTCCTTAACGCCACAAAAGGCAAGGTTAGTCGCGGGAACTCCTTTTTTCAAGAAGCGTTCGGGAAAGACATAGACGAGTTCCATAAAATCCTATGGATGCCGGAAGCGTTTATCATCCATCGCTTCAAGTACAAAGACAATCTAACTACTGAGTGGTGGGAGAAGTTTAATCATCTTGACGAGGCACAGTTGAACAAGCTCAAGGGAGTCGTTGCTGCGAATCTGTTTGATGAAACCACAGCAACGGGCGATCCCGCTGTTGACGAGTTATTGAAGTACTACCATATGCACAGTGCTTGCGCGTGATTCTGGCCTCCAGTTTGTGAACAGGAGCGTTGATTATTTCACTGCTGACCGCAACATTGATGCCTTCCCCGGCAGGACGTTTCGTCTGGTTGAGTGCGTTCCGTACAAGCCGAAAAGCTTCAGGGCTTTTTGGAGCCTCATGCCATCGCAGCGGCAAGCATCCAGCGGCGCGATTGTCCGCTTTCGGCGGAAAAGCTTCGGAAAAAATACCGGCTTCTTGAGAGCGAGAGGGCTTTTCTCTTTTTTACCAGGGATGCTGCGGGCTCCGCTCTGCATTTATGCGCTCAGATGTTTCCCAGGAGACGAGGCTATTCCTGTTGGGCACGGCTGAAGTGCAAATTTGAGACTTTTGTGGTTGATGATGAAGCTGAAGGCCGTTTATGTGCTCTGCCTGGATGTTTTCTCCCTCTCCTGGAATTTACTCCTGAATTTTTTGCAAGAGCTTCTTCAGGAGTTGCAGATCAGGCTCAATATTGGTACTCTGAATGAAACACTCTGATTTTCTCTTGATGGAGTACAACACACCAGTGAGTATCTTTGAAACAAGAAACAGGATGGTTCCATGCCGCTTGAACGATTTTTGTGAAGGAGCTTCACTATGTGACAGAAACAATGACGTTTGAAGTATCCCAGGACTTGCTGGCCTCACTCAAGATTGGGATTCAAGACTTGGCACAAGAGATTCGTCTCATGGCTGTCATAACTTATTTTCAGGAGAAAAAACTCTCATTGGGGAAACCTGGTAACGGGTCCGGTTGTTGTGCCTTGCCATAACAAGAGTAACACCCAGCGCAGTGAAATCGCTATTTTTATGTAATTTTCATAATTATCGACGAATAAGATTCATACGGTGTGGGCAGCACAACAAACGGCCCGATATTGTGTTGCCAAAATGGCGCTCACTGCGGGACGATCTCAATCGCCTGCCGGTCAAGCATGAGGAGTGGGAGTATTGAGCGGAGCACCACGTTGATGGAGAGTGACGCGTCGCTATGACGCTGGAGGCTTTTCTGAAGATGCGCTGGCAGAAAATCCTCTGAGATTACATTCTCTCAATTCTTTACCTCTGCTTTTCTGGGTCCATCCGCAGATTCATCACACCTGAGACAATGATCTCGTTCCCGGCATTGTAGTAAAGTACAGCATAGGGGAATCGGCGAAAAAGATGCCTGCGATGGTTATGGCTAACTGCCATCCATGCGTCAGGGCAATGGCATATTCTCTCCAACGATGCTTCAAATTCATCAAGAAAATCAGCCACAAGGCCTTCACATTGAGCCTCATAATATTTCACAGCCCCTGCCAAATCCTCAGAAGCAAGCGAGATTATGCGATATTTCATCTCAATCTTTTTCGAAGGGCATCAACAACTGATTTGCCATCAAACGCTTCAATTTCACCGTTGATAAACAACCCGCGACGACGTTCAGCCTCGTCTGACCACGCCTTCATGACGGCTTTATCCTCGCTTCCCAACGTCTGTAGAAGATGGTCAGCAAGTAATGCCCTTTCCGTGAGAGTGAGTCTTAATGCCTCTTTTTCAACTAATACGGCGTCCATTCATCATCACCTTTTGATGTTAGATATAGCAAATGTCCGCAATCAAGAGCCAGCGACTTTGAGTTCGTGCGGGATTACGCATCGATTTCCTATCAGTTTTCACCGACCTTTTTACGTACCAAAAACTCGGAACCCAATGAAACCTGCCACTATACCATGTGTTGTGGTTTCGTGGATTATGCCTTGATCTGTCCTTTATACAAGTCAGAAATTGGAAAAATCAAATCGTAATCATTCCAGTTCAAATTCCCATCAGTCAATGAAAAGTTGGAGAATTTACTTTCGTCCAAGTATTTCTTAATCGATGGATGAAGCGATTTTGATAAAAAAGGTTTGAAATCAACAAGTCTTTCATTACCATCGTTAAATCTTATCCGAATTGCATAATCGGACAAATATCTTGCAGAATCAATTTTTATCTGGTTAAATCCAGACGGTGAGTCTTTATAGTCAACAATTATTCTCATTTGACTCTTTTTGTAATTTTTTCAAACTCAACATCCTTATGATAAACAAAATAGCTAATCCATTTCTCAACTATTTTCTCAGCATATTTCTCAAGAAAAGCCTCAAAATCTTTAAGGTCTTTTCCTTTTAGTGGTGGTGCTTCTGAAATATTTTTAATCTTTATCTCCGAGATTTCTCCATTAACTATAGAGAATTCTGCTTTACTTTCAAACTCTCCTTTTTTTGCATGGACATGAATCGGCTCATGCTCATTTGAATAGAAGAAAATCAGAATCCCTAAATATTCGAATATTTTTGGCATTATCTCATCTCGTTACATGTTTTTCTGGCTCAAAATATGCAGATTTTGTCAAAACATCAAGTGTGGAATCAGGGAATAAGCAAAATTACACTTCTCAACCATTGTTTTTTGGTTTCAAAAAACACACTTATTTCCTTTGGATGAAGAAGAAAGCTGTCAGTCTGTTTGAATACGAGTAAAGTGGAACCTTTCACTCTCGTCACCGCCATCTCCCGAAATTATTTATTGCTCCCATTTGATGGTCATGCAGCCCGCCACCTTTGCAGAATCCGTGCCTTTCTTTCCAAGTCAGGGCTATGGTGGACAGTATTTATTTTCTTTCCGAACAGTTTTTAGGGGAGACTACCGGCAGACCTACCGGTAAAGCAACCCCGAAAAAAATACTTGCTTTGCTGAAAATACAACCATCCATAACGCAGCGTTTGTTGGCGGCAGAGTTAGGTGTCAGCGCGAACGGCATCAAATATCACATTAATAAAATGAAGTCATAAGGGCTCATTCGTCATGTTGGCGCAAGCATTGGCGGTCATTGGGAGGTATTGCAATGACCACTATCCTACCTCCAGGAGCCAGCTTTTTGTTCAAAATACTTACAGCGCCAAGAGGCTGTGGTGGTCTCATTGCAGGCCAGTTTGTTGTGGCTTGAGCAATACATCACATCTTTTAATGACAACGCTCGTCCCTCAATTTTGGATTATGATTTTTCAAGGATAAACTTTGGGTCAACACCCAAGGTATTGTAAAGCCGTTTTGCCAGTTCCATATTGATCTTGCGCTTGCCATGCATGACCTCCGAAAGGCGTGTATCGGTGATTCCCAGCAGTTTTGCCATATCCTTACGCTTCATTTTTTTCTCGAACATTTTGAGTTCAATCACGTCAGGCACAGTTTCCGGTTTTTTGATCACCAGAGGCATGGGCATAACAACATGACGATCTTCATACTCCTCAATTGTTTTTGCCAAGTCACCAATTTTTGAATCGTTAATCGTGTTTTCTCCGTCACTGAAAGCATTCATCAATGCTTCAATTTCCCTGAGGGCTTGTTCATATTGTGCTGCTGTGCTTATTTCCATTGTCATCTCCACTTTTTACTGTTGCTCAATCGTCGCAGGGTCAATGCTGTCGTAGGATTTATGGGTGCCGATAAACTTGATGAAAACCGTTCTTGAAGAAAATCGAATCCTCACAACGATCCGGTAATGATTTCCTTTGATGTTGAAAACATACCGTTCGTTTGTGATATAGTCCGCAGACAGAAACATTGTTTTCAACTCTGCATGGTTCTTCCAGTCGGCTGCTTTTACCTTGGCATACCATTCATTCAATGATGGTATCGCATCAGGGCATTTTGCCCCGAAACTGTTTAAAACAGATTTTTTGATAATGACCATCAATAATCCTTTTCTCTTATATTTATACAATAATCGAAAATTAATTACATTTTACAAAAATATTTTACGCCTTCGTGTTCAAGAGGCGTATTCATTCAAAAAACTTTCACTGCCAGAAGGCTCTGGTAGTCTCATGGCAAGCCAATTTGTTGCCGCTTGAGCAACACCTCACCTCACGTTTTTCCTTTCCTGAACGTTTCTGCTATATTCTTTTACGTCTCCTTTCCCTCTCCTGGTAGAGCAGTCCCGGAAATCTCAATTGATGCTAACAGTACTTGCGATAACCCATGCCCCTCAAAAAATCTGAACTCTACTCCTCCCTGTGGCAAAGTTGTGACGAACTGCGCGGCGGCATGGATGCCAGCCAGTATAAAGACTATGTGCTTGTCCTGCTTTTTGTCAAATATATCAGCGACAAATATGCCGGTGTGCTCTATGCTCCCATAACCATTCCCGAGGGGGCAAGCTTCAGGGATATGGTTGCCCTCAAAGGCAAAACCGACATTGGCGACCAGATCAATAAAAAGATTCTCGGGCCGCTGGCGAGCGCCAACAAGCTCTCCGATATGCCGGACTTCAACGACGACACCAAGCTTGGCAGCGGCAAGGACAAGGTCGATACGCTCACCAACCTCATCGCCATTTTTGAGAATCCGGTGCTTGATTTCTCCAAAAATCGAGCAGAGGGGGACGATATTCTCGGCGATGCCTACGAGTATCTGATGCGCCACTTTGCCACCGAGAGCGGCAAAAGCAAAGGGCAGTTCTACACCCCTGCCGAGGTGAGCCGCATTATGGCCAGAATTGTCGGTATTCACGATGCCCCCACCACCAATAACACCACGGTGTACGATCCCGCCTGCGGCTCGGGATCGCTCCTTCTGAAGGTGGGTGATGAAGCAACCGCCCGGGTTACGCTCTATGGTCAGGAAAAGGATGCCGCCACCTCCGGCCTTGCCCGCATGAACATGATTCTGCACAACAATCCCACAGCGGAAATCAAGCAGGGTAACACGTTGGCCAATCCCCTCTTTTTTGATGCCGATCTGGGCGATCTCAAAACCTTTGACTATGTCGTCGCCAATCCCCCCTTCAGCGACAAGAGCTGGAGCAAGGGGATTGATCCCCTGAACGATACGCATGGCCGGTTCCGGCATTTCGGTGTTCCGCCAGCCAAACAGGGAGATTACGCCTACCTGCTCCACATTATCCGCTCGCTTAAAAGCACCGGCAAGGGAGCCTGCATTCTGCCGCACGGTGTGCTCTTTCGGGGTAATGCCGAGGGCGATATTCGCCGCAAACTCATCAGGATGGGCTACATCAAGGGCATCATCGGTCTTCCGGCCAACCTCTTTTACGGTACCGGTATCCCCGCCTGCATTATCGTGATCGACAAAAAAGATGCTCATGCCCGCAAAGGCATCTTTATGATTGATGCCAGCGCAGGGTACATGAAGGATGGCCCCAAGAACCGCCTGCGCGACATGGATCTTCACAAAATTGTTGATGTTTTCACCAGGCAGCTTGAGATCCCGAAATACTCCCGGATGGTCAGCATTGAGGAGATTGAGAAAAACGAGTTCAACCTCAACCTTCCGCGCTACATCGACAACCAGGTGGCAGAGGATATTCAGGATATCGAAGGCCACCTTCGCGGCGGAATCCCCTGCTCCGATGTTGATGGTCTTCAGCCCTACTGGGAGGTTTGCCCGGAGCTTCGCCAAACCCTCTTCAAGGCCAATCGTCCTGGCTACCTTGATCTTGTTATCCCGAAGGGCACCATCAAGAGTACCATCTACAACCATCCGGAGTTCGTCACCTTCATCGAGAGCATGAACAGCCTCTTTGCCGAGTGGCAGGAGAGCGCTACCCTCAGGCTCAAAAATCTTCAGCCCGCGTTTCATCCCAAGGCGCTGATTCAGGAACTCTCCGAAGAGCTGCTCACCCACTACACCGGCAAGCCGCTGATCGACAACTATCACGTTTACCAGCACCTGATGGACTACTGGACGGAGACCATGCAGGATGACTGCTATCTCATCGCCGCCGATGGATGGAGAGCTGAAACCTCTCGCCTTCTGGTGAAGAACAGCAAAGGGAAGGAGGTTGACAAAGGCTGGGCCTGCGACCTTGTGCCCAGGCAGTTTGTTATCGCCCGCTACTTTGCCGAAGAGCAGGAAGCCATCACCCGGCTTGAGGCTGAACTCGAAAGCCTCACGGCCCGCATCACAGAACTTGAAGAGGAGCACGGCGGGGAGGAGGGTGTTTTTTCAGGACTGGACAAGGTGAACAGGGCAAGTGTTACGGCGCGGTTGAAGGAGATCAAAGGGGAGAGGGAGAGCAAAGATGAGGCCGATCTGCTCCGCGAGTGGCTGCAACTTTCAGGCGACGAAGCCGACCTGAAGAGGTCGCACAAGGAGGCTGAGGCCAACCTTGACCAGCTCGCTTATGCCGAATATCCCTCATTGAGCGAAGAGGAGGTCAAAACGCTGGTTGTTGACGATAAATGGCTCGCTACAATTGCTGCCGCCATTCACGGTGAGATGGATCGCATCAGCCAGACCCTGACCCGCCGGGTGAAAGAGCTTGCCGAGCGCTACGAAATGCCCTTACCCGAGGTGAACAGCAAGGTCGCCGAGCTGGAGGCGAAGGTGAATGAGCATCTTAAACGAATGGGGATGGAGCTATGAGTAAATCAACAAAATCAATTATTGAAGTACAGGGTGTAGCCATTACCGTGCTTTCACAAAGTAATGAAGATTACATCTCTTTAACGGATATTGCCCGGTATCGAAATGCACGGGAACCGTTTGCCATCATCAATAACTGGATGCGCAGCCGAAGTACGATTGAATTTCTCGGACTTTGGGAAATATTGAGCAATCCAAGTTTTAAACCTCTCGAATTCGAGAGGTTTAAAACTGAAGCGGGCAGCAATTACTTTGTTCTCTCGCCTCAACGCTGGATAGAAGCTACTAATGCTCTTGGAGTTACTTCGAAATCTGGCCGTTATGGCGGCACCTACGCTCATAAGGATATTGCCTTTGAGTTCGCCTCATGGATCTCCGTCGAATTCAAGCTCTACCTTATCAAGGAGTTCCAGCATCTCAAGGATGACGAAAACCGGCGACTTTCTCTCTCATGGAACCTTAACCGTACACTCTCAAAACTGAACTACCGGATTCATACTGATGCCATCCGCGACCATCTCATCCCAGCGGAAATCACACCTGCGCAGGCAGCCATCACCTACGCTAATGAGGCTGACATCCTCAATGTTTCCCTCTTTGGCCTGACCGCGAAAGAGTGGCGTGATGCCAATCCAAAACTTGACGGCAACATGCGCGACCATGCCTCTGTGGAGCAGTTGCTCGTACTTGCCAACATTGAAGGGATGAATGCGGAGTTTATTCGCATGAACCTTGCGCAGGGCGACCGACTGAAACGGCTCAATCAGATCGCCATTCGTCAGATGCAAACCCTTACCGCAGTGCCTGTTCGTTTACTCCCGGCAGGCACCGGAATGGAGGGGCATGCATGAGTGCTGAGGTGAAAAACGGCTATAAGCTGACTGAGGTTGGGGTTATTCCTGAGGATTGGGAGGTGAGGAGAATTGGAGAGTTGAAGCCTTTTATAACGAGTGGCTCACGTGGTTGGGCTGAATTTTATTCAGATCGAGGTGCCCCGTTTATCCGAATAACCAATCTTGTCAGAACTTCCATCTTTTTGGATTTAAAGGATCTGCGGTTGGTAAATCTGCCAAAAGATGCCAGTGAAGGTACACGGACACAGCTTCATGATGATGATGTCTTGATCTCAATTACGGCTGATATTGGAATTATCAGCTATGTTTCTCCCGATGTTCCAAAACCTGCTTACATCAATCAGCATATTGCATTAGTGCGATTCGATGCGTCAACAATCAGCCCAAAATTTGTCGCTTACTTTTTAGCTTCCGATAAGCCGCAAAAACTATTTCGTGCGTTAACGGATTCTGGGGCGAAGGCAGGAATGAGTTTGATAACAGTTCAAAATATCCTGTTAGCTTTTCCTCCCACCAAAGCCGAACAAGCAGCCATTTCCGAAGCCTTGAGCGATGCGGATGCCCTCATTGAATCCCTTGAGAAACTCATCACCAAAAAACGCCAAATCAAACAAGGTGCCATGCAGGAACTGCTCACCGGCAAAAAACGCCTGCCGGGTTTTAGCGGGGAGTGGGAGGTGAAGAAGTTGGGGGATGTAGCAGAGGTCATAATGGGACAGTCTCCAACTTCGATCAATTACAATACCAAAGGTACTGGTTTGCCGTTAATTCAGGGAAATGCTGATATCGTTGATCGCCAGACTATAATAAGAGTCTTTACGAGTGATGTTACCAGAAATGGCAAATGTGGAGATATACTGATGTCTGTTCGTGCTCCTGTCGGGGAAGTTTCTCGTGCAGTTTTTGATGTATGTCTTGGGCGTGGAGTATGTGCAATTCGGTCGGCTAATCATTTTATTTATCATTACCTTATAGCTCAAGAACCAAGTTGGGCAAGGCTTTCTAAAGGATCGACTTTTGACTCTGTGAACTCAGCAGATGTAAAGGCCTTTGCAATTTATTTGCCGGTAGATTCCAAAGAACAAAGTGCTATCGCTGAGATCCTGATGGATATGGACTCCGAAATTGAAGTGCTGGAAGTAAAGCTTGTAAAAGCTCGCAAGATCAAGCATGGCATTATGCATAATCTATTAACCGGAAAGATACGAGTGAGTTGAAGGCTTGCTCTGAATTTTTATCAGAAGATCCAGTACATTATTTTTCTGTTTTTTCTGATATGACATTGTCTTGTACTTATTTTTTAAACATAATTTTTGATCAGTTTATATTTCAATTATTACTGTTGAAAAGTATTTTACCATTCAGTTTTTATTATCTCTTAAAAAGAAAGGGTTATTTAAATGAAATTGATTAATGCGCATATCACCAATTTTAGATCTATCGAGGATAGTAATGAGTTTGAAATAGATAACCTGACTTGCTTAGTAGGTAAAAATGAGGCAGGTAAAACTGCTATTCTTCAGGCGTTATATGGTATTAAACCAATAGGTATATTTGAATATGAAAAAATTCGTGACTACCCACGTCGTTATTTGAGTCGTTTTGATGAACGGCATGCAGACGGTTTATCTAAGGTTATTGTGACACATTGGTCACTATCTTTGTCAGACCAAAAAATAATAAGTGATATTTATGGGTTGAGCGCATTAAAAAGCAATGAAATAAGTATATGTAGCTATATTGGTAATGATTCGTTGTCTTGGGATATTTCATGTGATGAAAGGGCATGTCTTGATCATTTAATTCATAAACTTGATTTTGATGAAATAGAAAAAAATATATTAAAAAATGCTAATAATGCAGAAGAGGCTATTGAGGTACTTAACGAATGCTCTCAACGATCTGAAAAGCTTGAATCGTTATTGATAGAATTAAATCAACTAAAAAATTATAGCTTTCATACACATATCACAAGCATCCTGTATAATGAGGTACCAAATTTTTTTTACACATCTCATTTCGATCGAATGTCTGGAGAGATTTCAATCATTAAGATTCAGGCTGATATTTTACAAAAAGCTGTAAGTGCATCAGATCAAATATTTCTTGATTTTTTAGAGTACGCAGGCACTTCTATTGATGAATTAAGGGGTGCTGTAAGGTATGAAGAACTCAAAGCTAAATGTGAAGGGGCATCAAATGAGATAACGGATGAGATATTTCAGTTTTGGAGCCAAAATGAAGCCCTTCGAGTATTAATTGATATTGGAGAGGGAAAAACTGAGGATAAAGCTCCGTTTAACATTGGAACTATTGTTAAAATACGTATTGAAAACACAAATCATCGTGTAACTGTTCCGCTTTCTGAACGTAGTGCTGGGTTTGTTTGGTTTTTTTCATTCTTGTCACAGTTTAAACAACTTAAAAAAACGACAGGTAATGCTATTATACTGCTGGATGAGCCAGGTTTAACATTGCATGGAAAAGCTCAATCCGATTTACTTCACTACATTGAAGAACGTCTTCTTCCTGAACATCAGGTAATTTATACAACGCACTCTCCTTTTATGATCCCTGCTGAAAGTATGGCAAATGTTCGTATTGTTGAAGATATAATAAAACATGAAGGCAGAAAATCTATTGTAAAGGGTACTAAGGTTTCTTCAGACGTATTGGGAGTTGATAAAGAAACACTTTTTCCGTTACAAGGAGCATTAGGATATGAAATTACACAGTCACTTTTTATTGGGAAAAATACGCTTTTGGTAGAAGGTCCTTCAGATATTCTTTATCTCCAAGCTTTTTCGATAGCCTTAAAGAATCGTAAACGTGAAGGTTTAGATGTCCGTTGGACAATGTGTCCTTCCGGTGGTATTGATAAAATATTGCCATTCGCCTCATTATTTGGCGCTAATAATTTGAATATAGCAGTGTTGTGTGATCTGGCGAATGGTGATAAGGCGAAGCTTGAAAAACTAAGAAAGAGTCAAATTTTAAAAGCAGGACAATTATATACAGCGGTTGATTTTACCGGAAAGTCAGAGAGTGATATTGAGGATTTCTTTCATCCGGAACTTTTTGTAAAGCTTCTTAACAGTGCCTATAATCTTTCTAAGAAAAATAGTATTAGTGTTGTGAAGTTAAACGCAGCACTCCCAAATACTGAGCGTATTATTAAAAAGGTCGAAGCTGTTTTTAGAGTAATGCCGCAGGAGGTACCTGAATTCGATCACTTTCACCCTTCAGATTGGTTGATACGTAATTCTACCTTTTTACTTGATAGCCCAGAACTCGATGAAACTCTTGGACGCTTTGAAGAAGCTTTTAAAATGCTCAATAAAGTGTTACAATAAATGCGCTGACAAATAATTCATGGACTTTGTATAAACAGTCATTTGTCAGAACGGGATTCTGCTGTCAAATTTAAAAGATAATCCAGTGATATCAGTAAAAAAAATAATTATTTATTTATCTAATTATTTTTACACGAGAAAAGAAACTGCTTTGAAAGAATTATCAGATGTAGACTATTATGATAGTTTTATAAAAGGCAGAAAAGATTGTGAAATCAAAGAGACGTACATTAGGGCTTGGGAAGCAAAAAATTTTGAAATTTATAATTATTGGAAACGGGCTAATTATTTTTGGGCTTTTCAGGTGGCCTCTTTTGCGGGTTATTTTTCGGTTTATGGCTCTAAATATTTCAAAGAAAATACAGAGGTGCTTTATTGTCTGATTTGTATTGGTTTTATTACGGGTATTGCATGGAGTCTCATAAATAAGGGGAGTAAAGCTTGGCAACGAAATTGGGAGAGCCATGTTGTGATGTTAGAAGATTGGGTTACAGGCCCTTTGTACAAAACGGTGTCAGTAAGTAATACGTTTTCGGTTTCAAAAATAAATGAGATTGTAAGTCACTTTATTTCTGTTGTTTGGATTATACTCGGTATAAAATATTTTACAAATTATATTACATTTGAGATAGTAGATGGCTCAAAGATTAACTTAACAGTTATTTTGAGCTCCGTATTTGTGATTTATTTTACAGGAGCTATGTTTTTTGGATATGGACGAGGTCGATTTGGTAAAAGAAAGTCTGTTTTCTTTACTCATAATAACAAGTAATCAACTAAGTGATTATTTAAGTTGACGATGCAAAGAATAATATTTCGATAGTTATCTGCTGTAGTTATATGAATGATTTTTTTATAAAGATTAAAGTACAAAGCATTATATGCAGCCAAAAGTATTTATCAGTCATGCAACCGAAGACAAAGAGCGATTTGTGATGGATTTCGCTAAATGTCTTCGACAGCAACATGGTGTTGATGCCTGGATGGACAAATGGGAGATGCTGCCGGGAGACAGTCTTGTAGACAAAATCTTTGAGGAAGGCTTAAAGGATGCGAGTGCTGTCGTGGTTGTTCTGTCCAGGAACAGTGTAGATAAACCCTGGGTTCGAGAGGAACTCAATGCTGCCGTTGTCAAGCGATTAGATACGGGAAGCAAACTGATTCCTGTTGTAATTGATGACTGTGCAGTGCCAGAAGTACTCAAATCAACACTTTGGGAACGAATCGACGACCTGAATTCATACCAGTCAAGCATGGATCGTATCGTTGCCGCAATCTATGGTGTCAATGACAAGCCACCACTGGGCTCTTCGCCGTCATATATACAGTCCGTTGTTGAGAATATTGGTGGTCTTAACAATTTGGACAGTCTTGTGTTGAAGCTGGCATGTGACCAAGCGGTTGCTCAAGACAGTGACTTTATAGATCCTCATGACGTATACTGCAAAGATGGTGAGTATGTTATTCCGGAAATGGAGTTGCGCGATTCAATGGAAATGTTGGAACAGCAATATTACATCAGCATATCTCACACGTTAGGAGACAATCTCGATTCCTTTTTTATTACTATCGCTGGTTTTGATGTTTACGCTCAGTCGTATGTACCAAACTATCAAGGAATTTTGAGTGATGTGGTTTCAGCGCTTGTCAACAAGCAACTTTCCAATAATGATTCTATTGCTCAAGAGCTTCAACAGCCACGCCTTGTGGTAGATCATATCCTTGATCTATTGGAGCACAATGGACACCTTAAGCAATCGAAGTTACTTGGTGGGCGCCAAGAAATTTACCGTATATCTCCTTCACTACGGCGTTCACTGCAAAATTAAGGTTACTCAAATGTTGGATGTCAGGACTCAACCCCATGAAACCGCTCCGCATTTTCATCAGCAGCGTTCAAAAAGAGTTCTCGACTGAACGGGCGGTACTGCGTGATTATTTGCGTGGTGATGCCCTGATGCGTCGGTTTTTTGAGCCTTTTTTGTTTGAGGATGTTCCTGCTGCCGATCGCAGGGCTAATGAACGTTATCTTGCTGAAGTTGAGCAGTGCGACATCTATCTCGGATTTTTCGGTAACGAGTATGGGTATGAGGATGCTGATGGTCTCTCACCAACGGAGCGAGAATTTGATGTGGCAACCTTACACCACAAAACAAGGCTGATTTTTGTGAAAGGCGGGGAGACCGAGACGCGGCATCCCAAAATCCGGAAGCTGATTCAGCGGGCGGGCAGTGAGCTGATACGGAGGCGGTTTGTGACGAGTGCCGAACTGCTTGTTGGTGTTTATGCTGCTCTTGTGCAGGCACTTGAAGATTTGAAGCTGATTCGTACCGGGCCGTTTGATGCGGCAGTATGTCCTGATGCTTCGTTGGCTGACCTTGATACAGAGGCGATGGTTCGCTTTATTCGCAGGGCGCGACTGTTGCGCGGGTTTCCCCTTCAAGAAGATGCCTCCGCTTTTGAGCTGTTGACTCATCTCAATTTGCTGAACAAGGGTCGGCCGTCTCATGCTGCTGTGCTGTTGTTCGGCTTCTATCCCCAGCGTTTTCTTATCTCTTCGGAGGTCAAGTGTGCTCATTTTCATGGCACAAGGGTGGCCAAGCCGATACCATCATATCAGGTATACAAGGGGCGTGCCTTTGAGCTTGTTGATCAGGCGGTTGACTTTGTTCTCTCGAAAATCGACCTTGCAGTTGGTACTCGTGCCGAAAGTGCGGAGGTTCCTGTCACCTACGAAATCCCTCCTGAAGTGGTGCGGGAGGCAATTGTCAATGCTGTTGCGCATCGCGATTATACCAGTACCGGCAGTGTTCAGGTCATGTTGTTTGCTGATCGACTGGAGGTGTGGAACCCCGGTACTCTTTCGCCATCACTGACCCTTGAAAAGCTCAGAAAACCTCACGGATCGTTTCCTGCCAACCCGCTTATGGCGGAGTCACTCTATCTTGCAAAATACATTGAACGTATGGGCACGGGAACAGGGGACATGATCACCTTTTGCAGCAATGCAGGTCTGCGTGAACCGGAGTTCAGCCTGACGGACGGGTTTGTCGTCACTATCTGGAGAAAGAAGAGTGCTCTGGCTGGAGCAATAGCTGAAAATATTTCGTTGCCCACCGGGGAAGTCAGCGGGGAAGTCGCCGGGGAAGTCAGCGGGGAAGTCAGACGGCTTCTCTCGATCTTGCATGGAGAGATGAAGCGTAGTGAAATGCAACAGTTACTTGGGCTTCGGCATGAGGATTCTTTTCGTGCGATTTACCTTGTTCCGTCACTCAAGGCAGGGCTTGTCGAGATGACCATACCTGATAAACCAAACAGTCGGTTTCAGAAATATCGCCTCACGAAAAAGGGGATGGCTTTGCTGGTCAGAAAGAAAAAATGAGGATAATGCGGCAGAACGCAGCCCAATAAAAAAAGAGATCGGAGAAAATACATGCTGAAGCATCTGAAATTGGAAAACGTCGGCCCTTCATCAGCCATGGAGCTGGAGTTTGGCGAGCGTTTGAACCTGATTACCGGCGATAATGGACTTGGGAAAAGTTTTTTGCTTGATTATTCAGTAATATCTTCCAAGTGACAGCATTTAATTTCAGAAATTTTGTGGAGTTTCAGATCGTTCGTCACAAGGATTAGTTTGTGAATCATTGCCGTTGCGCAAATAATGGCATCAGGAAGTTTTAGTAAATATTTTTGACGCAGTGTTATCGTTGTGTTTTTTATTTGTTGATCAATATTTATTATTTCAATCAGTTTTAAAAAATGTGTAATTGCCTTTTCTTCATTTGAACTCAATTTGCTGTACGACAAGAGTTCAAGTTCATTGACAAATGATATAAAAACGACAGATCCATCGTGTAATTTTCTTGGCTGATTTAAAAAATAAAGGACGGCGTTTGTGTCGAACAGATAGTTAATTCCACTCATTACGCTGCTCCTCCTGAAATTTTAAAGGATCAACGCTTAAAGATTTTATCGAACCTGCAAGTTTATTCAAGCCTTTGACATTGCTTGATGTGCGGTCAACAGATATAATGTGCACCTTATCTTGTGGCAGTAATTTTAAAAAATTCATAAAATCGGTGCTGATGACATCATCAATTTGAAGCTGAATTTTCATGAGAAACGTTGTTTTAATGATTGATGACGGGATTCCTGTGCCAATCTGCGTTGTGACCTGATTTACGTATTATAGCGATAATTCATTAAGGTGTTACTAATCTTTTCGTTGTCGTGTTTAAGGCTGGTAGCAAACATTAGCGTTCCTTGGGGTCATCCAGAATGTCAGTAAAGCGATAGTCCAATTCTTCACCGGATTCAACGACACGAACACGCATCAAGTTATCGCCATTCGCCAGTTTATCTCCAATGCTGATAATCTCATAAACGGGGCCAAACAAGCCAAAACGACACCAGGTACCTACCAAAAAGGCCGGAAGCGGAAGGCTTGTTGTGTCGATAGATGCTGGCATCATGCTCTGAAAAGTGGTGTTTTGAAAAAAAAATAGTTACTCAAAACTTTGTACTGCAAATATGCTACTCTTCGCATAGAGAAGCAAAATTTTTTTATCACTGCAACTCACTCGCCACTGGTTATGGCATCGGTAGAGCCCTCTTTTGACGAGAGCAAAGATGCATGGTTTGATCTTGATCTTGTTGTTAATGGGCATCAACATGCTGAGGTTGAGCTGAAAAATCGCTCCATTATCCGTCGGGGGGATGTGTCGAATTGATTAACCAGTGAGGCTTTCGATTTGTCCAGTGCCCGATCTCTTGAGGCAGAAAAGGTACTGCACGACGCAGGGATTGCTCTGACAAGCTTTTTGTCGAAGATGAAAGAGCTTTTTTGTTTGAGGATGTTCCTGCTGCCGATCGCAGGGCTGATGAACTCTATCTTGCAAAATACATTAAACGTATGGGCACGGGAACGGGCGACATGATCACCTTTTGCAGCAATGCAGGTCTGCGTGAACCGGAGTTCAGCCTGACGGACGGGTTTGTAGTCACTATCTGGAGAAAGAAGAGTGCTCTGGCTGGAGCAATAGCTGAAAATATTTCGTTGCCCACCGGGGAAGTCAGCGGGGTTCATGTTTCATCTAAACATGTTATTGGTAAAACGCCGGTCAAAACGCCGGTCAAAACGCCGGTCAAAACGCCGGTCAAAACGCCGGTCAAAACGTCGGTCAAAACGCCCGATCGGATTCTTGAACTGCTTGCGGCAAACCCTGAACTGACACTGGCGGAGGTCGCAAAAGCAATCAATAAATCGGTGAGAGCGGTGGAACGAGCAAGTGCAAAATTAGTGAAAGAGGGGCGGTTGCGCTATGTTGGGCCAACCAAGGGTGGGCATTGGGAGGTATTGAGCTTTCCCTGATTTCCGGCAGAGGTGGCGGTGTAGCCTTGACTATTTCATCAACGCGATATTATCCCTGCTTGTTGTCGGGCGTAAAAATGTCGTTGTAAAATTTATCTTTATCAAGGGTGTTCTGCCAGTTGCGATGTCGTTCAACACTCTCCATTTTTTGCTCTTTTGGCAGAGATAAAAACCGGATCGCATCGGTATAACCCAGCTCTCTAAAAAGAATTTCGGTGACTTTTTTGATAAGCTCCTTATCGGGCATCATTTTTGTCAAGCTCATAGTAATTCCTCCTTTTCACAAAATGCAACCGGATTTCCAACCCAATGAGCAGGTTTAACCAGTTTGCTCTTTTTGGCAAATTTGTCGTCACAGGTGATCAATTCTGCCCCAAAAGCTTCAGAGTAGGCAAAATGAGCTGCGTCTGCAATTCCGAACCCCAAGGTTGTCAAATATTCTGCTCGCGTTCTTGTTGTTTTTTTATCGATGATTATCACCGCAGCCTTGCCGAGTGTTCTTTCTATCAAGTAAAGCAATTCAGCTCGCTCCATTTCATCAGTGGTTGCTTCAATCTCTTTGATATGAACAGGAGACCAGATCAATTGATACCGACCATTTTCTGCAGCAGACAATATCAACCGTACCGCAGTGGTTTCGAGGTGAATGCGTGAATAAGTCTGGTCGTCGTATGGTCTGCAAAGCGTACAGACATCGAGATATATATTTTTCAAACCACCCCCATCTTCGTTCAAATATATCTATAACGGTTTAAATTAGAAAAATATATTCCAAATTACATTGAACGAATGGGCACGGGAACGGGTGACATGATCACTTTTTGCAGCAATGCTGGCCTGCGTGAACCGGAGTTCAGCCTGACGGACGGGTTTGTAGTCACTATCTGGAGAAAGGAGAGTGCTCTCTTTGGTGCAGCAGCAGAGAATATTTCGTTGCCCACCGGGGAAGTCAGCGGGGAAGTCAGACGGCTCCTCTCGGTCTTGCATGGAGAGATGAAGCGTAGTGAAATGCAACAGTTACTTGGGCTTCGGCATGAGGATTCTTTTCGTGCGATTTACCTTGTTCCGTCACTCAAGGCTGGGCTTGTCGAGATGGCCATACCTGATAAACCAAACAGTCGGTTTCAGAAATATCGCCTCACGAAAAAGGGGATGACTTAGCTGGTCAGAAAGAAAAAATGAGCATAATGCGGCAGAAGGCAGCCCAATAAAAAAGAGATCGGAGAAAACACTTGCTGAAGCATCTGAAATTGGAAAACGTTGGCCCTTCATCAGCCATGGAGCTGGAGTTTGGCGAGCGCTTGAACCTGATTACCGGCGATAATGGACTTGGGAAAAGTTTTTTGCTTGATATTGCATGGTGGTCAATGACCCGAAAATGGTCATGCTTTCAAGATTTTTTGCGTGGTGCTTCAGGTGCTTTCTCCATCCGGGGAAGAAGCGATTACACCGGGGGAGTATGGGCATGGAGATGCTGATGGCCTCTCTCCAACGGAAGGTGAATTTGATGTGGCGACATGGTTTTTTGTTGTGAATGTATATGCAAATGTATATCATTGATCTATGAGAAAAGCACAGGTATCTGGATTTCAATGGGACGAAGGCAATAAGGAAAAATGCCGAAAGCACGGGGTTTCGCTTGATGTCATAGAGGATATTTTTACTCGTCCTGTTATGACTTTTCCTGATGACCATTCAGATGCCGAGACACGCTTCAAGGCCATTGGTAAAGCAAAGGACAATCGCCATGTTTTTGTTGTGTTCACTTTACGCAGGGATGATGAAAACCTGTTGATTCGGCCAATCAGTGCCAGATATATGCACCAAAAGGAGATAACGGCTTATGAAAAAGAAAATCCCGATATTCAGGAGTGATGAAGAAGCCGAGGCATTTGTTGCTCATGAAGATTTAAGCAACTATGATTTATCCGGTGGTCAGTTGGTTCAATTTGAATTTAAACCGAAAGGTAAATCCATCAGTATTCGACTTTCTGAAGAACTGCTTCTTGCTGTACAAAAAAAGGCAACAAGGGAAGGTGTGCCGTATCAACGGTTTATTCGTCAGGCCATTGAACGCGCAGTTGCACAAAAGTAAAAAAGCACAGGAACAGGTGACATGATCATCTTATTCCATTTCTAAATCAATAATGAATCCATAATCCAAGGCCACGCGACGATGGAATGAACTCTTGGTGTATCATGTTCCATTTCCCTTAACGAGGATTCCAAATGGTCTTCAAGAGCATGCAAGCTGTTGAAGACTATATTCCCAAAAGCATTGTCGCGAAGTTCGTCCCACAGGTGCTCGACTGGATTGAGTTCCGGCGAATAGGGTGGCAATGAAATCAGACGCATATTTTTCGGAGTTTTTAATGTGGACGACTTGTGCCAACCAGCCCCATCCAATATCATCACTATCCTGTCTTCAGAATACCTGGACGATATTTCATCAAGAAATATTTGCATGCATCCGCTGTTGACAGTCGGCAGGATCAACGTGTCAAGCGCCCCATCTCTAACCGAGACGGCTGCATATGCATAGGTGTACTCTTGGGTCACCGTGACCATACTCAGCGGGCGAACCGGTCGCGGACACCAGCATTGACGCGTGTCGGTAATACGGCCAAAACGTGCTTCATCCTGAAACATCAACCGAAGTGGCTTG
>CAIPMW010000075.1 GCA_903866255.1 uncultured Chlorobiaceae bacterium | reverse complement strand
CGGCAGGCGCTTGTAACGGAGCTTGAGCGTCTGCTTGAGTTGCGCAATCTGCTTCAGGAGGGCATGGCGCATCCCTTCTCCTATCTGCCCGACACCCGTCCGCTGCTGAAAAAGCTGGAGCTGCTGGGGAGCTATCTGGAGACGGAGGAGTTGCAGGATATTTACCATCTCCTCTTTTCATCGGTGCAGTTGCGGAAGTTCATGGCGCTGAACCGCGAGGTCTATCCGCTGCTCAATGAGTTTACCTTGCAGCTATGGTTTGAGAGTGCTCTTCAGGCGGGGATTCGCCGGATTATTGATGAGCAGGGGAGGGTGCGCGATACGGCGAGTGATGCGCTCATGATGATTCGGGGGGAGTTGCTGAGCAGTCGTGAGTTGATTCGCCGGAGAATGGAGCGGCTGCTTCGCCGCTCCCAGGAGAGTGGCTGGCTGATGGAGGAGAGGGTGGCGGTCAAGAATGGCCGTCTCACGCTTGGGCTGAAGGTGGAGTACAAGTACAAGATTGCCGGGTATATCCAGGATTACTCCGGCTCGGGGCAGACGGTCTTTATCGAGCCTGCTGAAACGCTGGAGATCAGTAACCGGATTCAGGATCTTGAGATCAGCGAGCGGCGGGAGATTGAGCGCATTCTGAAGGCGATGACGGAGGAGATTCGGCTTGAGCTTGGCAATCTCCGACACAATGAAACTCTGCTGGCGGCCTTTGATAGCTTGTTGTATGGGCGGGTGTGCTCTCAGGGACAAGATTGACGATATACGGTTGTTGTTTGAGAGAATGATATGCGGATGTTGATGCAGTTTGGGCGTGATGGACTGCCACTCCCCACAGACAAGCATATCAGCGACCTTTCTACATCATCGAGGGTGTACTGATGGTTGACCGTTCCCTTCTGCTGTTGCCCCCTTTTGAAGAGCAAGTCGCCTGAATGAATTATAACAAACCATCAGCCAAAGTGGCTTACCCGTAAATTTGTCATTGCCTAAAGGCCAAAACTCAACAAACCGAAATGAGTTTAAAAGATGTTTCTTTAACAAAGCCATTTTGAAGTTAACATCAAAGTCGTGAAATTCTCCAACAAGCACCTCCACCTTTCTCAGTACCTCTCGTGGTGTTGAAAGAAGAATGGGAACCTCTTCTCCCTCGCAGTCAATCTTTAGGATATGACAAAAATCTATGGCATTACGAAAAAAAATATCCGATAATGTGAGCACTTTTGCTTCAATTGTATGGACACTATCTTTGCGTAAAGACATTCTTTTGCCTGCAGGATGCATGTTCGCTGGAGTGCCTTTCTCGAAATATGCAGCCGTATGTACATCACCGGTAACAGCTAATTTATGCGGTTTCACTTTTTCTACTACCCCGTTGGATAGAATATTTTTTTTCAACAATTGAAAGCTGTCTTCATCTGGTTCGTACGAAAAAATCGTAGTGACATTCATAAATTGCGTTGCAGCGATGGAAAAGGCACCAATGTGAGCACCAATATCAATAATAACAAGTGGGCCGCAATCAATAAACATTTTTGGGGAAAGGCCATAGCAGTTATTCATCAATACTTCTTCAATAACACGTATGTCTGTAGTGTGTTGCCTATATGAAAAAATAAATTGATTTTTCAAACTAGATAAAAAAAATTGTTGGTCGTCCATATAATACCTTTTTCAAAAAGAATACACACAGTTAATCATTTTTAAAACCTGATCACACAGCTCTTGCACATTAATATTTCCAGTATATAAATCTTCTATACAAACTTTCGGATTATGCGGCTTAAGGCCATCGTATGGTACGGATTTATTTACATTGTCTGATAGCAATACGTTGACTCGATTTATTGCATCCGGATGCCTCCATCTATCAACCATCGTAGCACTTCCGTACAAAATTATCGATGGTTTATTAACTTGTTGAGACATTGCGATGTGTGAAGGGCCGGAATTTGTTAATACAGAAAAGTCTACTTTTGATATCAATTCTGAAATTTCGGGAACAGACAGTTTACAAATGATACTATTATAAATTTCCAAATCATTGTAATAACCATCAAGAAAACCATCAAGCAAAATCAAACATCCTTGAGTCTGCAACACATTAAGAATCTGCTGAATTGCAACATGAGGAATCAATCGCAGAGACCCTCTACAAAATGGATTAATGTAAACAATTTTTCGGCCTTTCGCTATATCAATCAAATCCTGCACAACAGACTGATTTAATGGCAAGAAAATATCTGTAAAAGAATTCGTCAAGCAGAGATTTTCTCTGGGAAAATCAGTAAATGGCAATAAAAGCGCCAAGCCTCTCCCATAACCTTCATAGAGACCATTTTCTTCCCATAATACGATTGTTAATGCCCCTTGTAGATATTGATCATTATTATCATCTACAATATTTGAAATAATAATTTTGCAAGGATAGGCTTCAGCAATACGGCGACGTAAAGGAATCTGAGATCCTGGGAAAAAAAAGACATCCATATCCATGATCCTTTCCGCATTATCTATAAATATTTTTTCCGCATTATCTTCGCTGATTAAATCATCATATCCATAAACATCATCTACATAAGGTAAATATAGTAACTGTTGCCAATCTTTATTCACCAAATAATATACTTTTATCAATGGATTCAATTTCTTGAGGACTCTAGCTAAGGGTGTCGTTATAATACAGTCTCCAAGACCATATGGAATAATACATACGCGTTCAATATCCGATATATTTCTTTTTTCTTTTATAGAATCACTGATCGTAAATGCAAAGCGCTGCCCATCGATTATCACTTCTTCTACCATAAGCTGAAACAAAAAATGATATAGATTCGGTTACTAAAAATTTTTTTAGATCCAGTCTAATTTCTGGTCGTATGTTTGAACAAAATTCACAAACCCATTTGTTTTTATTATACTGTCATACATCCAGTAAAATAGTTCTGTTGCATTTTCAAGACAACACATATCTTTACAAGGGGTTCTGTGCTTTCGTTGCATGATGTGCATGAACATGTCTTGTTCTACTATTTCCGAAAATCTGTTATTAGAAAGTTTGCCATAAGACCAATTTTTATCATCCACATAAGAATTACATGCTTGTACACTCCCTGCGACATTAATCAACGGGCGTAGTCTTCTCGTTAAACAAAAAGGGATATCGGTTCCATATTCGAAGGGCTCAACATTCTCATTCAAGCGAAATCGTACTATAATTTTGAGATTAGAAAAATCTTGCCGAGCCAAATATAACTGCTTCCGAAGGATGGATACTATCTCTGAGTCAAAAAGACCATCTTTAAATTTCTTGGGAAGTCTGAATGAAATAATATTTACGCCAAGAGAAGCAAGTCGATTACAACACTCATAAATATCAAATAAGTTATGTTGATCTAAAATATAAGTAACACCTAATATTTGAGGATACTTTAATTGTTTTGCAAGTAAAGTAAGACCACTTATGATATTATTGTAATCACTCACTCCATGCACTTTTTTCCTGGATTCTTCGCTTCCTGCATCAAGACTGACCCGCACAAAATTACAAACATCCGCAATAGGCTTGAAATATTTTTTGAGCAGCGTACCGTTTGTGATTAAGGTTGTTATTAAACCAGTAGCATTAATCTCGTCCAGAAGGTACTCAAAATTTTTATACAAGGTGGGCTCGCCTCCACCTAAAATTCGAAGCCCTTTAATGCCAAGAAATCTTAAATCTTCTAATAAAGGCTTAAGAGATTCTATAGCTAATTCGGCAGAATCATTATTACTATGTAAAATTTCTTCATGAAAACACCAATAACATCTATTGTTGCAAAATAATGCGGGGAAAACATCAGCAGCTACAAAGCTATATTGCATATCGTTAAGAGCTATCCTTCTGATGGACTCTTCATATGCTATCATTGACAACGGCATAAAATGCTCAGATGTGGCAGGAAAAGTACTTAATACATCGCCATTCAACTTTGCATGAATTACATTGTATGATCCAACTTGTTCCGGTGTTTCTATATATTTTGTTATAGTATTCACATTATATTTTGCGCAATAAAAATGTCGAAATTCCAATCACTAGCTCACTATATGCCCAGTTTGATAATGCAATTGATAATCTAAAAACCCTGTAAATGCCATTTAGTGTTCATCAAGCTGTTCAGAATCATTGACTTGTTTTGTTAAGTTTAAAAACGTCACCTTCTGTTTGTAGTCATAGCCGCAGTCAATCTCAACCACTCCGCTTTTGATCAGATGCGCATTGACAAAGGGCTTTTTCTCCAGATAGAGGTGACAGAGCAGTACGTTTTCTTCGTCCTGTTTCAGCTTTTCATATTTTAGGAAGATACGCTTTTCCTTGGTTTTTCGGTTAGATAGCCGACCGCTTTGTAGTGCGTGACGGGTTCGCTCTATCACGATCAGTTTTACCGTCAACGTCTTTGGATAACCTCACTTTTTCCGGGCAGAGCATCTCCTTGACCGTGAAGAACTCTTCTTGCTCTGCATCGTTTCTTCTTTTCAATCCTTGAGCTAAACGTGGACCTGTTTTTTTGTCGAGCTTGTGCGGATGTTTGAACTGCCAGGGTAACTGCTCAATGGCCGTAGCAGCATAGCCCTTGACCGTTATCATTTCTGCCACACTGCTTGAGTCTTTTGATATTCATTTCTGTATTCATTATTATGATGAGATAATAATTAAGGCATAATAATGACAGGGCGAGCGACTATGACCAATCCTTTCTACCTCAGGGTATTGCCGGTAGATGCTCCTTTCTGTGGCAGGGAAAAAGAGTTTGACGCGTTACTGTCTCATGCGCACTCGAACACCAGCGTCGTGTTATACTCACCACGTCGTTATGGCAAGACCTCACTGGTAAAGAGGGTTCAGCATCAGCTTGAACAAGAGGGGTTTATTGCGCTTTATATTGATATCTCTGATGCCTCCAGCGTTGAGGATGTTGCCTCTCTGATTGCCCGGGGTATTTACAGTTTTGCCTCAAAAGAGGAGTCGCTGCTTCGAAAGGTGATGGGGGTATTCAAGAGCTGGCGTCCGGTTTTTTCGTCTGATCCTTCAGCAACCGGCGGTGTCTCTATGACGGTACAGTTGGTATCGCAAAATACCGGCATGTCGCTTCTTGAGGAGACCATGGACTCTTTTGACCAGCTTCTTCAAGACAAAAACGAGCAGTTCAATATTGTTATCGACGAGTTTCAGGAGATTGCTGGCTTCCGCGATGGGGGAAAGGTTGAGGCGATTCTTCGCAAGCATATACAGCACCAGTCGAATTGCTCCTACTTTTTTCTTGGCAGCAGGCGCAGGATATTGTCTGACATGTTCAACCAGAAAGATCGCCCCTTCTATAAAAGCAGCGTCAATCTTGAGCTGCCAGTGCTTGCTGAATAGGAGGCCGCAGACTTTATTGTGAGGCAGTTCAAGGCCGCTGGAAAAGAGTGCCCTTATGAGATTGGCAGAGAGATTTCAGAAAAGAGTGGTGGCTATCCCTATTATGTTCAGCGCTTTTCCTATGCTCTCTTTGAAGTCAGCTCCAATGAGGAGATTCAGCCAGCAGATATTGATGCGGGATTGAAAAAGATGCTTGATGAGGAGGGAAGTAACTTCAGCGGGATGGAGAGAGAGCTTGCACCCGGACAAAAGCCTTTACTCAAGGCCCTGGCGGCAGAACCTACCCAGAGTCCGTTTGCGGTTGACTATCAGCAAAAGCACCGCCTCCGCGCTTTGGGGAGCATACAGAACTCGTTAAAGAAACTTGAATCTCTTGACTTTGTTGAAAAGGATAACGGGGGAGTCTACCGGCTCACCGACCCGATTTTTGCGCTTTGGATCAACAACAAAAGCAGGGAGATTGTTGTCAACAGTGGGATGTTTCCAACACCCCGCAGTGTGTCATTCCATTTCCAAATCTATAATGACATCATAAAGCAAGGCTGCTCTACTATATCATTTAATTATGGAACATGATATGCCATTATCAAGCGGGAATATTATAACACTTTTGTTTTAGAAATGGAATCACAAGCCGAAACAAGCAGGTCAATCAGTCAAACCATGAAAGAAGCTCAAGTTGAAGAAGCTATGCGGCCAGGCATTGCCGAAAAGAATGCTTATCGGTCAGGAGAAGCTGTGGTGCTAAAGGCCAAGCCCTCGAAACCT
>CAIPMW010000074.1 GCA_903866255.1 uncultured Chlorobiaceae bacterium | reverse complement strand
TCGCAGCACGTTATTACCAAGCCGGTTTTTGAAGCACTCTTCAAAGGCTACTCCTTCGTGCAGAACAACCCCATCTCTGTCTCAATGCAGAAGATGCTCGACCTGCTCGAAGCGCAGACCATTCAGGAAGATTTCGATACCTTGCAAAAGTTTTATGAGTCCGTCAGAATGCGGGCTGCCGACATCGACAACGCCGCAGGCAAACAGCGCATCATCATTGAGCTGTACGACAAATTCTTCAAAACCGCCTTTCCCGGCATGGTCGAAAAGCTCGGCATTGTCTATACTCCCGTCGAGGTGGTTGACTTTATCATCCACTCCGTCAACGACCTGCTGAAAAAGGAGTTTGGCCGCACCCTCGCCGATGAAAACGTCCACATTCTCGACCCCTTTACCGGCACAGGCACCTTCATCACCCGCCTGCTGCAAAGCGGTCTCATCGGGCAGAGGGAGCTTGAACACAAGTACCTGCATGAGATACACGCCAACGAAATTGTGCTGCTCGCCTACTACATCGCAGCGGTCAACATCGAGAATGCCTTTCACGACATGATGGGTGATGCCACACCCTACAGAGCCTTCGATGGAATTTGCCTCACCGACACCTTTCAACTGGGCGAAACCGATGCCAGCACTGTGCTCTTTTCCGAGATGTTTCCGCAGAACTCCGAACGGGTATCGGCGCAGAAAAAGACGCCACTGCGGGTGATTATCGGCAACCCGCCCTACTCCGTCGGCCAGAAATCTGCCAACGACAATGCGCAGAATCAGAGCTATACGAAGCTTGATGGGCGGATTGCGGCCACTTACGCCGCCTCAACCAATGCCACCAACAAAAACTCGCTCTACGACTCCTACATCAAGGCATTCCGCTGGTCAACTGACCGGCTTGACCCGGAAAATGGCGGTATCATCGCCTTTGTTTCAAATGGCGCATGGCTTGATGGCAACAGCACTGACGGCTTGCGCCAATGCCTGCAAAAAGAGTTTTCCAGCATCTGGGTTTTCAACCTGAGAGGCAACCAGCGCACCAGTGGAGAACTTTCCCGAAAAGAGGGCGGCAAGATCTTTGGTTCCGGCTCCCGTACACCCATAGCCATTACCCTGCTGGTGAAAAATCCCGGCAAGCCCGCAGGCAAAGCCACCATCCACTATGTCGATATCGGCGACTATTTGAACCGGGAGGAGAAGCTCACGATTATCAACAAATACCGCTCCGTCGGCAATCCCGAGATGCCCTGGCAGATCCTGCAACCCAATGAACATGGGGATTGGCTGAACCAGCGTAATGATCTGTTTGAGACTTTTATTCCGATTGCATCTGAAAAAAAGTTTGATTTGAAAACACAGTCTTTCTTTGTGCTCAACTCAAGAGGAAATGAAACAGCCAGAGACGCATGGGTTTACAGCTCTTCAAAGAAGGAAGTGAAGGCCAATATACAGCGAACTGTCGAAGTCTATAATAATCAGGTAACGACATATGTTAAAGTAAAAAGCACCAATACGGGTCTTAAAGCTGCGGATTTTATTGACACGGACTCGAAAAAAATCAGTTGGTCAAGCAGCCTGATTTCTGATGTTGAACGTGGCAATAGCGCTGATTTTCAACCTGATAAAATTCTTTTGAGCATCTATCGCCCATTTTTCAAGCAATATTTGTACTTCGGCGATAAAATGATTCACCGGCGTGGACAGATGCAGGAGTTTTTCCCCACACCCGATACCAATAATCTGGTGATTTGTGTTTCTGGAGTTGGTGTCACAAAAGCTTTCACTGCACTGATTACTGATATTATTCCAGATTTAGAAGTTGTAGGGAAAAGTCAATGCTTCCCCCTCTACTACTACGAAGAGCGCCAGAAATCCAGCCCGACACTTTTTGACGCAGCCACAGAAAACGAGCAGATCCGCCGCGACGGCCTTTCAGACTTCATCCTCGAACGCGCACAAAAAATGTACGGCAACCGCGTCACCAAAGAGGATCTCTTCTACTACGTCTACGGCCTCCTCCACAGCCCCGAATATCGCACCCGTTTTGCCAACGACCTGAAAAAGATGCTCCCCCGCGTCCCCCTCGTCGAAGAGCCCCGCCACTTCTGGAGCTTCAGCAAAGCAGGCCGCGAACTCGCCGACCTCCACCTCAACTACGAAACCATCCCGCCCTCCCAGGATGTTACCGTCACGGGTGCCGAAACCGGCCACTTCACCGTCGAAAAAATGCGCTTCCCCAAAAAAGGAGAGAAAGACACCATCATCTACAACAGCGCCATCACCATTCAGAACATCCCCGCCAAAGCCTGGGAATACACCGTCAACGGCAAAAGCGCCATCGAATGGATCATGGAACGCTACCAACTCACCACCCACAAAGAAAGCGGTATAACCAACAATCCTAACGACTGGGCCAAAGAGGTTGGCAACCCCCGCTACATCCTCGACCTGTTGCTGAGTGTGATTAATGTGAGCGTGAAGAGCGTGGAAATTGTGGAGGGGTTGCCGGAGTTGATGTTTGAATGAAGAATTAATCCAACATCAATAACAAAAACATTGACAGCCATGATGAACAAACTATTTGTGTTTTTTATTTCTGCAATCCTGCTGTTCGGATGCGCCAAAAAGGCAAGCAGTCCAAATCCTGACAAAAATAAAGCTGAACCCACCGTTTCAGCAAATGCCCCAACTGCAAGACCGTCCAAAAATCTTAAAAATGAAAGCTTTAAAATGGTCATCCACACTCTAAAGGGTGCATCACTGGATGCTGCGACTCTCCGAGAGGTTGATGCACCGTCTAAAGGAGTGACTTCAACAAAAAATGCATTTGATGTAGTTGATGAACAACTTAAGAAAATGTCATTTGGCAACATTGCGTTCAATACTCCAAAAACAATCAATATTGACAGTACAAAAACGATCCACTTAAAACTTGATTTAAAAAAGTCCATTGACGAGTTAAAAAACACCATGAACAGTCAAGAGGAAAAAGCTGGAGCGCAAATCAAGGTTTCTGACCAAATGGAGGCTCGTTTAAAAGGCAAGAACTTTGATATAGAACCTTTAACTCCTGAAACTCAGGCCATATCAAGTAATGAAACCACCGATTGGATGTGGAGAGTTAAACCAACTGCAGAAGGAAACCAAGATTTGAATTTAACATTGTCAGCTATTCTTGATGTCAATGGTAAAGCAATACCTCGAAAAGTAGAGGTTTTCGTGAAGGTGATAGAAGTAAAAGTAACTGTATCTCAAAAAATCCAATTATTCGTTGAAAAAAATTGGCAATGGTTGTGGGCAACTCTCGTTATACCAATTGCAGGCTGGTTATGGAAAAAGAAAAAATTGGCGGCTTGATAAGCTCATCGCGGCAGCTATCAGTCAACCATGAATAGCGGTGATGGGATAGGCCGGAAACGTGAAACGTCAGCAGCACATCGGCGACGTCACCCAATGGAAACAGCACGATGCCTACCAGTCAGCATTCGACCGCCTCTTGCGGGATTTGAAAGCATGATGTTCTGATATTTGTGCCGAGCTGGAGCTCGGCGTTCCCGGGGGGGGTATGCGGGATTTGAAAGCAGACGACTATATGCCGTCAGGGCTGACACTTCCCATGGTGGCACTGTTTTTTATGTTTAGCCAAATTATCGGTACATTTTTTGTACTTTTCAGGGCCAGTTAACCTCGCATGTGTTTCACAAAAAGAAGAGCACCTTATCCAACATGAGCACAATTTCTATTGCCGACATTCTTGAACTTCCAGTGCAGGAGCGCATTCGTCTCGTTGAGCTTATCTGGGATAGCGTTGCAGCACTGCCTGAAACCGTGGAGATTTCGACTGCGCTCAAGGCTGAGCTTGAAGCACGCCTTGCAGAGTTCGAAGCAAATCCCGAAGGTGGCTACTCCTGGGATCAGGTGAAATCACACCTTAAAAAAGGCTCATGGCGTACCGTCTGAAGTTCTCTGCACGAGCGTTACGTGAAACTGGTGAAGCTCAAGAGTGGTACGAATTACAGAGCCCCGGCCTTGGTGCTGAATTTATGGCCGCAATGGAGTTACAGCTAAAACGGCTTGAGCAAGCTCCGTTACTTTATTCCGAAGTTATCCCAAATGTCCGCCGCGCTCTCCTTCCCCGCTTTCCTTACGGTTTATTTTATGTAGTGCGGAGTAATTTTGTACACATTTTGGCGGTATTACATGATGCTCGAAATCCGGGTTGTTGGCCCCAAAAACGTTAGCCATCATCCATGATTATCCTCAACACCAGCACCGGCACTCTACTGCCTCTTGCGGGATTTGAAAGCCTGACACGCTGATATTTGTGCCGGGGGAAGTCTCATAAACTACTTAAACTCTGGAGAGCAGTTCGGTGAGTCCCTGCTTTACACAGTATCCTCGTTTTATGCCGAGCTGGAGCTCGGCGTTCCCGGGGATGCGGGATTTGAACGCAGGATCTGTGATCATTTCGTTAATGCCAACGATATGACCCACTGTTAGATGAGTAACAAAGCAACCCATTAAAACCTTGCTTTTTTCGCGACAAGTGTCGATACCGCGACATGATGCCAGCTTATTCAGGCCAAGTCACTGATTTCAACAATTGGTTCACCCGAACGGATGAGTTCCATTGCCTTCTCAAGAGATTTTTCAAGTATTGCTCTCATCTTGAGATTTGAGGTGTTTCCGCAGGTAATCCAGATAATTTGAGAAGGTGGGCCAAACTGGTCAATCAGTTTCAAAAAATCAGCATCTTTACTCATTACAACCACCTTGGCTTGTCGGGCGGCATCAAAGATTACTCGATCATCGGCCCGTTGCAGGCCTAAAGAACGAACCGACTGTGCCTGAAAACTGGAAAAATTGCGGTTGATCCACGCCGCAATCGAGGGGGAAAGATGTGCATCAACCCAGATGATCATGCGGCAATGACAGGGTGATTGAGCTTCTGACTTGCATATTTGAGTGCAGCAAGAATATCACCTTTTTCAAGATCCGGCAGCTCCTCAATAATTTCGTCGGAGGTAAGTCCGGCAGCCATCAAATCGAGGAGATCAATAACCCTGATACGTAACCCGCGAATGCATGGCCGACCTCCACACTGATCGGGATTTATGGTGATTCTTTTTTGCCAATCGCCCATTACTCTTGAGTTATGATGGTTTTACTGTGTGCCAAGCGGTCAATAACAAATCATTCCGTACTATCGAGTTATTTACGTATGCCGTTGAGTGTCATGCCTTGTTTTACTCTGTGAATCAATTTCTGATGAGCGTTTATCAAAGAGACAACTGCATTGGTAAGTTGTTCAGCGACATTCCAATGTGGCTAACTTGCAAGCTTCACGCAATGTAATGATAAAAAATATCAGGCTCAATATCTAAAACTGGGGAGCTTTGAAGGTGGAAACATGAAACGACAGCGGCGGACTTCATCCAATAGAAACAGCACGATACCGAGCTTGAGCCCGGCGTTCCCGGGGATAGATGCGGGATTTGAAAGCAGGATAAATGCCTATACTGCTAACGTCAGCAATAGGTCAACTATTTTATAAGACCCGATTTTATCTGAAGGGACTACTTTTTATGATTAACGGCATTGGCTTCGATATAAAAAAGAGTTTTTGGAGCAAATGAATAATGATTACTTTGGTGTCGATAGAGTTTTGTGAGGCAGACAAGCGTAGCCTTGACATGAAATTTATTGAGGCCATGAATATGCAAACCATCCAAAAGCCAACCCGAGACAATGCCTTTTCAATGCTGAAAGCAAAGAGCAGCAACAAGAAAGGTAAATCTGGTTGCACAATGACAAAGGTCAATGAGCACTGGCAAGGGAGACACTTCTGGTTGCAAAAAGTTGAACCAACCACTCCATTCCAGCCCGACTGAAGCGGTCAATCGATCGGTACAATCTGAACTCGACCTTCCAATTCTTCGAAAAATGTCGGTGAACATTCGACTCTCACAACCCATTCGGTTTGAGCCTGTTGAGGATAACAATGGATTCATCTGAATGAGCGACTTTGCGTGGTATTCCAGGATGTCATATTCAAGTGATCTTACGCAAGGAGACCTCTTGATGCAGTGCCCGATTCCGTTTCCAAACGCTTCGATGTACAAAGCAATTCTTGAAAATGAAGCTACCGCAGAGGAACCTGTCGATATCAAGACTGGAAACTTGGTGGTACTCTCTCAAGCTTGCGACCTTGTCAATGAAAAATTGGACACTGTGGTGCTCTGTCCTTATTGGCCTCTGACCGAAATCATGAAAACCAGTGAATACTTAAAGAGAGTCTTCGGCAAGGCAAGGAACCAGCATACCATTTACTGAACCGATATACATCCAGTGAGATTGAGATCGATTATTCCGTAGTGGATTTCCATCGGATATACACCCTTCCAAAAGATTACCTAAAGGCATTTACCATCACGCAGACTCACAGACTCAGGCTGCTGCCTCCATATCGAGAACATTTGTCTCAGGTGTTTGCTCGTTATTTTATGCGTGTGGAATTGCCTGTTGATATCGACAAAGATGAAATCCAAAAAATTGCTGTGCCCTGAACACCTGTGCCGTACTCAATCACAACAACGACCTGAAAAAGATGCTCCCCCGCATCCCCCTCGTCGAACAGCCACGCCACTTCTTGAGCTTCACCAAGGCATGCCGCAAACTCGCCAACCTCCACCTCAACTACAAAACCGTCCCACCCTCCCAGGAGGTCACCGTCACCGGCGCCGAAACCGGCCACTTCACCGTCGAAAAAATGCGCTTCCCCAATAAAGGGCAAAAGGATACCATCATCTACAAACAGCGCCATCACCATCCAGAACATCCCCGCCAAAGCCTGGGACTATACCGTCAACGGTAAAAGCGCAATCGAATGGATCATGGAACGCTACCAACTCACCACCCACAAAGAGAGCACCATCACCAACAACCCCAACGACTGGACCAAAGAGGTCGGCAACCCCCGCTACATTCTTGACCTAATGCTGAGCGTTATCAGCGTGAGCGTGCAGACCGTGGGGATTGTTGAGGGGTTGCCGGAGTTGAGGTTTGAATAGGATATTTTTGCGCTATCAAATTATAAGATAAACCGTTATAGAAATGGGAAATCAAGAGCATCTGGAAATCCTGAAGCAGGGTGTTGACGTTTGGAATCAATGGCGGGAAAACAATCCTTGGATTATTCCTGACCTCTGGGGAGTAGAGCTCAGTGATGCTCAGATTCAAAAAATTAACTTCCAAGGAGTCAATCTTGTCAATGCTGATTTTTCAAAAGCTGACTTGACTCAAGTTAATTTTATTAGTGCAAATATTAGAAACGCCAACTTGACTCAAGCCAATCTCTCTCGTTCTGTTTTCCAAGGGGCAAAACTTGATAATGCAAATTTCACAAAAGCTTATGCTCAAAATGCTGTTTTTACAAAAGCTCATCTTTACGAGGCTTGTTTCACAAAAGCAAACCTCAGTGGTTCGGACTTTACAGAAGCAAACATGGAGAGAACCGAGTTAGATGGTACTAATCTTACAAAAACAAACCTTTTTGGCGTTAACTTTACACAAGCTTTACTGTATCGAGTAAATCTTACTAATGCAACTATTGGAAATACTGTATTTGCTAATGCAAAGCTATACTGGGTTACTGGTCTTAAGTCCCTGAGTCACAAAACGTCTTCATCTATCAGTATCGACACAATTTTGATGTTCAGAGGAGATATTCCAGATATTTTTCTTCGTGGCTGCGGACTGCCAGATGAATTTATTGAATATATCCCCTCCCTAACCGGAAAAGGCATCGAATACTCTTCATGCTTCACCAGCTACAGCCACAAAGACGATGACTTCGCAAAGCGCCGGCATAACGATTTGCAGGCAAAAGGTGTCCGCTGCTGGTTTGCCCCGCATGACATGAAAATCGGCGATAAAATACGCCCAACCATCGACGACTCAATCCGCCTTCATGACAAGCTACTTTTGATTCTTTCAGAGCACTCGGTAGAAGGCGACTGGGTCGAACATGAAGTCGAACACGCTCTCGACCTTGAAAGAGAGCGTAAAAAACCCGGTCTCTTCCCGGTGCGAATTGATGACGCAATTATGGAGAGCAAAACCGGCTGGGCAGGAAACGTCAAACGCCAGCGACACATCGGCGACTTCACCCAGTGGAAACAGCACGATGCCTACCAGACAGCATTCGACCGCCTTTTGCGGAATTTGAAAGCTGGGTAATATCTCTCATTACTCACAGTGGTGAGAACAGTTCACTGATACCAGCCTTTACACAATGTACTTGTTTTAAGCCGAGCGGGAGCTCGGCGTTCCCAGGGGGATGCGGAATTTGAAAGCCTGAGTGCAAGAAAATGTTTCAGTCATGAAAAGCGCTGTTTTCTGTTGCATTTCATGACTGAACGGATAGACGCTACCATTGAAGAGCTATACCAACGCCTTATCACTATCCCGTATATTTTATTTGCAGATTTATAGCATATAAGGTATAATAATTCATAACGTATGTGATTGATTATTACAATAGTTACGTCAAGAAAGAGATCGACAGATGGCCGAAGGGGATGAACGCTTGTTTCTTACGGATTACCAAACAAATGGAGCGTTCCGGCCCTAATCTGGGACTGCCCTATACTCGACCTTTCGGTGATAGTTTGTTTGAAATCAGGGCAAAAGGCCCTGAAGGTATTGGGCGAGCATTTTTTTGCTCTCTTGTTGACCGCCAGATAATCATTTTACAAGGGTTTATCAAAAAGACACAGAAAACCCCTCTCAAGGAATTAAACCTCGCCAGAAAACGGCAAAAGGAGATTCACTCATGAATATTGATAACACCTATAACCCTGTACGGCTCAACCCTGGTGAAGAGGTCGCCGAAAAACGCGCCAAAGATCCAGAATTCAGGATAGCCTATGACGCCCTGGAAGATGAATTTGCCGCACTGGCGGCTCTGTTGGATGCGCGGTTACAGGCAGGACTCACACAGGCACAAGTAGCATCGAAAATGGGCGTGTCGCAACCTGTTCTTGCCCGCATTGAGTCCAGTCTTGGCAAGCAGGATCATTCGCCCTCACTCAATACCTTGCGCAGGTATGCAAGTGCCTGCGGGATGAAACTGGTCATTCAGATGGTCAAACCAAACGCACAGTAATCATATCTATAGAATCCACATTATTCCAGGTTCAAACGTTGTTCCGGTTCGCCCTGTGGTGCACGTTCAAGCGGCTCCCCTTTCCATGCTCCTGCAGTGTGCTCAAAAAGTCCTGATGGCCGCCCTGCTCCACATCGCCCGCGAACAAATAACGAGAAATCCAGTACCTCTTGCGCTAATGGTTCCGTAAGAAGATCGGCTTCAAGTTTCAGTTTTTCGATAACGGTCATAACACCCCACCAACTATCACCATGAAAAAGCTTTGTTTACACCTGTCACGTGTTCCTCCGAAACGGAAATTACAAAACAATCCTGACAAATCTGCAACCATGCTCACCCAGCAGTTGATCATGCGGCAATAACAGGATGATTCAGTACAATGCCCATTTACAGAACCACAACAGCACAAATTTGACAACGCGTCCTAAAAGAGGTGTGTTTTTGACTAAAGACTTCCTGGAGGAGACCAAAAACTCTTCACTCATTTGGATCCCGAATATTAAAATTGTATGTAGCTCTGTTTTGTTGTACAAAAGCACAATAACATTCACGCTCATTTTTACACAACCCAAAAACAGGAGAATCCCCTATGTCCCGTTTTCTTTCCGCAGCACTTTGCGCACTTTTTGTCTGTTCGGTCTGTTCAACCGAAGCTTCAGCAGCAGGAAATGCGACTAAAGGTAAAGCAGTTTACGATGCCAATTGCACCGCATGCCACACTGCAGGAATTGGTGGCGCCCCAAAATTAGGTGACAAGGTTGCATGGAAACCCCGCATTAAGCAGGGAGAAGCTGTGCTTGTCACACATACTATCAAAGGCTGGAAGACCCCCGGCAGCACTGGTATGGCAATGATACCAAAAGCTGGCAAACCAAATCTTACCGATGCTCAGATCGCCGATGCAGTTGCTTTAATGGTAAAGTCGAGCAAATAAGCACTGCTGCACGTTCAGGACTTGAAAGGCGGACGTTGACCCGCCGTTCTCGTTCTTCTTGATAACAGTATAAAACTCGTGGAAATAAGTAACATCTGAACGAGAAACAACAATGATGAAAAACCGCTTTTACAAATCGTTGCGGCTTGGACAGCTTTTGGGACTTCCAACGAAAGCCGGGAAAACGACTCATAACACTATAGTCCAATGAAAAAGAATCCGCAGCAGAGCATCATTGTCAATGGTGCGGAAGATTGCGCAAACGCACTGCCGCCCCATGCTTTTTTTGCCTCCATGAACCAGCTTTTTTTGTATGTTTACCGACAGGCATTTCTGCTCATCTCGGTCTCTGTAAGAACATAAGAGCTATAACCCATCATGAAACAGAGCTCTCTTCTTAACACCATCTAAATTATACAGGTAACGTGGCAGACAAGATAACTTCACGAAGCGAGGACTACTCCCAGTGGTATATTGACCTCGTGCGCTCGGCAAAACTGGCCGATTATGCCGATGTCAAGGGGTGTATGGTCATACGTCCAAACGGCTATGCAATATGGGAAAAAATGCAGGCCGCCCTTGACCGAATGTTCAAGGAGACGGGGCACGTCAACGCCTACTTTCCGCTCTTTATTCCCGAGAGTTTTATCGCAAAAGAGGCAGAGCATATCGAGGGATTTGCCCCTGAGTGCGCGGTGGTCACCCACGGCGGAGGCCAGGAGCTTACCGAAAAGCTCTATGTCCGCCCCACATCTGAGACCATTATATGGTCATCCTACAAAAAGTGGATCCAGTCCTATCGCGATCTCCCCATACTGATCAACCAGTGGGCCAATGTGGTGCGCTGGGAGATGAGAACACGCCTCTTTTTGAGAACCACGGAGTTTCTCTGGCAAGAGGGGCATACTGCCCATGAAACCCCCGAAGAGTCGCAAGAGGAGGTGCTCCGCATGATCAATGTCTATAAAACCTTTGCCGAAGAGTATATGGCAATGCCGGTGATTATGGGCAAAAAGAGCGACAGCGAAAAATTTGCCGGAGCGGTGGAGACCTACTGCATTGAGGCGATGATGCAGGATACCAAAGCGCTGCAGGCTGGCACCTCCCACAACCTCGGCCAGAATTTTGCCAAAGCATTTGACTGCCAGTTTCAGACAAAAGAGAGCACCCTTGACTACGTCTGGGCGACAAGCTGGGGAGTATCGACGAGACTTATTGGTGCCCTCATTATGGCGCACTCAGACGACCGCGGTCTGGTTCTCCCGCCGAAGCTTGCCACCCGCCAGGTAGTCATCATCCCGATTCTTAAGGGAGACAAAGCCGCAGTCATTGAAAAGGCCAACGCCATTGCCGACACATTGAACAACAGTGGCATCTCAGCCTTTGTTGACAGCAGTGAACAAAACTCTCCCGGCTGGAAGTTTGCCGAATATGAGCTTCAGGGCATTCCGATCCGTATTGAAATTGGCCCGAGAGATATCCAGAACAGCATCTGCATTGCCGCACGCCGCGACACCTTTGAGAAAACTGAGGTTGCTCTGGACGATGTACTGGCTGTCCATATCAGCGAGATCCTGAACGACATCCAGCAGAGCATGTTCGATAAAGCGCTGCAGTTCCGCAACGACAACACTCATGAAGTTCAAAGTTATGATGAGTTCAAGAGCGCTGTTGAGAAGGGATTTGTGATTGCCCACTGGGACGGCACTGCAGAGAGTGAGGCAAAAATCAAGGAACAGACCAAAGCCACCATCCGGGTACTCCCCGAAGAGGCCGACTATATTGCACAGTACCGCATGGATGAATCCGGCACCTGTATCTATTCAGGAAAACCCGCTGCCCGTAAAGTGGTCTTTGCCAAAGCCTACTGATCAACGAAAACGCAGGGACGTATTGCACTACGCCCCTGCCATACAAAAACGTCGATGTCAAAAACGTACCGGTCATGAACAAAATCGGGCAAATCATGACCATACGGGGAATCTGATGCATCACGGTTCAAGACAAATACCAACGCAGTCGCTCTTGCCTGACAATCAGGTCTCTTTGAAAAATTCCTTCAGCCCCTCTTCATTTGGCTTCATCGATTTGTCGCCCTTGTTCCAGTTTGCCGGGCAGACCTCGCCATACTCTTCGGTAAACTGAAGAGCATCAACAAGACGAAGCACCTCATCAACATTGCGACCAAGTGCCAGATGGTTCACCACCTGATGCTGCACAACACCCGCTTTATCAATCAGGAATAACCCTCTCAGCGCAATTCCTGCACCCTCAAGCAACACATCGTAATCGGCTGCAACTGTCTTGTTGAGATCCGAAAGCAGCGTATAGGTAACACCCTCAATACCGCCCTTGCTTCTTGGAGTGCGGAGCCATGCGTAATGAGAGAATTTGGAATCAACCGAACAACCAATCAACTCAACATTTCTGCTGCGAAACTCCTCAAGCTTCTCCTGAAATGCATGCAACTCGGTCGGGCAGACAAAGGTGAAATCAAGGGGATAAAAAAAGAGCACCACATACTTTCCCCTGAAATCGGAAAGCTTGCAGGAATCAACAAACTGCGAGCCGTTAACAACGGCTGCAACATCAAAATCCGGAGCCTTGCGGCCGACAAGTACACTCATGGTATTTTTTTGGTTTTAGTTACAAAATAGCGACACAAACAGGACAATTTTTATCCATTATAAGATATTTTCAGATATTTCGCAAACGCATTCCTCATTTTCGCCTGTACAGCTTCTCCACCATTTTTTTGACACTCTCAAAACTGACCATCATTTTCTTGACGGGCTGCAAAGGGATATCATCGCACGTGTCGTCGGGAATGCCGGTCTGCACAGGATAGATAAGAATAAAACTGTTTTTCTGAAAATACCTGTTGAGATACGAGGGAATCCTGGCCATTTTCGGATGGTAGGAGTGATGATGTTTGCGGCTCATCACAAGAATGAGATTATCATCATTTTTTATCTCACTCGAAAGCAGGAGAAAATCATCCCACCCCCTGAACACCTTGTACTCAGCATTGGAAATGACTTTGGCATAACTCTCCTTCAGGCATCCAATGGTCTGCTTTGAGGCGTAAACCACCAGCTTGCTGCCGGTGTTTTTTATCATACTGACAACGCGTTGCAGCCAAAGCGCAAAGCCAATCTCATTTTCAGCACCCTCAGGTATAACCATAATGGTTCGCCTGATGGTGGAAAGCGGTTGAAACGGCTTGTAGATAAAGGTTGTGATGTTACTCCGGCCAAGAATACTCTCCGGCGAACTGCCGAGCAGACTGTCCGTAAGGGAGCGTTTGTGATGCAGCCCCAAAATCAGGTCAGTTATTTTTTGCTCCCTGATAACACAGGAGATACCGTTGGCTACATCGCAGTCGTAACGAAGCAGCCCCGTCAGAACATTATCGGTCGAAGAGGCTGCAACAGCAGCCTTTTCAAGAATTTTGCCGGCATTCCTCTCTGCTGTTTCATCGGGCAAGCTGTTATCAGCAACATGCATGGCATAAATACCATCACGCCTCTTCCCTGATGTCACGGTGACGCTGAGATTGACCAACTCGTCAACTGTGGCAATATCATCTGTGTGAATCAATATGCGCTCTTCTGTTACCATAATACCGGGCACAGCAACATCATCAGCCACTTCGGCAAGAGCAATATTGTGTGCACCCTTCTCCCCGATAACGGTGGCAAGGGTGCAGGTGACCAGAATAAAAAGAATGGTTCCATTCAGCACGCTTTCATCAAGCAATCTGACTGGAGCGCCAGTGAGGTTATAACCAGTGACCGTATTATAACCAATAAGAACTGTGGCCAGCGCCACTGCCGCATGGGCACTGATAAGCCCAAAGATCAGCCGTCTCTGGTCGAGGGAAAAGCCATACATTTTCTGGGCTATCCACGCTGAAAGATATTTGGCCACCGTTGCCGCCACCGTAATAATCACCGCGACTTTTATGGTTTCGAAATCCTTGAAAAGGGCACGAATATCGATAAGCATACCGACACCGATCAGAAAAAAGGGAATAAAGATAGCGTTGCCAACAAACTTTATCCTGTTCATGAGCGGCGATGTCCGTGGAATCAGGCGGTTCAGGACCAGCCCCCCAAGGAATGCACCGATAATAGCCTCTACACCAGCCGCTTCAGCAAGAAAGCCACTGAAAAAGACCATGGCCAGCACAAAAAGGTATTGCAGCACACTATCATCAAAGCGCTTGAAAAACCATCGGGCTACAAGCGGAAAGAGCAGAAGCACAACCAGACTGAAGAGCGTGAGACCAACCAGAAGCCTGATCCAGAAACCGCTCATCACCTCTCCTGTCGCAATCCCGGCAACAACCGCCAGCACCAGAAGCGCAAGGGTATCGGTAATAATGGTCCCCCCAATTGCAATATTTACCGCCTTGTTCTTGGCTATACCAAGCTTGCTGACAACCGGATAGATGATAAGCGTGTGAGAGGCAAAAATACTGCCGACAAGAATGGAGGAGAGCAATGGAAACTGGAGGATATAGATGCCTACAATAATACCGAGTGAAATTGATAACACAAAGGTATAGAGACCAAAAAGAATACTTTTTGAACTGTTTTTGCGAAAATCGGCAACATCAATCTCCAGCCCCGCAAGAAACATGATGTAGAGAAGCCCCACTGTTCCAAAAAGAATAATACTGCTGTCGCGCAGCATCATATTCAATCCATAAGGGCCAATCACCGCTCCGGCAATAATCAGACTGACCAGACCTGGAATTCTCACCCGGCCAAGCAGAACTGGAACAAACAGAATGATGAGGAGTAACAGGGAAAACTGTAACACCGGATTTTTCAGAGGCAGAGAGAGATCAAGCAGGCTCATCAACAGCATGGCGCACAGTATTTTATTTCGCCAAGTACCCTGAACAAAGCAGCCTCATGTAAAAGAGCCTGCCAAGGCCAAACACTGGGCACCGATTCAGCAAATATGCATATCTTTTCAGTGGAACACAAACCGGAGGAATTCATGTGCCGCCGCAGATATCGTTTCTGGAAAACTGACAGAAGCATAATGGAGATACGAAACCTCTTCCCGCGCAACAACTCCGGCGAACTAAAAAATAGAATATTTGCTCCACATACAACATCATATCCGGAAATGCATCGGACCATTCACCAGTTTCAACCCATCCGTTGCCCATGAATAGAGTGACCATTCATAGATGCCCTCCGGAAATTGTTCAAACGGTGCCCATGATATATCCTCAAGCCAACGGCTTGCAAATTCCATCTTTTCCCGCTCTACAACCAGCAGGTACGATTCGGCTCCGGCAACTTCTCCCCAATGGAAGTAGACATTGCCATTGGCTACATCAGCATAGGCTCGATGAGCTGCAGGCTTCTCCTCCTCTCCCCTGACAGCCTGCATTATATCCTGACTGGCCACCGCCGCCTGCATGGAACTCCAGGTTAAGCGCCGCACAAAAAAGCAGCTAAGTGCATCAGATATAGGCCGAAAGGTTGGCAAGATTATTAATGGATATAAAATGGCCAAGCACTTTGAGATATCGATTACTGATGCCGAGTTTTTCTTCAAGAGGAAAGCTGAAGCAATCGCACAAGAAACGGAGCTGGACGGCATCTATGTTATTCGCACCAGCGAAAGCCGAAAAAACCTGTCGGCAGAGGATACCGTTAGAAGCTATAAGAAGTTAGCGAGAGTCGAACAGGTTTTCCGCACCCTCAAAAGTATTGACCTGCAGGTACGACCCATATACCATCACTATGCAGAACGTGTTCGAGCCCATATCTTTCTTTGCCTGTTGGCTTATTACGTTGAGTGGCATATGCGTCAAGCTCTTGCTCCTTTGCTCTTCGACGATAAAGAACTTTCTCAGAACAGGAAAGAGCGCGATGCTGTCAAGCCCGCAGTCTCATCAAAATCGGCAAAAAAGAAAAAAAGTACAAAAACCAACAAAGAGGGATTACCAGTTCACAGTTTCCGCTCGCTTGTCATAGAGTTGGGCACTCGCACTCGGAACCGGTGCAGAATGAAATCCGCACCAAAAAGCCC
>CAIPMW010000073.1 GCA_903866255.1 uncultured Chlorobiaceae bacterium | reverse complement strand
TCCCAGAAAGCTTGTGCTCGGAAAAATAGTTATAATTACAACTTGCATTCTCTTGAAAATCAGGGATAAATATATGGTAACGTATTTTATTTTATAAATATATTTCTTTCATCGTTATATTTCTCCCGGGAAATCAGGTTATATGACGGCTGCCGCTGTTGGGCCTCAAGTATTTGAAGTGGACGACTGGTATGCTTCAATGTGGGATCAAGGAAAAAAACTAGCACCAGAGTTCTCATCTCCAGAGGAAGCTCAATCAATTGGTGAGCTGATTGTCCGCCATAATAATTCTATTACAGCGCTTTTAGAGGAGGAACCGGAGGAATATTTGCCACTCTTTGACCGCGTCGGGTATGAAAGTGACGAGGTAAGAAAGCTCGCCGTTGAAGAGTGGGCAATGGGATTTATTATCGGGATGGAATTGGCATACGATGCATGGAGGCCTCTTTTTGATGATGAAGAGGCAGCCGTGCTATCGATGTCTATCTTCATGCTCAGCAAAGTTTCGGACGACTTCGACCATCTGACTGACAAGGAAATTGCGGAACTCACTGAATCGGTTGCGGAGTCAGTCATTTGCATTCACTCATTCTGGCATGGAGACGGGGATCTCTATGAAGATGAGGAGTAGAAAACAAAAAAGCTCCGTGAAATGTATCATTACACGGAGCTTTTTAGGGATTTCAGGCCTCGGCGCCCTCTGCCTCCACCTCAAATTGAATCTTTACCGTAATATCCATAAAGATTTTTGCGGCGGCCTCATACTTGCCGAGCAATTTGATCGGGGCTTCAATGGTGATTTTCCTGCGATCAATCTCAATGCCCTGTACTTTGAGCGCATCGGCAATATCGGCGGAGGTGACTGTTCCAAACAGTTTACCTGATTCTCCTGCTTTAGCAAACACTTTCAGTGACAATTGCTCGATTTTCTGGGCATGCTCGCGAGCATTTTTTCGCTGCAGCTCAACCTTTTTAGCCTGCTGTTTTTTCTCTGTTTCAAGGGCTTTAAGCGTGCCCTCTGTAGCTCTTATTGCTATACCCTGCGGAATCAGGAAATTGTTTGCGTAGCCATTTCTAACAGCAACAACTTCTCCGGCATCGCCAAGGGTAGCCACATCTTTTCTTAAAATGACTTTCACTGCTTAGCTTCCTCGTTCAATAGATTGCAAAATTGGTTATTTGTATTCATCAACAACATAAGGAATTACCGCCAGGAATCGTGCCCATTTTACTGAGTGTGTAAGAAGATTCTGCTCTTTGGCGGAGAGTCCAGTGATGCGACGCGGAATGATTTTTCCCTGATCATTGATAAATCTTTTCAGCTTACGTTCATCCCTGTAATCAAAAAAAACCACCTGGTTTTTCGACACTTTTTTCTTGGACGCTAGGGCATTGCTCAACGACTTGTTGCCCTGGGATTTGGGCCCTTGTGAAGGTGTAAATTTTTGTTTCATAAGTTCATGACAAAATTTTGCTTACCCGGCTTTTTAATCAGAAGACAGGTATTTGTATTCATAAATATGACCTTGTTCCTCATCGTGAATCTCTTCGTGATGGTTGTCGCGGCAATCATCCTCAATAAAGCCCTCCTCATCCTCTTCACCATTTTTGTGGCGCTTGTTGAGAAACTGGATCCTTCTGGCCTTTATTTCAACAACCGTTCTGGACGATCCATCCTGGGCCTTCCATGTCCGGCTCTGCAATTCTCCATCAACAAGGACGGCCGAGCTTTTGCGAAGATTGTCACGACAGCTTTCGGCAAGCTTGTTCCATGCAACAACTCCAACATAGCAAACATCTTCCTGCCAAACATGGTTACTGTCCCGAAATCTTCTGTTGCACGCAATTGAGAAATTAACTACAGGTGTTCCGCCTGAATTTGTTTGCCTGAAAACAGGATCTTTGGTGAGATTTCCTGCTATGATAACACTGTTAATCTCAGGCATTTTCAATTCAGCCATAACATAGCCTCCGTTTTGTTCTCAAAAGGAATCTCTTCGCGGCATGCGTTCACAACAACCCCGATCATTTCCGGGCTACGTCGGAAGCGGCAGCCTCAGCAAGGGCAGCATCTTCCGGACTGCCTATCACCACACTGTACTTCTCGACTCTCTTTCGCATTTCGAGCAGGGCGCTGGTAAGGTGAATAATAAGGTAACGTAACAGCTCTTCCTCGTAACGAAGCACTTTTTCAATCTCTGCGATAACGGCTGTAGCAGCAGTAAATTCAATGTGAGCATAGTATCCAATGCTTTTTTTCTTGATCGGATAGGCGGTCTTGCGTCTGCCTATCTCAAGAACACTGGAGATACTTCCCCCTTTTTCAGTAATGACTCTCTGCACCATCGCCATTGCTGCGGCGATGACTTCATCCTGAAGTCCTCCGTCAATGATGAGCGTGCATTCATAAAGTTTGTTTGTTTCCATAGCGCATAAGCTGAATTATTAACCATCTTCGGTTGCTTGCCACAGGCGAGGGTCCGGCATTGCGCGAGCCAGCCCCACGGCTTCAAGGTCTCCCTTTGAACACCATAGGCAAATTTGAACATCCAAGGTAAGCTATTCACACCATTTTTCCAACCACAGCGAAAAAGCTGCCGTGAATAATGTCATGTTATGGAAGCAGCTTCAGGTAATTGTGAATATGCTCGGCAATCGTATAAGGAGAAAGATCGTTCATACATCTAAAATGGGCTTTTGGACAATGATTGCGACCAATATGTGAACAGGGTTTGCAATGGAGGCCCTCAACCTCAAAGAGTTCATAAGGGGTATTCAAGGGAAGAAAGCCGAAAGCTTGAGAGGATGAGCCAAAAAGGACAAAGAGCTTTTTGCCAAAAGCGGATGCAATATGCATGAGACCTGTATCATTACAAAGTACGGCATCAGAACGCGAGAGGATCGCTGCGCTCTGCATAAGCGTGCAGTTTCCAGCAAGATTGACAACCTGGCTCCGACAAGTGTCAGGCAAGCTGTTCAGGAGTTCAATCGATTGAGGGACATCCTCTTTTCCACCGAGCAGCACGATCTGTAACAACTCTTTTTTGAGCAAACTGGAGATAAGTGCTGCGAAAATCTTTGGGGGATAGCGTTTTGTAAAATGTTTTGCACCGAAACAGAGCGCAAGGGTTTTTTGAGGTGTTTGAAAATAGGGGGCCGAATAAGCCAGCTCTTCAGAAGAGAGGTAAATTTCACAACCCTGTTGATCACTTGCAGAGATGCCAATTTCATGCAAGGAGTCACCATAACGATTCACTACACTGCGGTATGAACCGTATAGGTCAAGTTTGAAATGCACCAGCAACCATTTTTTCCAATTGTTTTTACGGTATCGGGCGGTACGCACGGAAGACATGGATCGAACAATGGCTCGCGAGCGATAATTATTTTGCAGATCAACGACAAGATCATAATTGCCCACAGGCGGATGGTCTGTTGTGTACGTCTTTGTGATGCGAGGATTCGAAATAAAAAGGGAGACAAAGGGTGACTTTGTACAGTAATCAATCTGGGCGTCAGGATATGCTGCAGCGAGATGTCGAATCAGTGGAGTGGTAAGAGTAATATCACCAATTGAACTCAGACGAATAAGCAGTATTTTTTTTACCTCTGGCATGAGATTAAGCCCAGAATTCCCACCATGCTTTATAATCGGCAGGTTTTTTACCCTGCAATGCAGTCTCAACTCGTGTGATTGATTGAGCCACTGCTTGCTGCATCTCCGCTTTGTTCTTCAATTCACCTTTTCTTTCGGCAATCATCTCACGCACCACAAGGAATGTCTTGAGCGACTCCTCAAATCGGCCAACCCCTTCAAGTGCCAGGGCACGATTGCGAACAACATCTATCCATTGTTTTCCTTCATTCTGATTAAGTTCGCCTCTTCGATTAAAATAGCGTAATGCAATATCTACTGATTCAAGGGCTTCCGGATAACGCCCCAGCTTCACCAGTGCGTTGGAGAGACCAGTATGAGCAATTGCGTCAAACCCGTCATAATCAAATGCTTCGTCCTGGGGGATGGTACGTGAAACGACCATTGCCCGACGAAATGTTGCGGCCGCCTGCTCAAAAAGAGCTTGCTGAAACTGTGCCTCTCCTTCGCTCAGTGCCAGATAGGATTGACCAACCTGTTTCAATGGCTTCATAAATTCGTTGGTTTAGGGTGTCATCAAAAGAGCATCAAGCTGTGGTGGAATTTGAGGGCGCCCCTTTCTGTTCAGCGCCGTTCCGATGATTTTTGCCTTGAGAACAGGTTTACGGTCAGGAAGCCGGAATATATCCTGATAAAATACAAACTTCAGTGGTGATTCTCTCCGGAGGTTGAGACCAACAACAAAAGTATCACCTGAAGCAAGGGGGAATTTGTAGTCGAGTTCAGCACGTACAACGACCAGATTAATACCCTGGCGGGTATACTCACTGAAATCAATACCGACAAGCTTCAGATATTCGTGCCTGACATGCTCAATATAGTTCTGGTAAACACTGTTGTTGACAATGCCCTGCATGTCGCACTCATAATCGCGAACACTCATTTCAAGGGTGAATGAGTACATGACCGTGATAAGTTTCAGTTTAATGAAACAGCAAAGCCCATCGAGTGATGGGCTTGAGCTGTGATAAAAACTCGGCGACGACCTACTCTCCCGCTTTTAGGCAGTACCATCGGCTCTCCAGGGCTTAACTACTCTGTTCGGAATGGGAAGAGGTGATCACCTGG
>CAIPMW010000072.1 GCA_903866255.1 uncultured Chlorobiaceae bacterium | reverse complement strand
TTCCAATCCGGCAGCAAAAGGGGTAACAGCGCTTGTCGTCTATCCCATGAATGCCCTCATTAACTCGCAGTTCGAGGAGTTCAGTCGATACAAAAAGAATTATGAGGATGCCACAGGAAAAGAGTTTCCGATCATTTTCGGTCAGTATACAGGTCAGGAGGGGGAGGATGCACGGGAAAAAATGCGGAAGAACCCGCCGCATATTTTGCTGACCAACTACATGATGCTGGAGCTGCTGCTGACCCGCGTGCGTGAACGCAACATTCGGGACAGTATCTACCTGAATCTTCGGTTTCTGGTTTTCGATGAACTGCACACCTATCGAGGTCGTCAGGGTGCTGATGTTTCCATGCTGATTCGTCGGATTCGATCCAATTGCAACCAGCAGGTGGTGAGTATCGGTACCTCTGCCACCATGGTTTCCGATAGTGTTGGCAATATTGAGCAACAGAAAGCAGCGGTTGCCAATGTTGCCACAAAACTGTTTGGATGTACCTTCACCTCCGGGCAGGTTATCAACGAAAAGCTTGCCCGTTCACTTTCTCCCAATGGCACAATTCCTGCAAAACATTTTCTTGCTGCGGCCATTGAATCGGGCATTCATAAGGAGGCCGATATCGAAGCGCTCAAAAAGAACCCGATAGCCGTATGGCTGGAGAACAAGATTGCACTTGAAGAGCGGGGAGATGATCTCGTGAGGGGCAAACCAAAACGGCTGAGAGAGATTGCGGCTGAATTGGCAATTGATGCGGGAATGCCCGAAGAGAGGTGCCGCCTCTTTTTGGAGGATTTACTCCTCTGGATCAGCGCGTCCAATGTTCGGCAGCAAGAGTCCGGAGAGCGCTACACCTTTCTGCCCTACAAGCTCCATCAATTTATTTCGCAGACGGGTTCAGTCTATACAACCCTTGATCAGGATGAGAAGCGGGATATCTCTCTTGAGCCTGGGGTCTATAAAGTTGATGAGGCCGACAAAAAGCCGATTTTTCCCAATGTCTTCAGTCGCGGTAGCGGGCATCCGTTTATCTGCGTCTCCCTTGTCGGTAACCAATCACCATCCGTCTTCTGATATTTCATCATCTAAAAAAAAATTAAAAATCCTCATCACTCCCCCAAAATCACCTTCTGCATCAGCATCTGGTTATTGCCATAAAAGGGCACATCCGTTGCGCCGAGCACTGAAGACGGCAGATCCTGCAATTCGTTGAGGTTGCTCATTGGCACCAGCACAAGCCTGGCGCCGTTTTCAGAGAGCATTGATACCTTGTCCGAGAAGTTCAGTGACCGTTCGATGGCACCGCCGATGGAGATGTTGCCAAGGATTGACAGGGCTGGTTTGAGGTTTCTTTTGTAGATCGCGGAGATGATGGCGACGTAGGCGGCAGCCCCTATCCCTGACGCAATCGTTGAGCCGAGAAGTGATGTCACTTGAATGGAGATATCGTAGTTCTTGAGGGAGTGCTGCTCGTTGAGAATGGTTTTCTCGTTATTGATAGCTGTTTTTGATATCCTCCTTTGGTGCTGTGCTGTTTGTGCCGGAAATGTTCAGTTTTCCGCTTCCGGTAACAACGGCGGTCTCGATCCTCACCAGTGTCAGGTTTTCTCCATCGCTTGTTGCGGTGTAGCAGACACCTGGCTGAAGGGGCGAGTTTTCGATAAGGTGGGAGCTTCTCTCTTCGGGCAGGGAGACAAAGCTCTCTTCCTGGCTGTTTTTGTCGATGTAGGAGAAGTTGGTGTCCCAGAACTCCATGCCGCCGATACGTTTAAGCTGCTCCTTCACACGGCGGCGCATTTCGAGAGCAAGTGTCAAATATTCCTGCACCTCCTCCCGTGTGTACTTTCCGTCAGGATGGATCAGCTTGATAAATCCTGAAACCGTTTTCTTCACAGGTTTTGTATCACGCTGCTTGAGGTGA
>CAIPMW010000071.1 GCA_903866255.1 uncultured Chlorobiaceae bacterium | reverse complement strand
GCCTATACGCACCCCTGTCAACGCTTCACGTATGGCCTCACGGCCACCCGCGCATGACTCGGGGCCAGTGTAGATCGCTACTCTTTCACTGTAAAGGACTTTCACCTCTTGACCTCCTGCCGGTCTCCCGGCGCACCGAAATCACCTTTAGCATCAAAAATACCGGTATCATCCGCAAAAAGGCAATAGACCAGCCGAACAAGAAAAACCTCCAGATCGTGACCATCGTAACCGGAGTTCAGCAGCGCATCGTGAAGCTGCCCCATCTTCTCCGCCACACGGATATTGACCTCATCCTCATCCTTGTAGGTGCGCTTCTGGTAGCCGGAGATAAAGCCAAAGCAATCAACATGTTGAGGCAACTCTTCGAGCTTGAACTCATGCGTCGTCTGTTCGTCGAGGTCATACAACCGGAACCGCGCAAAATCCGACACCAGCACATACTTCAGCAGCTCCTCTTCCTTCAGTCCATGAAAATAGTCAACCGCCTGACTGTACGCCATATCAAGATCGCGCCCTCGCGACTTCTGCTCAACCACCAGCGTCCCCTTCCAGAACAGATCAATCGAACCACGTTTGCTACCTAACTTTTTCACCGGCTCCTCAAACGACGCCACCCGCCGCCGCGAAATCCCGAAAATCATGAAAAACTCATTCCAGAACGACTGCGCCTCAGCACACTATCGAACAACACCCGCCCACGAACAGGAAAACAGCAGGGCATTGTCACGTATCTCTTTCGGGCTTAATGGCATAGAAGGATATTGTTATTCGTTCATTGCCAACTGCTTGACGAACTCATCAGGGTCAATGCCCCACGCAGTGACAACGTTTAACGCTGTGTCAATATATTCTTGTGTATAGGGAAGTGTCTCAACCAAAGGCAACGCAAGACGCAGCGCTTCCGAAACACTCTCAAGCGATTTCTGCTTGTCAGGCTCTGGACGCTCGGAGTAAAACACCCCCAAAACAATCTGGCGCATCACCTCCCGACCGCTAAACGGTTTTCCCTGCTTGTCGTGCACCTACTTGTCGGCTGATTCTCAAGAAGTTCATATTCAGAACAAGTATAAGAAATCACCGCCTTCTTTCAAGCCACAATACCAGAAAAGGGGTGAAGAGCAAGAAACGACAAAGGTACTGACATCATCTTGAACCTTGATTCGCCTGATTTGCTTGATTTCTTGATTGCCGCCGGACCAGCACAACACCACCTCTCCCGGTCGCTGAGCAAACCAAAAGCCATATCGAAGCGATAAAATTTGACACCAAACCCGGCAACCGCAAAATAATCAAGCCAATCCTGCAATCAAGCGAATCAAGGTTCAGACAGACACCTTAAACCTTGAACTTTGAACTTCATCAAGAACACCCGGTCGTCATGCCGCAATCGTCGCACACTTTGCAGGTGCCATTCTGCTTGACGCGCATGGAGCCGCAGTTTTCGCACTGCTCTCCGGTATAGCCCTGCACTTTAGCCTGATAAACCTGGCTTTGGCGTGTTGCCGTGTGCGCAGGCTGCTCAACATGCACGGCCAGTGAGGGCTCAACGACAGAAGCATGACCATTCTCTCCATTGCTTTCCAGCAACTCGTCAACCGCCTTCACGTGGACAAAATCCTTGCGCCCGAGATAGTCGTAGCCGATTGAGCGGAAGACGTAGTCGAGAATGGAGGTCGAATTCTTGATAACATTGTGCCCCTGCACGGCACCCGCAGGTTCAAACCGGGTAAAGGTGAAGCTGTCAACCAGCTCTTCGAGCGGCATGCCATATTGCAGCGCCTTGGAGGCAAGCACAGCAAAACAGTTCAGCAGCCCCTTGAAAGAAGCGCCCTCCTTGTACATATCAATAAAGACTTCACCGAGAGAGCCATCATCGTACTCCCCTGTTCTGAGAAACACCTTGTGGCCGCCAACATAGGCTTCGCGGATATAGCCTTTTCTCCGTTTCGGCAGCATCCGGCGCTCGGAACGATGATAGACCTTCTCGACAATCCGCTCCTGAACCTCTTTCGGTCCTTTGGTTTCATCAAGGTTCTCCTCCGTACCAAGCATGATAACCTCGTCGAGGTCCTGATAGCTTGAAATATTGAGCGGCTGGGAAAGTTTTGAGCCGTCACGATAGATGGCGACCGCCTTAACCATAAGCAGCCAGGCCGACTGGTACACCTCGCCAATTTCAGCGGTCGTGGCGGTGCCGGGCATATTGACCGTTTTGGAAATCGCGCCTGAAATAAAGGGCTGAACAGCCGACATCATAGACACATGGGCATTATGCCTGATGTAGCGGAGCCCTTTTCTGCCGCACTTGCTGGCACAGTCGAATACCGCTAAATGCTCAAGCTTCAGGTGAGGAGCCCCCTCGATGGTCATGGTGCCACAAACGTAGTCATTGGCGGCCTCGGCATCCGCAGCAGTAGCGCCAAGAGCCTGAAGCATGTCAAAATCAGAATCCTCGAGCTGCTCTTTGGTAAAGCCAAGTGCGATGCAGAAATCCTCGCCCAAAATCCACTTGTTGAAGGCGAAACGGATATCAAAAACCGCTGCAAGCTGCGACTCCACCACCTCAATCTTTTCGTCCGTAAACCCTTTGCTCTTCAGCCACTGCCGATTGATTGAGGGCGAACCGGCAAGCGTGCCATGACCCTTGCAATAGTGTTCAATGGCATCAATCTGCACACTGGTATAACCAAGCCGTTCAAGGGCTTTATGCACCGACTGATTGACAATCTTGAAATAGCCGCCCCCGGCAAGCTTCTTGAATTTGACAATCGCAAACTCCGGTTCGATTCCGGTGGTGTCGCAATCCATCACCAGCCCGATGGTGCCGGTTGGCGCAATAACGCTGACCTGGGCATTTCGGAAGCCATACTTTTCGCCCTTCTGTAACGCTTTATCCCACACCGTTCCTGCCGCCTCAAAAAGCTCTTTGGGGCAGTACTCCGAATCAATGCCGCGCGGCTTGACCGTCAACCCTTCATACTCCTCTTCCGAGAGGTTCCGTGCGGCCCGGCGATGGTTGCGGATGACGCGAAGCATCTCATTGGCATTTGCCGAATAACCGCTGAACGTGCCAAGATCGTGGGCCATATCAGCCGAGGTGACATAAGCCTGACCGGTCATCAAGGCGGAGATTGCACCGGCAAGGGCCAGCGCCTTCGGTGAATCGTAAGGAATCCCGAGCACCATCAGCACCGTGCCGAGATTGGCAAAACCGAGACCAAGTGTTCTGAACTCATAGCTCAGGCGGGCAATATCCCTTGATGGAAAATGGGCCATCAGCACCGAAATTTCCAGCACCACCGTCCATAACGCCGAGGCGTGCTGCAGCTCCTTCACCTTCATGGTGCCCGATGCCTCATCCACAAAATGGATCAGGTTGAGACTGGCAAGGTTGCAGGCAGTATCGTCAAGAAACATGTACTCCGAACAGGGGTTGCTGGCATTGATGCGGCCGCTCTTCGGGCAGGTGTGCCATTCGTTGATGGTGGTATCGAACTGTAAACCTGGATCGGCACACTTCCATGCACTGAGAAGAATTTTTTCCCACAGGTCACGCGCCTTGACAACTTTTGCGGTCTTGCCTGTTGTGCGCTGGCGAAGATGCCAGACATCATCATTTTCAACCGCCTTCATGAACTCGTTGGTCACCCGCACCGTATTGTTGGAGTTCTGCCCGCCAACCGTCGCGTAAGCTTCCGATTCATAATTGGCATCGTGCTCGGCAAAATCAAGTGAGGTGTACCCCTGTTCAACGAGCGCAAGGACACGAATAATGTAGCTCATCGGTACGGCACGGCTCAGCGCATTCTGGATCAACTGATGCAGTCGCGGGTTGGTCGTGCGGTCAACACCATTGGCAAGCGCCTCTTCAACAATCGCCTGGAGAAAACGGGAGCAGATTCTCGAACCGGCCACCAGTGAGGCAACCTTGTCCTCCTCCTTCGCCTTCCACTCAATGAATTTTTCGACATCAGGATGATCAATATCAACAATCACCATCTTGGCCGCACGGCGTGTGGTGCCGCCTGACTTTATGGCGCCTGCCGCTGAATCAAAAATTTTCAGAAAGCTCATCAACCCGGAAGAACTTCCCCCACCGCTCAGCTTTTCCCCGCCCGAACGAAGGTTCGAGTAGTTGGTGCCAGAGCCGCTGCCGAACTTGAAGACCCTTGCCTCACGCATGGCCAGATCGAAAATCCCGCCATCGTTGACCAGGTCATCATTGACCGACTGGATAAAACAGGCGTGGGCCTGTGGACGGGAATAGGCATCCTCCGACTCCTTCACCTCGCCACTCGCAGGATCAACGTAATAATGACCCTGGGCTGGCCCGGTCGTTCCATAAGCAAAATTAAGCCCGGTATTGAACCACTGCGGTGAATTTGGTGCGCCCATCTGCCCCAGAATCATGAAGGCAACCTCATCATAAAAGGCCTGGGCGTCATCGGGCGTATCAAAATAACCGTTCTTTTCGCCCCACTCCTTCCAGCAGCCCGCCATACGATGCACCACCTGTTTGATCGAATGCTCGCTGCCCGTCACCGGCTTGCCCTCGCTGTCGGTGATCACGTTCCCCTCCGCATCACGCTGGGGAATACCTGTTTTACGGAAATATTTCTGTGCCAGAATATCTGCGGCAACCTGCGACCACTGCTGCGGCACCTCTACATTGTTCATTTCGAAAACCTTGGAGCCATCGGGATTGCGCAGTACAGATGTCCTTGTTGTATATTCGAACCGGTCATAGACATTCTGGCCGGGTTGGGTGAACAGGCGGGATATTTTCATGAGGTCTCAGAGGTAGAAATTGGATGGACTGAAGTACAGAGTGTTTTATAATAATCAGTTAGAACAAAGGGAAAACAACAGATGCTCACATGTGAAGCATGCGTTGCTGAGGCACCTCAATATGAAATTTTCCTGTTGAAAACGGAAAAATTAATAAAAAAAATTCCAGTTATAATGAGTCACCCATCAGGGATATTGGCGTTCATACAGGATTTATACGCTTTATAGACAATAACGTTGTCCGTTTTCGGAGCCTTGTCTCATGCCATAATGCCAACTATTGCACTCAAACAGGCCTTACTCCTTGGGGCATTACAGATTACAGCAATATTAACAGACTCTCAGAGTTTCCCTATCCTTTCAAAAAGGTGAGTTAACGCCTAACTGCTCTTGTTAACTCGCCAATCCATAAAACAGATGAGGTTGAGCCGATAATAACAACCCAGTCTTTCAATGTTAGTGGCACTGTTCTGAACACGTCGCCCCCAAATTCAACAATTATATATTGTCCTGTTACAATCAAAAAGGCAACAATCAAAAAGCCGATATTCTTGCTTAACCCATGAAAAGCCGATGTACCTGTTGCCCAGGCTTTTGCATTAAACAAATTCCAGAATTGCAACATAACAAAAACAGTAAAGAAACGTGTTAAGTTATAAGGGTTTATTGAGCCATTTTCACTAAAGAAAAACAACAGTCCTGATAAGATGACAACAAACGATAAACCAACAAATAATATGTTAAATCTCATTGAAGGCGTAATAATGAAATCATCATTTTTTCTTGGCTTATTCTCCATGACGCTCACATTGGGAGGCAATGATGCCAGTGCGCCTGCTGCAAAAGTGTCCATAATGAGATTCACCCAAAGCATTTGAGTAACCGTTAAAGGGAGTTCATTGCCAAATATTGAACCCAATAAAACAATGATAAGAGCTGCAACATTTATGGTAAGCTGGAAAAGAATAAATCGCTGGATGTTTTGGTATAATGACCGACCCCACATGACTGCCGTTGTAATACTGCTAAAAGAGTCATCCAATAACGTGATATCACTCGCCTCCTTTGCAACAGAGGTACCTGAGCCCATTGACAAGCCAACATGTGCATAATTCAGAGCAGGAGCGTCATTGGTGCCATCACCGGTCACAGCAACAATCGAACCATTTTTTTGCAACAATTGAACAAGCCGTTGTTTATCAGTCGGCCTTGCCCTGCACATAATTTTAAGATGTTTGACTCTTGTTAAAGCCTCTTCATCCGTCAATTTCTCGAATTCAATACCTGTAATTATATGCTGTACATTATCACCATCTTTCCATATTCCGATTTGACGACCAATTTCTCTTGCAGTACCAGGAGTATCTCCAGTAACAATTTTAACCTCTATGCCAGCCTCAATACATTGATTGACGGCTGCTGGAACATCCACACGAACCGGATCTGATATTGCAGCCATTCCCATATAGGTCAAATGTGCATTGATCAACCTTCCGGATTCAAACCTCTCTTTGTCATCCTCAACAAACTCATAGGCAAAACCCAATGTACGCATTGCCTGATTTTGATAATGCGTTAGTGAATTCTCAATTGAGGTGTTAAATTCAGAAACAGGTTTCAAGCCATCAACAGATAAAACATTGGTACAATGAGAAAGAACAATTTCTGGAGCACCTTTAACGTAAAGAATTTTTTTATGCAATAAAGAAGATGAGATTAACGTTGCCATATATTTTCTTTCTGTAGAAAAGGTAAGTTGTTCAATAATTTCAACATCTTCTCTAAGAGACAAATAATTAATATTCTGATGGTGTAACCAAAGCAGAAGTGCTGCTTCTGTTGGATTCCCAAGTGTTTTTACCTTTGATAGATCCGAATAATCCAGATAAGCTGTTGAATTAACAGAAATACTCTCTTTAATTATATTACTGATTTCATTATCTGTTAATATCTGCCCAGATAATGCAATAAATTCAGTTTTATGTACCTGCATTTGATTTTGTGTTAACGTCCCTGTCTTATCTGTACATATAACAGTTGTTGCGCCCATTGTTTCGCATGCATGCATTTTTCTTACCAAATTATTGTTCAGTAACATACGACGCATACTCAGCGCAAGACTCAATGTAACACTCATGGGCAGGCCTTCAGGAACAGCTACCACAATTAAGGTAACGGCAACCATAAAATACTGAAGAAGACGACCAGCAACATCCAGAGTGACCCATGAATCCGCATGTAATGGATTAACCCCAGACAAATAGAGCGTAACAGAAAGCGCTATAAATGAACATATCCCATAAACTATCCATCGGAACCAACTACCATCTTCTACGCTTTCAGGAACTTTATTTTCTTTGCCTGATAATTCATAAAAATCATAGATTATTGGTAACCACACTTTAGTTAAAGCGATCGTTGCTGAGATAATTACAATACCAAGAGTACATAATTGATGTATGGTATACTGCGCATTACCCAAAAACAAATCTTTTATAAAAAGTGCAACAAATGTTAATGCGGCAAGAGCAAAACCAACGATACCAATGAACTTTGCAAGTTTATCAAGTTGCTTGTTAAGAGGTGTCTCCTCTCCACTCATTTCAGTAGCCTTTGTTGCTACTTTCCCAAATTCCGTAGCATCTCCAACTGCTTTAACTTCAATAATTCCATGACCATCCATTACTTTTGTGCCTCTCATGCAACAATTTGATGGATAGGTCGAATCGGAATGGAAATTCATCGAATCAGTAGTCTTGTCAATAACTGGTTCGCCAGTCAAGCAAGATTCATCTATCTGCAATGAAACTGATTCGATAAGTTCCCCATCTGCAGGTACCTCTTCTCCAGTCCCTAAGACGACAATATCTCGAACAACAATATCTTTTTTTACTATTTCACAGATATTACCATTTCTGATAACTTTATAAAGGGTATCATCATTTACTTTATTCAAGACATCAAACTTCTTGTTTGCATCAGTTTCAAACCAAAAACCTACCCCGGTAGCTAAAAAAATAGCACAAAAAATGCCGATTGTTTCAGCAAATTCCTGATGAACAAAGGAGATACCCAACGAAAGAAAAGCGGCTACGAGCAAAATCCTGACGATTGGGTCTTCAAATTTTTTAGAAAACAGTTTCCATAGAGACTCTTTTTCAGGCGGAGATATTACATTATTACCATATTTTTGTCGGCTTTCGAGAACTTCTTCATTGGACAGGCCGGTGTGATGCTTTTTATATTCCATTTATATTTTGGTTGTCAGTTGTCAGTATTTCATTATACCGATTGCCGTTATCGCTCCTTGCGGCAATGTATACTATTTTTGTTGAGAGCCCAATATGCACATTATTGATGTCATAGGGTTATGATTCACTTATTATTGGGGCTGCTTCAGATATCGACTACGGATTATTGACACCAATGGGCAAGAATAGCTTGAGGTGCACTGACAAGAGATAGCATCACATTATTATCAATGCAACTGGCCAGAGCCTCCGCTTGTGAAGGAGAGTTTTTTGATCTCCGGCAAAAGAAAACCGCCAAAAAATCTTTAACTTCACCCCCAAAACCAGCCCGCTTCCGTCGGCGCTCTTTCCACCACAATCAACGCTGCACCCCTTTGGCTCTCGACTACTCAACCCTGAACCTGCTCCGTCAGAACCACCCCGCATGGCGCCTCCTGTGCGCCCAGCATGCGCCGCTGGTGGCCGGGTTTCTTCACCGGGTCTTTATTGTGCCCAATGTGCGGATTCTCTCGCAGGCCGATCTGGTTGAGGCACTGGAGGATGAGCTTTTTGCCTTGCGCCAGCAGCTCGGTGCCGACCAGTTTCCCGGTACGGCGCAAAGCTACCTGAATGAGTGGGCCGAGAACGACAAGGGGTGGCTGCGCAAATTCTATCCGGACGGCACGGATGAGCCTCACTTTGACCTGACGGCCTCCACGGAAAAGGCGCTGGCCTGGCTGGAGAGTTTGACTGAGCGTGCTTTTGTGGGCACCGAGTCTCGACTGCTTACCCTCTTTGAACTGTTGCGGCAGATGAGCACGGGAAGCCAGGCTGACCCGGAGGTGCGGATTGCCGAGCTGCAAAAGCGGCGTGACGATATTGATGCCGAAATTGCCCGCATCCGTGCCGGTGAGATATCGCTGCTTGATGATACCGGCCTGAAGGATCGCTTCCAGCAGTTTCTGCAACTGGCCCGTGAGTTGTTGACCGATTTTCGCGAGGTGGAGCATAACTTTCGCACCCTCGACCGCCGCGTGCGTGAGCGCATTGCCCTTTGGGAGGGGGCCAAAGGGGCGCTGCTGGAGCAGATCATGGGCGAACGTGATGCCATTGCCGATTCGGATCAGGGGAAAAGTTTCCGGGCATTCTGGGACTTTATCATGTCGCAGTCACGCCAGGAGGAGCTGAGCCTGCTTCTGGAGGAGGTGCTGGCCCTGCCGCCGATTCTCTCCATGCGCCCCGACAACCGTCTGAGGCGTGTTCACTACGACTGGCTTGAAGCCGGAGAGCATACCCAGCGCACGGTGGCCCGACTCTCCGAGCAGTTGCGCCGCTTTCTTGATGACAAGGCGTGGCTTGAAAATCGGCGCATCATGGATATCCTGCACAACATCGAAACACAGGCTCTTGATTTACGCGTTGATCTCCCGTCAGGCGGCTTCATGCCTCTTGACGGATCCTCTGCGGCCATCGAACTGCCTCTCGAAAGAACGCTCTATCGCCCTCCCTTCAAGCCATTGATTGCAGGAGTGGCCCTCGATGAAGGCGATGCGGAGATTGATACCGCCGTGCTCTACGCCCAGGTGGTGGTCGACCGGGCGGAGCTGTTGCGAAATATCCGTCTGGAACTTCAGATGCGCAGTCAGGTCACCCTTGGGGAGGTGGTTGTGCGTCACCCTCTGCGTAACGGGCTGGCCGAGCTGGTGGCCTATCTGCAGCTTGCCGGAGAGTGGCCACGGACGACGGTGGATGAAGGGGTAGAGGAGCAGGTGCAATGGCAGAGTTCGACGGGCATAACCCGTGAGGCCACCCTGCCGCGTATTATCTTATTAAGAAACGGATGATGAATCATACAGTGAGTGAAAACAGCGGAGCCCCTTTTCATGGTCAGGAGCTCGCGTCAATCGTGGTTCCCCTGTTGAAAGGGGTGATCTACCAGGAGGATAACCCTGCATTATGGGGCTCATTACTCAACCTGATGGCTGCCGTTCGCGATTACGTCGCGGTGCTTGGTCTGGAGTTGATTCTCGATGAGTCGGAAGGGTACGCTTTTTTGCGATCAAATTCCGAAGGCGAAACGGAGGGAGCGAACAGCACGCCCCGACTGATGGCACGCAGGCAGCTCTCCTACCCAGTCAGCCTGCTTCTGGCGCTCTTGCGCAAAAAACTGGCCGAATTTGATGCGGGCGCTGGCGACACCCGTCTGATTCTTTCGCGGGATGAGGTGGTTGAGCTGATCAGGATTTTCCTGCCCGCCGCCAGCAATGAGGTCAAGTTGATCGACCAGGTTGATTCGACGCTGAATAAAATCGCCGATCTTGGTTTTATCCGCCGGTTGCGCGGAGAGAGGCAGATGATCGAGGTGCGCCGGATTATCAAGGCATTTATCGATGCCCAATGGCTGGCCGATTTTGACAAACGGCTTGACGAATACTTGCAACGACCGGTAAAAGGGATGGAAGGAAAGGATGAGTGAGGCGGTTGAAACGGGATTTGTTGCCGTTTGCTGGCTGGTGTGACGATTGATACGGAGTTTCAGATTTTGATTACGCTCCTGGCGGAGAAGGCGGCTCAGCTTGCATTGACGGAGAATCAGTTGTTCAGGATTTTTTGCCGCTGGGAGAAGGTGGATTATGATGCAGCGAATGTGGTAGTGACCTATCCGCAGCGGTTTGAGCTGTATCCTCGTTTTATGCCGAACTGGAGCTCGGCTTTCCCGGGGTGGATGCGGGATTTAAAATTGTGATAAGCCGGAATCGTTGATGGAGGCATCGGTGTCGCCACACTGAGACATTGGTATGCATGGTGGTGGTTTATCAATTTGAAATATTATTTATTCAAAGAGCCAGATTATATATGTTATGTTATTAGATACTTTCAAGTTTTGAAACCCAATCATTAAAATGAGTACATGCTGTCCTTAGATAAGGTAAGCCAATTGCTTCTGCTGTTGCCACACCTGCACTTGTTTTTTGCTTTTCGTATCGCGGAATATATTTGATAATCCTTTTTGATGGTGCACCTTGAGGAGTTTCATTAATTTCTTCGGGATGCATGCCATTAATTTCCGTCTTTAGTGCTTCAATTTCTTTTGCTTTATCTGTGTAAAATATTGATAAAGCATTAGGCTTTGAAAGCAACAAGGCTTCGTACTCATGTAACTGAACATAAGGAATGAAATTCCTATAACCCATTCTTTCTTCCATTTTCTTTTCCAACAATATAACCTTATTTATTCCACTTTTTAGCCTTTCAACATCAGCATCATATATTGAATTGCCCTGTTTTGGGAATGCGTATAGATCAATCATTACAGAAATAAATATATTATTGTCATGTTTGTATCTTGCCATAAGTCTTTGTAAATGATTTTCTATCAAGTCAAAATTATTTCCACCACCACCAATGCCCAATTTTCTATTTGTTAACCATTGTTGTGCTTCAATGTGAATGCCTTGTGTAATAAAATCATTGTAGAGAACTTTTCGTAAAAATCGTTCTTCTGTTTCTCCCTCAACTATAATAAACAATTTCTTCATGGCTTACCTCCTATAATGTTTTGGTGCCACAAATCGGATAAACTGTAAATGCCAATCCATTCTGTTAAATCATCGTTTACCAATCGCTTGAAAACGGATTTTCTACCTTCTCTGGTAACAATGACGACATCTTCTGGTTCAAATTCATTCAACATATCTGCATCTTGTGTTGCAATAAAAATTTGGCAATGCTCCGATGCCCCTTGGATCAATTCGCAAATAGTCTTTACTGCTGAAGGATGCAGGCCAAGTTCCGGTTCATCTAAAAACATTACAGACGGCAAACGTTCTGGTGGTAAACAAAGTAAGGTAATTAATACCATTGCTCTCAACATTCCATCACTTGCCTGAGTAGCTACAAAAGTAACTGGCGAGCCTTTTTCTTTCCATCTTAAATATGTTTTTCCGTATTGGTCAATCAAAACAAAATCATCAAAAAATGGAATTATTTGTTGAATTATTGTTATAATCTTTTGATAAATAGAAGGATTATTATAGCTTAATTCATACAATACGGATGATAAATTCCGTCCATCTTCTTCTATAAACCAATTATTTTCTAAATCTGACTTGGTGTTTCTAATTGGGGAACTGAATGTTGTGTTGTGAAATTGGTAAGTAATTAATTGTTGCAACATTCGCTTTACTGTGCCTTGAGTCTTTCCTGAAGATTCTGCGTTTATCAATGCTGATTCTTTCTGACCTGACCCCAGGTCGTACCAAGTCCTTTCGCCTTTAAAATCATTTGGCGTATATCTAAACTGTTCTTCTGTGTAAACAAATGTATCAGCAGATGCATGTGATAATCTGAACTTATATTCATTGAGCCCAGTTATTGTTTTAAGACTCACTGATCCCGTTATTTGTGGAGTCGTTTCAGGACCATCAAATAAAAATGCAGATGCGCCTCCATACATTCCGGTATAATCAGCAAGGTTTCCTGTGCCACTCAACATATTGGAAAGGAACTTGAAGAAACCAATGAAGTTAGATTTACCAGCTCCATTTTGCCCAATAAAAACATTAATTGAACGAGGAGCAAAAGTGGGCATTGCTTGTATGCTTTTGAATCCTTTAATAGTTATATTTTGTATTTCTAATTTTCTCATATTCAATGCTTTATTGATTATTTTATTAGTTTGGTCACTTTTCATTCAATGTATTGAGGATGGGTGAGAATATTGGTCGCTATCGTTCCGCTCCAATCGTCTTGAAATCGGAAGACCTGTGAGCCAAGCGGCCCGGCTTCACTGGTATGGAGTGCAAGTATTTTCATGGGATGAATGGATAGTGTATCGCCTGTTGAATAAAAATAAACCAGTTATACATTTTGGTACCCTTTATTTCAAGGATTTTTTCCGCTTGACCTGTAGTAACAACTCTGAAAACTCAATCGACCATAAGCTGAAGCCCCTGACTCTTTGCTGTTACTCTAACAATCTGCCCGGCACTCACTTCTCCTTTCAGTATCATGTGAGATAACTGCTCTGAAATATTTTGATCGAAAACGCGCTGCATCTCTCTGGCTCCAAAAGCCTCTTTATAGCCAATGTTCACCAGGTAATTGACCGCATCTTCAGTCAAGAGTACCTGTATCCCTCTTGGGAGCAGGCGGTTATTAAGGGCGGGCAAAATTTTCTGTGTAATAATTTGTTTTACTGTTTCTGGTACAAGCGGATAAAAGTTGATTTGTTTCTGCACTCTGTTCAAAAATTCAGGTCTGAACGCACTAACAATCGCTTTTCTGATGTGCAGTTCATACTCTTTCAATGTATCGCTGATTCCATCCCTGTTGGAAGGTGTCAAAGCTGACGATGCAAGCTCTCTCTGGAACCCAAAAGGGTTTCTGTCTCTGCTTTGCTGTTGCCCAATATCGCTTCCAAGGTTTGTGGTCAGAATAATAACCGACTCTGAAAAGTTAACACGTCGTCCGTGACCGTCAGTCAATCGTCCTTCATCAAAAATTTGAAGGAAAATATCGAAAATGCTTGAATGTGCTTTTTCTATTTCATCGAAAAGGAGCACCGAATAGGGATTTGACCTCATTTTGCCGGTCAATTGTCCATCCTCTTCATAACCGATATATCCTGGAGGTGAACCGATCAACTTTGCAACGGAATGTTTCTCCTGATATTCTGACATATCAAAAGATATCAAACTGTTCGCATCATGAAATAAAAACTCCGCAAGAGCCTTGGCAAGTTCAGTTTTGCCAGTACCTGTAGAACCGGCAAATAGAAAGACAATTGGTTTATTCGGGTCATTGAGTCCAGCTTTGGCACTCCTGATCGCTTTGCCGACCTCCCTGATGGCATGATCTTGCCCCATAACTCTTTGTTTCAAAGCATCATCAATGCTCAGAAACCGTTCCTGCTCTTCAATAGTCAGGGTCCCGACTGGAATTTTGCATCGCTCTGCCACCACTCGCACAATATCACCGACTGTCAGTGTCGCATTTGCAGTGGCGGCAACTATCTCTGGAGTAAATGTTTTTAACATCATTCTTGCACATGCCTGATCAAGAATGTCTATCGCTTTATCCGGCAGTCTGAAATCAGTGATGTATCGCATGGAAAGTTCTACAGCCGTTGCAATCACGTCATCGTTAATGACAACGCCATGATGCTCTTCTAATTTTTTTCGGATGCCTCTCAACATGAGTATCGCCTCCTCTTTCGTCGGCTCATCCACCCAGATGACCTGAAACCTTCTTTCCAATGCTGGATCTTTTTCAATTGACTTGCGATATTCCGCAGTAGTCGTTGCCCCGATACATTTTATGGTACCTCTTGCAAGAGCAGGCTTCATGATATTGCCAGCATCCATTGAACCACGGCCAGCCCCAGCCCCAACAACCGTGTGTATTTCATCAATGAACAAAACTGTATTCGGATCAGCAGAGGCCTCCTTGATCAATCCATCCAACCGCTCTTCAAATTCTCCACGATATTTGGTGCCAGCAACCAGTGCGGCCATCGATAACTCAATAACCCTGAAATTCCTGATTTGCTTTGGTGCACTCTCTTCCACAACTTTCAGAGCAAAGCCCTCCACAACCGCTGTTTTTCCAACCCCGGCTTCCCCTATAAGAATTGGGTTGTTCTTTTTTTTCTGCATCAAAACCTGCGCAATCTTCTTTATCTCAGTGCTGCGACCAAGAACAGGTTCAAGTTTTCCATCCCGGGCCAATTGTGTCAGATCTCTGCCAAATTGATCCAGAATAGGCGTATTGCTTTTTTCATTTGACAGAGGCAGCTCATGCTCTTCGTCATTTTTTAACTCTTCGATCGGCGTGAACTGCAAATCCGACCTTTTCACTGCCATTTCAGAAAACAGCCGATCCAGCGATAATGAGGGCTGTTCTACAAGAGCCGACCAGAGATGTTGCGGCAACATAGCTTTGGTAGACGATTCCCTGCACCTTGTCTCTGCAAGTGCGAAAAGATCTCTGCAACGTTGCGTGCGATGCCCGGAAAAATTTTCGGTACCTGATGCTGATTCATGCAATATTTTTCGCAGCCGACGACGAGCTTGTTGTGGATCAAAAGCAACCGAGGCCAGAAAATCTCTGAATGCCGCAATCTCTTCCAGAGCCATACCCCACTGATGGTCATCAAGACCAGTTATCGCATGACGTTCTATTTGCAGAATCGCTTCAAGCTTGCACAGTCCGAGAAACAAATGCTCACTATCAATATTTTCTTTTTGAAGCGCCTTCGCCTCAGCGGCAGCAAGGCGAAATGCTATTTTGGCTGAAACAGATAAATCCGGCATAAGCAGCTCACTGCACCTTTTTCTTGTTGAACGCCACAAACTCACTATTAGGAATAAGCCAACTGTTATCTGGCATCAAGCCTCCTTTCTTTGCATTATTGAATGCATACTTAAATGATTCTTTTATCGTTTCAAATGCTTTCTCATTATCTACTGCACGATATACAATCGTTTGACCAAACTGATTGACCGGGGGTGCTATCGACCGCAAAGGTGTTTTTAAAAAGTGACTTAAAGAGACAAAGTACTCGTTGCTTGTTTGATCAGAAAGTTTATGGAGCTGAATTATTATTTTAAAAGGTATTTGATCAAGTCCAAATGGCTGTGATTCAAGAAATGAATCTTGTGAGAAGATAAACGGTTTTTCATGCAGGCTTGTCATAGTATAATCTCTTATTCACGTTATTGAAGATGTTGCCGTTAACTGATAATAATAAAATATAGTTATAGCATTTTCGATATAAAATAGATGTATAAACACCTCTACACGACATTTTCCAAAGCACATCTGAACTCTTTTGCTGACTGATACCGTTCAGAAATCTCTTTCGTTATAGCCTTATGCACCACTGTGGCCAGTGTACTCGAAATGGCAGGATTACGTTTCCGTATTGGTATCTGCTCCTGCGTCAAAATAATTACATAGGGGCTTTTCACTCCTTCCTGAAGCAGCAGCAAATCCAGCGCCTCTCTCTTGTTTTTTGCCATTGACCTGTTTTGGCTCAGAAATCTTTCAATTTCCCGTTGGGTGGGAAAATGATAGGGATATTTACCGGTAAGGAGATAATAAAGAATGACCCCCATAGAATAGATATCAGCAGGCTCTCTGACACTTCTCGCATCGTTAATCTGCTCTGGGGACATGTACATGATTGTACCCATACCAACATTTGCCTGAGTCATTAAAGAGCCTCCAGCATCGGAATATTTTTTAGCAAGACCGAAATCGGTGATGATGGGTATCAGCTTTCCATTTACCTCTTCCTTCAGAAGAATATTTGCTGGTTTTAAATCGCGATGCACAATATTATGAGCATGAATACATTCAAGCCCCTTGAGCGTCTCAATAATGTACTGTACGGCCAGATCAGGGTTCATTAAACCTGTTGACCGGTCAATTGCTTTATCAAGATTCCCGCGAACAAGCGCTTCCATAACAAAATAAGGAGCTTCCGCTGTGGTACCACTCTCTATAAATTTTATGATGTTTGGATGAGAAATGGTTTTCAGATACTTGGTTTCCCTGCAAAAACGTTTCATCACCCCATCATTGTTCAGGTCAAGCATCTGTTTCAAAGCCATTATCCTGCCAGTTGCTTTCTGCCAGACAAGATAGACCTTTCCCATGCCTCCTTCCCCCAAATCCTTAATAACGGTGTAGCCGTCAATATGCTTGCCAGCAAAGCTACCGGTCATCATTCCCTGAGCACATTCGTCGCAAGCATAGGTCACAAAACCTGAGAGTTCATCTGCCCTGCCATCACTGTTGGCAATTGAAGAGAGATCTTTGCCACAGGTGCAGAGAGCAAAAAAGGAAATGAGTGATGATTTTCTGTGGATATTTTCTTCTCTCTCCGCGTCACACGCCTCGCAAATTGTTGGAGGTATCTCCCCCTCCATCAGCTCAAAAAGCATTGTTTTTTTACAAGTTTCACAATAACAGAACGTATTTTTGAGTTGTATTTCATTGACAACCCTAACCTTGAGCTGCGTAAAACCCACCTCAATCACATCGCCATCGTTGAGTTCCGCCTCTTTGACCTCTATCCCGTTGATCGATGGTGGATTGGTACTCCTGAAATCGGTGAAATAAATGCGTGGCGGTGCTATTTCAAGGAGAAAATGCTGTCGTGAAACATAGGGATCATCATCAGATAGCTTAAAGTGCACGGGCCTATCTTTCCCTCCCCGACCGACAATAAAGGTGTCTGGCTGAGTAAATTCAAACTGTTTGCCACTTTCCGGCCCTTTTATGATTTCAAGAATCAGTTTCATTGAGCACTGTCGTTAACCGGTTATTCGAGCAACTATGACCGTTATGTTATCATTCTGCATTCCGAGCAGGCATGTCGTTATATCACGAAGACTTTCCCGATAGGTCAGTTGTACAAAGAACAGGCAAAGATATTGATCAAGACAACTGAACGATTGAACCTTATAATTGCCATTGTATCGCTTAACACAAAGGCGAAATTGATAAAGTGGCAAGTGTTCAAGCAACTGCGCAAAGGCCGTTTTTCCTGTATACATAGATCATTCCTTGTTGAAAAATTAGAAATGATCAAAGATAACAGATACTTTCAAGTCGGCGACGCTAAAAAAACTCCATATTCTATTTTATTATTATAAGTTATAAGGATATTTATTTTCAACAGTTGGGCACCAGTGTGTCAAGATATTTTATCCATAATTACCTACCTTAATAGGCGTTATGTCTAAATACCTCCAAAAATATTTTTTCTTTTTTCTTTCACGTTTTTCAGACTTGCAATTCCGCATAAATACACATCGAGCTTTTTTTCTGGAAAAATCAATCTCTACACCCATTTGGAGCCCGTTCGTTTCATCTCCTGCCACGCCTCAATGTGGCGTTTCAATTCAGAATGTTTGCATCCATCAGTAATCAGTGCTTCACGTGCATCGGGATTAAACGGAATTGCCCTTGCACCAAGGCATTCCTTCCAGATCTTGGCAATCAATGACTCTGGTTGCCGCTCAACACGTTGAGTTTTGATTTCTGCCACGTAAGCACAAATAATATCAGGGTTTGATTCATTTTTCGATTCCAACTCCTTAAGCACGGTTTCCAAAGAAATACTTGGTTCAAGGACTCCCTTCCCAGATTCAAACCAAGGCCAAGAGGCAGTACCGCCTATTGTCCGCCAAACAGCACAATCTTCATCAGATGAAGTACTGTCCAATTCAAATCCATTGCCTGCTGAGACCAGAACTCGGGATGCCTGTAGCTCATGACCCAAGACGGCCAAGCCCTCACAAGTAAAATCTTCAAAAAGCTCCGCTCCCCATCCGATAACTTTTTCTCGATCATTGTCATCGTCAGCTTGTATTGCGCAAGACCAGTGAAGCATGGTACACCCTGTTTCAGACATCTGTCCAATCACAGATTCACTAACATGCTGAGAAGTGAAAGGGTGGATTACTCGTGGATGAAAAAACAAAGCACCAAAAACTAAACATGACTCCTTTTTTAAAAGAGAATAGAGGTATGCGTCTGCGGGTACCATTTCATTGGACGTCGCACACCATTTCAAAAAACTCATAGCAAATACAGGATAGTAATCGTTATGGTTAGACTGCTTTATAATCGGCTCCATTACAAGAGGATGTCTTCGTACCAATAATGACATCGCTTCGACGCAAGATGTTGGCCCACAAACAAGTGCGTATGCGATAAAGGAGAGTGTAATGTCACGGGCCAACGCATCAATGAATGAAACGGTTCTCTGTGAGAGCGCATAACGCTGGATAGTCAAAGGTAAATTGGCCTCACTGTCGCGGACAGCAATGCTTGGAATCCTTAGTTGCGTTTCTTGAGACCATTCCAACATACCATCGCTGAACATAATATAAGGTTCAGAAATAGGCTCCGCAATCCTTAAGCCATTGCACGAAAGCGATGGTGCATTTTCAAATGTCCAATAGACCGCGTCGAATCCTGGTGGGTGAATTTCTGACCATTCCGATGGTAAATTGTCTCTGAAATCAGGTAAAACATATTTTTGTTTCAATAGTTTTGTGTTATCCATGAAAACAACACGTCTTACAACGTTGGGCCAACTCCAGCAAAACCAGTCTGACTCATCTGCAATTTCTCTATCGAATATTTTATATAACTCTATTTCATTTGCCAGAAGAAACACATTCACAGTTTCATCGTTCATATCCACTTCAACCGTTGTCCCCACAGGCAAGTTAGGATTTCGCTGTATCTCGATAAGCTGACTGTCAGCCAAAGCAGCTATCATGTATCCTTCAGACTTGTCCGCACCAGAATGTCGTGTCCACAAGCGAAAAGAGTCTCCGAGGAGAAAAACGGCAAAAGCCCCAATTCCGAACCTTCCGGCACGCGCTAAACGCGGCTTACCATCGTCACCAACAAACTCTTTCATCCACTCCTCACTGTTACGGAACGATGCACCAGCACGCAAAAAGTAGTTCTTGATCGTATCGCTTGTCATACCAATGCCTCTGTCACAAACACGAAGAACCCATGTACTGTCTTCCCGTTCGATGAACTCAATCAGTACATCACCATCTTGTTCGGGCAGATCAAGCAACTTGATGTCAACATCGTGAGCTTTAGACCATACCTCAAGTTCGCAGACGGCATCAACAGCATTCTGCATCAACTCACGCACTCCCACACCAGGATGTTTCCCATACAGCGGTTCAACAAGCAGGGTAAGCAGATTCGGGTCTACTCGAAATCCCGTTTGCTCCGGTACATAAGGCAGGTTGTCACGAAAGACCGTATCGTGCAAATTCGAGTAAACCCTCCGAATAGAAAGGTTAAGCTGATCAAGCCCAAGGTCATTCCTCGTGCCATAAGCCTCATCCAAAACAGCGGTGGAATGATCCAGCTCAACCTGCATTTTTTTCAGAAGTTCCTGAAGCTGGAGGTACAATGAAAGGCAGATATCTTCGCGAACCATAACCATCTTGCCACGAGGGTCAGTCGCTGGGCAGATGTCCAGCACGGCAAGGTGCTTTTCCCATTCCTGCACCGAAACTGGACTTTGGGGATTCCTGAGTTGGAGAAGAAGAGCTGGAGCACGCTGCCTGTCAATCTGAAAGTAATCGGCAACACGCAATAATGCCATGGGATAGAGTACTGCGGTGCCCATCGGTCTTGGCGTTCCGTTATATTTCCAGTCCAAATAAGATTTGCACGTTCGGAGATTCATGCCATGTGATCGTGCCGTGAGTCCAATCAAATCCGCAAGCCGTCCCAAATGGTGACCTTTTTCCGTACCCATTTCCGGAAACTGATGCTCACCTGAGCCAACTGGCAGACCGGGAAAGCCATAGATCGCTATTTCATGAGCTATCCGTGCATGATGACGGCGGATAAACTCTCCAATAATCAGGTAATGGTTTCCCACCCATTGGTCAATTTCATCTGGAAGCTGATGGAATTTCCAGATACCCGCCTCCTTCTCACCAATAATTTTGGCTAACTCACGTTCGCTAAATCGCTTTGCTTCAAGAGTATACTCCTCCCACAGTTCATGCCAAGGGCGATCGGCAGCATGACCTTCTTGAGCATTTTTGAACCAACGGAGCGGTTTAAACCGGGAATCTGAACGGACGAGTTCCCTGAATCCATCCTCACGCATGTGCATGGCGATGTCATGCAAAAGAGTGGCACCGATAATTACTGCGGCATCGGCATCGCAGAGCAAACGGGGCCGAGACCAAACATCTGACGGCACAAGTTCATCAATCTCGAACTGTAATACACGATTAACATGTTCAATACCATGATCGGTGTAATCGGGAAAAAAAGGGAGTTTATTGTCCGAAAGTATAATTCCAATCTGGTCAGCAAGTGCGCGTAGTGGTGCCTGAAGATTGCTCTCTTCCAGTAACTGCTTCAGTAATTTCGGAAATTCAATTTTAGCCATGATTTTCTTGAACTGAGTCGTTAAATCTGAAAAAAGCAGCCAACCTCTTCAAGCAGCCTGTTGATTTTGATGCGGGCATTGGCTTACTCGTGTGCCATAAAGGTTTGGAGTTTTTCAACGTTGGAGGTACATTCACCTTGTCGCAAAGAGAAAACAGCACGACCCGCATCTAATACCTTGTTTTTGCTGCGGGCTTAACTCCTCCCCGACGGCCCAAGCCAAAACCAACGCGGTACAGATCAGGCATATTGACTCGGCCATCTTTCATCGATTCAAAAATACCGAGGGCCTCAAGGTCTTGACGAATACCATACCACTCCGCATCGACGTGCTCTGGTGGTAATCCTGTAAATGATATTGTTTTCGGATCGCTTCCGAAGGCATCACACCAGCGTTCCTGAATAACATCAAATGTACAAGGTACGGTCAAACCCTGCAATTTCGGCATTAGCCTTTTTACCCAAGGATAATCCTCTGCCATTTCCGCCACCCTGATACCTGATGCGTTTTGTACTCCGCATTTAATACTCTCATAATGCAATGGCAAGAGATGATATGGATAACAAGCCTCGGTCTCTTCTGCTGCAACGCGGATAGCAGCAAGAAAAGAGCGTGGTGAAGTACGACCTTGCCCATCAGCGAGATGCCCGACTGACCATAAATATGGCACACCACGCCGACGATCTCGACCCATCCATTCGCCAGCAATTTTTGCAAAAAGGGAGCGTTGAACTTGTTCATCCTTTTTCACACTATCGCTGATCGACCATACATCTACATTAACATCAGGTGGAGATCCAACTCCATCCTCGTAAATTTTTCGCAATATCTGACCATGAATATCTGTTCCGTTACAGAATAATTGCCAGAGCAATCCATGCAGATCGTGCAGTGCCCAAGTCAAATCACCCCTTGTTGAAAGCAATTTCGATGCATCAGGAAAGTCGGCAATCTGGCGTCGAGCAAACTGATCCTCACGTAAAAATATTTTGCCATGTAAAAATGGGTACCGCTTAAGAGATAACACCACACGTAATAAATCCCTTACAATCGTATCCATCGTTTGCCACTCGGCACGTGAACGATCAAGAGCATCAAAAACAATCAACCCATGCTTCTTCTGTATACTAAAAAAATCGTTGACACGTTCGAGTAACCTGCCAAAACATTCGGGGTCATTTATAACCCACGCGACCGATTCGTCCCAAGAGTTGCATGGTATATTTTCTGAAACAATATTTGCTGCCCAGCGACCAAGCACGGCACGCCAAATATGATAAGCTGAAAATTTTTTTGACAGAAGAGCATCAAAAACATCTGGATCCGGATAAGCATCAAGGTCGGAGCGCTCACCAAATCCTGTCCATACTTCCACCCGGGAAAGATCAGGTACCAATTCTCCCAGCATCTTCCTTATTTCCGTGGAATTAAGCGCCGCATTCCAGAATGTTTTACCCACACCCCGAGCCCCGATTACCAGGCTACATTCCAGACGCAGAGCCTTGAGGTGAGAAGGGGGAATATAGAGCGATCGTTTATCGGGTACTCTATCATTTGGCAGAGTTTCAATAATCGCTTGTCGGATCATTTGATTGTTGGACGGAGTCATTGTGAACCTCCATCAATTTCAATTGAAAGTTCCACGCCAGCAATCAAAGGGCCAAAAAGCACTTTCACCATTTCAGGATCAATATCTTTCAAACGACCATGTAAACTTTTCAAAACAGCAAAGCTTCTATGCCATTTCACCTCCCATGGGTAGTGTGGTGCGCTCTGGTCAAACTGATCGTAGCTCCACACGCTATCTTCACCTGAAATTTTCCCCGCAGGCACTTCATCGTAGAGTTCTTCCGAAAAAATATCCCAGGCCCGTTCCAGCAAACCATCAACATACTCCTCCGTTCCAACTTCAGGAATCATTGCACCAACAATCTGGAGCCGCTCACGAATGTCACGCACAACGCCCGTTCTGTTCCAGTGTTGAAATAACACACGATAACCTGACCAAGTCTGGTCTCCATCAATTGCAAAAAGGAGGATTGTGGATGCCGAGAGTTCGGTGATACACGCTGATGCAACTTCGTCAATGCCTGCACGAGAGTCGATCAAGGTCACATCAGGTTGCCACCGCGCTTCAAGGGCATCCAGCAATCGGCGCAGACGATCTGACCAGGAATGACGCTTTCCATCTGAATCAATTTTGGGCATCCAGACACGGCCAAGTTTGGCGATATACTCACCAGGATTTGCCCCATGCGCTGGAACCACCAATATTTCTCCATTATGCGATAAGGCACTTGTGGCAACCATGTTTTCAAACACCACATCACCATTGTTGACCAAATCTTCGACAAGCCAATCAGTAATACCATAAAAGGGGCGCCGATCTTCGGGAAGTAACGCCGAAGAGAGTCCCGGTGATTCTAAATCCAGATCAAGAACCAATACTTTTTTGCCTTGCTCAGCCAATGCCCATGCCGTTGCGGCAAGTGCAGTTGATCGCCCGACACCACCCTTGATTGAGAAAAAAACCGTGCGTGGTACAGATGCTGTCAAATCGGAAATGCGAGACCAATTTCCCTCTACCGCCAGACGATCAATAACAAAAACATCGCTGATACCTTCAAGCTGGAAGCAGCTCTCTCTCTTCAAGAAATCATCAATATCGGGTTCAAACAACACGGCCTGCTTTGCGGGATAAGCATGGGAACCAAGTTCTTCGTTAATTTTTGAGGCCATTTCATCAAGAACAATGTGCTGATGCTCATTCTCTTCCCATTTCTCGTCCACGATAAGACGTACCCTGCCATTCAGGTCACGATTGACGAGAACGGGTTTCATTTTGGTAACATCCTCCTGAAAAGGGTTAAATATTTTTGTCAGGTCAGGAAGAATTTCATCAAATGTGCTCATAGGAGACCATCCAGTTTGGCGTTAGCGATCAATACCCGAACAAGCTCTGTACCTGTCCGATGATTTGCAAGTCGAGTACTGTCAAAATTATTTCTATGCGCATATCGCTGATCGACATTCCAGTCAGAAAAGGGATTCAGTTTTGGAAGAGTATAGCGAGAGGCTAAGGCACCTGATAAATGTGACTGATATTGACTCCAGATCTTGTTAGCATGAACCTTGTCGTTTTTATCAGCCGGCTTGTCTATACCCGTTAACGAATCGGGGACAAGTTTCATGCCAAAATAAATCATCAAACGCTTGAGCCCACACTCGGCAGACACACCATACAATTGATCCGCATTGGGAAGTCGACCGTTACGCTCCAAGAGTTGAGCGTCCTCCCAATGGCGTTCATGAGCATCAAAAAAATCAAGGTTCATTCGTAAAAAATTCCGCTGTTATTTTAAAAGTTGCCTCAATAAATATCCATAATTAAAACGCCAAAACCTTAACATTCAAAAGAATAGAGCTGTTTTAAGACGAAAACGAGTTACAACAAATACTACTGGATTGCCAACACTATTTCCAACCTCCTCTCGGCAATCGCAACGACTGATTCAAACTGTTTGCCACTTTCCGATCCCTTGATGACTTCAAGAATCAGTTTCATGGAGCACTGTCGTTAATCGGTTATTCGAGCAACTATAACCGTTATGTTATCATCACCTCCTGTATCGTTTGCCATACGAATCAGCCTCGAACAACATTGTTCAGGTGTGCCACCTTTTTTGACAACCGTATATATTTCATCATCGGTCAACATATCCCAAAGACCATCGGTGCAGAGAAGAATGGTATCACCCATTTTAACCTGTTGCTTGGTGTACTCAAGATTAGCCTCAGAGGAGATGCCAAGAGCACGAGTAAGCTGGTTTTTGAGAGTACTTTTTCGTGCCTCCTCTTTGGATATTTGTCCGGCTTTTACCAGCTCCATAACGACAGAATGATCCGTTGTTATCTGAATAATCTCTTTATGATCAATCACATAAACTCTCGAATCTCCGATATGGCATACATGAAGAGTATTTTTATCGAGGAATACCATAGCCAAAGTGCATCCCATGCCTGAATATTCTGGCATTGATCTGCTTTTCTCCCAAACCTCTTTGTTGGCAGCAAAAACAGCATCTGCCATGGTGTCGCGAATCAAGTTTTCAGGAATTGCAGATATGTCAATGTTGGCAAAAAAATTCTCTATTGCTTTGAGGGCTGTTTTGCTGGCAACTTCACCAGCATTATGCCCACCCATGCCGTCTGAAACGATATAGAATGGTTTTTCAGGGAATATCAGATAGGCATCTTCATTGCCAGCTCGTTTCTTGCCGACATCCGTCATGCCGTAAACGGAGTTGCCACCGCTTGTTTTTTTTCTATGGAAAAAATTCATAAAATATTTATTGTACTCGGAAACTTCATCATAACAATAAGATACACAGCACTCTACTCGTCAAACTCCAATTTCCATATAAGTCGAAATAGCCTAATTTTGCAACTGTAACCTATTGATAAAGCATATCGACCATCTCTACTTAAACTCACGAATGAAACATTATGGTTGCCATCAGTAAAACCTACACCCTCAGCAATTTTTAGACAAGTCCCTTTATTTACATCCCACAGTTTATGTGTATCATCAGCACTTCCTGATAAGGCATAAGCACCATCAGCACTAAAACATAATGCCGTAGTCGGAGAGCCAGAAGATTTTGAAATAGTATGTTTTATGGATATGCTGCGTAAACATTCTCCCGTTTCTCTATCCCAAAACTTGAGTGTTCCGTCATCACTCCCTGACAAAACATATTGGCCGTTGGCACTAAAGCTTACTGAGAGAACACCACGCCACCAGCGATTTTCTATACTATGCCCCTCAAAGACGCGAAGAAATTGACCGGACTCTCTATCCCAAAGTTTGAGTGTCTGATCATAACTTCCCGACAAAACATAACGGCAATCAGAACTAAAAATCACACAAGTGATCCTCTCACTATGCCCATCAAAATCAGATAAACACTCACCAGTCTCTACATCCCATAGCTTTAGTGTTCCGTCATCACTCCCCGTTGAGATATATTTACCGTCCGCACTGAAACACATAGAGGAAACGGTATTACTGTGTCCAGAAAAATAACGTAAACACTCACCAGTTTCTACACTCCACAGCTTAAGCATGCCCTCATCATCACCTGACAAAATATATCTATTGTCAACACTAATACACACAGAGGTGACTGTCATATTATGACCGTCAAAACTACGAAAACATTCTCCGCTCTCTACATTCCACAGCTTAACCATACCACCTTGGATCCCGGTCAAAACATATTTGCCATCAACAGTAAAACAGGGATAAAACATGTAGTATTTATTATCAGTGAAAACATTCTTTTCATAATAAAATGACAGGATCCTATTATTTGATAGAGAATAAAGCTCTTGATATTTTTTTAACAAATCGTTATTCTCATAGAAATCAGCCTTCTCCCATTTACTATAAAGTAATGCAAAAGCAACAGAGTACTTTCTCACTTGGATCATCTGTGTGACTTCCTGCATTGATAAGCGTAGATAATCTTGTCTTTTTTTTATCTCCTCAAAAGTATTTAAATCGGATAATTGTAATTTGGCGTGATAAAAAAAATTTCTTTTTGGTATTTCCCAAAGACCAATCGTCCCTTCAAAAGGATTCCATGTTAAAACGTATCTACCGTCCTTGCTTAAACAGGCATCAAACCAACCATAAACTGTACGGTGGCACTTTCCTGTTTTTATATCCCATAATTTAAAACCGCTATCCTCTGTAATATTTATTTCTGCACCTGATGATAAAGCATATCTACCACCTGTACAAAAGCTCAATCCAGTTCTCAAATAATCAGCCCTCACAATAGTACGAATACAACCACCAGTTGCGGTATCCAACACTTTTAATATGTGGCTATTGCAATAGCTAATTGACAAAATATATTGACCATCTACACTAAAGTTCACAGAGCGTATGTCCTCTATATCAAGAGTGTAGAGACAATCTCCTGATTCAATCTTTAGGAGCACGAGGGTCTGGTCAGTACATAATACGATAAATTTGCCATCATGGCTCAAGCACGCATTACCATATCCCTCAAAAGTTCTAAGACACTGACCTGACTCTATCTCCCATAATTTGAATACATTGTCACCATAACTACCACCTGACAATGCAAGTTTCCCATCGGCACTAAAGCTTACCGCGCGTAAGTGTTCTATATCAAGAGTATGGAGACAATTGCCGGTCTCTATATCCCAGCACTTCAAGGTGTTATCTTCGCTTGCCGATAAGGCATATTCACCTTTATTGCTTAGGATCACCGAATGAATACTATTATGATCTTTATGTCCCCAAAGAGTACGGAGACAATTTCCATTCGCGATATCCCATAATTTTATAGACCCATCACCATAACCGCCACCGGCTGATAAAGCATATCGGCCATTGGTGTCAAAGCATACTTTAGAAATACTACTATGTCCATTTCTTTTGATAGTACGCACACATGCCCCTGTCTCAACATCCCATAGCTTAAGCCTTACTTCCAAATCTTGCCGCACTATTCCAAAAACAAATTTGCCATCAGCACTAAAGCTTAAGGATGTAACTTTATTGTCAGATCCATCAAAAGAATGGAGACTCTGCCCTGTCTTTATCTCAAAGAGCATCAGAGTCTGAGTATTTTTTTTTAATACAGCATATCTGTTATTGGGGCTAAAACAAATGGGCACTCCAACCCCTTTTAAGGTTCGCAAGCATTTACCAGTCTCGACATCCCAGATTTGAAGTGTCTTTTCTGAAGTCATCGACAAGGCATATTGAGCATCAACATGAATACACTCCGAAAACGTATCATCTCCGTCGAAAGTACGCAGAAGCTTACCAGTCTCTATATCCCATAGCTCAGGCCTTTTAGATGGTGCCTCAAAGGCATATCTTCCGAAATACCGCCTCCCAAAGGCATACCGACCATCAGCACTAAAGCAAACTGACACATAGTGAGCAAAAGTATGAAGACATATACCTGTCTCTATATCCCACAGTTTCAGCATCACACCACCACCACTTTGTTCATGGTCTTTCTCTTTCGACAAAGCGTATCGACCTTCTGAACTCAGACTCACAGATATCTCTGCTTCATGGAAATTTCTTTCAAGCTCAGTAGTAAAGATGCAATTTCCACTTTCTATATCCCACGCTTTCAGCATACTACCACCAGCTGAAAGAACATATCGACCATCTGCACTAAAGCACCCTGACAAAAAGCAACCAGGACTACTTTCATGCTTGAATATTCGAAGACATTTTCCACTCTCTATGTCCAAAAGACTGAGTGAACATCCTCCACTACATAAAGCATATCGCCCGTCAGCACTTAAAGCTAATAAAGTGATGATATCTCTGATACCGCTATCAATAGTGCGGAGATGCTTTCCCGATTTCATGTCCCATAGTTCCAATCCTCCTATCCCCCTACCTATGAAATCATCTTCACCACCAGCGAGTAATGCGTATCTGCCATCAGGAGTTAAAGTGGCACTATTTACACAACAAAATTGACGCATTAAAGACCATTTCAAGTCGATTGAACCCAAAGTAGTGTCGCCAAAAATCTCATCAAACCTCCCCGGATATTCCAAGAGGATATTTTTTGCTAATGCGGGATCACAACGTTCAGCATGGACCAGTGACAGCAATTCAACTATTTTGTCTTTGCGGTTAGTTGGGTTACTTAAACAGTTATTAACTCTCCTTAATACCTCTATATCATCAATTTCACCAGCACGCCACTGAATCAGTGACAGGTTAAAAACAGCTTCAGGATTTGTGCTATTTGCTTTTATAGCCTCTTCAAAACACCTGCGAGCCTCTTCCATATTTCCCAACTCATAATAGGAATAACCCTGATTGTTCAACTCATCAGCCGTAGTATCATGCAACTCAAGCTGATAACTCGGGGCCTCACTACCGTATAATTCCTGATAAACCTTATTCAACTCTTCTGTCAACTCCCTAAAATTCTTCTGTCTCTTTTTTCTGTCAAGCTCTACACTTTTCAGAAGCAGCTCTCGCAGGGTGTCGGGAATATCCCTTCTTAACTCACGCGGTTCCGGCGGTTTACCCATCACTCCTATTGAGAGTTCATAAGGACGTCTGCCGCAAAACATCTCCCAAAGACATACTCCAAAACTATAAACATCCGATTCCTGCCATACTCCGTCAGGAGCTTCTGAACTTTTCTGCCTTGGATCATTCCACTGTTCTGGTGGCATGTATGCGGGGGTTCCCATCGTGTCGCCCATCCGAGTGCCATGCAAATCACCTGCTGCACCAGCACTTCCGCTTGTTTTAACTCCTCCGACAAGACCAAAATCGGTGACTTTAACCAGACCGCCTTGTGTTACCAGAATATTGGTTGGTTTTATATCGCGGTGAATCATACCACGCTCATGAGCACGCTCCATTCCATGACAAAATTGAACTGCCATATCAAGACCAACCTGATAGTCAGCACATCGCCGGTCACTAATCCACTCCTCAAGGCTGCCACCATCAACATATTCAATAAAAATATGAGGAACTCCCGCTATTGCTTTCACAAAATAGCAGTATGCAATGTTCGGATGCATCCCCAGTCGAGTCCAGGCATCAGCTTCCTGAACAACACGGGCAAACAGCTCATGATCACCAAGAAGTGCGTTTTTTGGCTGCTTGATGGCAAAGGTGATCCGTTGCCTGGTATCCTTGCTGATATAGACATAGCCCATACTCCCCGACATAATGGACTCTATCTTGTAACGATTGTCGATCAGCTCCCCGATGTTGTACCCTGAGGAGTTTTTAACGTTGGTTTCTTCCTGCGGCAAAGCATGAGAATCAGGTATTTGTGGCTCACTCTCCTGTCGGAGCACAGTAGCACCAACAGGAGTCTCTTTTTTTTCTTCTTGTGGAACTACCTTCTTTGGTTGTGCATCGGGATAATTCTGAGCCTTCGCTTGCGGCTCAACCGTTGTCACCGGAAGCTGTTTCTCTTTGTGAAAGAAGTTTTGTAAATCCTTGAAGAGCGACATTACACTAATACGTTTAATCATAGAGGGATGAACTGGTAGGGAGATCATCAGCACATTGCCGACACACCCTCACACCATTCTTTTCAACCATACATTCAGCACAGAAACCTTTTTTACAGATGGGGCACACTTCTGTTGCTTTATAGCTTGGATGTATTGCACATACGCCGGGTTTCAACCGTGTCTCATCGTTATCAACCATCGCTATGCCTTGTTGCACATTCTGCTCCTGCGATCTGCCTTGGGGGCGCATAACGGTACCGCCAGCAGAAGCAGGACGAAACACCGTCCCACTTTTACCTATCTGCTCTTTGACAATAAAACGGAATTTATACTTGTCAACAGTGATAATATCTCCTGACTTGAGTCTCTGGGCAATATCTGAAGGCAAAAGCTGGTTATTCAAATAGGTCTTGTTCGTGCTTCTGCGATCAGTAACAAAAAAACTGTTCTCCCTGTATTCGATAATTGCATGAAGTGCAGATATCGTCTTTTGAGGAATAGAGATATCAACTGATGCCTTACCCTCCTCACCGGCTCGACCAATGGTCATCTCTGATTTCGATAAAACAATCTCTTTCATACCGGTCACATTATCCATATCCTCAAGCATGGTATCAGGAAATAGAAACGATATATTACCACCAACGTCCAGCGAGTTAGCTTTAGGTGTATGGTTATCTTGCTTATCATTTTTTGATCGCACTATGACCACAACTATTCCCAGAATAACAAAACCAGCAATTGGAATAACAACCCATATCATTGGCAAACTTTCACTTCCTCCGTTTATTCCTTCCATACCCTGTGGCGAAAGTATTGCATGCTGAATCTTACTGAAAACATTTTCCAGCTCCTCCATTTTTCCCGCACGGAAGTAACCACCCCCGGTCTTTACTGCCAAAGTCTGAATAAGTTCAAAATCAGCCTCTTCAGTAAATGCAAGGCTGAATATTCTGATCCCTGAATTTTTGGCATCTACGGTAAGCTCCTCTTTTAACCACTTTCCCAATTCACTATCTCGTTTTCTATCACCAGTATCAATAAATCCATCCGTCATAAAAATGATCAACTTTTCAGAATCCGCTCTTCCATTTTGCTTAAGATCATACAGAGCTTTTTCCATAGCTATTGGAGCATTTGTATATTTTGCGGTATAACTGAGCTTTCGCAATGTCTTTTCAACATTAAGATTGAATGTTTGATTTGCTACAGAGGTAAGAGGCATGGCAAATACAGGCTTAACATCAAAAATAATAACACCGACTCTTGCATCGTTGGTTAACGCTTGAATAAGATTTAAAACAGATTTTCCTGTCATCAATTCAGGATCGTTCTTTCTCATCGAGCCTGAGTTGTCAAGAACAAAGAGAATATCTGTTTGAGTGGTTTTGGCAAAAAGATTCTGTGTAACAAATAATATCAGAATAATGAGTACAGCAAAAAGCTTGTGCATTCTTTTCAACGTAAATAGATTTAGTTAGTAGTTTTGAGCGTGTTGAAACTACCATCAAGATGTGTACACACACCATGCATATAACCAGTATCGACCAGACGCGTAGCAATGTCATTTTGGTCAATATCAAGTCCTGCGATTATTGAATCGTATTTAGTATTTTTTTTGCTGAATAGATGTGGGTTTACTATAAATTGATTCCAATTATCCACCCTCAATCCTAAAATAAAACAAGAAAAAAGAGCACCTCTTATTGCTACTTCGTACTCTTCAGGATACAAGGCTTTATATTTATAGGTGGGCATGCCACGAGAACTAAGCTCTTTCTCATATTCCTCCATTAACAAATGGGATACAGCAAAAATTTTGATCGGTTCTGGTACCACATAATAGATTACACATTGTTTATTAGATTTCGCACCGTAATTAAGGGCAGAATCGTATGATAGTGATGTAGAAACAAGAACGGAGCTGACCCCTTTAGCATGCAATAAGTATAAGTAGTAGTCACGAATGGTTTGATCACCTGCTAATTGCGCAATGAATGTTGACAGATTATCAGTTTCAAAAAAAGTTGAGAAGCTCTTATTTGATCGGCGAAACTTTTTTGAACTATTTAGCACTTCCTTTATCTTTTCAAATATAACTTTGCAAGTTATTTCATTAGTGTCTTCAATGTTTTGAAGCAGACGAAGAGACTTGGTGTTAGCATCTTGATTCTCGTAGTAATCTTTCGCCTTATCACCAAAGTAAAATAGCAGCTCAGGAATTTTTTTATCCTCCACTGGTTTGCTTGAAAGCTTTGATGAAAGGTTTTCCAAACTTTCACCTCGAAAAACAAGGTTTGCCTTGCGGGTTGATGTATTGCCTGTATGAACTACCAACTTCGAAATAATATTGCTGAACATCGTACTCTGATCTGTTGTCAACGGCTCAAGAAAAGTTGATGGCTGAACAGTTTCAAGATTAAGAGTAAGCAATTCCTCTAAATGATTTTCGGTTGTCATCTTTTCTTTATTTAGATTAAGCGAGCTTGGTACATTATACTTTTAAATGAGTTAGCTGGATCAGCCTATTTCTTTATAAGCAGAAAATCATACACGTTCAACCTTAAAATATTCATCAACTAAATCATCTAAAGGAAAAAAGCGATTAGCCAAATCAAATATATGATGCTTATCAACATTTCCATCTATTCTAAATAATTTCTTATAACCACCTCTTTTAATTTCCGTGTTGTTATTGAACAGAATTTCTTTATCTGTGATACTATAATCAATGACAGCACAATCAAAATGAAAAAAGATATTCCCATCATCATTTAATATTCCATGAGCATAGAAGACTTCATGTTCCTCTTTTACACCTTGCCAAACCTTAAGATTAATAAGTTTATTTTTATCAGTAGAAATATTAACTAACATTTCAGCTACGACTCCATATTCAGAAAAATCTTTTATATTTTCACAGTAAAGTCTTGCTTTATGAAATTTTTCTTTTTTTACCTTCTCAATTGCACTTTGAAAAGTTACGCCAAAATGAACAGCTCTTGATGATTGAACTCTTTCTGTTATAAGAGAAATTTTTGAATCATTCCATAATTCAGGGCAGTCAAACCATATATATTTGACCATTTTTTTAATCCGATGATCTGGAAAAAACCACTTGCCCTCGATATCGATAATATTAGACCTCAATACAGTATTGACAAATGATGTCTCTATTAATTTATCCTTATCAACCAAGTTTTGCAATAAACTCTCATTATTAAAAGTTTCTTCTATTTCAGCAATTACACAATCTATTTCTTTGGTCAACACAAAAGCATTGGTTTGTTTATCATCAATTAAATCACCATTCATTAAAAAAACTATTTCACCACTCACTGTTTTTCCAAGTGCATAACCAAGGCGATGTTCATCGATTAAAACTTTTATTTTTTCCATAACCAATTAATAACGAGATCTACTTTCTGTACAAGCAAAAACCACTTTACTATTTTGTCACAAATAGGATTTAGATGTTGATGGGCTTGACTCCAAATTTTCAGACGATACGGGCAAAGCTCTGGAACCGACTGTTTTTCTGAAACTCAAACATCGAAAAAAAGAGATCTACTTTTTCAAGGATAAATCGGAGTGTGACTTCATTGTGTGATCGGAAGAGTTTGAGCATCATGGAATATCCGTTACAGTCATGCCGCTCTATCGCTGGTCGTTGCTGCAATAATCTACTCAGTTCATATCGTGTCAAATCAAATTGAAAACTGGGCATTGACAAGGATTCTTATAACTCTCCATGCACAATCAGCTGTCCATCATCCAAAATTGTCGCTGAAAAATTTTTCCTTGAGCGTTAAAACCAACAAGTTGGTGTGAGAATTATGCTACGAAAACCACCTAACCCCTTATTGGCCATAGCGTTTGTTATGGGTTCAGCATTTCTTTCATATTATGGCTCATCCTCTTTTTCGAGCTTTTCTGTTTAAGCTTGGTCTTATTTTGTAGTTTTCTGATCCGTATAAATTCGCTTATCTCTTTTCTTTCTATGTCAGTCAACGACGGACTTTGTATTATAAAATCAACGCCTGCCGGTTCTCTTATTAAGCCCATTATTTTATAATATTTTTCAACTAAATTCTCAAAGCTTGAGTTTCAATGATCATTCGTTGATTTATATAATAATAAGTCAAACCATGAACGGTATTGAATTCTCATTTATTCTCCAACTTCGCCAAACGTCTGAATTCAGCGCTGAGCGAAGCGAGTCTGCTGCAATGCAGTGTCAGGCAACTGATGCTCAGGCGCAGGGAATAAATGAATGACCACCAGCCATAAGTTCAGCTTCTGACTTTTTCAGATCAGCATATATTGCCTGCAAGTCATAGCCAAACTTGGCGGCGTGGGCATCACGAACAGCTCTCACTTCATCAACGATACCGTCATTCCACATCTTCTTCTCCAATTAATTCTACGGGGGGCAAATAAATGACAGCGATAAGCCAATATCTTCGAGGTGAGCAGCGATACCTCTTTGTATCTCCGGGTTTGCAATGTGGCGACAGTTCCACGTCACAAGATAATCAACTCCATTGACTGTGGCAATTGCAATGTGGTGCGCATCTTCCAGCCGCCTTGGCTGGAATAATCCCCTTCGCTATCAGCGAATTGGCAATATCGAGTGCTTGCTCGGTTATCAAGATCAAGGGCACATTTTTCTGGAACTCAAGCGGCGGGAAAAGAAAATCTACTATTTCAAGGATAAATCGGAGAGTGACTTCATTGTCAAAACAGGTTTAGAAGTGACGGAGGCCATTCAGGTTTCAGCAACCCTCAGCGATGCAACAACAGGGCAATGGGAGCTTCGCGGCCTGACGGAGTGCTGCAACAAGTTCGGATTGCGCCATGCCTGATGATCAGGCATAACGGAGCAGAAAAGTTTGAGCATCATGAAACAGCCGTTATGGTCATGCCGCTCTACCGGTGGTTGTTACTGCAATAAGCTGCTCATTTATACATCGGCACCATCTATAACACATTTGATAATCACTCTATTCGTCATGACAAAGTCTGGCATTTTTTATATTCTCATGCTGACAGGAACAAAACAGAATTTTTCATGACTGCACAAACCGCCAAAACCGAAAAACTTGAGATCGCTCTTGCTCGTGCCGAAAAGACTCTGGCCGATCACCGTTCTTTTACCCTTGACGGCAAACAATGGAGAGCATTTGTTGCTGCGCTTGATGCCCCACCACGAGAGTTGCCAAGGCTCAAAAAGCTTTTTCAGGAAAAGAGCATTTTTGAGCAAGCGCATACATTATAGCAATCTACCGCACAACATTAACAACAAGCTTCTCATGAGCAGAGATCTCAAGCGAAAAGATGTAAAAAAACGAGCCGAAAACGCAATTGAGGGAAATTCCGTTATCCAGTTATCACTCGAAGGCCAGCTTGCCTTTGCCGAGGCTTTGCTTAATCCGCCAGAGCCCAATCCCGCTTTGCGACGGGCTTTCGAAAGTCACGCTGCATTTTTTGGTACACGTTCATGCACCCAAAATCGAATCTCAGTGTTGAGAATTCGGCTATGAACCACAAATAATTTTTACGCCACAAAAACTTATGGAGGGCTAATTTTATGTGGCAAGACCCGATAGTAAAAGAAACTCGTGAGCTTCAAGAAGAATTCGCGGAGAAATTTAACCATGACCCCGAGGCTATCTTTGATGATATTTTTAAACGTCAGAACCAACCTGATAAAAAGCTTGTCTCTCTACCACCACGAAAACTCCAAGTTACACCCAAAGCCTGACATGGCGCTTATGCGGGACGCGCCTTTTCATGGTGGTTTTGTTGAGAGGGACACTGCTCCTGTTGTTTTACTGGCTCTCGCCAATCAAGAATTATTGTATGCCCGATGCACTCCCTCTTTTTCGCAACTTCTTCCTTAGAATAAAGAAAGAATCCCCTATATTGTCTTTATCATGAAGAAAGAAACGATAAAGCAGATCATCAGAGACTTCCATGTCACTGCGCTGCCAGCCCTGAAAAGGCGCTCGTTGCAGGTGCCTCTGGATACTGGCAAGATCATTACCCTTGTGGGAGTGCGGCGTAGCGGCAAGACCTCTTTGCTTTTCAACATCATCAGTGACCTCTTGCAAAAGGGAGTGCCGATAACCTCAATCCTCTATGTCAACTTTGAAGATGAGCGGCTTGAATTGAAAACAGAGGAGCTGGATCTTCTTTTGCAGGCTTACCAGGAGCTCTACCCTGAGATGCTCCTTGATGGTTGTTATTTTTTCTTCGATGAAATCCAGAATATTTCGGGTTGGGACAAATTTGTGCGGCGTATCTATGACTGTGGCACGAAAAACATCTTTCTTACCGGTTCAAACGCCAGATTCCTGAGCAGCGACATCGCCACCAGCCTGCGAGGCAGAACCATCAGTTATGAGGTGTTTCCCCTCTCTTTCAGTGAGTACCTGACCTTCAAGGGTGTTACGCCAGACCTGAACAGCACACGCTCCATCGCTCTCATCAATCATCATCTGGAAGACTACCTCAAGCATGGTGGTTTTCCGGAGGTGATCGGCTATGATGATGCGTTGCGTAACCGGGTGTTGCAGGAGTATTTCAATGTCATGATTTACCGTGACCTGGTTGAGCGGTACGAAATCAAAAACCTCCCTGCGCTAAAATTCTTTCTGAAGCGTATCATCTCATCGGCCACAAAGCAGATTTCGGTCAACAATATCTACAACGAATTGAAGTCGTCCGGGTTCAAGATCGGCAAGAACCAGTTGTACGATTACCTCGAAGCTGCTGTAAACATCTCTCTGGCACAAATACTGAGAAAATATTCCAGCTCGCTTGTTGATCGGGAACTTGGCGAAAGAAAGGTCTATGTGATAGACACCGGGCTGCTGAATGCCCTTGATTTCAAATTTTCGGACGATACCGGCAAAGCTCTGGAACAGGTAGTTTTTCTGGAACTCAAGCGGCGGGAAAGGGAGATCTACTTTTTCAAGGATAAATCGGAGTGTGATTTTATTGTCAAAACAGGTTTTGATGTGACGGAGGCTATTCAGGTTTCAGCAACCCTCAGCGATGCAAAAACGCGTCACCGGGAGCTTCGCGGTCTGACGGAGTGCTGCAACAAGTTCGGTTTGCGCCGTGGCCTGATTATCACACTCAGCGGATCGGAAGAGTTTGAGCATCATGGAATAGCCGTTACGGTCATGCCGCTCTACCGGTGGCTGTTGCTAAAGTAAGCCGCTCGTATTGCTATAGGTAACGTTCCAGCCCGTCAGGAGCAAGGTCTTTACCTTCTGGCCTGAGCCAGCAGATACCGCCAATTGGATCAATACTAACCTGCAGAAAATACCTCTCCTGACGCAGGTGCCAGTAGGCATCGCGACTCTGTATCAATGGTTCGAGATTCAGGGTCAGCTCCTTGTTATTGGTGAGCCGGACTTTCAATCTTTGTCCTGAAAGTGGCATCACCTCCACAACCTGTACCCATGGTGTTTCAAGTAGTGAGTTCATTCCACGTTGCCATTAATTCTTCGTGGTTACTCAAAATAAAGCTTTTTATTTTTGTCAGTTGTGCTGCTGGCAACACGTTAGCTTGCACAGGAGATATTTTCTGCCATTATGTCGGTGTTGAGTGCTGTTTTTTTGCTGTTGCCAACATGGTTTTGTGATTCGGCATATAAGGTTGCCCAATTTCTGTTTCTGTATCGATCGCCAGTGAAGGAGCCATCAAGAGCGCAATTTCAAGGGCAGCTTCAAGTTTTGAAATTGTTTCGAGGGTCAGGTTTTCCCTCCCTTTGACAATTTTATTAACGTGCTGGGGTGACACACCAATTTTTTCAGCAAGCTCTTTCTGTGAAATATTTTTTGCTCGTAACGTCCGCAGAATTCGCAACGCGATGAACTGTGAATGTTTCAACCATCTCTCATTCTCTATTCTGTATTTCGCATCATCTAACCATCCCGAGCACTCTTTTGCAGTTATGGCTGCAAGTTTCTCTTCCAGAGTATCAACGGCCATTTTCATTTCTGTTTTTATTGATTGATCTTTAACACCTCAAAATCGCCTTCATGAATACCGTTTCTTCTTAAAAACTCTTTAACCTTTTCAAGTTTGACAAGCTCACACTCGGTATGACTTCGTTCCTCCATCCTTTGAGTCAACTTAATGGCACCTCCGGTCACAATAAAGGTATTTGCATTCAAACGAACAGCATACACCCTGAGCCAACCTTTGTGGTGACGACCATACACCTTACTACGTTGCCAGGAAAGAGAGCGGGCATCTGATGGCCCAAGCGGCCTGAACAGGGTTTGTAAAGCACCGGATGGATCTCTCTGTCCTTGTTGAGCTCTTTTATACAAAACTTTCAGGAGGAATTGAGCCTCCTCTATTGTCCATAATACAGCATCTTCAATCGAAGGATAGCGATATCGCGATTGTTGTAAATCACTTGTATTAGCCTCAAAAAATTTCTCAAGCAACTCGGGATCACTCCAAAAATCAAACAACGCTCGAAATTCGTCACACGGCTTTTCTGGAAAATGAACGGCAAACAAACCTGAACCTTCGTGCGGAAATATACGAACAAGCTTTATCACAATCAATCTATAAGTTTATTTTATGATGGCTATCCACGCAGTCGCTCAATACAGTTTATCCTGAGTTTGATGTTTAGCACACAACCTCCTGAACCAGCGGTACTCCCTCTCAGAAATCTTCCTTTGCATATCGACCCATCAGATATACGGGTAATATACAACAGAATAATAACTCTTTATTACAAAAAAAATATTGTCAGCCATTTAAAAAAATCATTAACTTATTTCTTTTTTATGATATAGAGACTTTATGAGTATCGGAAATCATTCGAAGGAAGAGATCAAATTTTGTGGTGTATTTGTTTGATGCGTCACTTTTCACTACACTTGTAGCAATGTTATAAATTATGGGAATGCCAGTACGAATAGATGATACCTTGTATGGTCAGGCAAGAGCACAGGCCAAGGCTGAGCATCGCACCATTGCCGGGCAGATTGAGTTTTGGGCGATGATCGGACGGACGGCTCTCGACAATCCAGATTTGCCAATCGATTTTGTTCGGGATACCCTGGTTGCACGGGCAGAGGAAAAGTCGCTCTCAACACCATTCGTCCCGGAAGGAAATCGTTCTTGATGAAAAACGACATTCAGGTTCATCAATGCACTCTTTTCAGGCGAGCATACAAGCGGCTGCACCTCAACGAGAAGGCTGATGTTGATGATGCCATTGCTGAAATTATCAAAGATCCAACTGTGAGTGAGCCAAAAAAAGGTGATCCGGCTGCTGTTTTTGTCTATAAATTCAGCCGTGACCGTTTACAGCGCCTTGCTCAACCATTTTCTCATAAAGGTACTCAGGAGCCAGATCGGAATCATTTTCCCACCTGATGGTATGGACGATGTCCGATACTTCGAATTTCCTGAATGTGTTGTAATCTTTCAGTTTTTCAAACATAGTGCCCCAAAGTGCCTCCTTCAGGTCGACCGCCCCGCTTGCACCGTTGTTAAAGCTAATCTGTATCCGATACCCTTCGATGTATTCAGCCTTGATGACTTCTAACATAATCTTTACTCCAATGGCGGGATTTTGTTTAAAGGTTCATGCCTTTCTGCCAGATTCCAGTCATCAAGAAGATTGTCCTTATAGATTTCATACCATTCCATCAAGGAGTGAAGGGCTCGCTTCGGAAAACGACCATCAACTATTCCTGACAGAATTTCAACGGTGACTTTGTTGTCGCCATATTGTGCATGAAAATGAGGCGGACTGTGAGCAAGAACTACAAACACAACCCCCGACCAAAAAAGTCGCGGCTGTTTGAACAACGTTACCAGTGACCTCTGGAACAGGGTTTGCTTTGTAATAAAACCACTTTTTGGAGTATAATAAACAATTTCAGTCCATCAAAACAGATGACTACGCGCTATAACCCGGCAGCAATCATTTGGTTCGTCAATCACTCTCTCCTCTTTATCAATATCTCTCCTCAAAGGAAGGAAATTTATTGATATTTCTTCCTTCCCGAAAAGAAATATATCATCCAACCGGCTCATAGAGAAATCAATGATTACCTCAAAGCTGCAACAAAATACTTTTTTAGCTTCAGCCAGAACAGCTTTCACTCCCTACAGACCAGGACGGGATAACAAATAAAGTCAACCGAAAGAAAACCGCCGAAAAATCTTTAACTTCACCCCAAAATGAAGCCCGCTTCAGGCGGTACTTTTTCCACCAAATATCAACGCTGCTCTTTTGGCTCTCTACTCCTCCACCCTGAACCTGCTCCGTCAGAACCACCCTGCCTGGCGCGTCCTGTGCGCCCAGCATACTCTGCTGGTGGCCGGGTTTCTGCGCAGTCTCTTTATTGTGCCCAATGTGCGAATTCTCTCACAGGCCGATCTGATCAAGGCATTTATCGTTGCCCAATGGCTGGCCGATTTTGATAACCAGCTTGACAAATACCTTGCAGCAACCGATACCACCGATGGAGAAAGATGATGAGTGAATCACTGGAAATGGGATTTGTTGCCGATGACCGTCTGGCCGGTTTTCGCCTGCAACGGCTTGAAATATTCAACTGGGGCACCTTCGACGGCAGGGTCTGGACGCTCAAACTGGGCGGGAAAAACGCCCTCCTCACGGGAGATATCGGCTCCGGAAAATCGACACTGGTCGATGCCGTGACTACCCTGCTGGTGCCAAGCCAGCGCATTGCCTACAACAAGGCGGCAGGTGCCGACAACCGTGAACGCACCCTGCGCTCCTACGTGCTGGGCTACTTCAAGTCGGAGCGGCAGGAGAACCTCGGAGGCGGTGCCAAGCCGGTTGCCCTTCGCGAATCCAACAGTTATTCGGTCATCCTCGGTGTCTTTCATAACGAAGGGTACGACAAAACGGTGACTCTGGCACAAATTTTCTGGATGAAGGATGCCGCACAGCCTGCCCGCATTTATGCCGCCTATGAGGGCGACCTCTCCATCGCTGGCGATTTTTCATCGTTCGGCACCGAGATTTCGACCCTGCGCAAACGTCTTCGCGGTGCTGGTGTTGAGCTGTTTGAGAGCTTTCCACCCTATGGAGCCTGGTTCCGGCGACGCTTCGGGATTGAGAACGAGCAGGCGCTGGAGCTGTTTCATCAAACCGTCTCGCTCAAGTCGGTGGGCAACCTGACCGATTTCGTTCGCCTCCACATGCTTGAGCCCTTCACGGTTGAACCGCGCATTGCCGCCCTTATTCAGCATTTCGAAGATCTCAACCGGGCGCACGAAGCGGTTCTCAAGGCAAAGCGGCAGATAGAGATGCTGGGCCCACTGGTGGCAGATTGCGACAATCACCACGCTATGGCGCTCCGATCGGAAGAGCTGCGGGGCTCTCGCGACTGCCTTCGCCCCTGGTTCGCCTCCCTCAAACTTGAACTGCTCGACAAACGCCATGCCTCGCTGCATGAGGAGCTGAGCCGTCACCAGATCGTTATTGAGCGTCTGGACGGAGAGCGGCGCACCATGCAGGGACGTGATCGCGAGCTGCGCCGAACCATCGCTGAAAACGGCGGCGACCGGATTGAGAGTATCGCCTTGGAGATTCGGCAGCATCAGCAAGAGCTTGAACGGCGCAACCAGAAAGCAACCCGATATGGAAAACTGGCAGGCCAGCTTGGGGAGCATCCTGCAACAAACGCCGAGGAGTTTTATCAGCAGCGTGCCGGACATGCAGCCATGCACGAGGTAACTGCTGAGGCTGAAGTGCGGGTGCAAAACGAACTCAATGAGGAGGGTGTCCGCTTTACCCAGGGGCGTCAGGAGCATGAGCAGTTGAGCGCCGAGATCAAGAGCCTGAAAGCCCGCATGAGCAATATTGATGAAAAACAGATTGCCATGCGCCGCTCGCTCTGCAAGGCGCTAAATCTCGCGGAGGTTGAGATGCCCTTTGCCGGCGAGTTGCTTCAGGTTCAGGAGGGAGAGCAGCTCTGGGAAGGAGCCATTGAACGGGTGCTCCGCAACTTCGGTCTCTCGCTGCTGGTGCCTGACCATCACTACCCGAAGGTGGCCGAATGGGTTGAGCGAACCAATCTGAAAGGGCGTCTTGTCTATTTTCGGGTGCGCCAGCTCTCTCGCAGCGAGCAGTTGCCCGACCATCCGGCCTCACTCAGCCGCAAGCTCGCCATCAAAGGCGATTCTCCCTATTTCGACTGGCTCGAACGGGAGGTGGCCCATCGTTTCGATCTGGTCTGCTGCACAACACAGGAGGAGTTTCGGAGGGAGAAAAAAGCGATCACCCAGGCCGGACAGATCAAGTCGCCCGGTGAACGGCACGAAAAGGATGACCGCCACCGCCTCGACGACCGCAGCCGGTACGTCCTCGGATGGAGCAATGCCGCAAAAATCGCCGTCCTTGAAGAGAAGGCCAAAGAGCAGCAAAGCGAACTGACCAAACTTGCTGGCCGCATCAGCTCGCTACAGCAGGAGCAGAAAACACTCAAGGATCGGCTGACCATCCTCTCCAAGCTTGACGAGTATCCCGATTTCAGCGATCTCGACTGGCAACCTCTCGCCGTTGCCATCGCCAGGCTGGAGACGGAAAAGCGCGACCTTGAAGCCACCTCCAATATCCTGCAAACCCTGACCGAGCAGCTTGCTGTGCTGGAGCAGGAGCTGCATGAGACGGAGCGGCAGCTTGACGAAAGGAAGGATAAACGGTCAAAAATCGAGCAGAAAATCAGCGTCATCACGGAGTTGCAGCAGCAGACGGCAGCGCTGCTAACTGAAGCGGGGGCGGAATTTACCACCCGTTTCCCCGCACTCCAGCTCATGCGCCAGGAGGCTTTTGGCGATCAGTCGCTGACGGTTGAATCGTGCGACAATCGCGAGCGGGAGATGCGTGACTGGTTGCAGGTTAAGATAGACAGCGAAGACAGGAAACTCTCCCGATTGGGCGAAAAGATCATCAGGGCGATGACCGAGTACAAGGAGGAGTGGAAACTGGAGACCCGCGAGGTGGATGTCAACATTGCCGCAGGAAAGGAGTATCGGTCAATGTTTGAGCAACTCCGGGCCGACGATCTGCCGCGCTTTGAGGGGCGGTTCAAGGATCTGCTCAACGAGAACACCATTCGTGAGGTTGCCAATTTTCAGTCGCAACTTGCCCGCGAGCGGGAGACCATCAAGGAGCGCATTACCCGCCTCAATGAATCGCTCACGCAGATCGACTTCAATGCTGGCCGATACATCACCCTCGAAGCACAGATGAACCTCGATGCCGACATCCGTGACTTTCAGTCGGAGCTGCGTGCCTGCACCGAAGGCTCGCTGACCGGCTCTGACGACGCACAATATTCAGAAGCCAAATTCCTCCAGGTGCGGCGCATCATCGACCGCTTCCAGGGCCGTGAAGCTTATGCCGACCTCGACCGGCGCTGGACAGCCAAAGTGACCGATGTGCGCAACTGGTTTGTCTTTGCCGCCAGCGAACGGTGGCGCGAAGATGACAGCGAACATGAACACTACGCCGATTCAGGCGGCAAATCGGGAGGGCAGAAGGAGAAGCTCGCCTACACCGTCCTTGCCGCCAGCCTTGCCTATCAGTTCGGTTTGGAATGGGGTGCCGTGCGCTCCCGATCCTTCCGCTTTGTGGTCATCGACGAGGCTTTCGGACGCGGCTCCGACGAATCGGCGCAGTATGGCCTGCAACTCTTCGCCCAGCTC
>CAIPMW010000070.1 GCA_903866255.1 uncultured Chlorobiaceae bacterium | reverse complement strand
TATAGTCTTCAACAGCTTGCATGCTCTTGAAGACCATTTGGAATCCTCGTTAAGGAAAATAGAACATGATACACCAAGAGTTCATTCCATCGTCGCATGGCCTTGGATTATGGATTCATTATTGATTTAGAAATGGAATAAGACTATTGAACATGGGTGGAGTCGCGACATTCTTGCCATCCAGATTGAAACCCGTCTGCATGAGCGACAGGGTATAGCGGTCAACAATTTTACCCTTGCATTGCCGCCAGCCGATTCAGATATGGCGGCACAAGTGTTCAAAGATCCATATCTGTTTGATTTTCTCGGAACTGCTGATCCTCGCAAAGAGCGGGAGGTAGAGCAAGCACTTGTTGACCATATCCAGCGTTTTCTTCTTGAAATGGGTGCTGGTTTTGCGTTTGTTGGTAAACAGGTTTTACTGGAAGTAGGCAGTCATGATTTTTATATTGATCTGTTGTTTTATCATTTACAACTCCGCTGTTTTGTGGTGGTCGAGCTGAAGGCTGTGCCTTTTGATCCTGCATTTGTTGGACAACTTAATTTGTACCTCTCTGCTGTTGATGACTTGATGCGCCATCCTGATGACAAACCGACAATCGGACTGTTGCTGTGCAAGAGCAAAGATAAGTTGATCGTCGAATATGCACTGCGTGGATTTAATACTCCGATCGGTGTCGCTGATTGGGAAACCAGGCTGGTTGAAATTCTTCCTGATGATCTCAAAGGAAGTTTGCCTTCCATAAAAGAAATTGAGTCTGAGTTGGAGGATATGGACTGAATCGTAATAATCACGCAAGATTACTCTGGAAAATGTCCTGAATTTAAAGCCTTCAGCTTTTGATTGTGTTGGGTTATTGAATTATACTTGCCATAATGTCAGAATATTTCCAGTGGAGACAGTTGTCATGAATACTACCCAAAGCTTTTCATTGTTGCGCCAGCAGGCGGGGTTGTCCATTGACAAAATTGCTCATATTACCGGCTATAGTTAGAGAGCGGTATATCTTTTTGAGAAAAAAGAGGTTATGCTAAGAAAAATGGTGTTTGAGCAGTTCACAAGGATTGCCCAACAGTTATCGTGCCACTGAAAGTGTGAGTTTAGCAAAAAAAACTATGAAGCCGTGGGAAAGAGATGAGTTGATTCTTGCAATAAATCTATACTGCAAGACTCCTTTTGGACGAATACATGTCAGAAATCCTGAAATTATTGAGTTGGCAATGCTACTGGGTAGAACTCCTGGATCTGTTAGCTATAAATTAGCAAATTTTGCCAGTATAGATCCTTCTCTTGATCGAAAAGGGGCTTCAAATGTTAGTAGGCTCGATAAAGAAGTTTGGCATGAATTCTTTGAGGATTGGGAAGCTATGGCGTATGAAAGTGAAAAAAAGATGGCGGCAATACGAGGAACTGAAGCAGATATTTTTAACCAGAATATCCTCGAAGGAAAAACAAAAGATGCAGTCGTCAAATTAAGAGTGAATCAACATTTCTTCAGAAAAATGATTCTTGCAGCCTATAACTCGAAATGTTGCATTACAGGTCTGCCGCTTGAAAAACTTCTTGTAGCAAGTCATATTGTTCCGTGGGCGAAAGACTCCAAAAATCGACTTAATCCACAGAATGGATTGTGCCTTAACGCGCTACATGACAAGGCATTTGATTCTGGATTGCTAACAATTGATGAATCATATCATGTTGTCTTATCGAAAGAAATACTTGCTCTTGATAACAAAACGATTAAACTTATCAGGGATACTGAAGGAGTGAAAATGTCTTTTCCTAACCGTTTTATGCCGAGGCAGGACTTCCTGCAATATCATCGTGAAAATATCTTTATCGGTTGACTTATAAACACTCCAAAGAAATGGAGCATTTATGACTAAATGGAACCGGAAGCACAATAAGGCGGTACAACAAAATTGTCTGGGATGAGCATTCCTTTTCACCGATGCAGTTGATTGACGAGGTTTGGCGGGAAATTCCTGATTTTCGTGAGAGCTATGAGTTGCCTGATGGTTTGTTCCGCCAACATATCCCGGTGTATGATGGTCGCATAGTCCGGGAGCTGCTGGTCAATGCGCTGGTGCATCGTCCCTACACTCAGCGGGGCGACATCTATCTTAATTTGCGGGATGATCAGTTTGAAATTGTCAATCCTGGTTTGCTGCCGTTGGGTGTGACTCCTCAAAATATCCTGCACCAGTCCGTCAGACGTAATAATGAGTTGGCGAGGGTTTTTCATGATCTCGGTCTTATGGAGCGAGAAGGGAGCGGCTATGATTTGCTCTATGAGGTGCTTCTCTCTCAAGGGCGTCAGTTGCCGAAACTGCGTGATGGGGTTGACTCTGTCACGGTTATTATTGAAAAACGTATTGTAAAACCGGAGATTATTGATTTTCTGACCAAGGCTGACCAGACCTACTCTCTCAGGCAGAGAGAAAAAATTGTGCTTGGTTTACTTGCCCAGCATGAATCTCTTTCTGCAAGCGAGTTGGTTGGTCTGCTTGAGCTGGTTGACACTGAAGAGATAAAAGTATGGATCGATCGTTTGCTGGAGTGGGATCTTGTGCGGCAGACGGGGAGAACCAAGGGAACTCGTTATTTTGTGGCTCCGGATTTGTTGAGGAGATTGAATTTTCCAGCTCAGACAAGTTTGGCACGAATTGAATCGTATAGACTTGATGCTCTTGTTTTTGAGGATATTGGCCGCTATCCGGGCTCTTCGATTGGTGAAATTCATGCAAGAATAGGCAAGGAAATCAGTCGGCGTCAGGTTCGGTTTGCGTTGAATCGCCTATGTAAAAAGGGCGAATTGCGTATTGAGGGAGAAAAACGTGGATGTATATATTGGACACTGTAGAAAGTTATTGACACAATTGGCCCGAATAAAGGGCGTTACGTCGATAACTTGCGTCGATAACTCCTGGGATAAATCTCTAAGCTATTGTTTTAAAGCAATTTGCAATATTGACGTTGTTTGTCAAAATGTCAATAAAGTGTCAATAGATGGTCGATATCTTGCCATAAAGCCTGAAACGGATTGGTTATAATAAATTTACTTCCTTTTCAATCCTTCTGCTTTACCTTTTGCCTCACGCCGCACCTGAGAAACTCCTTTCAAATACCACCAAATACGGTTATTTTCTTTTGTTGCCAGCAGGGACTACAGAGTTTTTATGTTACAGAAAAAAGGGCACTTATTGAATTGTTCCCAATAAAACATGCCGCTACTATGGAATACACTGATACTACCAAACAGCAGTTACTCTGTGAGATAGAGCGATTGCCTGATGTCTGTCTATCGGAATTGCAAAACTTTATTCAATATTTGCAGTTTAAGCAAGCCAATGCTAATAGTTCAGTCCATCATACGTTACAACCAACGGATGATCCGATTCTTCGTTCATTTGGATTCATTGATAATTGAACCATTTTCCGAAACCATTGATAATACGTTGTATGGTGCATTATGAAGAGCATATTTATTGATACATGGGGTTGGATAAATCTATTCAATCGTAAAGAACCTCATCACAACAATGTGACCTGATTTCCCGGGAGAAATATAACGATGAAAGAAATATATTTATAAAATAAAATACGTTACCATATATTTATCCCTGATTTTCAAGAGAATGCAAGTTGTAATTATAACTATTTTTCCGAGCACAAGCTTTCTGGGAAC
>CAIPMW010000069.1 GCA_903866255.1 uncultured Chlorobiaceae bacterium | reverse complement strand
TGTGCTCGGAAAATTAGTTATAATTACAACTTGCATTCTCTTGGAAATCAGGGATAAATATATGGTAACGTATTTTATTTTATAAATATATTTCTTTCATCGTTATATTTCTCCCGGGAAATCAGGTTACGGCAGAGAGGCAGAGGTTCTTGAGCCTGCAGAGTTGCGAGAAATGATCAGGGAGGAGCTGGCCTGTACACAAAAAATCTATGAGCCACCGCCGTCAGACAGGGGTTACTCAAAAGCTCATGGCAAGATGGTTTAGTATGGAACAAGCCACAAGTATTGCTGTCGCTCCGGTTACATTGCAGCAATCGTCTTAAACTTTGAACTTTGAACTTTGAACTTTGAACTTTGAACTTTGAACATTGATTTCTCTCGATGCAAAAGGCATGGATGTCTGTGGGTTTTCACGAATGCCCTACACGGCGCCCCTTTTTACTTTGCCAGCAGGGTGTCGGATAAATCGTTTGCACAGGGAATTTATTTCATATATACTACGCTTACACAATAGCAAAACAAATTATTCGAGAAAACCATGAGCACCCGATCACCCCGAAAACTGATCACCTTCGACTGGGCAATGAAGCGTCTGTTGCGCAGCAAAGCCAACTTTGAGATACTTGAAGGTTTTTTGAGTGAGCTGTTGGGCGAAGATATTCTTATCCTTGAAATTCTGGAGAGTGAAAGCAACAAGGAGAGCAGAGCCGACAAATTCAACCGTGTCGATCTCAAAGTAAAAAACAGCAAAGACGAGATCATCATTATCGAAGTGCAGTTTGATCGGGAATTTGATTATTTGCAAAGGATGCTTTACGGTATCTCCCGTGTTATCACCGAACATCAGAAAGAGGGCGAGAGCTATGCAAAACTGGTTAAGGTTATCTCCGTCAATATTCTTTACTTCGATCTTGGTCACGGCACAGACTATGTTTACCACGGCACCACAAGTTTTGTGGGCATTCATGATCACGACACATTGCAACTTGATAGCCGTCAGCAGACGCAGTATGGCAAAAGCCGGATCAGTACTCTTTATCCCGAATACTACCTGATCAAGGTCAACAATTTTAACCGCATAGCGACAACATCACTTGACGAATGGATATATTTTCTCAAGAACGAAGAGATCAAGGATGAATTTAAAGCCAAAGGGATTCAGAAAGCAAAAGAGTCCTTTTCACTACTGAGCATGTCCGACGAAGAGCTTCGCGCCTACAACTGTTACCAGGATTCCTTGCGCGATGAAGCAAGTTATGTTGAGACAAACTATTATTTCGCCAGGATGGAAGGCAAGGAGGAAGGAAAACTTGAAGTTGCTGAAAGATTGATCGCGAAGGGAATGAGTGCTGAAGAGGCCGCAGCGATTGCCGGGATAGATGTAGAGTTGCTACGCCATTGAAATCGATTTTACCCTCCCGCGTCATTCTAACTCATGAAGGTAGAAGGAAAGACTCATCTCTATGCTGAGTTTCGCTACAACATGACCAGCGCAAGCCGATAAACGACGAACGAGAGTACCCACGCCACCGAGAGGGAGTAGGCTGAGTAGAGTACAACCGGCTTCCACTTGCCAACCTCTTTTTTCATCACGCCTATTGCGGCAACGCAGGGGATATAGAGCAGCACAAAGACCATCAGACTCAGTGCGGTTGCGCGGCTGAATGAGGGGTCGTGCCTAAGAATTGATTTCAGCTCTACTCGGGCGTCCTTGCTCTGTCCGATTGAGTAGATGGTGCCAAGGGTCGAGACGACAACCTCTTTTGCAGCCAGGCCGGTGACCAGCGCAATCCCTATTTTCCAGTCGAACCCAAGCGGCTTGATCATCGGTTCAAGCACTTTACCTGCACGTCCTGCCAGTGAATACTCCAGTTGTTCTGATTTGATGCGCAGTTCCAGTGCTTTTGCGAGATCTTTCTTGCTAACCTCGCTGATGCCACTCTTTGCGATTACGTTGCTCTCTGTGGTGTATGCCCTGTCAAGAGCGCTGTTGTGCGGATAGTTGCTGACCGCCCAGATAATGATGACGGCACCAAGAATAAGGGTGCCTGCTTTTTTGAGGTACATCAACGCCTTGATCTTTGCCTGAAAAAATACCGATGCCAGCGTTGGCCAGCGATAGGGAGGAAGCTCCATAACAAAAGGCTCAGAGTCGCTCTTCATCACCGTTTTTTTCAGGATCAATGCTGTCCAGAGACCAACGACAATGCCAAGCAGATAGATGCCGAACATGATGTTTGCGGCAATTTCCGGCGGGAAAAAAGCGGCAGTGAGCAGCACATAGACCGGCAGTTTTGCCCCACAACTCATAAAGGGGATGATCATGATAGTAACCAGCCTGTCAGTACGGCTCTTCAGGGTGCGTGTGGCCATAATAGCGGGTATTGAGCAGCCAAACCCCGTGACCATAGGAATAAAGGATTTGCCGTGCAGGCCGAAACGGTGCATTACGCGGTCAATTACAAAGGCGGCACGCGCCATATAGCCTGAGGCCTCAAGAAAAGAGAGCCCAACAAACAGAAGCACAATGTTGGGAAGAAAGACCAGCACACCACCCACCCCGGCGATAATGCCGTCAATGACAATGGAGCGGAGAGTCTCATTCGGTAGCAGAGGCTTGATAGCAGAGCCGAAGAGGCTGAAAAGGAGTTCCAGAGCCCGCATCAGGGGGGCACCAACGGTGAAGGTCAGTTGGAAGATTGCCCACACGACCAGTAAAAAGATTGGCAGGCCAAGGATCCTGTTGAGCACTACCATGTCGATATAATCGGTTGGAGTTGCTTTTACCCCGCCGGGCTGGTGGACGCACTCCTGCATGGCTCCTCGGATAAATGCGTGACGATCTTCAGTAATAAGAATCTCCGGCTCTGAATCGTGCATCCGTTCAGCCTCTTTCAGCGCCTCCTGAAGAGCCAGCTCAACCTTGACCCACACGGGATGGCGCTGCACCTCCTGATAGACTGCCCGATCATTCTCCAGCAACTTGATTGCCAGCCATCGGGGGTTGAAGCCGTCCAACTCCTTCTGACGAGTGAGTATTGCGGTAATTTTTTCAACCGATGCTTCGAGACCGGGACGGAAAAAGAGCTTGTTTTTGCGAATCGTTATATCCTTGCGTGCAACCCTGATGACGTGGTCAAGCAGTGCATCCAGTCCGATACTTTTTTTTGCCGATGTTGGAATAATGTGACAGCCGAGCAGTTGCTGCAATTGCTTGATTTCAATGATGATGCCTTTTTCCTCGACTTCATCGATCATGTTGAGGGCAACCAGAAAATCAACCTCCAGCTCCATGAGCTGGGTGGTCAGCAGCAGGTTACGCTCAAGATTCGGCCCTTCGAGTACATTGACCACCACATCAGGCGGCTCTTTGATGAGGTACTCTCTGGTGACAATCTCCTCCGGGGAGTAAGGGGTAAGCGAATAGATGCCAGGAAGGTCAACCACCGTGATCCTGTACCCCTTGTAGTCGAGATATCCTTCATGCTTTTCAACCGTGACACCGGAAAAGTTGCCCACTTTCTGATGTGCGCCGGTGAGGGCGTTAAAGAGAGAGGTTTTTCCACAGTTCGGATTACCTGCCAGCGCGATGCGTATCTCATGCTGTTCATTCACGGTCACTCCGACACTTTTTCAGGCTGTTCAGCTACCCAGATACCCTCAGCCTCATTTTTTCTCAAGGCGAGATGAAGCCCCTTGAACAATATCTCCATTGGGTCGCCAAGCGGCGCTACTCTGACCACTGTAAATCTGGTGCCCTTGATCAATCCCATATCCATAATTCTGCGCCTCACCGCCCCATCAGCCTTGACCGCAGTCACTTCTGCCTCCTTGCCAACCTTCAACTCTGATAACCGCATTCCTTGATCTCCAGCACTTACAATAAAAAAATAAATCGGACTAATTATAACCAGTATAACAGCAAGAAGCCAATAATAATTCATGGAGATCGACGGTTTTTGCAAAAAGAGTGGCGCAAAGCAGTAAATGCGATGATCAAGGAAATGGGGGCCATCCCATCTGTTGACCGCCAATCAGATGGCCGTGGATATGAAAAACACTCTGCATGGCATCTGCGCCGGAGTTAAAGACAAAACGGTAGCCCGATGCTTTGATGCCAAGAATTTCGGCAACAGGTCCGGCCGCAAGCAGAATCTGACCGGCGATTGCTTCATCTTCGGGCTTGAGCATGCTCAGTGAAGAGATGTGCCTGACCGGAATAATCAGCACATGTTGTGGTGCAACAGGGGTAATATCTCTGAAAGCCACAACGTGCTCATTGCGGTAGATGACCTTGGCGGGGATCTCTCCGCGCACGATACGGCAAAAGAGACAATCTGCTTCCTGATTTTTCATAACTGGTTAACCTCCTGATTTGTTGTGGCGGTCTCTTTCTCCTGATAACTGTAGATACTAAAAAGTTTTTATATCACAGAAAAAAAGAATTCCTTGATTTTTTATCGATAATAGAGCCCTGAAAGGGCGGAATATGCTAACGATGGGTGAAGCCCATCGATGCTCGATCAGGGTAGGAGTTACCCGGTATTCAGGCAGAGAGTAACGACGAAGTCAGAGGTGGGTTACTGAGGATACTGCCATGCTGGATTACGAAGATCGACAGGGGGGACTCGCATGGAGGCCCGAATAACAGGGCTGCACGGGAGGCTCTGGACCACGGGCGCAGCACGCATGGAGCCCCGGATCACAGGGCTGCACCCTGTGTTAACAGATAACCCCCTTTCAGGGCTAAAGTTACTCTGCAGACGTGGTATTCGCTAAATCTGCGACCTCTTTTTCTGAGACATCAGTTATCTTCGATGCCAGCACCTTGTCAATTCTTTGTCCGTCAAGGTCAACAATTTCGAGGCTCCAGCTCTCCCAGGTCATGATGTCGCCAGTTCGGGGCATACGCCCGAGCAACCACATCATAAGGCCACTGAGGGTGTGGTAAAGCCCTTTGTCCTCTTCTGGCACACTTTTCAATTCAAGCGTATCTTTAAGCTCAGGAACAGGAATAAGGCCATCAAGCAGCCATGAGCCATCCTGACGTTGCACTGCCCATGAATCTTCCAGATTTCGTGGAACAAACTCACCGGTAACAGCTTCAAGCATATCCTGGAGGGTCACCAGACCCTGAATTTCGCCATATTCGTCAACAACAAAAACCATCTGGGTACCTGATGTCCTGAAATGGTCGAGCAGCTCCATGCCGGTAAGGGTCTCTGGTACATAAACACAGGGCTGCAACTGGGAGGTAAATTCAGTCAAGCCACCCTTCAGTGTTTTCGACAAAAGCTGTTTGGCATTGACCACCCCAATCAGAGACTGCAGTCCACCGTTACAGACAGGAAAGCGTGAGTGCTCAGACTCTGTCACCCGGCTGATATTCTCTTCCAGCGCCAGAGAGACATCAAGAAAGACAATATCCGCTCTTGGAACCATCAGCGATCCCAGTTGACGATCATCAAGGCGGAAGACATTGCGCACCATCTCATGCTCCTGCTGCTCTATCACCCCGGCTTCAGAACCCTCCTCAAGCATCGCATGAATCTCCTCTTCCGTAACGCTTGGCATGGTTTGAGAGTGGTTTCCCAGCAGACGGAGAACCGCATCGGTTGAGGCCGAAAGCAGACGTCCAAATGGGCGGGTTATGGCCGAGAGGGTAAGCATGGGGCGCGCAACCAGGCAGGCAATTCCCTCTGGGTTTAACTGGCCAAGTCGTTTTGGTACAAGCTCACCAATGACGATGGTGATGTAGGTGATGGCAAGAACCACAACTGCTGTTGCAATAATATGGCTTGGTTCAGGATTCATTCCAAGTATTTGCAGCATCGCAGCCAACGGTGCGGCAAGAGCGCTCTCCCCGACAATACCATTGAGAATCCCGATAGAGGTAATGCCAATCTGGATGGTCGAGAGAAACCTCGTTGAGTCCTGGCCAAGTTTCAGCGCAGTTACCGCAGACCTCTCCCCATCTTCTGCAAGTTTTGAAAGGCGGGAGCGCTTTGCCGTGACCAATGCAATCTCTGACATGGCAAAAAGGCCGTTAAGAACAATCAGTGCAAAAAGAAAAAGTATTTCCATACATTCTGGTTTGAAGCTCCAGATAACCTGTGCCAATCCTGCAAGCAGATTACGGTGACGCTTCGTTTCTAAAACAATGCTGTTATCGTTATGATACCAGCCTGCACATTTCTACCGCATTCTACGAATAATTGTTGACATTATTCAGTTGCTGCGCCAATCAACTCCTGCGTTTTACGCTCTGAACATAACTTCCTCAGTGATACCGTTGCGGCATCTCTTTATAGGTTTTCGGTGATCGAGAAGCTATCTTCCTGAAAAATAATCAATGACGCAGGGGTAAACTAACCACTTCCCTCTTTTTCAGCAAGTACTGTTGACATAATCATAATACCTGTGATGGATTTTACCTGGTGCATGGAGCTGGCTTTTCGGGAAGCCATCAAGGCTTTTGAACTGAAGGAGGTGCCTGTTGGCGCAGTTGTGCTCGACAGCAATGGCCACGTCATTGGCAGGGGGTATAACCAGGTGGAGTCTCTCCGCGATGCCACAGCGCATGCCGAGATGATTGCCTTGACCTCAGCAATGGCAACCATAGGCAGTAAATACCTCAACGATTGTACATTGGCCGTGACGCTGGAGCCCTGCCCGATGTGTGCCGGCGCTATCGTGAATGCGAAAGTAGGACGGGTTATCTTTGGGGCGTACGACCCAAAAATGGGAGCATCCGGAACCGTCATGAATGTGACTGGCTGTCAGCAGCTCAACCATCAACCAGAGGTTTTCGGTGGTATTATGGAGAACAAATGCCAGAGTCTGCTACAGGATTTTTTTCGGGAACTTCGCAGGAACAGGTGACCGTTATCCATTCTCCTTCAACATACTCTTCAGCGAGCTGGCCAGATGAGAGACAATCTCTTTGGCCATGCCGCTTCCTGCGGAGGGTGACTGCATGGTATCGAGACTTTCGATACCAGCTTTTTTTATGGCATTACTGATGGTGACCGATAAAATCGGGTTGCACTCCCTGACAATCTCTTTCAGCATGAATGAGGCTTCGAACATGCTTTGCTGAATAATTTCCCTCTCGTCTTCACACGTCATGGTCTGGCAGTGGCGAGTGGCGATAATTCCCGCAAGACAGGAGAGATAGGTGTTGGTCGCTCCTGCCAGAAAGAGGTTGAGAAAAAAAGGAGCGAGCAGGTTCCCTGCTGGCAGCAGGGAAGAGAGGGTATTGCTGAACGCGGACTGGATAATCGGTTTGATATGCGCCTGAATATCCTCCTTTTTAAAGTCCGAAAGTGGAAGATATTCATAAACAGAACGAGCCAGGGCTATGAACTCCCTGAAGTGTTGATCATGGTTGTGGATGGTGTATATATTCCACACCAGCTTGAGATTATTGAGCAGTGATGTGGTTGTTCCGTATGATGTGTTCTGGGCAAACGCCCCCACAAAAAAATTTCTGGTAGCAATCTGCCTGGTTATGTTGAGTGAGTCTGTATCAAGAAGTTTAAGGTTGGCGCGCAGCCATCGCTGATCTTTTTTATTTTTTGATGGTTCAGGATGCATGGGATGAATCGGAAGTCGTCCTGTCATATAGGCAAGGTATGCTGCCATTGCCTTTGCATTTTCATCTGCAGGAAGTAAGGGCTTTTTTGGCAGAGAAAAAAAACGTCGTCCGGTATAGAGAGAAAAGAGGAGAACCGCTGAGCTGAGCACCAGAAAAAAAGTTCCTGCTGCGGGATGCAGGGAGTTGAGATGCCCGGCAAGCGCAATGAACTGGTTCGCGATAAAAACAACCACAAGAAGCGATATTGCTGCAACGGTGGCAGAAAGAAACAGGCTCGCTTTTCGCTTCATGTTACATCCGGCTCTGGAAGTCTGATAGAATGATCGCTGCTGAACTGATAGTCATGAAAAATATCTTCTGCTTTTGGAAGCTGCCATTTTCCGTCCGGCAGGAGGTTTGTTGTCTCCTTGAGGCGGTAGGTGGTGTGGCCGCATGTCCAGCAGTCGTAATTGGCCATGCCGGTGCAGAGACAGGTTTTCTCCTTGACAACAAGAGGAGAACCCGCTTTTCTTTCTGCAAGGGCTTGATAATACTCGTCGATGTAGGTGCACTTCCCACCGTTTTCGAGGAGGTAACCGAGCCCCTCGCAGTTTGGTTTTATTGCGTAGCGCAGCGTTGGTGACGAGGTGAGCATTCGCATCGGATAGCCAGTGGTTGAGGCCATATTGACAACGATATCCTCCTCTCTGGCATTGATATAGTGTTGTTTGACATCAGCAGGGAGGCCAGCCTCTTTGCTGATGGTAAAGCGGGTTGCAACTTGCACTCCACTTGCCCCCATCTGGAGGTAATCGACAGCATCGCTGCCGGTAAAAATGCCACCTGCCGGAATAACCGGAATGTTCAGACCCTCTTTTTTAAGAAATGCAAGGACTTCCAAAAAAATTGTTTTGAGATCAAAGGTGTGCCAGTCGGCAGGACCGAACCCAAGGTGCCCGCCAGCAAGTGGTCCCTCGACAATAATGTAGTCCGGCACTCTGTTCAGGCGTATGGCACGTTTCAGGAATATGGCAAGCGCCCTGACAGAGGAGATGATAATACCGATGTTGACATCACGGAATCTTGGGTGATCCTGGATAAGATCAAGGGTACGAAGGTTAAGACCTGCCGCCAGGGTAAGCCCGTCAATACCGGCATCCATTGCAGCAGTAAGTCTTACTTTCAGCGTTTCGATGCCGCTGTTCATGGTCAGTTTTTCCATGCAGTTAAGAAAAACAGCGCCCTTGCCTGTTTTCTGGGCTATGGTGTGTCCGATATATTTCTTTTGTGCCTCGGCGAGCTCTTCAAGGTCAAACAGTACCGCCGATTTATCAGGAATTGCACTGTATTGAGCATATTTTTTTCTTTTTTTGCTCACAAAAGAGGTGCTGAAAATTCTGTCGCAGACGTAGGTAATCAGGGCATCGGAAATATGGCCGATACCGCCAAGTTTTTCAGCAGCAAGAGCAAGTTCGGTTGTCGAAATATTTACTCCCATTCCCCCGATAATGATGGGGACATACTCTTTTCCGCCTAATTGCAGCCTGAAATTGTCTACGTTCATTGTTTATCTAAGTCAGTATAAGAGCATTTACAGATCAATCACTACCACTGAGAACAGGGAGTAAGCGCACGTGCAGCATCCTGCGCCAAAAATTACCTAAGATATCACATTTCAGTTTATAAATCTACAGCCAATTCTTTGAAAACCCCCGGCTTTTCAACTATTCCATCTCTTCTTGAGTAAACTTTAGGGCTCTGGAGAGGATGAAGTTTGAGAAAAGATGGGGAGAATATTAAATTAAGGGCCAAAGAATCGAATCGGAAAAATTATCCGGAATAAAAAACATCCAGAAAAGGGAGTGCTACTATGATAAAACTTGTCTTGTTGCGGCATGGAGAGAGTCAGTGGAACCGTGAGAACCGCTTTACTGGATGGTATGACATTGATTTGAGTGAGCAGGGCCGAACTGAGGCTGCAAACGCAGGGAAGTTGCTTCGTGATGCAGGATTTGTTTTTGATGTAGCATATACTTCAGTGCTGAAGCGTGCCATAAGGACGCTTTGGGGCGTTCTTGACGGGATGGATCTGATGTGGATTCCGGTTTTCAAGAGCTGGAGGTTGAATGAGCGTCATTACGGAGCATTGCAGGGGCTTAACAAATCGGAGACATCGCAGAAATATGGCGAGGAGCAGGTGCTGGTCTGGAGGAGAAGTTACGACACTCCGCCCCCTGCGCTGGAAAAAAGTGACGAACGCTATCCTGGTTCAGAGCCACGTTATGCTTCCCTGGCTGAAGATGAGATTCCGCTGAGCGAATGTCTGAAAGATACGGTGGATCGCTTTCTTCCCTTATGGCATGAGACAATTGCCCCTGAAATCCTCAAGGGGCAGAAAGTTATCATTGCTGCACATGGCAATTCATTGCGTGCACTGGTCAAGTATCTTGACAACATCTCCGAAGAGGATATCGTGGGTCTCAATATTCCTACCGGAATTCCGCTGGTGTATGAGCTTGATGATAATCTCAAGCCCTTGAGGAGTTATTACCTTGGTGATCAGGAGGCGCTGAAGAGGGCCGTCGATGCTGTTGCCAGTCAAGGGAAAGCATAGGCCGGCACATCGGGCGTTAGAGAGATATATTGTCGGAAAAGGTTTATATTCTGCGCCATGATCTTTCTATTGCTTTTTTTTTGAAACTGTTTGAAAAGTTTTGCCTGAAAAAATGAACGTTACGTTAAATGCAGGGCTCTATGAACCTCAGTTTGAGCATGATGCTTGTGGTGTAGGGTTTATTGCCCATATCAAAGGCATCAAGTCACATGACATTGTGGAGCAGGGTTTACAGATCAACGAAAACCTTAAACATCGCGGAGCATGTGGTTGTGAAAAAAATACTGGTGATGGAGCTGGAATTCTTCTTCAGGTGCCCGACAAGTTTTTTCGCAGGGTTTGTGCTGAGATAAATATTGATCTTCCCCCTGAAAAGAGGTATGGTGTTGGCATGCTTTTTCTTCCGCCGGATATATCCCAAAGGCGCGCTATTGAGGATATTTGCCGTGTTATGATTCAGGCTGAGGGTCAGAAGTTTCTCGGCTTCAGAAAGGTGCCGACCTGCAACGATTCACTTGGTGATACCGCCCGTTCGCAAGAGCCGGTTGTTAAGCAACTTCTTGTGGGATGGGGCAAGGATACCCAGTCAGAGCTCGAATTTGAAAGGAAACTTTATATCATCCGTCGTCGCATTACCAAACGGGTGAAATATACTGCAGGTCTCCTCGGGAGCAGTTTTTTTTATATTTCGAGTCTTTCCAGCAGGACTATTGTCTACAAAGGGATGCTCCTGCCCGAGCAGGTTGGTCTGTTTTTCCCGGAACTTCATGATCCTGACATGGAGAGCGCCATTGCCATGGTGCACTCACGTTTCAGCACCAACACCTTCCCGAGCTGGGACAGGGCGCATCCCTATCGCTTTTTGAGCCATAATGGGGAGATCAATACGCTCAAGGGTAATGTCAACTGGATGAAGGCGAGGGAAAAAAATATTGAATCGGCGGTTTTTGGTAATGCTCTTGAAAATATAAAGCCGGTTATTCTGGAAGATGGCAGTGATTCGGCTATTCTTGACAACGCATTTGAGTTTCTTGTTCTCTCTGGTCGTTCGCTTGCCCATGCGGCCATGATGATTATTCCTGAGCCATGGTCTGGTAATGATGCGATCTCTGCCGAGAAAAAAGCATTCTACGAGTATCATAGTTGCCTGATGGAGCCTTGGGATGGACCAGCCTCTGTCACCTTCACTGATGGTGTGCAGATTGGGGCGGTGCTTGACCGGAATGGTCTGCGACCTTCACGCTATTACATCACAAAAGATGACCTTGTGATTATGGCTTCCGAGGTTGGTGTGCTTGATATTGCTCCAGAGAGAATTCTTAAAAAAGATCGGTTGCAGCCAGGGCGCATGTTTTTGGTTGATACTGCACAGGGGCGCATTATTTCTGACGAAGAGATCAAGGCGGGCATAGCCGCAGCTCAACCTTATGGAGAGTGGATCGACAGAAATATTATCGATCTCGAAGCACTTCCCGATCATCCGCAGATGAAGAATCCCGATGAGGATAAATATAGCCTGACGGCTCGCCAGAAGGTTTTTGGCTATACCCAGGAGGATATCAGTCTCCAGATAAAGATTATGAGCGAAAAGGGTGTAGAGCTGGTTGGCTCTATGGGGAATGATACCCCGCTTGCCGTGCTCTCCAATAAGCCAAAGATGCTGTACGACTATTTCAAGCAGCTTTTTGCCCAGGTAACCAACCCTCCTATTGATTCGCTCCGCGAAGAGTTGATCACGTCCACCACAGTCATGCTTGGTACAGAGGGAAATCTGCTGGAACCCACTGAGGTGAATTGTCGCCGTATTCGCTTGCCGCATCCGGTGTTGACCAACTATGCGCTTGAAAAGATTCGCGGGATTGACAAGCCTGGTTTCAGGGCTGTGACACTGCCTGTATTTTATGCTGTTGCCCAGGGTGGCAAGGGTATCGAAGTGGCTATGCAGGATCTCTATCGCCATGCTGAGCAGGCGGCAAGCAAGGGAGTCAATATTATCATTCTCTCCGACAAGGGGGAGCTTGAGAGCGACCGGGCACCGATTCCTGCGCTGCTGGCAGTTTCCGGTCTGCATAATTTTCTCATTAATGCAGGGATAAGGACCAAGATCGGGCTTGTGCTCGAATCTGCAGAGCCGAGGACGGTGCACCACTTTGCCATGCTTATCAGTTATGGCGCTGGAGCGGTTAACCCCTATATGGCGTTCGAAACCATTCACTCCCTGGTTTCATCGGGTCGTATTAAGCTGGATGAAAAGGTCGCCGTCAAGAACTATGTGAAGGCTGCTGTCAAGGGTGTGGTGAAAACCATGGCTAAAATGGGGATTTCAACCATTCAGAGCTATCGCGGTTCCCAGATTTTTGAGGCAGTCGGCCTTAATACCCAGCTTGTTGATGCCTACTTTACCCGCACACCGACTCGCATTGAGGGTATTGGTCTTGATATTGTGGCCGAAGAGGTTCACCGGCGTCATCAGTCGGTTTTTCCCTCCACAGGCAACAAGGTTGATCGTGGTCTTGATGCTGGTGGAGAGCGGAAGTGGCGCCATAGCGGTGAATTTCATCTTTTCAGTCCCGAGGCGATTCATCTCTTGCAACACTCCTGCAGAACCGAAAATTATGGGCTTTTCAAAAGATATGAGCGTCTCATTGACGATCAAAGCGAAAATCTCTGTACGATACGTGGCTTGATGGATATCAGGTTCAGTGAGCAGGCCGTACCGATTGAGGAGGTTGAGCCAGTCGAATCGATACTGAAAAGGTTTAAAACCGGTGCCATGTCTTACGGCTCTATCAGTCAGGAGGCGCATGAAACGCTTGCTATTGCCATGAACAGGCTTGGTGGCAGGAGCAACACTGGTGAGGGCGGCGAAGACCCGGCGCGTTTTCATAAGGATGCCAACGGCGATTCAAGGATGTCGGCCATTAAGCAGGTTGCCTCCGGGCGGTTTGGTGTTACCAGTGAATACCTTGCCAACGCCAATGAGATTCAGATTAAAATGGCCCAGGGTGCGAAACCTGGTGAAGGGGGACAGCTTCCTGGTTCCAAGGTCTACCCCTGGGTAGCAAAGGTACGCCATTCAACACCGGGAGTTGGTCTTATTTCTCCTCCACCTCATCACGATATTTATTCTATTGAGGATCTGGCCCAGCTCATTCATGACCTGAAGAATGCCAATCCTGCGGCTCGCATCAATGTCAAGCTTGTCTCTACGGTTGGTGTCGGAACTATTGCGGCAGGTGTTGCCAAGGCTCATGCCGATGTTGTGCTGATCAGCGGTCATGATGGCGGAACCGGCGCTTCGCCTGTTTCAAGCATTATGCATGCAGGTATGCCATGGGAGCTTGGCCTGGCAGAGGCGCACCAGACTCTTGTACTCAACAATTTGCGCAGCCGGATTGTGGTCGAGACCGATGGTCAGTTGAAAACAGCAAGAGATATTATTATTGCCGCCATGCTTGGCGCAGAGGAGTTTGGCTTTGCAACGACCACCCTTGTGGTTATGGGCTGCATCATGATGCGCTGCTGCCAGGATGACTCCTGCCCGGTAGGCGTTGCCACCCAGAATCCTGAACTGCGCAAGCATTTCAAAGGCAAACCGGAACATGTGGAAAACTTCATGCGTTTTCTTGCCGAAGGGGTGCGTGAGTATATGTCGTGTCTTGGAGTGCGTACGCTCAACGAGCTGGTTGGACGTACCGAGCTGCTCAGCATGAAGAAATCCGTTCATCACTGGAAAGCCCAGGGAATTGATCTCTCCAAAATTCTTTATCAGGCAGAGGTTGGAGAGAATGCGACTCGTTACTGTACCATTGCCCAGGAACACGGTATCGAGGAGAGTCTTGATCGAACGACGTTGCTCTCGCTCTGTGAACCAGCGATCAAGCGGAAGCAGAATGTTTCGACCACTCTCCCGATAAAAAACACAAACAGGGTTGTCGGCACGATAGTCGGTTATGAAGTGACCAGGGCGCATGGCGCTCAAGGATTGCCGGATGATACCATTCACCTGAAATTTATTGGCTCAGCCGGTCAAAGCTTTGGTGCGTTCATTCCCAAGGGGATGACACTTGAACTGGAGGGTGATGCCAATGACTATGTTGGCAAGGGGCTTTCCGGTGGTCGCATTATTGTTTATCCTTCCAAAGGCTCCTCTTTTGTGCCGGAAGAGAACATCATCATTGGCAACGTCGGCTTTTACGGTGCAACGTCCGGCGAAGCCTTTATAAGAGGCATGGCCGGAGAGCGTTTTTGTGTGCGCAACAGTGGCCTTCGAGCTGTGGTTGAGGCAATTGGTGATCATGGGTGCGAGTATATGACCGGGGGCACCGTGATCATTCTCGGTAAAACAGGCAGGAATTTTGCCGCAGGGATGTCGGGTGGCGTTGCTTATGTGTATGATACGGATGGTGCTTTAGCCAGCAACTGTAACCATGAGATGGTGGGCCTTTCGGCAATTGACGATCCTGCTGAGTTGGCCGAGCTTCAGTTGATGATTCAGCGGCATGTCGATTGTACGGGAAGTGATCTGGGTCAGTCAATTCTTGACGACGGAGAGTTTCTGCGCAATAATTTTATCAAAGTGATGCCGCATGATTACCGTCGGGCGCTTGAGGCCATGAAGGAGGTTGAGGCTGCAGGTCTCAGTGGCGATGAAGCGGTTATGGCTGCATTTCATAAAAATATTCATGACCCGGCACGCGTTTCAGGTAATTAATGCCGTAAAAGATTAACTCATTGATATGGGAAAAGTTAAAGGTTTTATGGAGTTCCAGAGAGAGCTGCCCATTGACAGGGAGCCTCTGGAGAGAATAGATGACTGGCAGGAGTTTCACAAGGAGATGGCTTCTTCTGAGTTGCAGAAGCAGGGTGCGCGTTGTATGGATTGTGGCACGCCCTACTGCCATACCGGATTTATGCTGAGCGGCATGGCTACTGGTTGCCCGATTCATAATCTTGTGCCCGAATGGAATGATTACGTCTATAATGGTTTCTGGCATGAGGCTTATGATCGGTTGATCAAAACCAACAATTTTCCCGAGTTTACCGGTCGGGTCTGTCCCGCTCCGTGCGAAGGGTCCTGTGTTCTTGGAATTATTGAACCTCCGGTGACCATCAAGAATATTGAGTACTCAATTATTGAGCATGCTTTTTCGGAAGGTTGGGTTGAACCGAAACAGATTCTTCACAAAACGGGCAAGCGGGTCGCGGTTGTTGGATCGGGCCCCTCTGGCCTTGCCTGTGCTGATCAGCTTAACAAGGCAGGCCACAGTGTGACGGTTTTTGAGCGTGACGACCGTTTTGGTGGCCTTATGATGTACGGCATTCCTAATATGAAGCTCGATAAAAAACTTGTGTTAGAGCGCCGCATTGATCTGATGAAGCAGGAGGGGATCACCTTTATGGAAAGTACCGAGGTCGGAGTTGATTATCCCGCAGACAAGCTCCTTGAAGAGTTTGATGCCGTTGTTCTCTCTACCGGTGCGACAAAGCCCCGCAATCTTGCAGCAGAGGGGCGTGAAATTCCGGGGATACACTTTGCCATGGATTTTCTGCGTTCCAGTACCAGGGCCCTGCTGGATCAAACGACACCACTTCTTTCCGCAGAGGGGAAGCATGTGGTTGTTATCGGTGGTGGCGATACTGGTACCGACTGCGTTGCCACGTCACTTCGTCAAGGCTGTAAAAGCGTTATTCAGCTTGAAATTATGCCGAAGCCCCCTCTTGAACGTCAATCGGATAATCCGTGGCCGGAGTGGCCGAAAACCTTCAGGGTCGATTATGGACAGGAGGAGGCTGCTTCTGTTCAGGGAGAGGACCCAAGAAAATACTCCATGATGACCAAGAAGTTTCTTGCTGATGATCAAGGAGCATTGCTGGCTGTTGAGGTCTCAAAAGTGGAGTGGAGTGAGGTGGATGGGCGTTTTATGCCACGACCTGTTGCGGGAACTGAACAGATTCTTCCGGCTGATCTTGTGCTGCTTGCGATGGGATTTATCGGGCCCGAGGAGCATCTGTTGCAGCAACTGCAGATTCTCCAGGACGAGCGCTCAAACATTCGTGCAACGGATAAAACATATCTTACCAATCGGGAACGAATTTTTGCGGCTGGTGATGCCCGCCGGGGACAGAGTCTTGTTGTCTGGGCAATTCATGAGGGGAGGGCTGCTGCCCGTGAGTGCGACCGGTTTCTGATGGGTGAAACGCATCTTCCGTAAATTTATTAACTATGGGGGGGGGTATGGAACAGCAAAAACTGAGGGAACTGCTCAAGACGCTTCATCAGGAGCTTGAGCAGGTGGATTCTGTTGATACAACAACCGAGGTTGTTCTGTTTAATCTCAGGGCAGATGTGCAGCGACTTCTTGATGAAAAAGTTGGCGCTGTTCATGCGGACGCATCCCTTGTGGAGCGCATGAACGAAGCCCTCGACCACTTTGAGGTCGATCATCCAAAGCTTAGCCTGACCATTCAGCACCTTCTGGATAGTCTTGCCAGGATGGGATTTTAAGATTCTATACTTTATTAATGTGACAGAACGTGTGATTGTTTCATGACCAGAGAGCCAGCAAAAGGAAAAACGAGAGGAGGTAACGGCACCACTGACCAGGTTTACTGCTCTTTCTGTGGCAGAAGCGCCCGGGAGGTCAACAGCATGATTGCCGGCCCGAATGCCTTTATATGTGATCGCTGTATCAAAACATCTTTTGACATCCTGCGCAAGGAGATCAAAGTGGAGCCACAAGCCGAGCGGCTTCGTGAGCAGCCATTTCAGCCTCGCCTTGCCAGCCCTAAAGCGATCATGAGTTCGCTTGACCAGTACGTCGTTGGACAGGAGAGAGCGAAAAAGTCACTTGCCGTCGCGGTATACAACCACTACAAGAGGATTGATTCGCAGGAGATCCAAAATGAGCATGATGACGTTGTTATCGAAAAAAGCAATATCATGCTCATCGGGCCGACAGGGACAGGAAAAACCCTGCTTGCCCAGACTCTTGCCAACTTGCTTGAAGTGCCCTTTTCCATTGTGGATGCCACATCGCTTACCGAGGCGGGATATGTTGGCGACGATGTCGAAACCATTCTTGCCCGCCTGCTTCACGCTTCCGATTTCAATCTCGAACGGGCGGAGCGTGGCATTATCTATGTTGATGAGATTGATAAAATTTCTCGTAAGTCGGCAAACGTTTCAATTACCCGCGATGTTTCGGGCGAGGGTGTGCAGCAGGCGTTGCTGAAAATTCTTGAGGGTGCCGTTGTAGGTGTTCCGCCAAAAGGAGGACGCAAACATCCAGAACAGCAACTGATTAACATTAACACCAAGAATATACTCTTTATCTGTGGTGGAGCTTTTGAGGGGCTTGACAAAATTATTGCCAAAAGGGTTTCAAAGTCCTCAATGGGCTTTGGTGCCAAGGTCAAAACGACTCAAATTGGCTACGATCCGGAAATTCTCAAACTTGTTATGCAGGATGATCTGCATGAGTATGGGCTTATACCTGAGTTTATCGGACGACTTCCTGTGATTTCGACTCTTGAAATGCTGGACGAAAAGGCATTGCGCAGCATTCTGGTTGATCCGAAGAATGCCATTACAAAACAGTACAAAAAGCTCTTTGAAATGGATGGAGTGGAGCTGGAGTTTACCGACGAGGCGTTGGACAAGGTGGTCAAGATTGCTATTGAACGGGGAACTGGTGCCCGCGCTTTACGCTCGGTACTTGAAAATGTGATGATCGACATCATGTTTGAGATACCCTCCATGAAAAACACCCACAAATGTGTTATCACGGCAGACACCATTGAGAACAAGAGCGAGCCAGAATATGTTTCGGGGGAGAGAAAGAAGAAAAAAATTGCATAAAGTATCGATTCAGGGAGCTTGTCCTTTGTGTTTTTGTGTTGAAAGTCTATATTGACAGCCTTTCGAGGGCGATTAGCTCAGTTGGTTAGAGCGCTACATTGACACTGTAGAGGTCAGAAGTTCGAATCTTCTATCGCCCACCCTTTCTGAACCTGTTACACGCCCTGCGTTTGCGGGTTTGAGTTATGCCGATCAAACTTTTCGCCGAACAAAATATTTCAACAGTTCTCACGGGAAGTTCCAGTCTGATGTATCGTTTTTGGGAGTGTTATTTTTATTGCATTATTACAATAATTTTTTTTTACAGGGAGAAAAATATGCAGACAATTTATACTGATGGTATTGCCAATATCACGCTGATTGATGGTATTATACGTCTTGATTTGGTCAATATCACTCAGGTCGAGCAGGAAAAAGCCAATATTCGCCCTGTCGCAGCTTTGGCGTTGTCGGTGCCCGCACTGCTTCGCACTCATGAGCAACTGTCACAGGCAATCAATAAAATGGTTGAAGATGGTATCCTGAAGAAGAATGATCCTGCCCAGGCAGTTACCGATGGCACCCCTGCCTGAGTAACTCGCTGATTTGCAGTATAACAGGGACCGATCTTCACTCCTCCTGCCACAGCAGGAGGAGTTGTTGGTTATATTTTTGCACTTGAAGGGTTTGCAGTACCCGGCACTGGGCATAATGCCGCAAGCCCTTCCTGCCCTTTTGGTTATACATGATCGGTGACAGCTTGCTCAGCTTAAGGTTATACATTTATGCCAAGCCCATTCACATCTTCTGGAACGACCACATTTGTATTGAGCGGTGATAGCACCATTGACCCACTGCTCAATGAGACTTTGGGCCAGTGGAGTGCTAATCCTTCCTCCGGGGCGACCCTTACCTATAGTTTTCCCTGGATCAATGGGGCGACAGCCTACTGGCAAACCAATTATAGCCCGGATTCAGAACAGGATGCTCCACAGCATTTCGGTTTGAATGCTGTCCAAATGGCGGCGGCTGCTCACGCCCTTCAGGTTTGGGCAGATGTAGCGGCGATGACCGTTACAGAAGTGCCCGATACAGAAGCTGATGTTGGCGATTTTCGTTTCGCATTCTCTTCTGCTGTTGCTGATGGTGTATGGGGATATAGCTGGTGTCCAGACAATTATTGGGCAAACGCTGCGGACGTCTGGATCAATCCATCTGTTGCCACCCAAAGTGACTGGACAAGCGGATCGTACAACGAACTCTCCCTTATCCATGAAATTGGTCACGGACTGGGGTTGAAACATCCTGGCAATTATGGCTCATCAGGGAGTGAAATCCCGGGGCCTTACCTGCCGGCTGATCTCGATTTCAGGGATAATACGGTTATGTCCTATAATAGTCGGAATCAATGGTTTTTGTATCCAGGCCAGAACCAATATACCGGTGTCAATCCGTCAACTCCGATGGTGTATGACATTGCCGCAATCCAGTATCTTTATGGCGCCAACAATGGTTACCATACAGGGGACGACACTTACAGCTTTGATCCGCAGACTCCTTTTTATATCGCGATATGGGATGCCGGAGGCAATGACACTCTCGATCTTTCAAACTTCAGTACCACCTGTGATATCGATTTAACACCGGGGCACTACTCCTCCATTCGATATACCAGCACTGGTACCATAGCCGACCTCTATGATGGTACCCATAATCTTGGTATTGCTTTTGGGGCAATCATCGAGAATGCCACCGGAGGTTCAAATACCGACATTATTACAGGCAATGATGCCAATAATATGTTGGCTGGTGGTGCTGGAAGTGATACGTTATCAGGAGGTGGCGGGAATGATACGTTAACCGGCGGGGGTGGCAATGATACTCTTGAAGGAGGTGAAGGATCAGACAGCGCGGTGTTCAGTGGAAACTATGCGGAATATCTGATCAGTTACGATTCTGCAACATCCCGATACCTCATTGCCGATAAAAATGCATATCGTGACGGGATGGACATTGTCCATTTCATTGAAAATTTCTTGTTCAAGGACAATGCTATAGCGGCTTGTGATGGTTACGACGCTACGACAGCGGGAGTGGCACCTGTGCGGCATGATCTCACAGGCGCCATTACATTCTGGAAAACAGGTGCAGTAATAACGGAAGCGACAAGTGTAATCGCCTCGCATCCCGATACGGCTGTTACATCGCTTGTTGTATTCAGGAACATACAGGTAGCCGCAGATGGTTCCCGGACGGTTGAGCTTTGGGAGAACTCGGAGAAGGGAGATATCACAAGTCTGCAACTGGAACTGACCTTGCCAACAGGCTCAGTTCCTGCATGGCTGGATGGGGAAGGTTTGCCCGCCGGATGGAGCTCTCTGGCCAATACAGGTATATCCGGCCATTTCATTCTGGGTGGAATGGGCACAACAGCCCTCTCTGTCGGTCCGATCAAACTTGGCACCCTGGCCCTCACGGTACCAACCAATCCGCAGCATTTTGATCTGTTATTAAGCACCGGTTGGTTGGGCAGCGACCCTGTCCCCGTTGTCGGGACAGCTTTGGAAACCATGACCACCGCACTTGACGGACTCTACCAGCACCTTGGCGTGGCAGATGGCACATACTCCCTGACCAGCACGAAAGTTTCCGGTACTGCTGAAAGCAATGCTGTGAAAGCCAATGATGCGCTTGCTGCATTGAAGATTGCTGTTGGCATGAATCCCAATACCGACAACAGTGCGGTATCGCCATACCAGTACCTGGCTGCGGATGTTAACGGGGACGGTCAAGTCAGGGCTGCTGATGCGCTCAATATTCTGAAAATGGCGGTCAAGTTCAGCACTGCGCCTCAAAATGAGTGGATATTTGTGCCTGAGAGTGTGGGCAGTGAGAGCATGTCGCGAACCCATGTTGTCTGGCCGGACAATCCGGTATCGGTCACACTGGATGTTGATCAGGATTTGCCTATGATCGGGATTGTGAAAGGCGATGTTAATGGCAGTTGGGTGGGGTGAGTCAGTGCTGCCTTTTTATGCGGATAATTTATAATTGTCGACAGATTCTATAAATTCGCAGTAATGAAATAAATTACACTTTCATGAATCCCTTACGCGTTGTATTTTTCACCCTGAGCCTTTTATCACTTACTCAGCTCTTCATACAATCAAAAAAAGAGTGTCATGCGTTTGACAACAAGCTCAAATTAACACCATACGTCGGGAAGTTCAGCGATGTTTAGGGCAATCAGCCGTTATATGGCTTTTTGGCTCCCGTCTTGACGATCAGAAAAAAGGCGGAGATGTTGATTTGTATGTTGAAACAATAATGCACCGATTACTTGATGAACTATCGGACAAAATTACTCTGTAAGAGCAAGTGAAGATGCCTGTTGATTTAATCGTTCGTTAGCCTTTGGATAGCGCCATTATTGCCAAAATAGCCAAAACGCAGGGTGTACGGATATGAGGAGCAATGTTGAGTTAATCCGGAAAAAGGTGGATTATTTACTGCGAATGCGCAATTATCTCAATTATTCCTATGAGCAAATTTTGCGCATTGTGCCGGTCAAAGATTTCGATGCCCTGATGCCTGAGCAACATGACGCGCTGGTGGCATTCAGGGTGCGGTTTAGCGAGTTTCAGGAACATCTTGGCAAGTTGATGCGTGCTGTAGCTCGTGAAGAAGAACAAGAGACAGAGCCATTCAGCTTTGTGTTGCTGTACATGGAAAAAATTGGAATTCAAAAGATGGCCTGACACGGCATTCAATACCGATACTGATTACGCTCTGCTTCACTCGTACGGGTTAGCGTCGGTCAGGTTATGCTCACCGAAGATAATAAAACCTCAAGAGCATCATCAACTGCCTTTATGACACTTTCCCAGTCTCCGTCGCCCTCTTGCCTGAAGATGCGAAGCGAGGGGTACCAACTGCTATATTGGCCCGACTCCCTCCAGCGCCAGTCAGAAACCCATGGCAACAGCAACCAGACTCTCCGGCCCATTGCCGCAGCCAGATGAGCTGCGGCGGTATCGATAGTCAGAATAAGGTCAAGATGAGCCATAGCCGCTGCGGTTTCGGCAAAATCGGTCAATCCATCGGCAAGGTTTTCGATAGCTGCTTGACCGGTTTTCGGGATGTCATCTTGCTCCGGCCCAACTTGCAACGAGTACCATTTGACCGTCTGGCGATCAAAAAGCGGGAGAAGGTACCCGAACGGAATGGTTCGTCGCTTGTCGGGCTGTACTCTGCCGGCAAAAACGACCCCGACGCGAAATTTGCCAATGCAAGGAATGCGACGAGCCCAGCGCAGAAGATCATCAGGTGATGCTTTGAGATACTCTTGTGCTATTGGCAAGGATTCTCTGCTGAGGCCAAGAATGGAGGGTAAGCTGATTTGTGCTACGGCAAAATCACAATTTGGCCTCGGCAGAGGGGAATAGCTTTCGTAGGGGTCACTGACGACCTCAATACCATCCATATTTCCGGCAAACAGGCGAGCAAGCGGTGCCATGACTTCAAACCTCACCCTGGCCCCAAGCGCAGCAAGCCTTGATACCATGGGGGCAAACTGGATGGTATCTCCAAACCCCTGCTCCGCCTGGACCAGAATGCTTTTTCCGTCAAGCGGCTCACCACGCCAGGGCGGCATGGGCAAATGACGCAGCCGCTCCGGAAAACCAACCCAACGCCAGCGCCACTCGTACTCTCTCCACCCCTCGGGATATGCCCCTTTCGCCAGCAAAGCCAACGAGAGATTCCAGTGTGCAAGCGCAAACATGGGAGCAAGCGCTATCGCAAAACGGTGACAAAGAAGGGCTTCATCCAGCAGGTTGTGCTCGATCATGATTTTCCCCAGTGTTGTTACAGCATCAGCAATCTTCTCGATACGGCCACTTGGCAACCCCGGCGGGAGCGGGCTGGCAAGTGGAACATCAACGTTACCGACAAGATGCCTGCGCAGTGCCCGGGCAAAATCACTGACCTGCGGGTCAAGCCGTCCGTAGAGATCAAGAGCCTGTAAAAGCTTTTGGATGGCTTCCGGCAAACAGTTTTGACAGGCAAGACAGGTGCCGAGATTGACATAGGCTCCATAATTGAGCGGGTCGCGAGAAAGTATTTCCCGATAGGGCACCTCTGCTTCAGCATAGAAGCCTGAAGTTTGCAACACTCCACCATAATCAAGCAACACGTCCAGTGCTCCGGCGGTATTACCCAGTGCATAAAACGTCTGTGCCAGATTGACATAGGCGCTCAAACACGATGGATCAAGTCGCAGTGAGTGACTGAAAAGCCCGACTGCGGATTCATATTCATGACACTGGGCGGCAATGAGTGCCAGTTGATGCAAGCAGGCGGCAGATAGTGCCGGTAGTGCGACAAGTTGAAGAAAGTGGAGACGGGCAGGTAACAGATCCCCCGCAACATAAAGACGCATGGCCTCGGCAAACTCCGGGAAACGGGTTTCAAGCTCGATATACAGGCGATGCGGTGAATTCAGGGCTGGCACAGGACATTGCGTCATGCCTGGGATATTCCGTGGGTTAACGTGCATAGAGTGTAAAAAATCAGTTGCCTTTGCAAAACGCTCATTTTTCTGTTGCAAGCCCAGGACAGGATCGCTCAATATCCCAGCAGCGAGCAAGTCACAAGGCAAGCCTGACGAACTCCCTTGTTCTGACCAATATATTTTTTTTATCTTTTGTGTAGTAAAAAAGTGCCAGCCCGTATCGAAGTGACCATGCTGCAAAATGGTTTTCCTGTCAAAAAGATTTATATTTCGCTGTGTAGTAAAAAAAGTGTGGAGTTGTGTCGGCGTCTTAACGCACCGATGCCCGTGATGGGTTAACAAGTTATATGGAGGTTGACGATGAAAAAGCTGCCGATAGGAATACAGACCTTCAGCGAGATCATGAACGAGGATTACCTCTATATCGACAAAACGGGGATTGCCTATAGCCTGATCGACAGGTTTAAATATGTCTTTCTGTCGCGGCCCCGGCGATTCGGGAAGAGCCTGTTTCTTGATACGCTGAAAGATATTTTTGAGGGAAATCGGGAGCTGTTCCGGGGTCTGCTGATTGAGGAGCAATGGAACTGGGAGGTGACCTATCCGGTAATCCAGATCAGTTTCAGTGGAGGGATCCACTCGAAAGATGATCTGGAGGAGGATTTGATACAAATACTTGACTCCAATGAGGAGCGACTTGGTTTGGAGTGTGCGAAGAAATCAAAGTCAAAAGCAAAATACTACTTTGCTGACTTGATAATAAAAGCATTTAAAAAGTATAACCAGAAGGTGGTCATCCTGATTGATGAGTATGACAAACCGATTCTGGACAATATTGAGAATATTCCTGAGGCTCTGCTCATTCGGAATGGAATGCGTGACTTTTACACGAAGATCAAGGATAACGACCGGTATCTGCGCTTTGCCTTCCTCACCGGAGTGAGCAAATTCGCCAAAGTGTCGATCTTCAGCGGCTTGAACAATCTTGAAGACATCAGCTTGAACCCTGATTATGGAAATGTCTGCGGGTACACCCAGCTTGATCTGGAGACCACTTTTGCTCCATATTTTGAAAGGGTGGATATGGAGCAGGTCAAACGCTGGTACAACGGCTATAACTTTTTGGGCGACAGTGTTTATAACCCTTATGATATACTGCTGTTTATCAAGAACAATTTTGAGTTTGACAATTACTGGTTTGAAACCGGTACGCCGAGTTTCCTGGTTGAGCTGATCAAAAAGACCAGCTATTTTATTCCAAAATTTAATGGATTACAAGTTAATAAGTCCAGTCTCAACAGCTTTGATCTTGAAAATCTCAATTTGGAGACCATTCTGTTTCAGAGCGGCTATTTGACCATCAAGCGCTTGATACAGGAGGAGATGGAAGTGGTGTACGAGTTAGGATTTCCCAACAGGGAGGTGCTGATCAGTTTCAACAGATATATTTTGCAATCGATGACGACCGGCTCGGGACAAGTGACGATCCGCCGTGAGCTGCTTGCTTTCATGAAAAGTGGTGATGCTGGAAGTCTGGAACCCGTTATCAAGCGCCTTTTTGCCAGTATCGCCTACAATAATTACACCAACAACGACATTGAGAGGTATGAGGGCTTTTATGCCAGCGTGCTCTATGCCTTTTTTGCCAGTCTCATGGTGGACATCATCGCTGAAGATGTGAGCAACAAGGGCAGAGTTGATCTGACGTTGCAGGTCGGAGGGAGAACCTTTCTCTTTGAATTCAAGGTGACCGACGGGGAGCCACTTGAGCAGATCAGGAGGATAAAATATTACGAGAAGTATGCAGGTGAACGGTACCTGATTGGGATTGTTTTTGACCCGAAAGCAAGAAATGTCAGCAGGTTTGAGTGGGAGAAGTTGTAACGCTCCGCTCCAGGCCGCCGTTGTGCCTGCAACTCCCGCGTATCCCACTTTCCGAAGGGGGTGGCAGATGATTATTGGAAGTTCTGATTGTCCAGGCAGATCGTGTCACTTATAAAGTGATTGATGAGGAGAATATCGGCGGGGCATTTGTTGAGTTGCTTCGTCGAACGGAGGAAAAACTCAAGTCGCATAACAGGATTGCTTTCGATATCACCGCTGCGCCAACGCACCAGATAGAAATGCCCTGTCCCCAGGACAGCGCTTCAGCACATTCTTTATAATTCGGTGCTGCATCGCCATCCCGACTTTCAGATACCTCTGACAAGAATGCAGTGTATTGATTCTTTAAGACTCGGGAGTAGAAAAATAGTTATATTTCCAGCATAATTTTTTTCAGTAAAGGTCAAGTAAAGGGGGGAGTATGAGAGAAGCCGTAATTTATCCGGGTGAAGATGGGTATTGGATTGCAGAATGTCCAAGCCTTCCCGGTTGTATCTCCCAGGGAAGTTCGAGAGAAGAGGCCATTGTTAATATTCGGGAAGCAATTCAGGGATATATTTTGGCTTTGGAGGGAGATGGGTTGCCTGTTCCTGATGAATCTTTTCAGACGATGCTTGTTGCGGTATGAGCCAACTACCAAGGCTTTCTGGCAGGGAGTTGGTCAAAGCTTTGGGCAAGGTTGGTTTTTTGCCCAAACGTCAGCATGGCAGTCACATCATTCTTCGTCGTGTGGATCCTTGGTGTCAAACGGTCATTCCCGATCACAAAGAGCTGGATCGTGGTACACTCAGAGCAATCCTTCGTCAAACGGAGGTCAGTGTGGAGCGGCTCAATCAGTTGCTGCGGGAAAGCTTATAAGCTTTTGGAATCTTGTCATTAACTTTTATGTGTCAAAATAACATGGCGTTCCAACCGAGAACCAAAGTATTGCGAAGCTTATCGTTCTTCCGCTATCAGTCCGGATAATCCGATACCTGTCAATGGAAGTTGGTCGGCATAATTTCGATGTTCCCGGAAGTCAGCAAGGAGCCAGTGATTTTTTGCCGAAAACGAACAGCAAATAGAGTGGGATTATTTTTTTATTACCGCAAACATCGTAGCTTACAGAGCGAGTTATTGTAAAGTGAAAGGGGTAATTCTATATGCTTTTATTTTATTGTTTTAGCCGCTGATATGCGGGCGCTCTCCCTGTTTTCTTTTCTCTATCATTTCTGCTTTCTGGTTTGTGCCGTTCAATAGTCGGACGGTTGCGTGCAAGCCAATAAACGCAGCAATTTGTTCCATAACTTTTATGTATCCGAAATTTATCGGTTAGCAATAAATAAAGCAGTCTTTAACTCAGAACAATCAAAAACACAAACGGTCATGGCTATTACCCGAATATTTATTGATAGTTGCGTTACTGAGCAGGATGTTTTGATCTCGCGATTTACTTCAGGAACTGAGTACTCGGTGCTTGATGCTAACCGTGATGGTATCGAACAGATCGCCATGGCTCTTGCCGGGCATGGTAGCTATGATTCTATCCAGATTATTTCGCATGGAGCTCCCGGCTTTATAGCAATTGGCAGTACCGTGCTGAATAGTGCCAGCCTTGGCTCTTATACTGCGGAACTTGCGCAAATTGGCAGTGCCCTGACTGAAACTGGCGACCTGCTGCTCTATGGTTGCAATGTTGCTGCTGGTGATGAAGGGCGACAATTTATCGAAGCATTGGCGCAAATGACAGGCGCTGATGTTGCCGCTTCGGATGATCTCACTGGCGGTTCAGCGGCGGGTGGAGACTGGGCACTGGAGGTCAGTGCTGGTGAAGTTGACAGGAGTGCGATATTGCATGCTGATGCCTATGGTGCGCTTCTTGCTGATCAGCCGATCACGTTCTCTCCAGCGCAGAATCCGCTGTCATACAACACCATAACCGGCACCGGTTTTGCTGACCAGATCAATGCCGATGCCCTTGCTGCGGCAAATCCCTACAAAGGGAGCCAAAGCTTTTACGTTTATTTTTATTCCCAACCGGTTTATACCCTTGGGGCCAATGATTTTCTTGGTAATGGAACGGTCACCTTTACAGCTCAGCAGTTGTTGGATTTGGGGAATTCCGGCCTTGAGCTTAGGCATGGAACCAGCAAAGTTGATTCAAGCTTTACCGTCA
>CAIPMW010000068.1 GCA_903866255.1 uncultured Chlorobiaceae bacterium | reverse complement strand
GGGTGTTGAGCTTCTGTTTGGCAATCTCGATAAACTCCGGATTGATTTCGTACCCCACCGAGTTACGGTCAAGATTCTTTGCGGCAAGTGAGGTTGTCCCGCTCCCCATGAAGGGATCGAGCACCGTATCGCCACGGAAGGCGAACATTTTGATGAGCCGGTGCGGAAGCTCTTCGGGGAACATGGCAAGATGCACCGACCTGTCAGCGAGGAGGTTCATCTGTCGGCTGTCGCCGTGGATTATGGTGTGGTGGCTCTTCAAGGTGCTATTGGGTGTATGGGTTTTGGGTGAAGTTCCGTTATCAGTTACTCCTCTTTACCGTTGATGGGTAACAAACACAACATCTGATGTCGTGTTATAGGTAGCCCCTTCCCACGCAAAAGAGAGATTATATCCTGCATTGGTCGCATTATCAAGATGGCGGTGTATGTTATCAACAAGAAGTGGTTTTGCACGCTTCAGCTTCCATGATTCAAAAAAGTTATCGCAATCAACGAGCACAAGAAAGAGACGATTTGAAGCATCGAAACGACGAACGCCTTGATTTTCGTAAAGCCAGGTAATCAGCTCCACCGGATTGTTTTTGGCATGATCCAAAATACTCATCCGCTGAGATTTAAGATCGTTAATCAATGCCCTCGCTTCGTCACCGGGATAATCTGTAACTTTGCTCCAAAGGTCTTCAAGCAGTCTGGCGGCTGGCAGAGTATTGTCAAAATGAATGTTGTGTTGACGACAAAATCTTTTCAGCAGGAGAGCCTCTTCTCTCTGGCCATCTCTTTTCCGGCACTCCTTGATGAAGCCTTCAGGCAAATAGGTGACTTTCAGATCGTAAGGTACCCCTCGAACAAAAAAATCAACCTGCTTGATCAAGCCAACTGCGGGTAAAACTGCAGGGTGATCGCGAAAAACATCTTCTATGATTATAGAGGTCCAGTGGTTATACCAGGAACAGAGTACGTAGGACTTCATGCTATGAAAAAGTTCGTCATCCACCCGCGCCTGAAGTTCATCAAAGCCGCGAATCTTTTTCACGTAATTGTCAACGATTGTCTTTTCAAGACTGTTTTGGTGGAGCCCTCCCCAATCGAAGATCTGCATTCTGTAGAGCTCTGTAATGAGGGGGCCTTCGCTCACCGCTCGCCGTGCTCTCTCCTCTGAAAATATTGCCCGAATTGTGGCATCAATTTGTTCATCAGTAATATCTGATTCAAAGAGATCTTTGAGTCTGGCGGCAGGCCTTCCTTCGGGAATTTGAAGGTCATGGTCTGCAATTATCCGGTTCAAGTGCTCTTTTCGAGACAATGAGCGGAGCTTGAGAAATCGCATTCCCTGTGCATGGTGACTCAGATCACGAATCTGGCCATCCTTGAATGCTCTGTCCGCCGATTCAAACGAGTATGACATCTCTCTTTTCTTTCAATTTTGGGAACTCTGCCGACCATCCCGGAATGGTATGTACAAATTTTTCTAAACCCCTGCCATTGAGTCTGTTGCCTGTTTTTCGGTAGATCAGCACATAGTCGGATTTCATAGCTCCCTCCCTGCTGTCCTGAACAATAGAGTTGGCCGAGTATGACATGGGAAAACAGCCATAGTATTGGAGTGATGCTCTGGCTTTACTCTGCACCAGACTGTTCCAGCTTTCGGCATCCTTTGCGTTGAAGAGCAGGGCCAGCGTGCCGCCCGGAACAAGCACTCGATTTATCTCATCCAGAATGCGCGTTATCTGTTCATTATATTTTAATTTGGTCTTGCCTCTCTCTCGGGCATTTGACACAACAATTTCATCGGCAAAGGAGACCTCTTTGCCAAGAATCGCATTCCATAATTCACTGAGTTCGAGGTATGGAATCCGGTCGCTGTGGGGAGGATCGGTAAGCACGAGTTCAACTGAATCGTCAGGAATATCCTGCAATACCGAAAGAGAGCTCTGGTTCAGCAGTGCGACTGTGGCCACCCCGGAAACAACATCATCAACGGTATCTGAAACAGAGAATGATCGTGGTTCTTCTATTTCGGACAATGCTTTGAGCAGTTTGGCTGCCCGTCGCTGAAAACAGTTCCAGACATTGATTTCGAAATGCAGCGGTGGACGCCAGTAGCCAATCACCCAGCTTCCAACCTCTATTTTGGCACTCTCTTCTCCCTTGTTTTTCCCTCTGCCTGTAATGGCAAAAACCATACTCGACATTTGACCAATAGAGGCTGTCAGGGTAAGAAAAAGCGCACGGCGGAGATTCTCCGAAACCTCAGGGATACTTTCGATAAGCAGGTCAATATTGCGGAGCGCCCGCCCTGTAAAAATATCAGAGAGTGTCAGTGCCGGAGAGGTGTTGATGCGTGAGTTCTGAAAGAGCTGAATAGGCCGAATAAGAATACTGTTGTAATCCTTGTATGTTGCCGACAGGTCGTAATCGTGAGCGAGTGGCGTTCTGACTTCACGCCCCCCTTTTCCTTTACGCGCTATCCAGATCTCTTTCAGTTTATCATTGTCCCACAGGTAGTGTGATGCTGTGACTCCGTCATGAAGAAGATATGATTCATCTATCGCACTGCGGACGGTCTGTTCCATGCTCTGCAAGGCATCAGCGTACTGTTTCGCACTTGGGAGGTCGGTGACCATTCGGGCGAGTTCAATGGAAACCGGATTGATATCTATCCCGATGAATCGCCGGTTTCTTATTGCACACTCCCGAGCAATAAGACCCGACCCCACGAATGGATCAAGCACCACATCATCGTCGGTTGTTAGCTTCTCGATCAGGTATCCCAGACATTCGATGGGCTTTTTTCCCCAGTATTTATGGAATGCGGAGAGCCCGGTGTAGCCCGTTGGCGCCATGACGTTGTCAACGGTTACTGCTGTCGGGGCAAAGTCAAACCCGAGACCCAACTGGTCGCTGAATTGCTTCACTATGCAGGTACCTCGTTGGTGTTATTCATGATGCGAAGTCGTTGGGCTTGTGTGTTTTATGCAGGGAAGGAATATCATATCGCAAATATACTACAAGATAACGATATCCGGTTATTGTCAGAACATGATTTTCGGATGTTGATGCTGTTTACTGTGTGATGGATGATCACACCTCGAAAGCATCTTAACTGAACTTGCTCTATTTTGAGCTCGTTGAATGTCGTTTATCGTTTTTTTTGCTTGAGTGAAATTTCATGGTTCATCCAATGCTGCAAAATACTCCAGCACCATCCGATGAACAAAAATATACCCACCACCCACTTTGCGCAAAAAGAGAAGACTTGCTGCATAATTCAGAAAGCGTACATAGCGTAGCGGTGCGAAGCCATTACGCCAAAGGAGAAAACGCAATACATAGTGTTGTAGAGCAGCAAATCCCCCGTGAAGCACTCCGAAAAACAACCCGGAATAAAAAGTTAGATACAGCCAGCAAAGCAGCCAGAAATCTGTTCCAAAAGTCAAGAATTTGCCAAATCCCCACCCAATGAGTGTTACACCTATACCAAAGAGTATCCCAAAATGCACGATAGCGGTTAATCCGAACCACAAACCATTTCTTAAAGAACGATGAATTCCTTCATTTGGCGTTTTGCGTTCTTTTATGGGCTCCCATACATTATGATTGTCCATCAAACATTCGCTTAACCTGAAAATAAAGGCCACGCCAACAGTACAGATAAGTATGATAGGCAGATAGTTCTTCTGGTTAAAATACAGCATCAAAGAAATCATACTCAACAATCCGTACAAAGAAGCATCACGCGGCTTTTTGATTAAATCGTCCAACCGTACAGTTTTTAGTCCAAAAGATCCTTCTTGACGAAAGATAAATTGGGCATCGCCTAAAGTAGTGCTTGAACGAAAAGCTCTATGATATTATAGAATAATATTTTATATTTGTTTTTCCGGCTGAAGATTTTTTATCAATAAGCTCCAAAAGCGAAATAATACCCCATTATAGGCATTTTTGCCAAGAAAAGGTGTAGTAAGATGCCCCGGAAGAACAATTGTCTCCAAACTTCGATTTTTGAAATCCACTATGCGTAGCGTCATCAACCATCAAATGATGTTCGGCCAGACCGATATTTCTGCTATACAGTTCAATGAAAAATCTCGGGATGATATGCCAAAAATCCTGAGGGGACTTCAGGTTATTTACACTAATATTGAACTGCGCAAACAAGTGTTTTCCATTCTTGAAGAGGTACTCCCTGAACGGAAAAATGGCAAAGGAAAAGCTGATTCTTGTACAGGTCGGCCAGGTATGAATCAATGGGCCATCTTGGTAATGGGTGTTGTTAGACTGGTACGCAATGCCGATTATGATCATCTTCATGATTTGGTCAATCATCATGATACTCTTCGACAGATGCTTGGTCATAACGATTGGACAGATAAAACATACTATGAACTGCAGACGATAAAAGATAATGTCCGCTTATTTACACCCGAAGTTCTTGACAGAATAAGTCGTGAAGTTGTCATAGCAGGACATGCGCTGGTAAAAAAAAAAGAACACGAGAAGGTCATACCACTTATGTGCCGATGTGATTCGTTTGTGGTAGAAACAAATGTGCATTATCCACGCGATACCATGCAATTGTCTGATGCTATTCGTAAAACAATTAAACTGTGTGCGCACAAAAGTGTTGAACTTGGCTTAACGCAATGGCGCAAGTCATCGGATAACCTTCGTAAGATTAAAAGGTTGCTTCGCGCTATCCAAAAACATAAAAGCTCGACATCAAAAAATCCTGAAAAGAAATCGGTCAAAGATGAAAAGTACAAAGAACTTGTGCGAAATTATCTTGATGAAGTCGACTATCAGCTTCAGCGTGCTGAGAAAACCGGAAAAGAGCTTGGAGCCAATAACCCGTTATTTAAAAGCGAGTTGAATTATTATATCGCACATGCAAATTTGCAAATGGGTCAGATTCGCCGTCGAGTTTTCAACAATGAAGTTATTCCACATGAAGAAAAAGTTTTTTCTGTTTTTCAGCCACATACAGAGTGGATCAGCAAAGGAAAAGCAGGAGTGTCTGTCGAACTGGGATTACCAGTTTGCATAGTTGAAGATCAATTTGGTTTCATTTTGCATCACAAAGTGATGCAAAAAACGACCGACAGCGCGATTGCTGTATCCATTGTTGAAGAGACAAAGAAACGTTTTTCAAACTTGTATTCAATAAGTTACGACAAAGGATTTCATAGCGTAACAAACCAAACTAAACTGATACCGCTTGTCGAAAAAGTGGTATTACCAAAAAAAGGTAAGCTTTCAGTAGCTGACAAAGCGCGTGAATCAGAACCAGAATTCAAGAGATTGAGATGCAAACATTCGGCAGTCGAATCGGCAATCAATGGTCTTGAGGTTCATGGTTTAGATGTATGTCCAGATGATGGCATTAAGGGATTCGAGCGTTATGTCGCTCTTGCGGTGTTGTCACGCAACATTCACCGGTTTGGCGCTCTTTTGCTGAAGCAGGATGCAAGACGACACCGTGGCCCGTACAAAAAAGTGGCCTGAATTCATCTCTAAAAAAGGAGTTTTTGATGCGTTTAATGGGTGAGGTGCGTCCAGTTTATGGCTTTTGGAACCAAAATGCAGCTCATGGTTGAACGCTGAGCCTATTACGAGCAAAAAAGCCGCTGGCGTACCATAAAAATACCCATGGTTACGCTAACAAGGTGGCTGGATTTAAAAAAAACAGGGGTTTTCTGTCAGGCACTAAAGTAGAGGCGAAGAGTCCTCCTATCAAGCCGCCAATAAGTGCGCTGACCTGCCCACCAATCAATCCAGTGACAAAGCCGAAGATTATTCCTACGGATATCAAGAATAACATCTTTTGCATTGCTTGAAGTTGATTCGGCAGTAAATATGGTTGCATTTGCTCAAGATAGAATACTGTTTGTTCTCTCTTTCGCATGTAAAGTGCAAGTCGGGATAGCCATTTTATTGTCTGCTCAGGAGGGTATGGAACGGAAGAGCTACGCCTTGCGAACATTGCAGCAATGTAGGTATTGAACAGCTTGCTTCGTCGTTTTTGAAGTGTGCCAATTTGAAGAGCCTTTGCATCTCCATTTGTGCAGGAAAAGGCAAGCTGCATAATGGCCAGCATCAACGGATTGTCGAGCAGTTCCAGAAGCGTGTTGTCGTTAGCTAACAGTGTGCGCAAATGCTCAAGTGGTTTTCCTGCCTGTGCAAGATATCTGTCAACCTGTTCATGTGTTAATGGCTGGATAGTTACCGCAGCAGGAATACGAAGCTTCGTTGTCAATGCTGCATAATCCTGATATCGGCTGCACACCACCAAAGGCAATAATCCGTGTTCCTTGTGGAATGTATTGATTGCCCCAACACAACCATCCCGATAATCATCGGCGACTTCGTCAAGTCCATCAAGAAGTGGTAAAACATTCTCCTGCTTGATCCATGCACGTGCAACTTTCTGCGGGACATCATATCGCTCGATAAGTTCATCAACAAGCCAGTCAACAAGAGAAGATCGTTGTACTGCCCACGACGATAGATTAAAAATGACCGGGATAGGTTTTGCTTGATCTTGCTCAGCCTCTTTAATGAGGTCGCGAGCAAGTTCCAGGAGCAGTGTTGTTTTGCCCGATCCTGGAGCACCAAGAAGCAACAGTGTTTTATCAAACTGATCAAAAATCTCAACCATCGACACACCATGAGGTAAGGAGCGCAGCTTGTGTTCTGGTTGCTCAATGCAAAGCGTCCAGGGATGTTCGATACTCTCAGGCTCTTCTTTCAATCCAAGCTCAATACGTGCGATATGATAGAGAGACTGCTCCAGAACTCCTTCAATCCACATACTCTGAACTCTTTCCAGCATTCGCTCCCGGTTGCGGAGCTCTTGGAATGGAGTTCGCTGCTGTGGTTCCTGTTGCTTTTTCGCACGCAACTTCATAAAAAGCCAAATTATGATACCAGCAACAAAAGTCAGAATAGAGGCTGTGCTTGACCATGCACCGAGAATTCCTTGCCCTTTTTCTGTGAAGAACGTCCAATGCGCAGTTGAGGTAACCCACGTCCAAATGGAATCAATAAATTTTACTGCTGCTAACATATCGTCTTATTTCATTTTACGACAATAATTGACAGTGAAATAAATCGGTCCCAAAATTCACTCTTCAATCATATACAGGTTCACCCATATCCAAAAACTTCCCCCTGTACCTGTACTCATAACTGCCGTCAATCCCGACCACCCCGCTTTTGATCAGATGCGCATTGACAAAGGTCTTGTTCTCCAGATAGAGGTAACAGAGCAGGACGTTTTCTTCGTCATGTTTCAGCTTGTCATACTTCAGGAAGATACGCTTTCCCTTGATTTTTTCGGTCAGATAGCCGACCGCTTTGTCGTGCGTAAAGGGTTCGCTCTTGATGCCGATCAGTTTTACTGTCAACCCGTTGGATAGCCTCACTTTTTCGGGGCTGAGTATCTCCTTGACGGTGAAGAACTCTTCGCGCTCTGCCTCGCTCTCCTTCTCAATTCTGGAGCCAAAGGTGAGTTTTCGGGGATCGGTTTTTTTGTCGAGCTTGTGGGGATCTTTGAACTGGTAGGGCAACTGCTCAATGGCTGCGACAACATC
>CAIPMW010000067.1 GCA_903866255.1 uncultured Chlorobiaceae bacterium | reverse complement strand
TTCCCAGAAAGCTTGTGCTCGGAAAAATAGTTATAATTACAACTTGCATTCTCTTGAAAATCAGGGATAAATATATGGTAACGTATTTTATTTTATAAAGATATTTCTTTCATCGTTATATTTCTCTCGGGAAATCAGGTTACCCGCGACACGGAATACTCATGCAGCACCAAAGACACCATACCGGTGCCATCTCAGCCCCATATTATCAGCAAGCAATCGGAGGAGTTCCAATGGGATGAAACAATAGTTTGGCTGGAAAAGATCAACAAAAACATGCAACGGATGTCAACGGACGAGAAATATCGGCTGGAAATTGCGAAAGATCTCTCATAAGGTGCCAGAGAGAGCGCAATGCAGAGGGAATCAATGACAGCAGCAGAGAAAATATACCGAACGATGCAAAAACTTCCAGAACCGATGCTTCATGAAGTGCTGGATTTTGCTGAATTCTTAAAGCAGAAAAAATCAACCGGCACGTCAAAATCAGGGAATCTTGCCAAACATATTCAAGAGCACTTTAAAGGCTTGAATGCTGAAGATGTTATCATTCCATCACGTCAATTCTCCCGCACTCTTCCGCAAGTTGAGGATTGATGATGACTTGCCGGTGCCATTAGTGCCGATAATCACATTGAGATCGCCGGGCATCCATGATACGTTTCGGAGCGAACGAAAGCCCTCAATATCCAGTTGTTTGATTTTCACTTTTTATCCCCATGTATGGCAAAATTGTACACTCTCGGGCGATCTTGCTTGAGTTCCTGACCAAGAATGGATTTGTACTTTTGCGGGAAATCTTTGGTGTACTCAACGATTTTCAGGATCAGACAACAGATGACGTTGAAATCATAGTAGAGCACCATAATCCAAAATATTTTTCGACTGGGGGCTTTGCCCCCGGTACCCCCTTAATTGTTGAATAGATAAATGGTTAAAAAGCCCGCACCGCCCGAACACACCCCCCGAAACTCTTACCGTCGTTGCCCTGGTAGCCACTGCCGAAGTACTGACGCCCAGGCGCCATCCGCACTGTCCTCCGTAGAACTCCAGTAGCCGCCGCCGGAAAAACCGCCAACAGCACTTTTAGCGTGATAAGGGTCATTGAGTTCACTTTTACTCGGCAAACGCCACCCACCACCGAGGGCTGCGCATTTTGCTTTCGCATCTTCCCATGTAAACCGCCCTTCAGATTTACCCTCAGAGTGACCTGATAAATCCGCTTTCGCCGCAATCAGTCCGTGCTGGCCTGTAGGATCGAGCGAGAAAATTTTTCCACCTCCATATTCGTCACCGATTTTAAGCGTTTTTTTCGCTTCGGCTTCTTGTCGAGACTTTACCACTGCCGCTTCGCGGCGAGCATCTGCGTCCAACTTTTCCTTTGCTTTCGCCTCGCGACGAGCCACATCTTTCTCTGCCTTCAACCGAGCTTCTTCTTTTCGAAGAGCTTCTGCGTCCTGCTTTGCCTTTGCGGCTTCTGCTGCACGACGAGATACAGCATCTTTCGCCGCAGCCAAACGCGCATCCTCCGCTTTTCGACGAGCATCTGCATCTTGCCTTGCCTTTGCGGCTTCAGCTTCACGACGAGTGGCCGCATCTTGCTCTGCCTTCAACCGTGCCGCCTCCGCTTTTCGAGGGGCTTCTGCCTCAGGATTTCCTTTTACTACCTCAGCGATGGGCGCAGGTTTAGGTTCAACTTTTGACTGTGGCTGTTTCATACTCCAGACAACGCCAAGTATAACCAGCATCACTACAGCAACAACTATTACAAGCTGGTTTTTTTGAACCCAGCTTACGTTTCCAATCGGTTGCCGCTCCGGCTTGCGTTGTGGTGATGTGTGCCCGGCACCCTCTAATGAAACCGTGTCCGGCATTGACACCGGTCGGGAGTCTGTAACAGGCTGTGTTGCAGGAGAAATTTTGGATTCAATCGCGCCAATGAGTAACTGAAATCCCTGATGAGCGTTGTTGTTTTTCCAGTCAGAGAGATCCGCTGCATGAATCCTCCGAAATCCCATTGGCGGTTCAACCTTGTCAAGAAAAAGAGGCACAAAAGTATCCCTTTTCTTGGCCACGTCCGCCTCCTCTTTAACCCAATCTGACTTTACAGAAGAGTGCGACCAGACAACAAGAACACAGGGCGACTCTTCCAACGCTTTGCCAATGGAGTCCTCCCATGTTTTCCCTGGCGGAATCTTTTTGTCCCAAAAAACACTCCAACGTTTTTCAAGCTCTTGAACTATTGGCCTGATACGCTCCTGATCCTCGTGGGCGTAGCTGATAAAAATATCGGGCATGAATCGGTATCAATTTTTTATCGGGCAGGAACCCTGTGAACAGTTGCAGGGAATATAGTCATTTACCTTATTTTTATGCCATCATGCTGCTCTTGTAGCGAAGAATAGAATGTATTGCTTCTCTCTTGATCTGCATCCCCTCCTCAAGGTCATAGTCATCTTGCAGACCTAACCAGAACTTTGCGGAATTACCAAAATATTGTGAAAGGCGCAATGCCGTGTCAGCGGTAACACGTCTCTTCCCTTTCACTATCCCGGATATCCGGGTCTGAGGAATCCCGATATCTTTGGAAAGCCGGTACGCAGAGATCTCCAGTGGAATTAAAAACTCCTCCATCAAGACCTCTCCCGGATGAATATTTCTGAGTTCGTTCATTTCAGTGATAGTCAATAATTTCTGCTTCGGAGGCATTTCCGTCTGCCCATTTGAAGATGATTCTCCATTGATCGTTAATCCCTATGCTGTAAAAATCTTTGTTTTTACCCGAGAGCTTTCCAAGACGATTTGCCGGTGGAATCCTTAATATAGCATTCCAAAAAGCCAAGGAGCATGGAGTTTGCTCCCTTTTCATCTCATTATGGATTCGAAAACCTTCTTCTCATACACGCTTGAGCCGTTGCTTTTTCGAGAATCGACCTCTCTTTGACCGGCGCGGCCTTATTTTGAGCGTGAATTTTTCAAGCCGGGCATTTGCCTTGGCCAGCCTCAGCCACCAGGGCGAAAGATGCTTGCGCAACATGGAACGACGGAGGGAGTATGTATGATAATGTTTCATCAAGCCGAGATAGGAGTTGATACTGCTCTGGAAGGCTGTACGCTCGGCATGCCAGGGTTTATGCGTTTGCGCTATCCGGTTATACTTTAAAAGAGCGCGGTACATATTGCCTTTTGTACGGTTGGCGACATAAATTCTGCGAGGCTTGATAACAACTCCAAGATACTTGACTCCCCGGGTGTAATGCTCAAGAAATATTTTTTTTGGATGCAGTATCAACCCAAGCTCCTGCTGCAGATAAGCACGAATGACTGGCAGCAATGAGTTCAGAAAAACAGGATTCTGATGTACCGCAACTCCATCATCAACGTAACGACCATAGTATCGCAACCCAAGGGTGTGTTTCATAAAATGATCAAACGAGTTAAGGTAGAAGTTGGCAAACACCTGGCTGGTCAGGTTGCCAATGGGTAAGCCGCATCCCGGGCGAGAGTGAAAAAGACTTTTGTCGTCAGGCAAGCCCTTCCAGTTTGAGCGTTTCCCTTTGATAATACAATTAGCTGCAGGATCGTAAAAAACCACTTTTCGACAAAGATCGAGCAGGAGAGGACGATCAGGAGCGTGATAATTATTATTGATGAACAGTTCCAGACGATAGTAAAGACGCTGACGATCGATGCTCATGAAAAAGCCTTTGATATCAAGCTTTAAAATCCAGCAGTCGCGGCTATAGTTTTGTGAGCACTGGCGGATAAAGCCATCCAGACGCTTTATTCCTTTATGCGTACCTTTTCCTTTCCGGCAAGAGTAACTGTCGCCAATAAACTCTTTTTCAAAAAGGGCATTCAGTTTATTGATGATGAGGTGATGAACAACGCGGTCACGAAAGTCAGCGGCAAATATTTCACGCTTGACTGGTCGCTCAACAATAAAGGCGATTGACTTCCCCGGCTGGTAACTGCCATTATTAATTTCGTAACAAAGCTCAACAAGATTTTGTTCATAGTCGAGTTCAAAAGCTATGGCATTGACCGTATTTCGCTTGTGTCGGCGACAGCCTTCATAAGCCTCAAAAAGATCAACAAGAGGAATTGGGGCTGAAAAGGGAAACAATTCGAGTTGCAACGATGTGTTGTCCGTCATAATGCATACCGCCCAGAGATAATTCCATCCGGGCGATACAACTGCTTGTTCAAAACCCCGCACAGCCCGAACTCGCCATGTGTTGTTCTTGTTGTTGTTGTTCTGGTTGCCATTGTTGAAGTTCTGGTTCCACGCGTTGTTTGCATCGTTCTCCGTAGAACTCCAGTAGTTGTTGTCAGAAAAACCGCCAACAGCACTCTCGCAAAGATGTTGACATGCACCAAAAGCGTTTCCGATACATTTTCTTTTACTGCCCCCCGATCTTGAAGTTTCACTGATCGGCACACAGTCTCTTTGCCGCTTTTGAACGAAGCTCTGCTCGCTTCCGACAGCCTTGACCGACGGAATTCAGGCACCTTTCACCGACCCGGCATTACGCCATCCGGTAATTTGTTTACCAATTCCATCCATGAGACCGGTAATCTCGGCCTGCTTTTTCATGGGCAGAATTTTCAGGTCAACACATAAGCGCACCTCCAGTTTAAGGATTTCAAAATCGTCAAGAAATACTTCAAGATACTCGGTCTTGCTTTTGGCTTTGTTGGCCCTGTAGATGCTGCGCACCAGCACAATACTGTCGTGCTTTAGATCCTGGCCAAGCGAGTATTTGTACTCACGTGGAAAATCTTTGGTGTACTCAACGATTTTCAGGATCAGACGATAGACATCACGATACACTGGTAAATCATAGTAAAGCGCCATAATCCAAAATATTTTTTGACTGGGGGCGCTGCCCCCGGTACCCCCTTAATTGTTGAATAGATAAATGGTTAAAAAGCCCGCACAGCCCGAACTCGCCATGCGTGGTCCTTGCTGCTGCCGCCCTGGCTGCCAATGTAGAAGTACTGGTTCCACGCGCCGACCGCACCGCTCTCCGTAGAACTCCAGTAGCCGCCGTCAGAAAAACCGCCAACAGCACTTTTGACGTAAAAAAGCTTATTAAGTTCCCTTTTGCTCGGCAAATACCAGTCATCAAAACCTCCGCCACGATATGCTCTCGCCACTGCCGCCGCAGTATAGGGATACTTTTCCGACGGATACTTCGCCAATATTTTATCAGTATTGGCCGCACCTTCACCTAACCGTGTACTGGTGTTGAGAAGTTCCTGCCAGGCATAATCAGCGTTACCCTCTTTTCCCGTTTCTCCCGTGCTCCATCGAAAAGAATCCTTTTGATCCCCATAGCCCCACGCATCGGTGTAATTGATCTGGATATCTGATTTGGCAGCAATCAGCCCATGCTGTTTATTTTTATTGTAACCCTTGTCGCCTGGCTGGAAGAGATAAGCAACTATCCCGCCGCCATACTCATCACCAACATCCACGACAGGAACCGTACCCTTATCATCGATATTCAACCAACGCTTAACCATTTGAAAATTCTTTTTGACGTGATGCTCAACCACTCGATACCCTGCCTTGAGAAGGTTTTGAAAACTATTCTCCGATTGATAGTGCTCCACTTCAGCATACGTTTTGTCCCAATCCTTGTTCAGGTCATCATTGTGGCTTTTTGGCAGCTTGAGAGCTGCAAGCAACTCACTGCTGTAAAACGCCTTTTCCCAATTTTGGGCATATTTGAGCCGATGGGAATCAAACTCTCCTTCTTTTACGAAATCCCTGAAATTGGCATACCTGATATCAGCACTCTGAAAATTGGTATTCTGGAGAGTCGCACCAGTAAAAGTCGCTAACGTGAGGTCGGCTTCCTCAAAATCGGCGAAGGTCAGCTTTGCTTTCTGAAGATTGGCTTTGTTAAGGGAGGCAGCCTGAAGTTTTGCCGTTCTGAGATCAGCATCGAGCAAATTGGCTTCATCAAGATGTGCTTTTTGAAGAATAGCACCGCTGAGGTTTGCCCCTTTCAGATTGGCATTACTCATATCAGCGCCGGTCAAATCCAGCCCTTGCAGCCAGGCTTCATGAAGATCTTCCCGCTGGAGATTCAGTGGCCTGCGGAATGAGTCGGAAACAGAGGGAAAATAACCCATAAACGCAACAAGCAGTGCGAGAAGTATCCAGCGCGGAGCATTTCGCCAGAACCGTTTCCTTTCGGGACAACGATTAATCCGCAAAAAAAGAAGAGCAAGTGTCACGACAGAGGCGACATAAAACATAGGGCGAATCAACTCTTTGAGAGCGAACGCCTTGGAGGCCATGACGCACAAGATCAACGGCACAAACCAGTAAAAGATAAAGGTGGTGACAAACCGGGGCAGACGGTCGCTAAAACTGAAAATGGCTGGAACACTCTCAATGGTTGGCTCACCGGCGTTCGCTGGCTCTTTGTTCAGATCTTCTCGCTTTGTTTCAAGCCGCAGCCATTTGCCATACAGGATGTGAAGATAGACGGTCAGGATGACAAGAAGAAAGGGCGAGACAATCAGAAAACCCTGAAAAGAGATTGAGGTGCCAACCAGTGGTGTTTGAATGGAGCTGTTGGTGGCAATCAGCGACTTGTCGGGTGAGCCAACCACCGCCAGCAGACTGTACAAGCCGACACCAAGCAGCGAGAGCATGGTTTTATTGATCGCTTTTGAATGGCTCTCATGCAGCATCTTGACCACATCAGCATGACGGTTATCCTTTTTGGGCCCAGGATACCACCAGTTGCGGGGCCATAGGTTACGGTCAGTGATTCTTGTCAGGATTTTTTTAAGCATCAGGGTATAAATTCAATCATCACGGTTCTTATCTCAAACAAACAATGCAGCAATCTCGTTACTGCCCATACGGTCAAAATCTTCAGGAACAGAAATCTCGCCTGCCATAAAACCAAACTGCCGGGCGTTGCCAATGGTGGTATCGAATGGGATCACCTTAACCATTGGTCGCCCTGCCTTGCTGATAATAAAAGCTTCACCACGAGCTGCCTGTTCAACCAGTTGGGCAAGTCGGGTTTCGGCATCATGAAGCGTGACGGTCTGCATCTTCGGTGTCATTATTGTCACTCCTGTTCAATTGAAATGTGGCTGATCAAAGAAATGACGACGCAGGTCATTGCAGCAACACCTGAAGCTTTTTGCCAAGCGCTTCAGCATAATGAAACAGCGTCGAAAACTTACTATCCTCCGAATGATTTTCCATACGCGAAATCGCCGACTTTTTGGTCTTCAGTTTTCGCAACCTCCACCGCATTTTGAAAAGCTGAAGAACGTTTGAGTTTCCAGAAAACGATATACCTGATACTGGCAAAGGAGATTTACATGTCCATCTACTCTCGCAGGAAACTGACCTCACGACCTTTAGATCCGGCGAAACAACTGCTTCCTATAAGAGAATATCCTATTTATTAGTAATAATTTATCCAAATATCTCCTATAGAATCTCTTCTAAATCTCTTCTAATCTTTTCTCTTTAAATATTTCCCTCTTGCTCCTTTAAAACCCATTTTGGAGCAGCATCCGAACCCACATTCTTTATCGTTTCATTCCGACTCATTTCAGAAATAAGATTGGTGATTTTCTTTTTTTTCTGCTTTTCATCGTATAAATCAGACAGTTTCGTCCAAACCAACTCTTCGATGTCTTTGCGGGAAAGTGAACCATGATCTTGAATACCCTGCATAATCCAATCAAAATACTGCTGCTTGGAAAAGGCTTTGTTTCGGGTGTAAACTGCTTTTTGTCCTGTGGTTTGTGCTAGTTTTGCCGAAATAATAATATTGGGTTTTTTACCTTCAATAAGACCTTTTGCCCTCAGCAGCTTTATTTCTGCCTCCAAAAGAGGCTTCCGTTTCTGTACTTTCGAGAAGGATAATCTGGTTTAAACTTAACCTGGGGTTTCGGGCAAGAACCCTCGTATAGTCCATATCCAGCACTTTTCCAGTAAGTGTTACTTTTACCTTGTTCCCTGAAAAATCGTAATCGGGCATTGGAAAAAACCTCTCTCGCTGCACCCTGAACATCCGCTTGATACCGCTGCCAATGGAATCAATCATATTGAAGGACTCCATAGTGGTAACCAGCAGTGTGTTTCTGTAAAATGAAGGCGGTTCTTCGCTATCGATAACCTCCTGAATGCTCCCGGGAAGAAAGGAGCCTGGATTTGTAAACGAGATGTATCCATCTTCATTTTCAGCAACAGAAACCCTTGAACCCAGGTTATAATCCTTATGGGCGATGCAATTACTCAACGCTTCTTTGATATTCTGCTGGTCGTACTGATCCACTTCATCAGGGAACAAAGTGCCCTCTTTGAGATAGCGATATTTGAGATTACGAATTTTTGCAAATACCTCATCGACAGCAATGATGTATGGCGGATAAAAATGTTGGTAATCCTTTTCAATTTTTTCTTTGCTGTACAGTACCCAGCTAATCTGCGGCTGTACCGGATGCAATTGTACCGTTGCCTCCGGCTTGCCAAGCAGCAAAACAGCGGCTCGGGTGATTTTTCCATTCACTATCAATCGGCTCTTTGCAAGAAAAGTAATATGTCCTATAGCGATTCAATAAGTGCCTTGTTTCTGCAGGCAGACTGTATCAGGATAGCCGCCCAGAACCCAGAGAACGAAGGGCATTTGCCTGGAAACAAGCAAGGGCGACCAGAAGCTTGTCGTGAAGTTTTCTGGCAATCATCTGCCAAAATTATGAACATCCATTCCATAATTTGCATGGTTAAATGGAATGACATGCATTTTTTCAGATAAAAACTGTCTCAACTCTACCAAGAGACTACGCCTCCGGCATTTGGGCATTGCATTGGTGCTGTAGTGCTTCCCAAGTCGCCTCAGAGGAAAGCAACTGAATGCACCGGGTATAAAAAAAAATTCTGCACTCTAATTCTATTTCTAAAACAAAAGTGTTATAACGAGCCCGCTTCTGGATGAAGTATAATATTCCATAATTGCATTATATCATCGAGCGTCTTTGGTTTATCATTTTATTATAGACTTAGAAATGGAATAAAACAGCTAAAGGCAACCTTCCGCCATCTCACCCCTCAGTCTTCATCAAGGGGTGAGTGCAGGCAAAACCCTACTCGATCGTCATCATAATCTCACCCATCCCTACGGTGTCGCCCTTGGCTACGGTGATGGAGAGGATTCTTCCCGCACAAGGGGCCTTGACCGGGTTTTCCATCTTCATGGCTTCGATGATGGCTAGCTCTTCGCCCTCCTTCACCTCATCACCCACCTTGACCGCAATTGAGTATACATTGCCAGGCATCACGGCAGTAACGGGTGTACCTGCGTGTGGCTGAAGAGCCAGAGCTGCATCATCGGCCGCTGATGAAACTGGAGCAAGCGACTGAGGATTAATGGCTGAGCCCTCAGCGAATGAGACGGTATAGGGAGAGCCATCAACAAAGACGGTGAAATTCCCGGCCATCGAAATAACTTTTGATGATGAGGCTGAAGACTCAGTAGCCGGGGTCGCTGTTGGAAGCTTTGAAAAGAGCTCCTCAAGGCGGTGGTTCACCTCTTTCTGATGGATGTCGTGTTTGTGCGCTTCGTGGTATGCTGCCACCACCTCTGCACGTGGCGTCGCCTTGATCTCAACGGCGATGTCAGCCTTGTAGCGGATACCGGTTGTGCAATCACCCTGCAGGAAGGCGATCCCTTTTGCGCCGCAGGTTGCAGCAATAAAAATGTTCTCGTCGGTCTGCGGAATATTGGCCTGCTGGAGCAGCGATTTGTTATACTCTACCCCAAGTTCGGGGTTACGGTCATTGATATCGTGAACATCCTCAACGGTTGGAGCAAGCCCAAGCTGTTCTGAAGCAAGCCGCACCACCTCTTCGTCGGGGCGAGCCGGAGTTTTGCCAAAGTAACCCAGCACCATTTTTCCATAGCCATCGGTTATTTTTTTCCAATGGCCCTGAATGGTATTGGCAAAGGCCTGCTGGAAATAGAACTGGGAAACAGGGGTTACCGAAGCACCAAAACCACCCTTGACCACCACTTCGCGCATGTTGTTGATCACGGCAGGAAAGAGATGCAGCGTATTGTTGTCGCGCATCATCTGGGTATTGGCAGTGAGAGCGCCACCGGGCATGGGTGAAAAAGAGATTACCGGATTGACCGCTGTTGCTTCGGGGGGCATATAGTATTTGTACATCTGATCGATAAAGAGCGCCTCAACCTCAAGGTATTTCTCTTGATCGATATCAAGGGTATATTCGGTGCCCCTGAGCCTCTGCCACATGGTGAGAATGTCCACTTCTGCAGTGCCTCCGCTGACCGGTGCCATGGAGAGGTCAATGATATCTGCTCCGCCAGTGATGGCTGCAAAGTTGCAGGCAACACCCATTCCGGCAGTATCGTGCGTATGAAACTGGATGATTGTCCCCTCCGGCAGCATCTTTCTCGCCCCTTTGATGGTCTCATGCACAACCGCAGGGGTTGTGGTACCTGAAGCATCTTTAAAAGCGACACTGTCGAAAGGAATTTCGGCATCAAGAATTTCTTTCAGCTTGTCGAGATAAAACTGCGGTGAGTGGCAATAGGTCTCATGCAAGCCAGGGGGAAGACCCATCAAAGCCACAACAACCTGATGCTTGAGCCCTGCATCGTGAATACATTGCCCTGAATAGGAGAGGTTACGGACATCCATCAAGGCATCGAAGTTCCTGATGGTGGTGATGCCATGTTTCTTGAAGAGGCGGGCATGCAGGTCAATAATATCACGTGACTGCGAGACAAGGCCAACAACATTGGCACCCCTTGAGAGGGTCTGAAGATTAATATCCGGCCCCACAATTTTGCGGGCAGTATCCATCATGGTAAAGGCATCCTCTTCGCAATAGAAGTAGAGACTCTGAAACCGGGCACCGCCACCTATTTCAAAGTTGTCGGTACCCGCATGAACGGCGGCCTCCAGAGCTGGCAAAAAATCCTCTGTCTTTACCCTGGCGCCAAAACACGACTGAAATCCGTCCCGGAACGAGACATCCATAAATCTGATCTTTTTCATCCGTCTCCTCTTGTTCAATTATAGTGTGCCTGGAAGTCCGCCCAACAAATCTCAGTGCGTATCGTCAGCATAAGTACCAAGTGTACGGAAAGACTCCTCTTCAACCAGACTGTGCAGACTGTTGCCATGAGCATCCATGGTGACAATTGCCGGAAATGAGTTAACCTCAAAGTGCCACATCGCTTCAGGAACTCCCATCTCCTCAAGAAAATCGACACCGGTCACCTTTTCAATGCAACGGGCATAGTACTGGGCTGCGCCCCCGATGGCGTTGAGATAGACCGCTCCATGCTCCTCCAAGCCTTTTAACGTTTTGGGGCCCATGCCACCCTTGCCAATAATCGCTCTCAGACCAAGTTTTTTGATAACATCAGCCTGAAAAGGCTCCTCGCGAATTGAGGTTGTTGGCCCGGCCGCCGTCACACGGTAACTGCCATCATCGTTTTTCATGATAACCGGCCCGCAATGGAAGAGAACGCCGCCTGTGGTATCAAGCCCTTCCGGCAGGTCGTGGTGCATAATGTAGTGGTGGAAAGCATCGCGCCCGGTGTGCATGGTGCCATTGACAAGCACAACATCTCCAACCTTCAGGGCACGCACCTGCTCTTCGGTCACAGGTGCCTGCAAGACAACCTCTTTGCCGGTGAGTGGCATCCCTTCACCCTTTGCCATTCGCTTGATTTCGTCAGCATCCCGGTAATACCAGCGCTGGATTGAGCCTGTTGCAGGATTGAGCAGCACGCCAAGACGACGATAGGCCCAGCAGTTATAGGCGACAGAGACAAAAAAACTTGCCGGTACGCGGTGTGATTTGCCAATTTTACAGCCGAAGAGGGTGGTTTTGCCACCGAATCCCATCGGGCCAATATTCATGGTGTTGGATTTTTCCAGAATCTCCTGTTCAAGTGCATCAAGTTCGCTGTCAGGATTACGGTCATCGATCATGCGGAAAAGCTGCTTTTTGGCAAGCTCAAAACCACTGGTTCGGTCGCCACCAATACCGACACCGATAACACCGGGGCTGCATCCCTGCCCCTGTGCCTGATAGACCGCATGGAGCAGACATTTGCGAACACCGTCAAGATCGCGGGAAGCACTCCCAAGACCAAGGATTTCATCAGGCAGTGAGTACTGAATGTTTTTATTCTCGCATCCGCCCCCTTTCAGAATCAGCTTCACCTCAATCTCATCCTTCTCCCACGGCTCAAAATGGATAACGGGAAAATGGCAGCCGAGATTGTTGCCGGAGTTTTTGCCACTGAGGGCATCAACCGCATTGGGACGAAGCTTGCCGGTTTTCGATGCCTCCACAACAGCCTCTTCAATCGCCTGTTTCATGAAAAGCTGATCAGCGCCACGAGGAGTATGGATAAAAAAGGTTGGCATACCGGTATCCTGGCAGACTGGAGAGACATTGTCCACAGCCATATCGATATTCACCGAGATGGTCGACATGGCCAGACCAGCCTGAGAGAGAGGATCTTCCCGCTCGATTGCGGAGGCAAGCGCACAGCGAACATCGCTTGGCAAATTAGCCGATGTCTCCGTAATAAGCGTAAAAATTGAATCCCTGAAATTTTCCATAGAATGTGGGAAGTAAAATTAAATAAAACTTCGACGGTGGATACCGTCACTCCACAAAAATTTTATCGGCAGCCTGCTTCTTGACCAGCAATACAGGGACATCAGAACAGCGAAATACCTCTTCAGAGACACTGCCCATCATAAGTCTTTCCCGACCAGTTCGACCATGAAAGCCCATGATGATCAAATCGGCTCCCCAGGATAGTGCCTGTTCCGCTATAACTGTGGCTGCATCTCCGTTAATAACACGAAAATCAGCATTCAAACCACTTTTTTGCTCAGCAGTAAGCAGCTCCGAAAAATTGTGAGGAGCTAAATCACCGTGCTCTTCCGTCCGAGCTGTAGAGCCCAGCTCATCAGCCGAACTAAATTCGTATTTTTCCGGGGCAGCTCCGGGAGTGGGGATATGCAGGAACCGGACATGAGCACCAACTTTTCGTGAAAAATCAACGGCATAGCGCACAGCGTTATCCGATGTTGATGAGTAATCAGTGGGACAAAGTATTTTTATAAGATGTATCATAACTGTTAGTTGGTTAGGTGAATGTGATCAAGCAGCTTATCTCTGCAACGAAATGGTAATTTACATTTTTTTTTAAGTAATCCCTTTGAGCGAATGATTCTTGTCAGCTCCGGTCTCTATCTTCATTGGCATATTTGCCACGTTTTCCCCGACACAACTATGAAGTACTTGAATCATTAAGCCATCCGACCAACAAAAAGTGCTCGCTGGCAATATGATTCTGTGGAGAAAGGGAATCTTTATCTTTGAATGCATTAAGGGAGGAATCACGTTCTTTGTGGACGATACGTTTCTCAAAAGAAACACGCCAGCGATTGCTTTGTCGATGCAATCGGAGCCACTGCCTGACATGAACTACAGTATAACACCAGGAAAGAGATAATTTATGGCATAACCAGCCAGAAAAGTCAGCGCGGCCACAGTGAAACTCAGCCCCGCCATCTCAAAAAAACGGCTTTTGTAAGTCAGAGCACTCGTAACAGAAAGGTAGTAGTTGAAAAAGCCTGTGATACAGACCATAATAAATAAAGAGATGCCAAGGCAGACAGAGCGATCTTGAAGAAGAAGATAGGGTGCTATCAGCGCCAGCAAAGTAAAAATAGAGGCAACTCCTGTAAATAATGATACAAGAAACGGGTTTTTCCCCTCAGGCTCATTTTTTGTAGAAAGGTACCCGGACGCCGCCATGGAGAAAGATAAGGCTATGCCTGTAATGGAGGCGATAAGAGCAACCTCTGTTGTGTTATGCAAAAGACAGGTAAGGCCCGCCAGCACGCCCGTCAACTCAACAATCACTCCGCTCAGGCCTAGCACTATTGAACCAGTGTATCTGAGTCGATCTTCGTCGAGGAGCATCAACAGAGCCTGTTCATGCTCCTCTTCGTCACGAACAATACCGTTTACCTCCTTGAGAGAACCTGGAAAAAGGGTATAGAGCGCATGAGCTTTTTTTTCACCATTTTCCATCAACCTTATGCCAAAGGAAAAACCGAACAGCGTCGTGAGCAACATATAAAACCACACCTTGAAGCGGTCGGGGCTGATATCTTTCCGTGTATAGTTTTTCCAGACATTATAGTGACGCATCTCATCATCAGCAATCTGGGAAAGTATGCGTCTATTTTTAATGCCGCTTACCTTGCCTGAAAGATTTTTATAAATATGATGCTCGGTTATTTCATTCCGCTGAAAAACCGCAATTTCCCTTGCATCGAAGCCCCTTCCCTTGTTCACGAATTCATTGGTTTAGATTATTGAATCTCCTCTCATCTGGAGAGTGTTGCTGCCTCAATCAACTCGTTCATTCTTGATAAAAATGCTGTGGTCGAATCAAGCCCTCCCTCAAGAAAGAGAGCACCTTCATAAAGCTGCCTGATAACCGTTTTGATCAATGGGTTACCAGAATTGGCAATAAGCATCCCGGAAAGGTTGCGGATAATCGGATGAGAGATATTGACCTCCAGAATCCTTTTGGCCGCCGGCATATTCGCCTGCATCATCTTCATCATCTTCTCCATCTGGCTGTCGAGCCCATCCTTTCCGCTCACCAGCGTCACCGGTGAATTGACCAGCCGGTGCGACTCAATAACATCCTCAATCTCCTCTGAAAGTGTTTCACGGAAAAGCTGTAACACCGGGGAGAGAAGATTCTCGGGAAGCGGCTCGGCACCCTCTTTTTTCTGCTTCTGCTTTGAAAAATCGATGTCCGGTTTTTCAATGGATTTCAGCGGCTTTTTATCGAACTCATGAATCGATGGAATAACAAAGACATCTACCGGATCACTCAAAAGCAGCACCTCAATATTCATATTCTGGAAATACTCAAGATTTGGATGGGCAAGAAGCTGCGCCCGACTGGTTCCAGAGTGGTAGTAGATCTCTTTCTGCTCCTCCCCCATTCTTTCCAAGTACTCCCTGAGTGTCACATATTCACCTTCAGCAGTTTTTGTGCTCTCAAAACGGAGCAGCTCAATAAGCTTGTCGCGATTGGTGAAGTCCGTATTGAGGCCAATCTTGATAATGGGACCAAACGCCTTATAAAAAGTTTTGAACTTTTCAGGCTGCTCCTTGGCAAGAGTTTCAAACCATCCAAGAATCTTGCCGGTAAGAATCTGGCGAATTTTAGCCATCACCGGGCTTGACTGCACCACCTCTCTTGAAACATTGAGCGAGAGATCCTCGGTATCAACCACACCGGCGATAAAGCGGAGGTACTCGGGGAGCAGATCGCGACACTCGTTCTGTATCAGAACCTTTTTTACGTAGAGCTGCGGGCCATGATTTTCGAGTTCTCCCTGCCGATACAGCATTTCGGGCGGAGCCTCTTTGGGAAGAAACAGGAGCGCCTTGAAGCTCACCATCCCCTCAACTGATACCGGAAGATAGTCAAGGGGATCGTTATAGTCGTTGGCAATGAATTTGTAAAACTCATTGACCTCTTCATCTTTCAGCTCGTTTTTCGAACGCTGCCAGAGCGCAGTAACACTGTTGACCTGTTTTTCGCCAAGATAGATGGGAAAGTCAACAAAGTTGGAGTATTTCTTGATAATCTGTTCAACGCGGTACTCCTCGGCAAACTCTTTGTGCTCCTCCTTCAGTTTGAAGGAGATACGGGTGCCACGAGAGGCTTTATCAATTTTTTCAATCGTATAGGTTCCCTGCCCTGCGGAGCGCCAGCGATATCCCTGGGAATCGGTACGGGCGCTTCTTGTCTCTACCGTAACCTCTTCGGTAACCATAAACACTGAGTAGAAACCGACACCAAACTGGCCGATAAGGTTTCCATCAAGCTGTTGCTGCTGCTCTTTGAGCGACTGCATAAAGCTGAGTGTCCCCGACTTTGCAACAGTTCCAAGATTCGCAATCAACTCCTCTTCCGTCATGCCAACACCACTGTCTTCAATGGCAAAGGTCATCTCCTTTGAATCAATGGTTATCCTGACTGCGAGTTCAGCCTCCTTGTCAAGAATGTCCTGATCGGTCAGTGCATTGAAGCGCACTTTACTCAACGCATCGGAGGCATTTGAAATCAGCTCCCTGAGATAAATTTCAGGGTGAGTGTAGAGTGAATGAACAATAAGATCCAGTAGCTGCTTCATCTCAGCCTTGTATTCAAACTCCTGAACTGGCAGTGTGCCGTTATTTGTGGTATTACTCATGATAAAATATAAAGATTATTGTAGTGTCATGACATGCGTATAAAGTCGTATAGGCTTATTTCTCGCATATCCTATAAAGTATTTTATAGAATATAGATAATCGATTAATGCCAGTCCTAATAACCATAATTCAGCGGTCTCTGTATGCATGACTCGACAGTAGGAGAGTTTCAGAGTAAACAACTGTTGATCACCAATGACCGCGACAGTGTTGAAACAGGAAACACTTCATGGTCAGGATCGACGCAGTTTTTTTCGGGCGGCGGCTTCACCGTCATAAAGACGTTTGACACCATCACCAAGAGCTTTTTCAATGTCACGAATATTGGAGACAAGCCTCGCCATGCCCGAAAGTTCTACTGACGCAGCCTGGTCTGATCCCCACATCGCACGATCAAGCGTCACGTGACGCTCAACAAAAGTGGCACCAAGAGCCACCGCCGCCCAGGTGGTTGAGAGCCCCACTTCATGGCCGGAATAGCCAATCGGTGCGGATGGATAAAGGGCCTTCAGGGAGGTAATCATCCTGAGATTCAGCTCATCAATGGGAGAGGGATAGGTGGAGTTGGTGTGGGCAATAAGGAGGTTATCGGTACCAAGCTCTTTCACCGTCTGTTCAACTTCATCCATTGTTGACATGCCGGTTGATATGATCAGCGGACGCCCGGTGGCAGCGGTCTTCTTCAAAAGAGGAAGATCTGTGAGAGAAGCAGAGGCCGCCTTGTAACAAGGGGGCTCAAACTGTTCCATAAAATCAACAGACTCTTCATCCCAGCAGGATGCAAACCAGAGGATACCATGCTCCTTGCTGTAACGGTCAATCTCCTGATACTCCTCAAGCCCAAACTCAACCTTGTGGCGATAGTCGATGTATTTCATGCGACCCCAGGGAGTATCACGCTCAATGTCGCGCTGATCTTTGGGCACACAAATCTCAGGGGTACGCTTCTGAAACTTGACCGCATCGCAGCCAGCATGAGCCGCACCCTCAATAAGCTTTTTGGCGACCTCCATCGACCCGTTATGATTGATGCCGATTTCAGCAATAACAAAGACGGGATGCCCGTCCCCAACCATTCTGTTCCCTATAGTGACTTCGGCCATATTATTATAGTGGTAAAACGAACCATCCATTGTATTTCGATTGGAATGTCAGGAATCGATGTTAATAAAACAAAAAATATACTCAGGAATTTCTCAGCATAATGAGCCACTCAGCAAAGTCGCGAAATGCTCCGTGCCCGCCATCAGCTTTGGTTTTGTAGTGGCTGCATGGCTCAACAAAATGCATAGCGTCATGAGGTGATGCCGTCAAACCCTCCTTCGCTATCTCTGCCATAATCGCCATATCGTTCACATCGTCACCGATATAGGCCAACTCACATCTGCGGAGTCCTGTCTCGGCCAAAACAGTTTCAACCATTGAAAGCTTGTCTTTGACTCCAAGATAAAGCCGCTTCATGCCAAGCTTTTCAGCACGCTTTCTGAGACTGGGAGAAACCTCGCCTGTCATGATGCAGGTCTCAATGCCAACCTTTCCAAGCCGTTCAACGCCCATTCCGTCCCTTATGGAATAACATTTCATCTCCTCACCCCTGTCAGAATAGTAAACACCGGTATCGGTGAAAACACCATCATTGTCAGAAATAACAAGTTTTATCTTGCCTGCCCTCTGTTTGAGTTCATCAATTGTTAATGACAGCATAGGAAATAAAGCGTTTCCGCGCAATAAAGTGATTTTCTGCAGGCTAATATATGACATTTCCCGTATTTCACAGCAAGAGAAAGCAACAAGGCGATGTAGCGCTCTTTGTTAAAAAGATTCAGCGCTCTTTCAATTTATGCTCTGAATCGTTATGTTCATCGTCATCATGAGGGGTGAAGGTCAAATTGGGCGGTTTCTCAACTTTAACATACCATGCTTATGTGTGGAGTTTTCGGTGTTTTTAATTCAAAAACTCCCGCAGAAGATACCTTCTATGGACTGTACTCGCTGCAGCACAGGGGACAGGAGGCGGCAGGTATCGTCGTAGCCGAGTACAATAAAGCAAAAAAAAGAACTCTCTTCAAGCAGCATAAGGGAATGGGGCTTGTCGCTGAGGTTTTCAGAGATGAGACTATTTTCGACTCTCTCGGGGGTTATGCCGCAATTGGTCATAACCGTTATTCCACCACCGGTTCCGCCTCATCAACAAACAATATCCAGCCTTTTTCACTTACCTACCGCTCAGGAAGCCTCGCAATAGCTCACAACGGTAATCTTACCAACTCCCGTGCCCTGCGGCGCGAATTGACCGAGCTGGGAGTTATCTTTCAGGCCTCTTCGGATACAGAGATTATCCCCCATCTTGCGGCCCGGAGCCGAGAAAAAGAGCCGATACACCAGATTTATGAAGCGTTATCTCAAGTAAAAGGCGCCTACTCTATAGTACTTCTTGCCAATAACCAGTTGATTGCTGCAAGAGACCCTTATGGCTTCAGACCTCTTGCTCTTGGAAAAAAGGTAGATCCTCTCACCGGCGAACTGGCCTATATTGTTGCCAGTGAAACCTGCGCATTCGATATCATCCAGGCGGAATATATTCGCGATATTGAACCTGGTGAAATTCTTCTGATTGATCATCTTGCCGTTACAAACGAAAAGCTGACATCACTCCATCTCCCCTCTTCAACACACAAGGCACGCTGTATTTTTGAGTATGTCTATTTTTCCCGTCCCGACAGTTTTATTTTTGGCCATTCAGTGGACAAGGTGAGAAGAAATCTTGGGAAAAATCTTGCGCGGGAGTCATCAATCAAACATCAGCCTGAAGAGAAGGAACTCACCGTGGTCAGTGTTCCCGACTCGTCGAACACAGCAGCACTCGGTTTTGTCCGGGAGAGCATCAAAATGGAGAATCCCGCACGTTTTGAGCATGGACTTATCCGCAACCACTATGTCGGAAGGACCTTCATCCAGCCAGGCATTCACAGCCGCGATATCAAAGTGCGATCCAAGTACAATATTGTTCGTGGGGTGCTTCAGGGAAGGCCAATTATTCTTGTTGACGACTCTATAGTCCGGGGGACAACGGCAAAAATGCTGATCAAATTGATCCGTGAAGCTGACCCGACCGCGATCCACCTGCACATCAGCTCTCCCCCTATAACAAACCCCTGCTTTTACGGTATGGATTTCCCTACAAAACGGCAGTTGCTTACCCACATGTTCGACAACCTGGACAATGAAGTGGAGGAAATTGAAAAAATCAGGCAGTATATTGGTGTCGATTCTCTGAAATACCTCACCATGGAGGGATTGATGAACAGCGTGCCTTCGTTTGAGGGTGAAACGTGCAGTTACTGTACCGCCTGTTTCAGCGGGGAATATCCGATTCAAATCAGCGACGCTACGACTGATAAGGAGGAAAACGACTAAAACTTCAGTCATTCCCAGGCAAATGATATCTTCTGGTCAACCTGCTTATCCTGTCGCAACAAGGCATCAGCCACAAAACTGCGAATCGCAAAAATATACAGCATTAGCAGTTACCCCTTTTTCAAAAAAACGAATACACTTGAACCATGAATATTGACCGGCGCCTCTTTCAGTTGCTTCAAGAAGAACGAACGCCGTTTATCGTTTCGATTATATCAGGAATCCTGGCCGCAGGAATGCTGGTTGCCCAGGCTTACTACCTCAGTCTGGTGATCGACAGCGCCTTTATCCAGAAAAGCGGCGTGGAGAGACTCTTCCTGCCGCTTGGCTTTTTTGCGCTCTTCAGCACCCTGCGGATGGCTTTCAACTGGTTCTCCCATACTGAAGCAAACCGTGGCACACTGATTATCCGCGAAAAGGTGTTCACCCGGCTCACCAGCACCGTTGGCGCACTCGGGCCGATCTATGCCAAATCGGTACAGAGCGGACGACTCAGTACCACTCTGCTGAAAGGAGTTGACGCGCTTGATGCTTACTATAGTCAATACATTCCGCAGATCTTTTTTGCCCTCTTCACGCCGCTCCTGATCGCTGGCACCATACTGCCGCGTGATCCGATCTCCGGCGGCATCCTGCTCCTCACGGCACCCCTTATCCCTGTTTTCATGATTCTGATCGGGAAGTCGGCCAGCGCCATGACTGAAAAGCAGTGGAAAACCATGAGCCGAATGAGCGGCTTTTTTCTTGATGTGCTGCAAGGCTTGCCGACCCTGAAACTCTTTGCGCAAAGCCAACGGCAGCATGATGCCATTGAAAAGTCGGGCGAAACGTTCCGCCACGCCACCATGCGCGTCCTGAAGGTGGCCTTTCTCTCCTCCCTGACCCTCGAACTGGTGGGCACCATCGGCACGGCCATGATTGCCGTCGGTATCGGGCTCCGCCTTATGGCTGGTCAGCTCACCTTTCAGCACGCGCTTTTTGTGCTGATACTTACCCCGGACTTCTACCTGCCGCTACGCCAGCTTGGCACCAAATTTCACGCTGGAATGGAAGGAGTCAGCGCATCAAAAGAGATCTTTGCTATCCTCGATCAAAGCACCCCTGCTTCCCCGCAGAAGCCTGCTTTTGCCGTGCAGGAGATCGCCGGAAAGAGGTCCATTCTCTTCACTGAGGTGAGCTACACCTATCCCGGAGGCTCGCAGCCAGCGCTTGAGGGGATCAATGCCACCATTCCCGCCGGTAAAACCACCGCCATTATCGGCCCGAGCGGTGCTGGAAAGAGTACCCTGATCAACCTGCTCCTCCGCTTTCAGGAGCCCGGTGCAGGCGGCATCACCATCGACGGCAACCCGATTCATGCCGTTCCGCTTGAAGCGTGGCATCGCCAGATTTCATGGGTTCCGCAGCACCCTTACCTGTTTAACGCTACACTACGGGAGAATATCCGCCTCGCAAAACCGGAGGCTTCAGCAGAGGAGATGGAGATCGCACTGAACAAGACCGGACTCACCAGCTTTATCAAAACGCTGCCGGAGGGACTTGAGACCATGATCGGCGAAGAGGGGGCACGACTGAGCGGAGGAGAGGCGCAACGGGTGGCCCTTGCCCGGGCTTTCCTGAAAAATGCCCCGCTGCTGGTGCTCGACGAGCCAACCTCGCACACCGACCCTGAACTTGAAGCGGCCCTGCGCTGCTCTATTCAGGAGCTGATGAGAGGAAGAACCACCGTCATCATTGCCCATCGGCTCGAAACCATACGGTCAGCCGAGCAGATCATCGTGGTCAGCGGGGGTAAAATCACCCAGTGCGGCACCCACGAAGAGCTGATCGCCAACAAAGGCTTTTACCACGACAGCCTGCTTCTGCAACAGGAGAGTCCATCATGAAAATATTTTTTCGCCTCATTGCACTGGTCAAGCCATACTTTTGGTGGATGGCTTTCGCCGCACTTATCGGCTTTGCCACCACCGGCAGCGGTATCGGGCTTCTGATGACCTCCGCCTACATCATAGCCAAGGCTGCACTGCAGCCGCCGATGGTAACACTGCAACTTGGCATTGTGGGTGTGCGCTTTTTCGGCCTCGCTCGGGGAGTCTTCCGCTACGCAGAACGCCTTATCTCCCACAACATCACCTTCAGGATTCTGGCAAAACTGCGCCTCTGGTTTTACGATGCCCTTGAGCCCCTTGCTCCGGCTCGCCTCATGCACTTCAAGAGCGGCGACCTGCTGCAACGGGTTGTGGACGACATCCAAAGTCTCGAAAACATCTACACCAGAGTGCTCGGGCCACCGCTCACCGCCCTGCTTGTGGCCGCGCTGATGTGGTTTCTCCTCGGAGTTTACTCCCTGCAGGCGGCGCTGCTCATCCTCTTTTTCCATATCCTTGCCGGCATAGGCGTACCGCTCCTCACCAAACAGTTGAGCAGAGGCGTTTCGGTCGGCATCATGAAGCACAAGGCTGAACAGCAGGTGCTGGCGCTCGACCTCTTCCAGGGCATCGGAGAGCTGCAACTGTACGGAAAGCTACCGGCACACCTCGCCGCCATGCAGAACGCCGAAACAGGGAAGCTCCAGCTTCAGAGAAAGAACGCCATCATTGAAGGGTTGCACGAATCGCTCACCGGTCTGCTTATGAACGGTGCCCTCATCGCCATTCTCTGGGCGCTCATTCCCTCCATCTCCACCGGTGCAGTCAACGGAATTTCACTCACCGTCATCACACTGGCCGTCATGGCCTCGTTCGAGCCTTTTCTGCCGCTGCCATCCACCCTCAAACACCTCGAAGCCGACCAGCACGCCGGAGAGCGCCTCTTTGAAATCCTTGATGCCAAGCCGGAGACCATTGCCCCGGCCTCTCCCCTGCCCTTTCCGGCAGAGCATACCATCAAGATCGAGAAACTCAGTTTCACCTACCCCGGCAGCTCCACAAAAGCGCTCGACCGCCTTACCTTCACCGTTCTTCAGGGTGAGCACATTGCCATCGTCGGCCCGAGTGGCGCAGGAAAATCGACCATCACCTCTCTCTTCATGCGCTTCTGGAACTGCACTGAAGGGAGCATCTCTATCGGCGAAAACAACATCAACCTCTTTGACCCCGAAGAGCTGCGGCGAAACATCGCCCTCGTCTCTCAAAAAACCTACCTTTTCGCCGAAACCATCCGCGAAAACCTGACCCTTGCTGCCCCGGAGGCCACCGACGGGGATCTCCAAAAAGCGCTTACCGCCGCCGGGCTCAGCCACTTCACCTCAAAACTCGACGAATGGTGCGGCCAGCACGGCATGAAACTCAGCGGTGGCGAAAGACAGCGCATCGCCATCGCCCGAGTTCTGCTGCAACGTACCCCAATCATGATTCTCGACGAAGCAACCGCCAACCTCGACGGTGTGACGGAGAGAGAGGTGACCCAGACCATGAACGACATCAGTGCAGGGAAAACGCTGATCACCATTACCCACCGTCTAAAGGCGATGGAGCAGTATGATCGGATTCTTGTGCTTGAGAAGGGGAAAATTGTCGAGCAGGGTGTGCATGGAGAGTTGATAGCCGGAGATGGGCTTTATCGAAGAATGTGGGAGTTGCAGCATGTGGCGGAGTTCGTGGGATGAGTGATCCGACAGCCTTTTCATAAGCTGCCTCAACCGAATCGTATGAAGCTGAAGACTACAGATGACAGCAGGATAACATCGGAACAAGAACTCGTCATGCAGAGTTACAAACTTCACTCACTCGTTACGCCTCCATCTGTTATGCAACCAAAACCACTCTTCAGGATATTGATAAATAAAGCGTTCAATTACTTTGGTATAGCGTCGGGCAAGCTCTTCGGCATCGGTTTTTCCTGTTCCGAGGCCTGTCATATCAATCTCCTCACTCTCTACGATATAACGACCATCACCTATCCTGCGACACATACCAACAAAGAGTGGCACTCCTGCTTTGAGAGCAAAATAGGCAGGGCCAAGAAACACCGATGTGCGCCGACCCAGGAATTCGGCATAGAAGGTGCCGCCGGGGGGGGATTGATCTCCTAAAATAGTTAAAATCTCACCCTTATGCAGGGCTCTCAATCCCTCACGCAGGGCTTGTGCGTCATAAATGATACGGTTGCCATGCATCGTTCTCCACGCATTGATCATAGAGTCAATGGCATGATTTTTCAGCGGCTTTACAACAATACTCAGAGGGGCCATCAACAATCCGGTACACATTCCAAGCAACTCCCAGTTGCCGAAATGCGCTGAAACCAGAACTCCCCCTTTTTTTTGATCACGAGTCCTGGCAAGAACATGACGACCATCAACATCGATAAGACGTGCCGCATCTTCTGCTGATGTAATCATGGGAAGACGAAGCATTTCTATAAAATTTTCTGCCTGATTGCGATAGACCTGACGGGCAATTTCACCTATTTCTGAAACACTTTTTTCAGGAAAGGTCAGTGCAAGGTTGTTCGTCACAAGCTGACGCCTTACTTTAAGAATGAAATACCCGAAATCCCCAAGAAAACCGGCTATTGCGCTTGACATCCGGCGACTGACGCTCCGTACGAGTATACCAAGCAATATAATGAGAGCGTAAAGAGCACGATCTGCAAGTCGATCATCTTCTTCCCAGCGGCGCTTCATAAGGGTGACCTTAATTTATACAATGCGGACAATCGGAGAGTATACGCTAAATTGGGGGAACAATATCGGAAATTTATCTCTTATCGACTATCATGGCGACCACCAGCAATCTGCTCAGCCAATTGGAAGCTCTTGAAAAAGTTCGCACATGGCAGGCTTCAGGAAAAAAAGTTGTCTTTTCGAATGGTTGTTTTGATATTCTTCATGCCGGGCACATCGAATATCTGACCGAAGCAAAAAAGCTTGGGGATGTACTGCTGATCGGGTTGAACAGCGACGCTTCTGTGCGTCGGCTGAAGGGCTCGAACCGACCAATCTGCCCCGAAACAGACCGTGCGTTTATGCTCTCTGCTCTCCGTATGATAGATGCAGTTACCCTCTTTGATGAAGATACACCTGAAAAGTTGATCAGCACCCTGTTGCCTGACATTCTCGTCAAGGGGGCTGACTGGAATATTGAGCATATTGCCGGAGCCAGAACTGTCCTTGCTCATGGCGGACAGGTATTGACATTGCCCTTGCTTGAAGGCCGATCAACAAGCGGCATTATTGAAAAAATTATTCAGCGTTACTCTTAATCAGCAACCGGCAGTGGAACGAATTAAACATTATACACTGAGACTGCTCACCGTAGTTTCTGCAGTCACACTCTTATTGTCACTATCGATGATGATTGTGCTGAACAGCGGCCTGCTTGATCTGCTTGCCAGGAAAAAGATGATTCAGCTTTTTGAGACAAAATTTTTTGGCCGCATTGAATTGCAGGAGCTGCACCTGAAGTTTCCGAACAATGTTCTCTTGATCCACCCCCGTATCTATGGTATCGGGGAAAAAACACCGGCACTTGAAGCTCGGTCCATCTCCTTAAAACTCAATATTCTCTCACTCTTTCAGCCTGATTTCAGGTCGTTATATTTGCCGGTGCTCAAGGCCGACTCCCTCACTACCAACATTATTCAACAGAAAAACGGCAAGCTTAACCTTGAGCATATTTTTACCCGTCGAGACCCCGATTCGACGAAAACACCGTTTGACCATTTTTTCTGCAAATCAATGCAGATCACCAACAGTGCGATCTCTTATGCAAGAAACAGCAACCATCCAGATAGCGTAAAGTTCAGCGTCAGGAACATCAAGCTTGAACTTTCAGATTTCACCTTCAAGAAAAAACTCCTTAAAGGAAAACTCACCCGGTTACAGTTCAACATACCCCAGCACAACATCGCATTGCAAGAGGCCTCAGGGCAATTTCTTTTTTCTGAAACCCGTTCAGAGGTGCTGACCCTTAAGGCCAGAAGCAACAAAAGCCACGCTGAGCTTTCCGCCACAGTTGACCACTTCAATATTTTTTCACGAGAACATCAAAAGGAGATCCGCCTTGGCAACTCATTTCTGAACATCCAGGAGATCACCTTTGATACCGACGACCTAAAGCGCTTTTACCCTGCACTTGCCCTGCCCTCAGGGCTATACACCCTTAAGGGCAACATCAGGGGCAAGACGGACAAAATCGAAATCATTGATGCGCTTCTGACGCATGAAAACAGTAAAATATCAGTAAATGGTAAACTACTTAACCCGATGAGTGGTAATGCCTTTGCTTATGATCTGAAATGCGACAGCTCAAAAATTTCCTTTCCATTTATTGAATCATATTTGAAAGAGGAGACACAGAGAGAGTTTGCCCGAAAAACAGGGGATATCGTCTTTCTTGGCGCTGCAAAGGGAACCCTGAATGCAGTAAGAACAGAGTGCATCATGCTTTCCTCTGTTGGAGAAGTATCACTAAGCGGAGAAGCATCACGGAAAGAGTCGGGACAATATTCCTGCAGTGGAACAATAGGACTCAAAAATGTGAAGCCCCACCTGTTTATTGGTTCCGGCAACAAAAAAAGTCTTCTCAACGCTTCCGGTAGTTTTGAGGCACAAGCAAGTAAAAACGAACTTAGCCAATTCAAATGTGATATGAAGCTTACAGACTCTTTCTGGCATCATCAGCAACTACAGGAAGGCACGATATTGGCGGTGTATAACAATGAACTACTCAATAACATGCTCTTTCTGAAAAATAATCAGAGTAGCTTTACACTTGATTCCCAGATCGACTGGAGAAATGAAGTGCCCCGATATCGAGCTTCCGGCAAAACGGCAAGACTCAATCTTGCAAACATTCTGGATACAAAAGAGATCACAACTGACCTCAACGGAGAATTTAGCCTGCAAGGTTCGGGGTTTAATCCAAAAATGCTGAATATTGCAGCCTCCATGCAGTTTTTACCCTCTTTGATCAATGGATTTGAGCTGAAAGAGCGCTCAAAAGCCTCGCTTGATATTATGCAGAATCCGACATCTTCACGAGCTCACCTAAGCAGTGATTTTATTGACGTTATTGCTGAGGGCGATTATTCATTCGAAGAGCTGATGCATACCAGCCAATTTGCCCGTTCAGGTATTATGCGGGAAATAGCAGCACAAAACATCTGGACTGCAACGGTTACAACTCCACCCACTTCGGAAAATACTCTACAAAGGCCATTCACCATCAATTACCACATCACTGTAAAAGATATTTCACCGCTGGTTCTTTTTTTGCCCGTTCAAGAGCTTGCTCTGCAAGGCAGGGCAGAGGGACGTGTTGTAAACAGAAATGGGCAATGTTCGATAAACACTGTGATTGACCTTTCCAACTTCCGCGCCCGCAATGCTTTTTTTCTTAAAAAACTCTCCATGGAACTGGCATTAGAGTGCAACAATTTCGGCATACCACAAGCGTCAATATCAGGCAAGGCTGAGTCTATTACTTTTGCAGGCAAAACCGCTGGCAATGCTCTCTTTTCAGCCATCTATTCAACGTCCCGTCTCGACGCTGCTGTTGAGCTCGCAACACCTGAGCCAGCACAGAATTTATCTGCGAAATTTACAGCAACAAAAAATAACAGCAACTACGAGTTTTTCGTTAAACACTTGTCGCTGAAAGATGCTTCCGGAATATGGAGAACAGCAGATAACTCGACTGTTATAGCTGGTAAAACATCGGCAAAGTTTAAGCGCTTCACCATAACGAAAGGGGAGCAACAGGCAATATTCGATGGAGAGCTCAGCAATTCGCTCCCCGGAACTTTTCTGTGCACTTTGAACAATTTAGATATCAATGAGCTGCAACGGTTCACCAGGAATACCTCTTTCGACAAACTTTCTGGAAAAATCAACGCATCTTTGATGGTAAGTGGAGAGCCGGGCTCAAAAACCAGTTCACTCAACATCATCGGACAGGATATTCGTTATGACAAGCTTACCATTGGGGAGGTAAAAGGGAGCGGTGTTCATAACGGAAGTCAACTTCATTTTGATGTACACAGCACCACACCCGTACAGGAAACAAGTTCAGAACCGGACGCAAAATCAATCAGTGCAATCGATGGCGGCGGAACCATTCCGCTTCTTGTCAGCTACTTTCCCCTTCAATTCCATGCAGCGGAACAACAAGCCATAAACGCCTCCTTCCACTCCGAAAACCTTTCTGCCAAATTTATTGAACTCCTGTTCCCGATATTTACCTCCGTTGAAGGCATTATACCAACCACACTGCACATTCAGGGCAGGATGCCAAAACCAGAGATCAACATGACCACCCGTCTGCGTAATACTAAAATTATTATTGAGCCAACCCAGGTAAATTACCTGCTCAACGGAGACGCACATGTCACGCAAAACGGAATCGAATTGCGAAACATAACCATCAGCGATAATGTAAAGGGCAGGGGTACAGTCAATGGATTTATTACGTTTGAAAAACTGAGGCTACGAGAGCTCTCAATTGCAGCAACGACAGATAATTTGCTGTTATTCAATAAAAAAGACAGACAGGATGAAACCTCGTTTGGCAGCATAACGGGCACAACCAACAACATTCGTATTTACGGCCAACTCTCGGCACCTGTCGTTGAGGGTGAGATGAGAATTGATGCCACAGATTTTTCTCTCTATCGATCCGGAGCAAACGAAAGTGCAAAATATGTAGGTGCCGACAAGTTTATTGAAATTATACCTCGTTACAGCAAGAAAGTGAATCCTCAAAACCCCGGTAACAATATGGCTCCTGCCAAACCCGCTGAGTTTTATCATTCACTCATTGATATCCTGCAGATTCAGCAATTGAGACTTAGCAGTGTTGAACCTCTCAAGTATACCATGATTTTTGACAACAACAGGGGCGAACGACTTGAAACGTCAATCAACAATCTCTCTCTGGTTGTCAATAAGAACAACCAGCAATATCGCCTGTTTGGATCGGTCAATATCATTGGCGGAAAATATAAATTTTCCAACTCCAGCTTTGACCTGCAGGATGGAGGCACAATCACCTGGAACAATGTTGAAATCCGTAGTGGTATAATGGATAACCTTTACGGTGGCAAATATGTGAGTGCTTCAAACAGGCAGAATGGCGATCGGGATCAGGTAAATTTACTCCTGGCCTTAACAGGTACCCTTAATTACCCTCAGGTTACCATGGGCTACTACCTGAATGAACAGACCCAGCCTTATGCTTCAGGAAATATGATCGGAAAATATTCAAGCCAGATCGACTCCAACGCGGAGCTGAACGTCATATCCATGCTCCTTGCAAAACAGTGGTATGCCCGACCTGGCACCAGTGGACAACCTGGCAATATTGCTGTATCAAGTGCCGGATTTTCTGCTGGCACGGGTATTCTGTCATCAAGAATATCCAGAGTCATTCAGGATATAGGAGGGCTTGAAAGCTTTAACGTCAATGTTGGGGTCAATAACAGCGGTGCTCTGAGCGGACTTGATCTGTATTTCGCCCTCAGTGTACCGGGTACTGAGGGAAAAGTCCGCTTTATCGGCACAGGGAGCTCTCCCGATTTAGGCGGGGCGGCCCTTTCTGATTACTATGGCACTACTCAAAAAATTGAATATCGGATTACTCCAAAAATCTACCTTGAAGCATCTCGTTCTTTCGGACAAAATGGAATTACCACCTCCAGCTCCAACCTTCAAAAACCAGCAGAGACCCTGGGCATAAGCCTCTCATACAAAGAGCGATTCCACACATGGGAAGAGTTCTGGAAACACATCATTCCTTCTTCCGACAAGAAGAGATAAATCACTACAGTTTTTGTAAATTGCCTCCCAAAAACTTGGCAATAAATCGGGAAATCACGTTTTGAGAGGAAAAAATATCATCATCGGTATCAGTGGGGGCATTGCTGCCTATAAAACACCACAATTAGTAAGGCTGTTAAAAAAAAGAGGCGCAAACGTCAAGGTTGCGCTTACTGAGGGTGGCTCCCGATTTGTCAGTGAACTGGCACTGGCAACGGTCTCCGGTGAACAGGTCTATCGCACAATATTTCCACCAACTGATGTCAGAAACACAGACTATACCAGCCACATCTCTCTTGGCGAATGGGCTGACGCACTCGTAATCGCACCAGCAACAGCACATACGCTGGCAAAACTTTGTGCCGGGCTGTGTGATGATATGCTCACCACCTGTTTTGTCACGCTACGACCGGGCAAACCTGTGCTGATCTTTCCCTCCATGGATGGCCAGATGTTCCTCTCCCCATCTGTTCAGAGAAATATCAGAATCCTCTCATCGCAGGGGTGCAGTATCATCAGCCCTGACAGCGGAGAGCTTGCCTCCGGCCTGTGCGGACCTGGCCGTATGCCCGAGCCAGAATCGATCCTTACCTCTCTTGAGGATGCTTTTCGAACACTGTCACAACTCTCCCCACTATCGGGTAAATCGGTGGTCATAACGGCAGGCCCAACAAGGGAAAAAATTGATGGTGTACGGTTTATCTCTAACTACTCTTCGGGCAAAATGGGATTTGCCATCGCCCGCGCTGCAGCAAAACGGGGTGCAAGGGTCACGCTTATTACAGGCCCTGTTCATCTGGAAACACCACCCGGGACCGAACGTTTCGATGTTGAAAGTGCAGCGGAAATGTATGCGACGGCTCAGGGCTTTTTCCAGAATTGCAACCTCTTTATCAGTGCTGCTGCCGTTTCCGATTATCGTCCAGCGGCTCCTCAAGAAGGGAAAATGAAAAAAGAGGCGGAGAAAATTGAGCTTACTCTTGTTAAAAATCCAGATATCCTTGCGAAATTCAGTGTACAGAAAACTGCTGGACAGCTTGCCATAGGGTTTGCGCTTGAAACACAAAACGGCTTGGACAACGCTCGAAATAAACTGGTCTCAAAAAATCTGGATCTGATTGCCTTTAATTTTTTTGATCATAAAACCGCAGGTTTTGATGTTGACACAAATATTCTTACACTCATCCAACGCAATGGAATAACAACTGAACTCCCGCAATTAACCAAAGAGGAAGCTGCTGGCAAACTTCTTGATACCATTGAAGGGCTCTTACCCGAAAACTGGTAGTAACCCTCGTTACCATAAATATTTTTATGCAAGGTTATATATTCGAAGCGGATAAACAGGCAAAACATCCTGAAAAGAGTTCTGCTGAACTATCACTCTTGTTTGATACAGCAAAGGTATGCCGCAAATGTACGCTTGCCGGAAGCAGGCTGAATTTTGTATTTGGTGAAGGCTACCCTTCTGCAGATCTGGTCGTTATCGGAGAGGCCCCTGGAGCGGAAGAGGATGCTTCAGGCAGACCTTTTGTGGGAAGATCTGGTCAACTCCTTGATAAAATTCTTCTGGCTGGCGGCTTCAGACGCAAAGAGGTTTATATCTGCAACATCCTGAAATGCCGTCCACCCGGTAACAGGAACCCCCTCAACGATGAAATCACAAGCTGTATGCCCTGGTTACTCCAGCAGCTCCAGATTATCAAGCCGAAGGTTATCCTGATGCTTGGAAAAGTTGCTGCCAACACTATTCTTGATAATACAGCTTCACTTGGCTCCATGAGAGGAAAGCTGATACAATGGAGAGGATATGACTGTTTTATTACCTATCATCCGGCAGCCCTGCTGCGCAATCCCAACTGGAAAAGAGGGTGCTGGGAAGATATTCAGGTTATGATGCGTCACTACGCAACAATCTGCAGTGAAGAGGAACTGACTGAAAAGAGAGTTAAAGAATGATCAAAAAAGCGCCTGTCGCCATAGATTTCAGCAAGGATATCGATTTCAGTCAGGAGAGCCGGGTACCTCCCTATTCAACTGAAATTGAACAGGAGGTTCTTGCCTGCATTCTCCTTGAAGATGACCCGATTGAGCAGGTTATTCAGATTTTTGGCGACAACGGCGAAGAGGTCTTTTATGAGCGACGCCACCAGATCATTTTCAAGGCAATGATGCAGCTCTATCATAAACGGCAGGCTATTGACATTATCACCGTCAGCGAAGAGCTGCTGAAAATGAACGAGCTTGAACCAGTCGGTGGACGGCATTACCTCGCTGAGCTCTCTGGAAAAGTGATCAGCGCAGCCAATATCGAGTACTATGCACGTCTGGCAAAAGAGAAATATCTTTACCGTCGGATGATCTCCATATCGACAAAAATTTCCGGCGCGGCCTACAGCTCCTCAATGGATATCTTTGATCTTGTAGAGCATGCATCCCAGCAGTTTTTCAATATCTCCCAGGCTGGCATTAAAAAGAAAGCCTCGTTAATCAAAGAGCTGGTTAAAAACGGCATCCGGATGCTTGAAAGCCTGAGAGCATCACAATCATCGGTGACCGGTGTCGGTTCCGGATTCTCCGAACTTGATCAGCTCACAGCAGGGTTTCAACCCTCCGACATGATTATTATTGCGGCACGGCCTTCTGCAGGTAAAACTGCACTGGCGCTTGCCGTTGCCCGTAATGCTGCTGTTGATTTCGATACACCGGTACTTTTTTTCAGCCTGGAAATGGCAGAGGTGCAGCTGGCTATAAGGCTCATGTGCGCTGAAGCTTATGTTGAATCGCAGCTTGTCAGGACTGGCCGTATAACTCCCGAAATGATGGGCAGGATTATTAACAGTATGGACAAACTCAATGAAGCCAAGCTCTTTATTGACGATACACCAGGCATCTCCATTATGGAGCTTGCTGCTAAAACCCGCCGTATGAAGCAGGAGCACAATATTGGCATGCTGGTCGTCGATTACCTTCAGTTGGTGACACCTGTCAGGGATGGAAGAACAAACCGGGAGCAGGAGATCGCACAGATATCACGTTCATTGAAAGCTCTTGCCAAGGAGCTGAATATTCCGGTCATCGCCCTTGCTCAGTTAAACCGATCGGTTGAACAGCGATCAGGAGACAGACGCCCACAGCTCAGTGACCTCAGGGAATCCGGCTCCATTGAGCAGGATGCAGATGTAGTCATGTTCCTCTCGAGACCCGAAATGTACGGCAAAACAACATTCGAAGACGGCTCTTCTACAAAAGATATTGTTGAAATTGTCATCGGCAAACAGCGAAATGGCCCTATCGGGGATATACGGTTACTCTTTCTGAAAAACTATGGGCGATTCCAGTCAACCACGAATACTTATATAGCCAGCCGGGAAGAATCCAGCGCTTCATACGAGAAGGAACAACATATTCCTGCCCCGGCAGTTCCAGAAAAATCAAACATCGGCGCATTTATCGCCCAGGACGACGCACCTTTTTAACTCATTATGATGCAGGACAACAAAAAAATAGCCAGCTTTGGAAGCAGGAACATAAAACAAGAACCCCCTCAAAAAGGTGCAGAAGCCACCTATAAGGGAATCGGTGGATCAAAAGGTATTACTATCGGTGAGTGCTATGCGTTTATCAAGGGAGAGGGAAAACATGAAGTCAGAGAGTTAAATGATAAAAACATCAGTGAAGAGATCGAAAGATTTCTGACTGCACTGGAGCGATCCGAACATGAGTTAAAAAAAATAGAACAGATCACCATCAGAAAACTTGGAAAAAGCTACTCCGATCTGTTTCAGGCACAAATCATGATGCTGCACGATCCTGTACTGATTGAAACCATTACCCATCGTATCCAATCAGAACGCAAAGGGGCTTATCTCGTTATAGCTGAAGAATTTGATCGATATCTTCAACATTATAAAAGCTCTGACAACCAGATTTTCCAGGATCGGGCTGATGATTTTCACGATATCAAGAACAGAATTATAAGAAATCTGCACATAAGAAAACTACACTCATGGATCCCCGAAGGGGTCATTGTTTCATCCGATAGCCTCTCTCCTGCTGATATCGTTCTTTTAAGCCGGAGCAATGTCAAAGGATTTGTCACTGATTCGGGCGGAAAAACTTCGCATATCTCTCTGATCTGCAAGTCACTCAAGATTCCAATCGTTGTCGGCCTTGGGAATATCTCTGAAAAGATCTCGACGGGAGTGCCGATGATCATCGACGGGAGCACAGGTACTGTTATCATACATCCCGAAGAAAAAACTATTGATCAATACCTTAAATTAAAAGAGGACGCCAAAAAAAATGAGGACAATACCTCATTACAGGCAGAGCTTCCCGCAACAACAAAATGCGGTGTAAGAATCACCTTTTATGCCAATATCGACTTTAAGGAAGAGGTCTATGCCATAACCTCCGCTGGCGCAGAGGGAGTGGGACTCTTCAGAAGTGAAAATCTCTTCACCGAAGGCATAAAAGTACCAAGCGAGTCAGAACAACACGCCTGTTACCAGGAAATGGCTGAAGCAATTGCACCGATGCATCTGGATATCCGCCTGTTTGATATTGGTGGGGACAAACTGATCTACTCACCAGTCAAGGAACCAAATCCTAACCTTGGATGGCGTGGTATCAGAATACTTATTGATCTGCCCAAAATACTTGATGCTCAGGTCAGGGCGGCCATCCGGGCAAACCGTCTTGGGAATATTGATATCCTTATCCCCATGATCATGTCCCTCGAAGAGATACAGCACGTCAAGGCATCTGTGGAGAAACACCATTCCGCACTGATGCTTGAATCCGATACACTGCTTGAAAAGCCGGGAGTTGGGGCCATGATAGAACTTCCTGCCGCTGTAGAGCTGATTGAAGAAATAACAAGAAGTGTTGATTTTATCAGCATCGGAACCAATGACCTCACCCAGTACACCTTGGCTGTTGACAGAAATAACGTCATCGTGCAGGATCTCTTCGAAAAATTTCACCCTGCTATTATCAGGCAACTTCACCGGATTATTACAACTGCTAATAAAAATCACTGCAAAGTAATGATTTGTGGTGATATGGGCTCTGATCCCCTGGCTCTGCCGTTCCTGATAGGTTGCGGACTGAGGAAATTCAGCGTTGTGGTTTCGGATATCCCGGATCTGAAATCACTGGTATCGCACTACACTATCACTGAAACTGAGGTGCTTGCTCAAGAGTGTCTCCGACTGGATACCGCAGAAGGAATCAAAGCCTGCCTGGAAAGCTTCCAGGCGGCTCATTGATGACAATATGAACAAATCCCTCGAAGCAGAGCTTGGGGGAATAATTCAGGTTAGATCAGGGACGCAAATCCTCGATTTTCGAGTTTTTGCGAAGGGATGCAAAATATTCCCCAAAAAGCTGCTCCTGTTTCGCCCGCAGCAGTTGCTGTGCGATGCCTGCTTTTTCAACTTTCAGATTAATTCCAGCAGGAAGGCTTTTCTGCTTCAGCACAACAAGAGCATAACCATCATTCGTTTTCACCGGCGCTGAAAGCTTGCCGGGAACCAGCCCTGATATGGCTTCTGCAAGAGCTCGATCAGCTCCATAGCCAGGGATGGCCCCGTCGCGCCACCAAATACTGTCGGCAGTAACAACTTTAATGCCAATATTTGATGCAATCTTTTCAAGCGTCACGCCAGGGCCCTTAGCCATCCCTGAAAGCTTTTTCTCCAGAAAAGCGGCTCTCTTCTCGCGTAAAAGTTCCGTAGTCACAATTCCCTTGAGCTCCTGATCGAGCAGACGATATCCTGTATCATTTTTACTGGTCAGACGCATCACATAAAACCCTTTTTCGGTTTCAAGCACATCGGAAAGATCACCTTCACCAGCTTTAAATGCATAGGTGGCTATTTTATCACTGTAGCCAATCTGGGTAACTGGGGTCCGCCTGCCAAATTCACCGGTCTTGTCGATACGCAGCTTTGCGCTTGCAGCACTCTTGTCGAAACCGTTTTGTTTCGCATTGAGCTGAAATGCTGTAGCCCGACGACGCTCACTGTCAACGGTTTCAGATGATGGCCTGATATTTCTGATAATCTCTGAACAGACGACAGCACTCTGATCAAAACCAGTCACTTTGATGATATGAAGCCCAAACTGTGTCTGCACAGGGCCAACAACAGCACCTGGACGAGCACTGAACACCGCCGCTGAAAAGGCTGGAACCATACGATCTTTGCTGAACCACCCGACATCACCACCGTTTGCAGCACTGGCTATATCAGCAGAATATTTTTTTGCCAATACATCAAAAGGAACTCCAGCCTGAATCTGCTTATAAATCAACATTGACAACTCCCGCACCTTTTGAATTTCATCCCTGCTGGCGGGATTGAACCGCAAAAGAATATGTGAGGCACGGGCAATGGGTTGAGGCGATGTGGTAACCTGCCTGACCTTGAGTAACCTGTATTCCCCACGGTCAGCAACAGGCCCGACAATAGCCCCGGTCTTGAGATTTGCCGCATTAAAAATTGCGGTACTGGCAAGCGGTGAAAAATCGGCACGAGTGTAGGTAACATTACTGCCTGTAGGTCGATCACTCTGCTTTTGAACAAAATCATTGTCATTGACCGAGCTTGAAAAATCGCTCCGAAGTGTTTCGAGTTCAGTACGAACCGCAAGACTGTCTTTCGACGAAGGAATCAAGGGAAAAAAGACATAATCAGCTTTTCGGGTTGGCACCTGCCTGAACAGCTCTTTATGCCCGTCAAAATATTTTTTTATGTCATCATCTTTAACAGCGAATTGGGCATCGGCTCCTGCAAAACTCAACGGAACAGGAATAAATGAAGCGGAAAAATGTGAAAACTGCCTGCTGACAATTTCACCAATCTCCGGCTCAGTAACATGGGCAAGGGTTTGAAGAGAGCGGATCAGTTTATTGACCTTCAACTCCTGGCGGACAATTTTCTCAAGCTGCAACCACAACTCCTTGCTACGAGGATCACTGCGGGCACTTTCCAATTTTTTTCGATCAATAATCCCCGTAGAATCAGAAAAATTCTGGCGAATAACCATAGGTGGATTTGGACTATCGAAGGCCTCCACCACTTCCTGATCCTGAAGCGAAATACCGAATTTCTCAAATTGCTGTTCAAGCAAGGTCTGGTCAACCACTGTATTCCAGGCCTGCTCATGAAGCCCGAGTTCCGTCTCGGGTGTCAGCTCCGCACCGGGATTGCCTCTTCTGAAATTATCAGTAACCGCCTTATACACATCATCATACTGACTGAAGGAAATTGACTTGCCATTAACTTTTCCCGCCATATTGGCTTTACCGGAAAAGCCGCTAAAATTCATACCCCATTCAAAAACAATAAGCGCAAGAAAGGAGCCCAGAAGAGTGTACAGTATTATATGAGTTTTATTCCGCAAATTCGACATTAATGCCATAGATTTATCCCTTTATCATTAATTGTGTTGTTGTGAAAGCGGGCTTATACCGCCTCTTTCGATCCGTTCAAAAAAAACCTGTACATCGACAAAATATCAATCACTACAGGCATATATTTCAGCCAACGACAGAAGATGTCCACCCCCTCGCCTGAGGGGCTAATATTGCATCAAAAACAACAAAAAACAATGGCCAGTTCTGAGTTTACTCTTTTTGGCAATAACAACCGCATGGGCTCATATCTCCTGCTCACTCATCTCTCAGAATCTGTACAGCTTGCATTCGGCAGATTTCAGCAAGGAAAACTGTTCACGATACCCCAAGGTGACTACATCTACATCGGGTCAGCGCTTGGTGAAAGTAAATCAGGCTCTCCTCTTGCTCGAAGGGTTATCCGCCACACCTCACGATCAGGGGGAAAACCTCACCACAGAATACGGGAGACCATGCTGAATCTCTTCTCCGAAAAAAACGTTATGGGCACCGGAGACATTAATCCATCACCAAAAAAACTTCGATGGCATATCGATTATCTGCTTGACCTTCCTGAAGCTGAAATAACGCATATCGTCCTGATTCGCAGTCCGTTGAGAATAGAGCAGAAGCTGGCTGAGCTGCTTGAACAACTGGATGAGACATCTCTGATTGCCCCGCGCCTCGGTGCCCAGGATACGAAAACCAGTACACACATCCTGAAACTGACCAACCAGAAGCGAATACTTGAAGTTCTTCACACCCAAATACCCGCTATTATACATACCTGAACGTCACTTTGACTCTCTGCCAAGCAGTGCGGCAACAAACTCCGCTCGGTCAAACAACTGAAGGTCATCGATTTTTTCTCCGACACCGATATACTTGACCGGCAACTTCAGTTCACGCGAAATAGAGAGAACAATCCCCCCTTTGGAGGTTCCATCAAGCTTGGTCACCACAAGCCCTGTCACATGAACAAACTTGGTAAATTCCCTTGCCTGCTGCACAGCGTTCTGTCCGGTCGTACCATCAAGCACCAGCAATACCTCATGCGGAGCCTCAGGAATCCTCTTCTTGGCGACACGCATTATCTTGGCCAGCTCCTCCATCAGGTGGCTTTTGTTATGCAATCGCCCCGCCGTATCAACCAGCACCACATCGGCATTCCTGGAAACCGCAGCGCTGACAGCGTCGTACACAACCGAAGCGGGATCGGAACCCTGGGCCTGGCCGATCATGGGAACACCTGCCCTGTCGGCCCATATCTGAAGCTGTTCATAGGCTGCGGCCCTGAAGGTATCAGCAGCGGCAATAATCACCTTTTTTCCGGCCTTATCGTAATTATGGGCCAACTTGGCAACACTCGTGGTCTTGCCGGCGCCATTCACGCCGACAATCAAAATAACATAAGGTTTGGCCGGAAGCGACGCGTCAAAATCCAGGGGATGATCCTCTCCCGTCTCCTCAAGCATCTGCTGAATCTCCTCCATCAACATCTTGTTCAGCTCACCTTCGGAGTGGTAAGTCTCCTTTTTAGCCCTTTCGGTGATGGCATCAACAATCCCGAGCGTGGTCTCGACCCCGACATCTGCTCCAACAAGAATCGTCTCAAGCTCCTCAAGGAACTCGTCATCGATCTCTGTTTTGCCTTTTGTAATAACAGAAAGCTTTTCACGAAGGGTATCCCGGGTTTTTTCGAGCCCCTCTTTAAGCTTTGTAAATTTGAACTTGTCAAAAAAACCCATAAAAAGCAGATATTGTCACTGTTATCAAGAAGAGTTGCACCTCATCAGTGCTCCTGCTACGAAAGTGCCAGATAGTACAACCTGATATAAAACGCAATTTACTCAAAAATATGCCATTTAAAGCTATCACTGCAATCGGAGAATTTGGTCTGATTGATACTATCGCCACTCTTGTTGCACCAACCCTGACAGCTCTCCCCTCACTCTTGACCGGAATCGGTGATGACTGCGCCGTTTACCGCCTCTCAGCAGAGCTGCTGCAAGTATCGACGACAGATATTTTGGCCGAGCAGGTACACTTCGATCTCTTGACTACCCCGCTCAAACACCTCGGAAGCAAGGCAATCAGTGTCAATGTCTCGGATATCTGCGCCATGAATGGCCTGCCCCGCTATGCCCTGATCTCACTTGCCGTGCCGGCATCATTCCTGATTACCATGATCGAGGAGCTTTACGCAGGCATCAGTGATGCTGCACAAAAATATGGCCTTGCTATCGCGGGTGGAGACACCTCCTCTTCCCGTTCAGGCCTGGTCATTTCAGTCGCCATGGTTGGAGAGGTATCTCCCGAGCGGGTGACCCGCAGAAGCGGTGCCAAACCAGGCGATGTGATCTGCGTTACCGGCACTCTTGGAGGTGCAGCCGCTGGACTGAAACTCCTTATGCGTGAAAAAGAGATTATGCTGAACCATCTCGAAAACAATGAACCCTATGCCAAGAGCGCAATCGGAGAGCTGCAGGAGTACAGCGAAGCTATCCGGGCACAACTGCTTCCCTTCGCCCGCATCGATATTGTCCGACTCTTCCATGACCACAATATTCGCCCCACGTCGATGATCGACATCTCCGACGGGCTCAGCTCTGACCTTCAGCATCTCTGCCGCCACTCAAAGACAGGGGCTCTTCTTCATGAAAAGCTGTTGCCAATCCATGAAAACACGCGTCGAATAGCCGATGAACTGCAGGAAGATGCCCTCACCTGGGCTCTCACCGGAGGTGAAGATTATCAGTTGCTTTTCACTCTATCGAAAGAGAGCTATCAGTCAATAGCCGGCAACAGAGCAATTTCAGTGATCGGTGAAATGACTGCCCCGGAGCTTGGCATTACTCTTGAAGACACCTTTGGCATGAGTATTCCGCTGGAGTCGATCAGGGGTTTCGACCATTTCAGCGCATAAGCTCAAGTTTTACCGTGGAAGATGGGCAAAGCAAGAACCATTTATTTTTTTGGGAAACAGAGCGAAGATAGTAAATTGCTGCTCCTGTAAAGCATGACAGCAAGCCGAAGTGGCGGAACTGGTAGACGCCCGGGACTTAAAATCCCGTGTTCAGCAATGGACGTACGGGTTCGATTCCCGTCTTCGGCACCCTTGTACAAGCTTTCCTGCCTGTCATCTGGTATCTTATTAGCGAAACCTTTATTGAATCATGAGTTCGGAATTTACAAAGATCCTGTTAAGCGAGGATGAGATGCCACGGCAGTGGTACAACATTCAGGCTGACCTGCCTTCACCGATGCCGCCACCATTGGGGCCTGATGGCAACCCTGTCGGCCCTGATGCCCTTGCCAAAGTTTTTCCGATGAACCTTATTGAGCAGGAGATGAGCACTGAGCGGTGGATTGAAATTCCACAGGAGGTGCAGGCAATCCTGAAACTCTGGCGCCCCTCACCACTGTACCGGGCCCACCGACTGGAAGCAGCCCTGAAGACTCCGGCAAAAATCTTCTATAAAAATGAGGGTGTATCACCGGCAGGAAGCCACAAACCCAATTCCGCTGTACCCCAGGCATGGTACAACAAGCAGTTTGGCATAAAGCATCTCGTCACTGAAACCGGCGCCGGCCAGTGGGGAAGCGCCCTTGCGATGAGCTGCAAACTTGTCGGTATCGACTGTAAAGTCTTTATGGTGCGCATCAGCTTTGACCAGAAGCCATTCCGCAAAATCTTGATGAACACCTGGGGGGCAGAGTGCATTGCCAGCCCAAGCACACAAACCGAGACGGGACGCCGAATTCTGGCGGAGACACCCGACACGCCGGGCAGCCTTGCCATTGCAATCAGCGAAGCCATTGAACAGGCTGTCCAACGCGATGATACCCGCTACGCCCTTGGCAGTGTCTTAAACCATGTGATGCTGCATCAGACCATTATCGGCCTTGAAGCCCGCAAACAGCTTGAGAAGGTGAGCCTCTATCCCGATATCGTTATCGGCTGTGCTGGTGGAGGTTCAAACTTTGCAGGCATCAGCTTCCCCTTCATCTGCGACAAAATCCATGGACGTGAGGTTCAGATTATTGCCACCGAGCCCGAAGCCTGCCCGACCCTGACGAGGGGACCTTATGTCTATGACAACGGTGATGTGGCAAAAATGACACCGCTGCTGCCCATGTACAGCCTTGGCCACGGATTTATTCCACCGGCCATTCATGCAGGAGGCTTGCGCTACCATGGCATGTCGCCCCTTGTCAGCCACGTCAAACAGTTGGGATTGATTGAGGCCACCGCTATCCCCCAGACGGAGTGCTACGAAGCCGCTCTCCTCTTTGCTCATACCGAAGGATTTATCCCGGCACCTGAAACCTCCCACGCCATCGCACAAACCATCCGTGAAGCGAAGCGAGCAAAGGAGGAGGGGAAAGAGAAGGTGATTCTTATGAACTGGTCAGGCCATGGCTTGATGGATCTCCAGGGATATGATGCCTTTTTGTCCGGCAAAATCAGTGACTACCGACTACCGGAAGAGTTCCTGCAACGCTCACTTGCTGTACTGAAAGATCATCCGGTTCCACCGCAAGCGTAAAAGCAAAATCCCCGTTACTCTTGATGTGCTTTTCACCAAGGCACAGAGTAACGGGGTGTTGTTTAAAACCGCAAAGAGAACCTTTTATCTTTTCGGTTGTCACGCTCTCTTTCGCGCCCTCCATGAGAAACAATCACAGAAGCTTTCCGATCTCGTCGAGCAGTTCCGACAGACCCACAACCGAGATGCCTGGCGCTAATGCATACCCCTTCTCAAGAGGAGCCACGACAAAAGTGTGTAGAGGGGCTATGTCAACAATTGCCGACCGGTTCCCCTTTGTCAGAACCGGAGCAGCGGAGGCCTTGCACTCTATGGCAAAACGCTTGCCCGACTGCTCCATGACGATATCCACTTCGGCACCGTTGACCGTGCGATAATAATAAAGCCCGCAGCCCGGATACATTCCCTGAATGTTGATCATCACCAGAGTTTCCCAAAGTGAGCCAAATACCGGATGCCCGGCAATCCGGTTGAAATCAACAAGCCCAAGCAAAGCGGCGACAATACCGGTATCGGCCACATACACCTTTGGCGATTTGACAACTCGTTTACCAATATTCGACATCAATGGCGGCAACAGGCACACCATGAAGGTCTGTTGTAAAAGATCAAGATAATTCCTTACCGTGGTATGGCTTACTCCAAGGGAACCGCCAATGGAGGAGAGGTTTACCATCTGACCGTTATTGTGAGCGAGCATCTGCCAGAGACGACGCATCGTTGCCGGGGAGAACCCGCTCCATTGCAACAGATCACGCTCAAGAAAGCTCGTGATAAAATCCTCCCGCCATCCGAACGACACCTGCTCCTCTTCCTGCAGCAGGCTTTTCGGAAACCCTCCGCGTGCAAGATACTCCTCGATTATCACCCGCTCCTTTACCTTTTCCCACAAAAACGGAGTCAACCGCTTGTAGGTGATTCGTCCGGCAAGCGACTCGGAACTCTGCATCAGCAGATCACGTGAAGCCGATCCGAGAATCAGAAAATGACCATTACCACCCCATTCGTCCACCAGACTTCGAATCAGGGGAAAAAGCTCCGGCCGCCGTTGCACCTCGTCGATGCAAACCAGCTTTCCCCGCTGATGCTGCAAAAACCATTCGGGGTCATCGAGCTTCCGCAAATCGGAAGGACGTTCAAGATCAAGATAGAGGAACGGCCGATCATAAGAGACCAGATGCCTGATCAGGGTAGACTTGCCACACTGTCGAGGCCCCACAACCGCCGTAACCGGGTTGTTTTTCAGCCCAAGCCGAACATCCTCGGCTATTGTGCGATCAAGATAGAGAACGCTCATAATCCATGCAATTTGAAATTTTCATTTTCAATATACATGGATAAATCATAAGAAACGTCAAAGAATTGGCATAGAGAACCCTTACTGCCTAAAACAGCAACGAGAACCCTTTATCCTTTCGCTTGAACTTTTTTATCTCGGCTTTGTAAAATTTAATCTGTTGACGACAAATAAAATCCCTGAATATGGAAATATTCTCAAGCTCTCCCGGATCTTTATTTTGGCAAACTACTCTTGCTTCGATTTCTGTGTGTCTTGCACTTTCACGAAACACAACTGCCGCAATGAGATGAATCGCACAATTGTGTGTTCGGCTCTTGGCTTGAGTGCTGCAAATTCCATAGATGTACTTGCGAACGTCTGAATTCAGCGGTGAGCGAAGCGAGTCCACTGCAATGCCGTGTCAGGCACCGGGCACTCAGGCGCAGGAATAAATGGATGACCGGCCGCAATATGTTCAGCTTCTGACTTTTTCAAATCAGCATAGATAGCCTGCAAGTCATAGCCAAATTTGGCTGCATGGGCATCACGAATAGCTCTTACTTCATCTACGATTTCGTCATTCAACATTTTCGTCTCCAAGTAGTTCTTCGGGGGTGCAAATGAACGGCAGCGACAAACCAATATCATCAAGGTGAGCAGCGATACCTCTTTGTATCTCGGGATTTGCAATGTGCCTACAGTTCCACGTCAGAAGATAATCAACTCCATTGACGGTGGCAATTGCAATGTGGAGCGCATCTTCAGCCGCCTTGGCTGGAATAATCCCCTTCGCTACCAGCGAGTTGGCAATATCGAGTGCTTGTTCGGTTATCAAGATCAAGGGCACATCATTCAACACAGTCAGGCGCTTTTTTGCAGCATCTGGGTCACCAGCACCGCACTCACGTAAAACCGACTCAGAAACAACCAGGTCGTACTGGCTGCGGGTTTCCCACCAGGCTAATGTAATTTGTTGGTGAGCCGCTCCGAGAATGGTCTTGCTGGGCCGAGCCGTCAGGTAGCTGATGACGGATGTTTCGATGTAGACCTTACGTTTCATAATTCCCTGAAGTCAAACAATCCCAGAAATAATCACCAATACCTGTTGCCTGAAGGTCGTAAAATGCTTTGCCTTCATTCAAATCGTCAACTGCTTCATCCAATATGAAAACATCATTTATTCACATTTGAAGCGACTCTTTTTGAGATCGGCGAGTGAGATGAATGTTGCGCACCCACTTGTAATTTTTTCTTTTCTTTCCTGAAGTATTTTCTCATGCCACTCAGGTGTTTCGACTGCATCATTTTCATATAAACGGCTATCCCAAAGTACCTCCATGGCTTGCAATCGTTCCGAAGTGCTCATTTTCCTCAATTCAGTAATGTTCATCCGAGACCTCCTTTTATCAATTTCCAGCGCGATACAATTTTGCCGCCGCATTGGCAGCAGATATAAGTGTATAGCACTAACAAAAAGGTGACCTGCTGGCGGCGAAGCCGACAGTCAGGTGAAGTGATTTGGTTAGATGCAGTCTATTCTATTTTTTAATACGGCTGGACTTCTTTTGCCATGAAGCACTGCCAGAACAAAAATTGCATCATTTTTGAACAGATAGATTATTTTATAAGGAAATTTTTTAATGATGTGCTTCCTTGCTTCTTTATATTCTACTGCGGTGAGCTCAGGATTCCTTTGGATAAATTTAAGACCGGCATCAATCTGAAACAAGAAGTCATGTCCCAAACCCTGCCTTTTTTCTTCATACCAAAGGAATGATTCTCTTAAATCATTTTCAGCCTCAGGTCTGATTATGATTTGATGCCTCATTGCTTAGATACTATTCTCTTATAAACATCTTCCCACGGAGCACCTAATGCGGGGTTTCTGTGATATGCATCCAAACGTTCATCAATTATTTTTTTTTCTTCGTCCGATAACTGGACAGCTTCAGGTTCGTTAGATATCGTATCCCATATGTCTTCTACCAACTGAATTCTCTCCGGGACTGATAACTCAAGGGTGTCCGTAGCGGTTATATGTTTCATGGCAAATACCTCCTGTTAAAACGAATAAAAAACGTAATAAGTAAAGCGTTTACATGAATTATTTTCACTACTGTTCGGTGATAACCCATATGAAAAGCAAATTGTAAATAACGAAAAATAGCATTAACTCATTCACTATAAACAGCTAAGCTATTAATCGGCATTTTATTTCACCTTGTTATACAGATCAGCCAATTAATTATCTATAAATGATTTAATAGCATTAACAATGATTTAAACCTGTACGATTATACAGATGATTCTAAACCAACATCAGGCATGGTTTCAACCGGTGTCATACCTTCAATGAGAGTTTCTGGCGCAATATCTTGTTGGTGCGGCCAGGTAACAGCCCCAAAAAGAATACCTACCTGATTGAAATAAGGCTCACCTGTGAGTTCTCGGAAAAGACCGCGATCAAGGTAAGGCTTCATATCAAAGACACCCCGACGACCATCTTCAATTTCAACATAAATGCGATAATCAGATAACGGTTTGACAACTTTTGCATCCCAATACATACAAGACCTCACAGAGGTGTAATTTTATATGGTTCCTCTCCATTAACCGCCAACTCCCAATCAGCCATCAATTCATCACGATGTAATTCAATCCATGCTTGCACCAAGCGCAGTTGCTTGCGCGGCAGATTGCCAGCCAAAATCTCTCCATCTTCGATACCCACAGAAGCTTCAAATTCCGCGTATCTCGCATGAATGTGCGGGGTATTGTGATGTTTATTGTCGAGAAGAAACAAACGGATAATGATTCCGTAAAACATTGATATGATTGGCACTTCTTATGTTCTCCTGTTTTATGCCTGACAAACAATCAGACTGATCCGCCAAAACCGCTGATTTTTGAATTATAACCCATATAAGAAGCAAATTGCCAACCAGAAAGAAACGTCTTTAACTTACTTATTATAAATAGCTAAACCATTAATGACATCTTATTTCAGCTTCTTCTATGGATCAGCATAAAAACCTTTTTGCTTTTCCTCAAGGGAACACCACCTCATAATAAGCCAGTGTTCCCAACCAACAAAAAAAAAGCAAAACGTTACTCGCTATGCGCCTGCCCTTCGCCTTCAGGAACCGGCACCACCCCGTCGACAAAACGGAGCTCTTTTTCCGCCTCGTCAAACATAATCCTGATGACACTTCCCTCCGAAAAACGACCTTTCAGCATCTCTTCGGCAAGCGGATCTTCCACATACTTTTGCAGTGCTCTCTTCAGCGGACGGGCACCATATTTCTGATCGTAACCCTTGTCCACAAGAAACTCCTTGGCGTTCTCATCGATCTGCACCTCAATACCCATATCATGCAGCCTCTTGAAGAGCTTGCCAGCCGTAATGTCGATAATCTTGAAAATATGCTGCTTTTCAAGTGCATGGAAGACAACAATATCATCAATCCTGTTGAGAAACTCGGGATTGAAGACTCGCTTGAGAGCATCCTCAATGGTTGACTTCATCGCCTTGTAATTACCGGTTGCGTCATCAATGGGAGTAAAGCCCATGCCCGATCCAGCGCCGAAATTCTTGATATCCTTGGCACCAATATTTGAGGTCATGATGATCACCGTATTGCGGAAATCAACCTTTCTCCCCATCCCGTCAGTCAGCACGCCCTCGTCCAGCACCTGCAGGAGAATATTGAAAACATCGGGGTGCGCCTTCTCAATCTCGTCAATAAGCACCACAGAATAGGGCTTACGACGAACCTTTTCGGTCAACTGGCCGCCCTCTTCGTAGCCAACATATCCGGGAGGTGCTCCAACAAGGCGGCTGACCGAGAACTTCTCCATATACTCGCTCATATCGGCTCGTATCAAAGCATCTTCTGTATCAAACAGGTATCGGGTCAGCGCCTTGGCAAGCTCGGTCTTGCCAACTCCGGTCGGCCCAAGAAAAATAAAGGAGCCAATGGGACGTGAAGGATCTTTCAACCCGGCACGAGTACGCTGTATCGCCTTGGTAATCTTCTTGATCGCCTCATCCTGACCAATCACCTCTTTGGTGAGATCGGCCTCCATCGTGAGCAACCGTTTCGACTCTGACTGTGCGACCCTGGCAACCGGAATACCGGTCATCATGGCAATCACCGAGGTGATATCAGCTTCAGTGACATCGTAGACACTTTCAGCCGCTCTCTCTTCCCACTCCTGCTTGGCCTGGTCAAGCGCCTCTATCATACTTTTCTCACGGTCACGAAGCCTCGCCGCCTCCTCAAAATTCTGCATCTTCACCACCTGATTCTTCTCGCTCTTCACCTCCTCGATCGATTTTTCAAGCTCAAGAATCTCCTGCGGCACATGAATATTGCTCAGATGAACTCGCGCCCCGGCCTCATCCATAACATCAATCGCCTTGTCGGGCAGAAAACGGTCAGTGATGTAACGCTCGGAAAGCTTTACAGCCTTCTCTATCGAGTCCTCCGAATAGTTGACATGATGATGCACCTCATACTTCGACTTGATGTTGTTGAGAATCTGAATCGTCTCATCAACCGAGGTGGGCTCCACCATGATCTTCTGGAACCGGCGATCAAGCGCGCCATCTTTTTCAATAAACTGACGATACTCATCAAGCGTTGTGGCGCCGATGCACTGAAGTTCGCCACGGGCAAGTGCAGGCTTGAAGATATTGCTTGCGTCAAGCGAACCCGACGCGCCACCCGCACCAACAATGGTATGCAGCTCATCGATAAACAGAATAACATCACGGGAGCGCTCAAGCTCGTTCATGAGAGCCTTCATCCTCTCCTCAAACTGTCCCCTGTATTTGGTACCGGCAACAAGTGCTGCCAAGTCTAGCGCAACAACCCTCTTGTCGTAAAGCACTCTCGACACCTTGCGCTGCACAATTTTGAGAGCAAGACCTTCAGCAATGGCCGTCTTGCCGACACCCGGCTCACCAATCAGTACCGGATTATTCTTTTTCCGGCGACTTAGCACTTGGGCGACACGCTCAATCTCCTTTTCGCGCCCGATGATCGGGTCAAGTTTATCATCAAGGGCAAGACGAGTGAGATCGCGACCAAAGTTGTCGAGGACGGGAGTTTTTGTTCTCTCCCCTTTTTTGGGGTCCGGCTTTTTTGGCTGCCGCTCTGAGCCACCTGAAGCGAAGGCACCCTCCATGGGAGGCTCACCCGCTTCACTTTTGCCACTTGAAATTGTCATCAGCTCATCTCTGACAAGGTCATAAGTCGCACCAAACTGTTCAAGAATCTGGGCAGCAATATTATCATCCCCTTTCATAATGGACAACAACAGGTGCTCGGTTCCTATAACATTCGACTTGCAAATTTTAGCCTCGAGATAGGTGATTTTCAGCACTTTCTCGGCCTGTTTGGTCAAAGGAACATTACCCATCTGGGCTTCAGCAACCCTTGGATGGGTGCTCTCCTCGATTTTCAGCTTAAGACCATATAAATCTATCTTGAGATTTTTTAATATTTTGGCGCCAATTCCCTCACCTTCCCTGATCAAACCAAGGAGCAGATGCTCTGTACCAATGTAGTCATGACCCAGCCGAAGAGCCTCCTCACGGCTGAGGCGAATAACATCCTGTACTCTATTTGAAAAATTTCCTTCCATACTTGTGAGTACCAATAAAATTCTTGTGAATACCGCGTTATATCATATCCCTGTATGAAAACAGCAATAAAAATAATTCTTTGAAGATAGCTATGTTATAACCAATTCCATAACAACACAAAACTCTCTCTGCAAATTAAAGGTGCAACCCATCCCGATACCGATTTTATGAAGGTTCAACGCATCCTTATCGACGACAAGAGCCCGATACACCGGGAGCTTTCAATATACCGTACCGGCACCATAAATTGGGTACGACTTCAGGATACATCGTACAAAACGTACGCATCACTGGAGATTGATGCCCACAATTACGCTGCGTTTTTTCATTACGGATTGCCTGAGCTGTTGAACAGTCTGCCATTCATATCGGAAAGCAACAACGGACTTGACAGTTGGGATGAAGCGTTTCTGCATAGCAGCAGTCTGGGACGCATGAAAAAAATCATTGATGACAAGATGGCATCCATTGATCCGGAACATCACGAAACAATCCTGCTCGGCTGGCATGACAAGCCGGTTGGGGTGGCATATTTTCGGAACATTGAACCGGGACGGTTTCTGGAGTTTCTTGGGAAGCTGAGTGAATTTGTTGAAGAGTCAGCAGAGGCGGGGTGTGACTTGGAGTTTATATTGTAGGAGCGCCTCGATACGCACTTCGTGCTACTCGGCGACCGGAGCAGGGCGACTCTTGGCCATCGCTCTGCCGCATGATACCCCACCTGTCGGACACCGCTCTGAGATAACCACTGATCGGACACCGAGTAAGGCGAAGCCCGTATCGAGGTGACACGCCGCAGGCCAAAACAAGAGAAGCATCACCTTATGGTTCGAGCCATTGTGCTATGCGTTTTTCCAACTCTTCTTCTGAAATGGTATTCCCTGATTCAACAGCTTCAAGTATAGTCCGATAAATACTTGTTTAAATTTTTCCCGTTTTCTTTATCACCATAAGTCCTCCTTCCCTTTACCCCACCGGATCGGGATGCAAAAACGTATATCCCAGAGCGCTCACCAGCTTGTCGCTGTTCACCACTTTAAACGAAGCTGGAGCGTCAGATGGCATCAGAGGAAGTCGTGGAACTCCTGCTGCATCGGCTGCTCTGCCATAATAGTCGCGCCGCAGGATATGATTGGGACTACAGGCGTTGAACACTTCACCCCACTGCTGCAAGCGAATAATCTCCGACATGATCTTGATGCAATCGTCACGATGAACAAGGTTCATCGGCTGATCGGGATTGGTCACCGCTGTCAACGCCGCAAGATACTTTTCAGGGTTACGGTCATAACCGACCAGCCCGCCAAAACGCAGCACCGTGGTCTGGAACCCGTTCTCCTGCATCAACATCTCTTCGACAAGAATCAGCGCCTGCCCGGAGGGAGATTCAGGATCGACGGCATCCTCTTCAGTAACCTCCTGGTTGAGCGACGGATAGACCGAGGTGGAGCTGACCATCAGCACGGAGCGCACCGGCGACTGACCAAGTGCATCAATCAATGAAGAGAACTGCTCAATATGGTACTCAACAATATCGTCTCGCCGTGTCGGAGGGATATTGACAATAAGGATATCACTCTGAAGAAAAGCTACAACATCGTCACCGGTTACCTCCGGGTCAAGGGATATCAGGTATGGCTCCACCCCGGCATCCTGCAACACCTCAAGCTTTTCCTCCCTCGTCGTTGAACCCTTGACGGCGTATCCCTCTTTGACGAGAGCTTGTGCAAGCGGCAACCCGAGCCAGCCGCACCCGAGTATCGTAATGGTCTCTTTCTGCATGATTCCTGTTTTAGTGTTGCTGTTTCAATGACCTAATGTACATGATCAGCGACTGCATTTCAATTGAATTTTCATTAAGTTTGGAGCCTTTCAACGGACAAGCAGTAGAGGTATGGACCTATCCGGCAGATTCGGGTTCTTCCAGACCTTTTAAGCGGAAGGGCACACTGCACAACTTTTTCCGAAGGTTGCACCAACACTCAGGCGGTCTCAACCGTACCGGCTTGCTCAATGAATCGGTCAAGACAAGTGCTGCAAATACAGGTTTCATAACGTTCGGCAAGATACTCTTTCACTTCGGCAGGCACCTTCTTGTTCGCACACCAGCATGTTGAGGAGAGGCCACAGATAAATGACTCCTTGCAGACAGGACAGGTTACTATCCTTTCTGCGCCACCCTTATGTTCAATGAAATTAGTCATGTATGCAACTGATTTTGTTACAAAAAATATGAAGAAAATTCAGAATAGATCATGCGACTTTTTTCTCCCCTTCAGACAAAGCTCACTCAGGTTGAATATTACGCTTACAATAGGAACATCAGCCTTACAAGCTGCATCAACTTGCCGCACCGCCCAGAACACGAAAAGTGAACTCCGATACTCTGAATAAACAGGTCAATCCACTCCTCAGTCGTGAATTGCTTGCGGCCTGCAACATAACCAGTTGGATAACTAAACCAGCTTCAGACTCGACAGGATCCAGGAAAACACAGTACTCTCTTCCCTGAATTCATACTCAACATCCGCAATGCACCATACTCCCCCACCAGTAATTCTGGATGGCTCTTGATTGTACCGGAATAAACCATAACTATCTTTGATTCAGAGATTCGAAAACTCCGCGTCATAGGTATCGCTCTTGTCATTCAGCGCTACGCTGATCTTGTCATTGTCGATTTATCAACCATCAAACATCCAAAGCCTTGGCATGTAGTGTAATATTTCGATAAGGGTAAAAACAATTACCTCTTCCCCCTTTTGAATGCCTGGTGAAGCACGTCACTTATCTCCTCATCGGAAAAAGCTCTTCTCTCAGGGTCATGCAGCATACCAAAAACTTTATCGGCTGTTATAAACGTTGGTGCCACAAACTTCTCCATCACTTCGCACGACGAATCAAAATCAGCTTCAGAAAAGATCTCCATGGTCAACACCCGGCTGGCCGATGGCTGAAGCGCAAGTTCGCCCATAAGCCGCTAAACCGAAGTTCCCCGGCCAAAATGCATATAACCTATTGATTCCTAATGAATTATAGGCTTTTTACGTGTTTTGTACCCATGTAAATTACATCAAAGTATTTGTTTTATATGAAATTAATTGATATATTAATTCCATGTACATC